>JAVKMO010000024.1:0-101452 GCA_031539345.1 Chitinophagales bacterium | reverse complement strand
GTCATTGGCAATGATTTTGGTTCAATGTTAGGCGGTTGGATTTTAAAATCTGTAAAATATCCCAAGCGTCGCATCCATTTGAGCAGAACACCATGGTCTTCTTTTCCTGTATATTTTTTCCAAATTGCCGCCTTCGTACACTGCGTTGAAATCAGCTCTTCAATGAGTTGATGTTTTTCTGCGTCGGTAAAATATTTACCTCCTTTTTGATCAATTTTTTTGTCCATGTTTTACACTTTTTTGTGTAAACCTATTTCAGGACAAGACAGTTTTGCAATGGGCTCAAAACGGACGCTGTTTTTGGTCGATTATTAAGGCTTGTATTGGCTTGCCATTTTTGCTATAGCTTGAATATGTTGTGGTGTTGTTCCACAGCAACCGCCAATAATATTAACCAATTGTTCAGACAGCATTTCTTGTAAATATTTTGCTGTGTCGCTTGGCAATTCGTCATAAGCACCGAGTGCGTTTGGCAAACCTGCATTCGGATAGCAAGAGATTGCACAAGCGGCGATTTTTTTTAATTGTTGTACAAAGGGTTTCATTTCTTTTCCACCAAGGGCACAGTTGAGCCCAACAGAAATGGGGTTTGCGTGGGCAATAGAAATATAAAAAGCCTCTAAAGTTTGTCCGCTTAACGTTCTGCCACTATTGTCTGAAATGGTTACAGAAATCATTAACGGCAAGGCAGGCTTTTTACAGTCTTCAAAATATTGTTCTATGGCAAAAATGGCCGCTTTTGCATTGAGGGTATCAAAAATTGTTTCTATGATTAACAAGTCCGCCCCGCCTTCAACAAGCCCTTTGACTTGTTCATAATAAGCAGCAACAACCTCATCAAATGTAACACTGCGAAAACCGGGGTCATTCACATTGGGGCTGAGTGATAAGGTGCGGTTTGTTGGTCCAATGGCACCAGCGACAAATACCTGTTTATTTGTTTTTTGTGTATATGCAACGCAGGCTTCTTTGGCAATTTTTGCAGATTCATAATTTAAGCGATAGTCTAAATGTTCCATCTCAAAATCTGCAAGGCTTATTTTTTGTGAGCTAAAGGTGTTTGTTTCAATAATGTCCGCACCTGCTTCTAAATATTCTGTATGAATGGATTTGATGATATGCGGTTGCGTGATAGATAAAATATCGTTATGACCTTTAATATCTTTATGCCAATCGGCAAATTCTGTGCTTCGGTAATCTTCTTCTTTCAGTTGATGCTTTTGAATCATAGTTCCCATTGCTCCGTCAATAACGACGATTCTTTCTTGTAAAATTTGTTGTAGCGTTTGTGTTTTCATTCTGATTGTTTTTTTTTTGAAGTAGAGACGGCATCTTTGTAACGCCATAAATAAATGCAAGCATAAGTTCGATAAGGTTCCCAGGCTTTGGCAATTTGTTGCATTTTTTGTTTGAGTTCTTTTTTGTTGTCAGTTTTAATTTGATAGAGTTTTTTCATGCTTTCTTGAATACCTAAATCGTCTTCAGGAAAAACGTTTTCGCGCTGCATGGCAAACATCAAAATCATTTGCACAGACCATTTTCCAATGCCTTTAATAGACGTAAATAAAAGGGACAGCTCTTCATCAGATTTCTGAAAAAGAACTTTGTCATTGAGTTTGTTTTCTTTAAAAAAAGCAATGACATTTAAAATATAATTTGCTTTTGATTGACTTAGTCCTACTCCGCGTAAATTCTCTACGCTAATGGAGTCAAAGTCGCTTAGGTGCAAGCCCTCGTGCATGAGCAAATTGATGACACGTGTATAAATGACCTGGGCAACTTTTGTTGATAATTGTTGTGACACGATAGACCGTACCAAAGCCATGTGAATGGGCGTTTTTTTGCGTAGTGGTTCAATCTGTATGGTTGAAATAATGCCAGAGAGTATTTGATCTTTTAATAAAACAGACAGATATTTTTCTTGCATATAGGGAGATTAAAAATAAAAAAAAAGAATCTCAACCACAAGAAAAATGAAGTCATGTGTTTTGAAAAAAGTCAAACCAGACGACGTTGTAAGATACGCAAAGGCTTATTTTAATTGTGAAAACTTCTGCTTCATTTTTCCACACAAATCAGTATCCAACATTTTTTTTGCTTGATGAATCATATTTTTAAATGCAAGCGCGGAAGAAATTCCATGACCAATAATAACCGGTTTGCTCACGCCTAAAATAGGAGTGCCACCATAATATTCAAAATTAAAGCGGTCAAAATATTCGTCTTTAATTTTTCTTTTTAGGCTTACCGTATAAACAGATTCTAAGGTTTTTAGAATGACGTTGCCCACAAAACCTTCACAGACATAAATGTCAGCTTTGTCTAACAATAAATCTCTGCCCTCAACATTGCCAATAAAATGAATGAGTGAATTGTTTTTTAACAGCGGATAAGTTGCTTGTGCCAATAAATTGCCCTTGCCTTCTTCTTCGCCAATATTGACAAGGCCAACACGAGGGTTGGCAATGCCTAAAACTTCTTGGCTATATACAGAACCTAAAACAGCAAATTGGTCTAATAATTCAGGTTTACAGTCTGCGTTTAATCCGACGTCTAAAAGCAAGCCTAAGCCACCATTTAATTTGGGTGCAGGAGAGCCGATTGTAGGTCTTAAAACGCCTTCAATTGCTTTGATAGAAAACGCTGTTCCAACGAGCATTGCACCAGTATTTCCAGCACTAATAAAAGCGTCGGCATTACCTTCTTTTAAGTGTTGAAACCCAATTGCGATAGAAGAATTTTGTTTTTCTTTTAGTGCCTTTGTGGGGTGTTCGTGCATTTCTATCACTTGTGTAGAGGGAATAAAAGAAACTCTATTCAAGTCAATTTCATGCTCTTTCAAAAGGGGCATACACAACTCTTCACTACCAACTAAGGAAATGGTTGTTGTTGCATCTTCAGAAAGAAAACTTTTCACACCTTTGATTGCTTCTTGAGGAGCATAATCTCCACCCATTGCATCTAAAAGAATATTCATCTGTCTATAGATTTAGGTTAATACAACCAATCAAATTAGCCCTTTAATTTGGCAGGCAAAGTGTCTGAAAACAATTGTCCATTATAGTACAATTTGCCTTCGTTAACATAAGCACGGTGTCTTACGTGTACTTCGTTGATGGTTTTATCATTGCTTAATGTTACTTGTTCTGCTTTGTAGTGAGTTCTTCTTTTTGCAGAACGTTGTTGTGAGTGTCTTCTCTTTGGATTTGGCATACGATTAAATTTTAGTCCCCAAAACTAATTTTTAAATTGTATCCAAAAAATATTCCTGCGTAAAGGTTTTTTTGATTCGTAAGGATGCTTGTCAAACCACTTTTTGACCTTTTATATTTGAATGGTTAAAGTGGTCGCATCATTATTTTTATCAAAGGGGGTTGTTTAGAAAATTGTTTTATTTGAGACCTTATTGTAAAAAGAATTTTTGCCATGGCACAAATAGAAAAACTATCACCGATAGAAAGCATTAAAATAAAAAGTAGAGGATTGCGAGGAACGCTTGCAACAGAAGTAAAAGAAAAATTGACCGGAGCAATAAGCGATGACGACCAAGCCGTGATTAAATTTCATGGCATGTATCAGCAAGACGACAGAGACCGCAGAGAAGAACGTGCTGAAAAAAAATTAGAACGACTGTATTCTTTTATGATACGGTTGCGTTTGCCGGGCGGTTTTTTAACTGCTACACAATGGCTCGCCGCACAAGACATTGCTCAAGACAATGGCACAGGAACAATTAAAATTACAACACGCCAAACGATACAATTGCACGGTTTGTTAAAGTCTAATATTAAACCCACTATACAAGCGTTTCATTTGCATCAATTAGATTCTATTGCAACTTGTGGCGATATTAACAGAAATGTTTTGTGTAGTTCGCACCCAAAAGAATCGCCCATTCACGAACAAGTGTTTGCGTATGCAGATAAAATTAGCCGCTTGTTAATGCCCAAAACAAATGCCT
The DNA here is from genome assembly GCA_031539345.1 of Chitinophagales bacterium. Taxonomy (GTDB): domain Bacteria; phylum Bacteroidota; class Bacteroidia; order Chitinophagales; family Chitinophagaceae; genus JAVKMO01. The sequence goes on along the minus strand of JAVKMO010000024.1, from coordinate 97,491 downwards.
ATTATGAAATTTGGATTGATGACGAAAAAGTTTTAGATAAAAAAGATGAAACAGACCCTTTGTATGAAGACCGTTATTTGCCTCGTAAATTTAAAATCGCAATTGCTATTCCGCCGAATAACGATGTTGATGTTTTTGCCAATGATATTGGGTTGATTGCAGTTATTGAAAACGAAAAATTACTCGGCTTTAATATTGCTATTGGGGGTGGATTGTCAACAACGCACGGCAATCCTAATACCTATGCAAGAGTTGCTACCGTCATTGGATTTGTGGAACAAGAAAAAGATATTTTATCTGCGGTATATGAAATCCTTACTGTGCAAAGAGATTTTGGAAATAGAAGTGATAGAAAGTTGGCACGCTTAAAATACACCGTTGATAAAATGGGGGTAGCCAATTTTCAAAAAGAATTAGAAAAACGAATTGGTTTTCCTTTACAAGCGCCGCGTACATACACTTTTACGCAAAGAACAGATTGGTTTGGGTGGCAACAAAATCATCAAGGTTTGTGGTATTATACAATTATGATAGAAAATGGTGTTGTGAAAGACAGCCCTGATTTTAAAATTAAAACAGCCCTTGTTGCCCTTGCAAAAACGAACGCTTTTACCATTCGATTTACAGCAAATCAAAATATCATTCTTGCGGATATTACAGAAAAAGATAAGCCAAAAATTCAAGCCATTTTAGACGAGTATAAAATTTCTGCTTATCAAGAAAAGACTTCTTTACTGCGTAAAAATGCAATGGCTTGTGTTGCTTTGCCGACTTGCCCTTTAGCACTTGCAGAAGCTCAACGCTATTTGCCAACGCTTGTAGGAAAGGTTGAATTGCTAATGACAAAACATCGCCTCGACCAAGAGCAAATCATTATACGCATGACGGGTTGCCCAAATGGTTGTGCTAGACCTTATTTAGCAAGTATTGGTTTTATAGGAACGGCAATGGGAAAATATAACCTTCATTTAGGCGGTGATATTGCCGGTGCGCGTCTGAATAAAATATATAAACAAAGTCTTGACGAACAACAAATTCTCCACGAATTAGACACTTTGTTTGGCGTGTTTGTAAAAGAGCGAAACGCACAAGAAAGTTTTGGCGATTTTGCTTTTAGAAAAAAATGGGTGTCGTAAAACAATCACATTGAAAATAATTTTATGATAGACTATAATCCTAAAACTTGGACGAGACTTATTTTTAAACTTACTCAACGGGATTTATTAAAAAAAGTTGCACCTTATATTTTGGGCATTTCTGTTTATACGACAATTCTTTTATGGGTGATGTTTGAAATCTTTCATGTAAAACAACTGCAACCGATAAAAAATTTAAGTGCCGTTTATAGCATACTTGGATTTGTGCTTTCTCTGTTATTAGTGTTCAGAACAAACACTTCTTATGACCGTTGGTGGGAGGGCAGAAAAGTATTGGGGGCATTAACAAATACATCTCGAACGTTTGCCATTTTTGTTGCCTCGTTGTCTATTAAAGAAACAGACAAAAAACATTTTGCTAAAATGTTGAACACGTTTGTATTTGTCTTAAAAAACAGATTGCAAGGCATTCCTGATGAACCCCAATATTTAGAAACGCTTAACCTTAAACAGCAGCAACACGTCCCTTTGCGAGGCTTGGTTTTGTTGAGTAATGCAGTAGAAAAATTACGGCAAGAAAATCAATTGACGAGCGAACAATACCGAACCATGATTGTTTTGATAAAAGATTTTTCTGACATTATAGGTGCTTGTGAACGAATTAAAAACACGCCTATTCCTTATTCTTATGGCAGCTTTATCAAAAAATTTATTTTTATTTATACGTTTAGCTTGCCCTTTGCTTGGATGTTTGATTTTGGGTATTATACAGTGTTGGCTGTTGCTTTTGTGTTTTATGTTTTAGTCAGTATTGAGTTGCTGGCAGAAGAAATTGAAAACCCTTTTGGCTTAGACGAAAACGACCTTCCTTTTGATGCCATTGCAAAAAACATTGAACACAATGTCAATGAAATTTTGCACGTGTTGCCACCGCATTAGTTTTTTATTTCTTGTTCAAGAAAGGCTAAAATATGATTGACGCCAGTTTTTTTCTTGCAAGAAGTCATAAAAGAAAGCGGCAATTCCTCCCACGTTTTTTGCAATTCTGTCATCATGTTTTGTTTGTTCTTTTGAACAATGCTTTGCGTTTCTCTGTCGCTTTTTGTAAAGACAATAACAAAAGGAATATTTTTTTCCCCGAGATGGTTGATAAAATCAATATCAGATTGTTGAGGCAAAATAGACACATCAATTAACACAAACAACTGTTGTAGTGCAGCATTTTTTTCAATAAACAAAAACAATTGTTCTTCCCAAACATTGCGTTGCGAGCGAGACACTTTGGCAAAACCATATCCAGGCAAATCGACAAAATAAAACGTGTTGTTGATGTTGAAATAGTTGAGCATTTTTGTTTTGCCAGGAGAGGCACTTGTTTTTGCCAGATTTTTTTTATTTGTGATGGCGTTAATCAACGAAGATTTGCCCACATTGCTTCTTCCAATAAAGGCAAAGATTTTTTTGCCGTCAGAAGGGCAGTCTTTTGTACTGACGTAACTACAATAATAATCGGCTGTTTTAATCATGTTTTAAGGGGCTAAGCGTTCTATTGACCACGTGTCATTGTCTTTTGTATAAAGTATTCTATCATGCAATCGCGAGGCTCTGCCTTGCCAAAATTCTATGCTTGTGGCTTCAACAAAATAGCCTCCCCAATGCGGAGGCGTGGGAACTTGCGTGGCAAATTTTTCTTCAAAATGTTTGTAGTTATCTTCTAACACTCGCCTGTTGTTTATTTTTTTGCTTTGAGTAGATGCCCACGCTGCGATTTGGCTTGACAGAGGTCGGCTTGAAAAATAGGCGTTGCTTTCTTCCGCAGACACTTTACTCACGCTGCCGTTAATTTTAATTTGACGTTCCATTTCTTTCCAAAAAAACAATAAACAGACGTTCGGATTACTCTTCATTTGTTCTGCCTTATCGCTTTCATAATTAGAAAAAAAAACAAAGCCTTTCTCATTCCATTCTTTTAACAACACAATTCTTGCATTCGGCATATTGTCCTTTGTGCTTGTTGTACATAAGGTCATGGCGTTTGGTTCAACAACACTATTGTTGATGGCTTCGTTCCACCATGTTTCAAATTGACGAATTGCATTTGTTGCAAGATGTTCTTCAACAAGGTGTTGCTTTGTATAGTCTGTTCTTAATGAGTGAATGTTGGGCATAAAAAAAGTATAAGGGTTAATCTATTTCAGGCTCTTCTAATAAGGGAATTTTAGGCATCACGTTTCCGCCAATGCCTTGAAGAGAACCGTGCATCTCTATGGTGTTTTGAAGAACAAATTCAATTTGCTCTTCTCGTTTCTTCCAATTTTTTTGAACAATTCTTTTTTCACTTTCTAAATCTTCTTTCAATGTTACAAAGCCTTTGACAATATTTTCTACGCGAAGGCTAAATTTTCCACTCACCAAATAATTATACAAACGTTGTTTTTTGTCGTCAATATTTTCATTTTGAATTTTCACTTTGTGTTCTTTGATAATCGACTCGCGAATAAATTTGATAAAAGTTTTGAGTTCATTAAAAGTGCAAATCCAAACGCCGTCGCGTAAACCAAACTGAGGCATATCCTTAGGCATGGTTTGTGTTACAAGAATTGCCAAAACGGCTTCTTGTTGAGTTTGATCGTTTTTTAATTTGTCAACCCAGTCGTGAGAAAAATTTTGCGTTCGTTTGCTTTCATAAATAATTGTGCCGCATTCTTGTTGTTGTGCATTAAAAATTCTTTGCAAAACATCAGCCCCTTTTACGCCCTTTCCAACTTCTTCTATAAGGTCAAAAGGAAAGGTTGTTTTCAAAAACTCTTCTAATAAAAGTTCTTGCACTTCGCCTTGCAATTGCATAGACCCCTGTGCAATATTGCGTTGCATTGTGTGAATTGATTTTTCTTGCTGTTCTAATTTCATTTCAGCCTCTTTAATTTTCATGTCTTTTTCTTCCAACTCACGGAGAAATTTTTGTTCTAATTCCAACTTTGCTTGTTGTGTTGTTTGTGCTTTTACCTCTTGTGTAATGCTTGAACGAAGGGCAATTTCTGCTTTTTGTTTTTCAATATCATTATTTGCAATTTGGTTTTGTAGTACTGTCATAGTCTCTAACATTTTGCTCAATTCTTGTCGCAATTTTGCACTCTCATCTTCTTGTTTTTTCAATTGGGCATTCATTTTTTCTTGCTCTTGTTGTTCTATTCTTTTTCGGTCTGCTTCATTTTTCTTATCCGCATCATCTTGAATTTGTTTGCGTATTTTATCTTCACGTTCCTTGAATAAGGCGTTTTCATTTTGTCTTTTTTCCTCAAATTCTTTCTCTTTTTTTTCAAGCAAAAACATTCTTGTTTGAGATTCTTTTTCTATGTCTTGTAAAAGGACGTTTTGAATGTCAATTTCACTTTTGCAAATTGGGCAGGCAATTGTTTTTTTTGTAAGCATAGTAAAACAGAGGTTCAAAAAGGAGAAAAATTTAATTGATGATTTTTGCAAACACGTCTTCGTATTCCTTTTCTAATTCAGCCAATCGAGATGAATTTTTTAAATAGAAATCATTTTCTGTTTTCAATAAGGTTGCATTTTTTAATACTTCTGGTTGAGACATTTTTTCTTCGTTCAATGCAATTTGTTTTTTACACTCATCTATTTTTTTTTCGATTTGTTGCAATTGCGTTTCCCATTTCTTTTTTTCTTGGTTGGATTGATGTGTGGGTTCAACAGGTGCAGCAGGCTTTGTTGGTGTTGTTTTTACAGCAGGAGAAGGTGGCAATTTGTTTTTTTCTTTTTGTGCCATAAACTCTTTCCACTCTTCATAAGTGCCCACATATTCTTTTAAAATTTGGTTCTCTAAATACCAAATTTTATTTGCGAGGTTAGAAACAAAATGTCGGTCATGGCTGACACAAATCAGCGTTCCCTCATATTTTTTTAACGCATTGATGAGGAGTTCTATTGACAATAAATCTAAGTGGTTTGTTGGTTCGTCTAAAAGTAAAAAATTAGATTGTGTAAGAATGACTTTGCAAAGTGAAACTCTTGCTTTTTCTCCGCCACTCAACACTTTGATTTTTTTATCCACGTCATCACCACTAAACAAAAAACAACCCAACATATTTCTAATCATCTGTTCTGTAATGCTTATTGGCGCTGCGTATCTCACTTCTTCTAAAATGCTGTGTTGCATATTCAACGATTCTAATTGATGCTGGGCGTAAAAACTGAATTTAACGTTATGCCCAATTTTAATGTTGCCTTCAAATTGTTCAATGTTTGCAATGAGCCTCAACAGGGTTGATTTTCCAATGCCATTAGCCCCTAACAAAGCAATTTTATCGCCACGTAAAATATGCAAAGACGCATCTGTTACAATGGGTTTTTTGGGATAACTTTTAGACACTTTTTCAAATTCACAAATCATTTTTCCTGGCGTACAATTGACGTCAAAAGCAATATTCATTTCTGGCTTTTCAACCATCACGTCTTCAATTTTGTCTAATTTTTCTATTCGCTTCATTGCACTTTGTGCTTGTGCAGCTTTGCTTGCTTTTGCTTTAAAGCGGTCTATAAAGGCTTCTTGTTGGCGGATATAATCTTGTTGATTTTCAAAAGCACGGCGTTGTAATTCTTGTCGTTGCACTTTCTCTGTTTCATAAAAATCATAATTGCCATTGTAAATATGCAGTTTGCGTTGATACACTTCAACCACCTTTGTAACCATTCTGTTTAAAAAATATTTATCATGACTCACAATTACAATGCTGCCATTAAAGTCTTGTAAATATTTTTCTATCCACTGAATAGACGGCAGATCTAAATGGTTTGTTGGTTCGTCTAATAATAATACGTCAGGGTTTTCTAAAATGATTTTTGCAAGCATTACACGCATGCGCCAACCACCACTAAATTGAGAATAAGGTTTTTCATATTCGTCTTCAGAAAAGCCCAATCCGTTTAAAATTGTTTTTGCTTTATAGGCAACGTCATAACCATCTAATTCGCCTAATTCGGCTAGTTTTTCGGAATAAGCAAGCGCCAACTCTTCTTGTTTTTTTTCGTCGGTTTCTGTTTCTAAAGCCTTTTCTAAATCAGCAAGTTCTTTGTTGATGGCGTCAATATTTGCAAAGGCTTGAAGAACAACGTTTAAAATTGTGTCTTCGCTTTCAAAGCTCAATAAATCTTGATTTAAAAAACCAAGCTTGACGCTTTTGTTTTTCATTACTTGTCCTGTACGCACGGCATACATGCCAGTGAAAATTTTCAAAATGGTTGATTTTCCAGTTCCGTTGTAACCAATCAAGCCAATCCGTTCGTTTGGCTGAATGTGCCAATTTGCATTTTCAATAATTGTTCTACTTCCAAATTCAAAAGTAACATCTTGTAACCCTAAAAGCATATTGTTTTTTTTTGTCGCTAATGTAATTTTCCATTCAATCTACAAATGCTATTATTGAAGCACCTTGAAATTCTTCATATTGTAACAAATTATTTGCCTTTAATTTTTTTTGTGGTATCGACAATATCTTCTGCAGACATTTTAAATGCCCTTCATCGATTGTTTGATGAACAAGTGCAACCAGACGCTTTTCCCTTACCTGTGCTTGCAGAAAAAAACCATTTGCATCTTACCCCAGACGACCCAATTACTTTATTTGTCAATGGCTATCGGTTTGCACAAGAATTATTTACAGCGGATAAAGAATTGCCCGATAGCGAAAACAATATTTTTGTAGAAGATGTTTTTGGTTATTGGCAACAAATGGACGACTTGTTTTTGTCGCATTGCAAAAGCAAAGTTGCCTATTATGCCGACGCACACTTTTCTATACAAACATCAAACCATAAAAGTATAGAACGCATTTTGAAAAGTTTTGTTAGTTATTTGCAAGTATCGAATGGCAACTCGTCGGTACTTATTTTTAACACCCAATCTAATATTGAAGGGTTTTTGTTTCGTTATGCCGAAGGGATAAAAGCAGGCATTACTTTTGAGCAAAAAATTATGCAAGCCAGAAAGTCTGATACAAAAAATATATTACTTCATCTTGTTGCCCATAGCATGGGATATGCTTATTGTTTGGGAATAATAGACCATTTGAAAAAAAATCCTCGTATTCAATTTTTGCAATTTTTTGTTCTTGCACCCGAAAATGCAAGTGCGAAAAGTGTGCCGCACCAATTGTTTCGGTCTGTACAACAATATGGCAGTAAAGACATTTCTGCGAATGCAAAAGACAATTTACGCCTTGATGGACTTGCCCCACAAACAAGTATTTTTTCAAAGGAGACAATTTATTCAACGCAGTACAAGAGAAATTTCATTCCTGACAATCAGGCTTGTCAAGGTTTTGTAGAATCACATTTACTTAAAAATTATACTTGGATATTTTAATTACAAATACAACAGTACATTCGAGTTCAAATATTTTATTAAAACTTTAATCTATGAAAATTGGCATTATTGGTAGCGGTAGTTGGGCAACTGCGATTGTTAAAATTTTGAATGACAATAAAAAAACAATCAATTGGTGGATTCGCAGTCAGTCGCAAATTGCGAGTATTCAAAAGAACAAAAACAATCCGAAATATCTTTCGAGTATTATTTTCAATACAAAATATTTAAACCTCTATGAAGACTTAGAAACTGTTGTAAAACAATCTGATGTTCTCATTTGTGTTATTCCGTCTGCGTATATTGAAGATGCATTAAAGCAATTGCCAAAAGATTGTTTTAAAAACAAAAAAATTGTTTCTGCCATTAAAGGAATTATTCCAACAACAAATGTTTTATTGAATGAATTTTTAGAAACAGAATTTGCAGTTTCTCCGCAAGATTATTTCACCATAATGGGACCTTGTCATGCCGAAGAAATTGGCATAGAAAAATTATCCTACCTCACTTTTTCAGGCATACAAGAAATTGCGACAAAAGAAATCGCCGCCCAGTTTAAAAACAAATACCTCAATACAATTATCAATAATGATGTGTGGGGAGTGCAATATTCTGCTGTATTAAAAAACATTTATGCACTTGGTGCCGGCATTGCTCACGGTCTCCATTATGGCGATAATTTTATGAGCGTATATAATGCCAACTGTGCAAAAGAGTTAAGTACATTTTTGCAAAAATTATACGTCTATAAAAAAGTAAAAAACATTTACAACCATAATGACTCTGTTTATTTGGGCGACTTACTTGTAACGTGTTATTCTCCTTATAGTCGCAATAGAGAATTTGGTTCTTTGTTAGGAAAAGGCTATTCTGTTCGGTCGGCACAATTAGAAATGAATATGGTGGCAGAAGGATATAATACAAGTAAGTGTATTTTTAATTTGAATAAAAAAATAAAAGCCGATTTGCCCATCATCGAAAATATTTACCAAATTGTGTGGAACAATATGGAGCCAGCAAAAGGGTTTAAAAACATTGAAAAAATGTTACAATAAATATTTCTATGCAAAATCAAGCGATAAAATATTGGGCAGACGAGGACAAACCGCGAGAAAAATTGTTGCGACAAGGAGCAAAGGCATTGAGCAATACCGAACTGTTGGCGATTTTAATTAATAGCGGAACGACAGAAAAATCTGCCATTGAAGTTGCAAGAGATTTATTACAATATTGTCATCACAGCTTACCAGAATTGGGCAGCCGCAGTGTCAAACATTTAAGTCAAATTAAAGGCATTGGTGCAGTAAAAGCGATTCGTATTTTAGCTGCCATAGAATTAGGAGTACGCCGAAATCAAGACATGGTCAGTTTAAAAAAATATACTTGTACGAGTAGCCGACAATCTTTTGATTATGTGAATGCAAGCATTGTAGATGTGAAACACGAAATTGTTGGTGTGTTATATTTAGACAGAAATAAAACAATTGTGCAACAAAAAATAATTAGTGAAGGAGGCTTAACAAGTGCGTTAGTTGATGTGCGTTTAATTTTAAAGTATGCTTTTGAATATGATGCTGTCGCCCTATTGTTATACCATAATCACCCATCAGGAAATGTTACGCCAAGCCCACAAGACAAAACCTTAACCCAACAAATTCATGCCGCTTGCCAACAATGTACCATAGAATTGGTCGATCATCTTGTTGTTGCAGCAAACAATTATTTTAGTTTTAAAGACAACGGACTTTTGTAAACCATTATTTGAACATACAACCCTAAAGAAAAAATGCCACTTAAAAAAACAAGCGAAAGCACAAGTAAAAAAACAGCACCGAAAAAATCCCCCGTTGTAAAAAACAAAGTTGCTGCACCAAAAAAAACTGCCGTAACAAAAAAGGTTACACAATTAAAAAAAGTGTTGAACCCGGCAAGTGACTTTTTGAAGCAAACGATCATTGAATCGATAGAAGATATTAAAGGAGAAAACATTATTGCCATTAACCTTCAGCATTTGCCAGAATCTGTTGCAGATTATTTTATCATTTGCGAAGCCACAACTTTTGTTCAATTACGAGGCATTGCAGAAAACATAGAAAAAAAAGTAAAAGAAACGTGTGAAGAAAAAGTGTTTCGTCGCAACATAGAACCAGATAGTGCATGGTTGATATTAGATTATATCGACATTGTTGTGCATTTATTTTTGCCAGAACAAAGAGCTTTTTATGCTTTGGAAGAGTGCTGGAGCGACGGCACAATAGAAAAATTTTAAACCCAACTCTTCTTTCATAAACGCATCACAAATAACTTTTTTGTTTTCACTTTTTATATTTTTTTACTCTTAAAAATTATGCCGTATGACACCAGAAAAATTTTTTATCGTAGATAGCGGAGGAACAAAAACAGAATGGGCTTTCATTCAAAACGGTGTCGAATATGCCACTTATATTACAAAAGGATTGTCTCCACAAGTGATGAATGCTGAACAAATGAAGAAAGTGCTGAAAGAAGAATTAGCACCAAAATTAGATGTCAATTCTTCTGCCCCTGAAGCAATTTATTTTTATGGGGCAGCTTGTTCCATTGCCAGCAATGCTGAAATTGTGAAAGAAGCCTTGCAAAGTTTATTTAAAAATGCCTATATGGATATACAGCACGACATGCTTGGCGCTGCACGCAGCTTGTGCTTAAACAAAAAAGGCATCGCAGCGATTATTGGAACGGGTGCAAGTTCTGCTGTGTATGACGGCAAATGGATTTCTAAAAGTCGCAATGGCATTGGTTATGTTTTGGGCGACGAAGGAGGCGGCGCTTATATGGGCAAAAAATTGATGAACTTGTATTGTTATGACGAATTGCCCACCGCAATGGTAGCCGATTTAGAAGAGACATTTGAAATAAACAAAGACTCCATTTTAGAAAACGTGTATAAAAAAGAAACGCCGAATCAATACCTCGCGTCTTTTGCGCGATTTATTTCTAAACACAAACAAACGCCTTTAATGCAAAAATTGATTTTAGAATCTTTAGACGCATTTTTCACCCGCCACTTATTAAAATTTGAAGAATCAAAAACAATGCCTCTTAATTTTATCGGGGGCATCTCGAATATTTTTTCTGAAGAACTCGCTCTTATTTGTAAAAAATACAACTTGCAATTAGGCAAAATTATGCGTTCACCAATGAAGGGTTTAATTGATTATCATCTTCATTACAACAACTAAAACCAAACATGATTTTTAGAAGTAAAGCCCCCTTGAGAATTGGATTGGCAGGCGGAGGCACAGACGTCAGTCCGTATAGCGATCAATTTGGAGGTGCAATTTTAAATGCCACCGTTTCTCTTTATGCTCATACAAGCATCGAACTAACCAACGACAATAAAATTGTTTTAGAAGCCTTAGACAGAAACGAATATGAAACTTGTGAACTGACCAATACGCTGCCGCACACAAATCAATTTGCACTTGTAAAAGGAGCTTACAATCGTATTCAAAAAGATTATCCGTTTGCACTACAAGGCATGAAAATCAGCACCTTTGTTGAAGCACCTGCTGGTAGTGGATTAGGCACCTCTTCAACCCTTATGGTATCCATTATTGGGGCATTTAAAGAAATGCTCAATTTGCCTTTGGGAGATTATGACATCGCGTATTATGCCTATCAAATTGAACGCAAAGATTTGGGTTTGTCAGGAGGTAAGCAAGACCAATATGCAGCCACTTTTGGCGGATTTAATTTTATGGAATTTTATGCTAATGACAATGTAATAGTCAATCCATTGCGAATTCAAAAAGAAATATTGTTAGAATTAGAACACAATTTGGTTTTGTACTATACAAGCACAAGCAGAGAGAGTGCAAAAATTATTGAAGAACAACAAAAAAACGTTACACAAAAAAATCAAACAAGCATTGATGCAATGCACCAACTCAAACAGCAAGCCTATCAAATGAAAGAGTCTTTGTTAAAAGGCAACCTCAATGACATTGGAATTATTTTAGACAAAGGTTTTGAAGAAAAACGAAAAATGGCACACAATATTTCTAATCCTCTCATCGAAAAAATTTATGCCACAGCAAAGGAAGCTGGCTCTATTGGAGGAAAAATTAGTGGTGCTGGAGGCGGAGGATTTATGTTTTTTTATTGTACAAAAAATAGTCGCTACAAAGTCATTCAAAGTTTACTCGCACTTGGGGGCAATACTGCACCTTTTCAATTTACCAAACAAGGTCTCACAACGTGGACTTCTAAAAACTAAAATCTATGACACAAAACATCGCAAATATTTTACAACAATCTATCGACACAAAACAGCTCATTATTCAAGACAAAATATTGCTACAAAAAATTGAGAGCAGTATTGAACTCATTACAAAAGCATTTCAAGCGGGTAACAAAGTTTTGTTTTGTGGAAATGGCGGTAGTGCCGCAGACGCACAACATTTGGCGGCAGAATTTAGTGGACGATTTTACAAAGACCGCAAAGCCTTACCCGCAGAAGCTTTGCATTGTAACACTTCATATCTAACCGCAGTTGCGAACGACTATGGTTATGAATTTGTATATGAAAGAATTATCAATGGAATTGGAAACAAAGGCGACATTATTATTGGGTTGAGTACGTCGGGAAATTCGAAAAACATTATTGCTGCTTTTCAAAAAGCAAAAACATTAAACATGACAACAATTGCATTGACTGGTGCAAGCGGTGGTTTGATGAAAAACTGTAGCGACATTTTACTCAATGTTCCCTCTAACGACACACCACGTATTCAAGAATCGCACATTACTATTGGGCATATTATTTGTCAATTTGTAGAAAGCAATTTGTTTTAAGCTAAGAGTTATTTTTTTACAGAAACATAATTTAATGACCATTCAAGTATTAAAATCAAAGATTCACAACGCCATAATTACAGAAGCCAATATTGATTATATCGGTAGTATTACGATTGATGAAAAATTAATGCGTGCCGCAAATTTGATTGAGGGCGAGCAGGTTCATGTATTGAATCACCGTAACGGCGAAAGGTTAATTACGTATGTGATTAAAGGCGAAAGCGAAAGTGGCATGATGTGTATGAACGGACCTGCGGCATTAAAAATTGCAAAGGGAGATAAAGTCATCATTATTTCGTACGCGAGCATGGAGTTTGAACAAGCAAAACAATTTTCTCCAAGCGTTATTTTTCCTAATGCCGAAAACAAAATTTAATGCAACAAACAAGAAATTTTTTTGTTCCCTTGTTGCGTGTTGTGCTTGCCTGGCTGATTGTGTTTGCAATTCATCGCCTTGTATTTGTTTTGTTTGGGTGGCATTTATTTCATGACGTTCCCACCCCAGAAATTATCAAAAGTTTTTTTTATGGCTTACGTTTAGACCTGTCTTTAATTGGTTATGTCTGTGCTTTTCCTTTACTATTATATGTTGTACAGATTTTTATTCCTCGCTTAAAATGGCTCAAAACACTCCATCAATACTATGTTGTTTTTTTGCTCATTGTATTTAGTGCCATCAATATTATCGATGTAAATATTTTTAAAGTATGGGGTTCTAAAATAGATTACAAAGTATTGCACCTCATGTTTAATGATACGCATGATGCACTTGTTTCGTCTTATGCCGCACCTTGGGTTTCATCAATAATCATTCTCATCACAGAAGTATTCATTAGTCTATGGCTAATTAAAAAAATTGTTTTTAAATACAAAACCATCACTCATCATAAAAAATCTGTTGCATTGTTGAGCATTAAAAGCGCTGTTGTTTTTGGGTTATGTTTTATTGCCATTAGAGGCGGCGTGGGCATTGCTCCAATCAATTATAGCGCGGCGTATTTTTCTGTTCACCAAAATGCAAATATGGCAGCGTTGAATACAGAATGGGTTTTGATAAAAAGCATTTTAGATGCCGACGATGTAAGTACCAAGCAATACACTTATATCAATGATGAAAATGAATTGCTCAACGCGTCTCAATCACTTAGAAATAAAAATACAACAGACAGCACGCTGCCGATTTTAACAATGCAGCGACCAAATATTTGCTTGATTATTTTAGAGAGTTTTTCTGCTGATTTTATTTCTTCTTTAGGCGGAGAAAAAAATATTACGCCTCAATTTGAACAGCTCTCTTCACAAGGATTATTATTTACAAATATCTATGCGTCTGGAGACAGAACATACAAAGGATTGCCAGCAATATTGAGTGCCCAACCAGCGTTTGGCAATAAAAACATTATTGAAGAAAATAGCAAGCAACAAAAATTGCCAAGCCTTTCTCAAGACCTTATGAAACAAGGTTATGCGAATTATTTTTTATATGGCGGCGATTTACAATTTAGTAATATCAAGTCGTATTTACTTTCTCATGGATTTGGTCATTACGACGATGTAAAAACACTCTATACGCACGAAGCAAATAGTAAGTGGGGCTTACATGATGACATTACGTTTACAATTTTATCACAACAATTAAATACACTACAAACTCCATTCTTTTCGGCCTATCTCAGTTTGTCCAATCACGAACCTTTTGACTTGCCAACAGCACACCACTTTGGGACAAAGGATAATACAGAAAAAATAAGAAGTACGGCATTTTTTACAGATTCTTGTTTAGGAGATTTTGTTGAAAAAGCAAAAAAAACAAAGTGGTTTGACCAAACTTTATTTGTTGTGCTTGCCGACCATGGAACAAACCTTCTTAGAAATTATACGCAAAATTTCGACCCCAGAAAATTCCGAATTCCGTTATTGTTATTTGGCGGTGCCTTAAAAACAGAATATCGCGGCAAGCAAATATCTGTCGTAGGAAATCAAACTGACTTGATTCATACTTTATTGGCACAGTTACATTTACCTGCACAGCGTTTTTTTTGGTCTCAAGATTTATTGTCTCATCAGCCGCCATTACAAACACATTATGTTTTCAATAACGGCTTTGCTGTGGTGAGTAAAACAGACACGATAATTTTTGATGCAAACGCAAATACAATTCGTTTGGGCAAAGAAAATTCGTCTCTTTTAAACCAAGGAAAAGCCTTTTATCAGCTTAATTTTGAGCAGTATTTCGCGTATTAAAATCGCTTAACGCCTTGTTGATATTTTTTTTGAATGACGAGGCTTATTTTTTGTTTTGTGATTTTACTTTCTAAATAGGAAACAAAATCTAAGTATAAAAACATTCTTTTTTCATACGGCGGTTTAATTGCTGTTTTTAAAGATTTTAAAAGCTGTTCAAACAAAGGAATGATTTGATCGCGGTCGCTACGAATGGCTTTTTTCAAAAAATTCATCACCAAAGAAATTGTTTTAGAATCATTGTTGTATTTCAGTAAAAAGCGATACAGCGATTTAATGAGCGAATCAATAATGTCAAAATTTTTTAATTCAAAATGAGCAATCAAATGAAGCATTCTCGAAAAACATTGCAGGTCTGTTCTTATTGCACCGATTTTTAAATTGAGTATTTTATTCAAATAATCGATGCACTTTTCTGGGTTGTCATTGCCAAAATAAATGCCTGCAATTTTATAGTAAAACACAAGTGTTTTGTGCGTGTCTAATTGATATTTATATTCTTGCAAACCGCCTTCAATCAAAGGAACAAGTTTGACACCTTGATCAAAATTACCCATTAAAAAAACGCGATTGATTGCCGCAGAAAAATAATCAATGAAAATTTGGCTCTGTAAATTGACCGAAAACAAAAGTCGTTCACGCCAAAAATGTTGTTCAAAAGAATGGACTTCTTCTTGCAATCGGTTTGCATCGCTAACAAAAAAAAGGGCATTCATAAAATGATGTTTTGCTCTTAAAAGTGGCTCTATGTCTATGCTTTCGTCTGAATAATCAGCACGATAACAATCTTGCCATTTTTGGGCATACTTGTAATATTGAGCGAAATTTTGGAGGATATAAAAATACCAAGTATGGGCTTGATAAAAATTGACGCGTTCATTAAAATTCAATTCTTCTACGACAAGTCCCTTTGTCTGTGCTAAAAAAAAATGGCGAACCCCTTCGGCCTCTTTTGTGTTTTTGGCAAGTCCATTTTTTAAATACAATCCATACATGGTCAAACACAAATTCGACAAAGATGTTTCTTGTTTTACTTGTTTAACAAGCGTTGTTGTTTCTGTAATTAAAGCGTCCGCCTTAGGATAAGAATTGCCCGTGATGTGTCGCAATTCTATTGTCTTTTCAAACTCTAAAATTTCTAATAATAAAATAGAGTCGTGATGATGATTGCAAAGCGTTTTTGTTTTTTCTAACACTTTCAAACTTTGTTTGTAGAGTCCTTTATTATAGAGAATTTTAGCGTAATCCATTTCCTCTCTAATTTCTATTGCCACTAATTTTTCTTTTTCTATTAGCCGCAAGCAAGTCAAAATGTTTTTATACAAATGAAGTTTGAGGTTTCCAATTTGTGAAGGCTTGATGTTTTTATTAGATGCTAAAATAACCGCCTCGTCAAAATCTTTTATTTTATCCATTGCTTGAAACAGTTGTACATAAAGGCTTGTAGAACCATCAGACTTTGCAGAAAAAAGTTGAAATTTTCTTTTTTCGGCTTTTGATAAAGTTTTAATAAGAATAAAAAGGCTGTCTTCTATCATGTTATTGTTTAGTCGTAAAAGAAATTAAAAACAAAGTGATTGCACCCAAAAGAGGGCTAAAAAACTATTTGATTTTTTCTTCCATTCGACGCAGACGCAATTCTATTTCATTCAAATTTTTAAAGTGAACGTAACTGCGATAGAATTTTTTTGCGTCCATGTGTGGCGAGCCAAAAACTTGACTTCCGTCTGCGAGGTCTCCAGAAACGCCAGATTGTCCAGCAATGCCAACTTGGTTGCCGATAGTGATGTGTCCTGCCAAACCCGCTTGCCCACCAATGCGTGCATGCTGACCAATTTTTGTACTACCAGCAATGCCGGCTTGAGAAGCAATAACGGCGTGATTGCCGATTTCTACATTGTGTGCAATTTGAACCAAGTTGTCCAATTTTGTTCCTTGTTTAATGATTGTGCTGCCCATTGTTGCTCTGTCAATGCAAGTGTTTGCACCAATTTCAACATTGTTTTCAAGTATAACATTTCCTATCTGTGGAATTTTTTTGTATGACCCATCTTGTTGCGGTGCAAATCCGAAACCATCAGACCCAATTACCGCCCCTGCATGAATGATCACTTGATTGCCAATGACACAATGTTTGTAAATATTGACGCTTGCATAAATTAAACAATCTGCCCCAATCTTAGACTGCATCGCAATATTGCAATTGCCCATGATAATGGTGTTATCGCCAATACTCACGCCGTCTTCAATAATTGTATTTGGACCGATGTACACATTTTTGCCAATCTGGGTTTTGTTGCCAATAATTGCTTTCTTATGAATGCCTTTGTAGGCTTGCATTTGGAGCTTGTCATACACTTGCAATAAAGTCGCAAAAGCAGAGTAGGGATCTGACACACGAATTAAAGTGGCAGCAATTTTTTCTTTTAATTCCAAATCATCTTTTACAATAACGATAGAGGCTTGAGTTGTATATAAAAATTGTTCATACTTAGGATTAGCAAGAAAACTCAACTGCCCTTGTTTTGCTTCTTCTATTTTTCCAAAATCACGAACGGCTATTTTAGAGTTGCCTTCAATTGTTCCTGCAATAATTTCTGCAATTTTTTGTGCCGAAAATTCCATGTTGTTATTTTTAAAAGTGAAAGATTGTATGTGTTGTTGATGTGATGATAAAATAATTTATGCAGATAGACCGTGTGTTTTTGTTATCCATTGATATAATAAAAACAGTGCGTGTAAACTTGCTTGTTCAATATTTTTTTCTCGATTTAAAGATTGCAATCGCAATTCGTGAACTTGACAATGTGTTACACTACCCACACACACAAATACTTGTCCAATAGGAACAGAATTGTCATTTGGTACGGCACTTAAATAACCAGTAATGGCAATTCCACAATCCGCATTCATTTGCGGTAATACATTTTTCAACATTTGTTCTGCCACAATTTCAGATACCGCAGTGTGTTCATCAAGTTGTTGTTGAGGAATGTGTAAGACTTCGTTTTTGACTGCATTTGAATAAGCAACAATTGAACCTGAAAAATAATTTGAAGCACCTGTTTGTTGTGTTAAAAGATGTGCAATGTATCCGCCAGTACAACTTTCTGCAGTGGCTATTGTCATTTTATTGTCGAGCAATTTTTCTCTCAAGGCATCGATTACATTATTGTGTTTATGCGTTACAATATGTTCTTTTAGCGTGCTAATAAACCTTTCGTGAAAATCATTCATCATTTCCATGAGATGATTTTTATTTTCATCTGTACCTGTCAAACGCAGTGTAACAAAACCTTGTTTGGGCAAATACGCTAATTTGATTTGCGGTGGCAAAAGACTTTCTATAGATTGAATTTTATCTGCTAAAAATGACTCGCCAATGCCATGCGTTAAAATATACCGATGCACAATATGCAATCGACTTTGTTGCACAAGTTGAGGTAAAATTTGAACCGCCATCAATTGTTGCATTTCGTATGGCACGCCAGGCAAACTAAAAAAAACAATTCCATTTTTTTCAAACCGCATGGCTGGTGCAGTTCCCCAATGATTTAAAACAACTTGACACGAACTTGGCACCATTGCTTGTTGCACATTTCTTTCAATCATTTGTTTTTGACGTTTTGCAAATATTTGTTTTATCAATGCCAAACTCTCTTCATGCAAAACAAGTGTTCCTCCAAAATATTTCAACAAAGTTGGTTTTGTCATATCGTCTGCTGTTGGACCTAAGCCCCCTGTAATAAAAACAAAATCAGCATTTTTTTGCGCTTCATGCAAAGCGTTCACCATCGCATTGGCATCATCACCAACAGAAATTTTTTGTATGATAATGAACCCTATTGCATTGAGTTGTTTTGCAATCCAAGCACTGTTTGTGTCTATGGTTTGTCCGTTTAATAATTCGTCGCCGATAGTTAAGATACTTGCTTTCATTTGCTAATGATTATTTTTAAAAAATTGTTGTAAAGCAGTCGTCAAACCCGAAGGCAATGTTGTCGGCTGCATGGTGGTTTTATTTAATAAATATAAAGACACGCTTCCCTTTGCGAGTAGGTCGTTTTTGGCATTCCACACTTTGTGATCAAAAACAATTTTGTGTTTTAATGGCAGGGTAACAATGCGTGTTTCTATGCTTAACAAATCATCATAAAAAGCTGGTTTGAGATATTTAATTTGTAATTCAGAAACAGGCATAATAAAATTTTCTTTTTCCATATTTTTATACGTAACGCCAAGCGAACGAATGGCTTCTACACGTCCTATTTCAAAAAACTTTGCATAGTTGCCATAATAAACAAAACCCATTTGGTCAGTGTCGGCATAACAAATTCTAACTGTTGTTGTGTGTTGAAACATAAAATCAATTCGATGAAGAAATAAAAACAGAGGCGGGATAAATAATTTGTGTTAGACATAATCCCTTTGCTTGTGGGCTAAAATCAGCACTCGCTAATTGTGGTTGTATAAAAAATTGTTGAAATTGTTCGAGCGTTATTTTCTTTCTCCCAACCAAAAGCATTGTTCCAACTAAGGCTCTTATCATACCACGCAAAAACCGATTAGCGGTAATTTCATACAATAAGGCATCTTTTTTTTCTACCCATTGGCTCAAAAAAATGGTGCAATCGTAAGTGTAATTTTGAGCGTGCTTTTTACAAAAACTTGTAAATGTTTTTTGTTGCAAGATTAGTTTCGCCGCCTCTTGCAATAATTCTTTGTCAATCGGATAGGGATAATACAAAGAACAATTTTGTTTAAAAGGGTTTTTATATGTATGAATTGAATATTCATAACAGCGTTGTCTTGCATCAAACCTTGCATGTGCATTGGCAACAACTGGCGATATGTTTTGAATGACAATGTCTAAAGGCAAAATGGCGTTGATGTGATACATGTCTTTTAGTATATCAACAAGTGAGTTTTCAAAATCAATATGAAAAAAATTTTGTGTGGCATGCACGCCAGCATCTGTGCGAGAAGCACAAGTTAAATTAGACCAAATGTTTTTTTTGTAATAAGTAGATAAAGAATTAGACAAGGTAGATTCTACAGAATTTGCATTGTGCTGTTTTTGCAAGCCTTGATAATTTTTTCCGTCATAAGCAATATCAATAAAATAGCGAGGCATAATTTTTAAGCATTTAAGATGACAATGTCGTCAATCAAATTTTCTTTTGCTATGGTATTTACTTCGGTGATGAGAAGTTGTTTTCGTAATTGAATTTCTGATTTTAAACTTGCATTAGGGCAAACAAGATACAGCGTTTTATGTTGTAAAGATTTAACAGAAACTCCTTTTTCAATAAAAAAAGAACCCAATTTTTGCTCTATAATTTTTTTGATTTGGTGTTTTGCATACGCTTCTTTCAAGGTTTTATTTGTTTTGAATAAGGTTTGTATTGCATGACCAACATGAACAATTGCCATAAAGAAAGATTTGAAAAAATGAAATATTGCGAACAATTAAACCATTACGAAAGATACTCTTGCAGGTTTTTGACAATTTGTTGAAAGCCATTTTTATTTTCTCCCACAGCAACAATCGATTTTTTTTGTCCCCCTCCCTTTCCTTGTAAAATAGAAAAAAGACTATTTTTTGCCCATGCGTTTAGGTCTATGTTTTTTGTTGTGGCGGTTTCATCATCAATTTGTATCGCCACATGCACCTTGTCGTCTATGACGGTTTGCACACAAAGACAATAAGGGGTTTGCAATTTTTGTTTAACCACAAAAGGAATTTTTTTAAACACGTTCGCATTACTTGTTGTACACTCTTGAATGAGCCAAACAAAGCCGTTTTGTTGTTTTGTTTGAGTTAAAATTTGTTGAACTACAGCATTTGCACTTTCCGTTTCGGTGTCTTCTAATTGTTGTTGCAAAGTCTGTTTTTCTTGTACTAAATTTTCAATGCTTTTGACAATATCTTTAGGATTTTGTAACACTTGTTTAATTGCTTTTAGTGTTGAAAATTGTTGCATCATAAACACATTCATTGCCTCTCCGCAAATGGCTTCTATTCTTCGCACACCAGATGCCACAGAGCTTTCTTGCATCACTTTAAAGCGTCCGATGTCTTTCGTTGTTTTTGCATGCGTGCCACCACAAAGTTCTAAAGAAAATTGTTCGTCGATTACAACCATGCGAACAACGTCGCCATATTTTTCTCCAAACAAAGCGTTTGCTCCTTTTGCGATGGCTTCTTCTTTAGGCAAAACAAAAGTTTGAATCGCAATGTCTTGTTGAATTTTTTCGTTAATGTCGTCTTCGATTTGTTGCAATACGTGTTCAGGAATTTTTTCTGTATGAGCAAAATCAAATCGCAAATATGTGTCGCATAAAAAAGCACCTTTTTGTTGAACGTGTTCACCAAGTTGTTTTTTCAATGCAGCGTGTAATAAATGTGTCGCAGAGTGATGAAGAGAAGTTTGTGTGCGTATAGACACATCTACTTTTGCTTTTATCTGCTGCGTAATTTGTTGGGGTAAAGTTGTTGTGAAATGAATGATTAAATCATTTTCTTTTTTTGTGTCAACAACCTGAATTTGTTCTTCACCAAAAATTAAAACGCCTTTATCGCCAACCTGTCCGCCACTTTCAGCATAAAAAGGAGTTTCTAATAACACCCACTGATACAAGGTTTTGCCTTTGTGTTGAACCGTTCTGTATTGTAATAAAGAGGTTTCATTTTCTATTACATCATAACCAACGAAAGGCGTTTTTGATTTTTTTTCTTGTAAGATAATCCAATCGAAAGTTTCCAATTTTGTAGCTTCTCGGCTTCTGTTTTTTTGTTCTTGCATACATTGTTCAAATTCTTTTTCGTTCACAGTAAAGCCTTTTTCACTTGCAATCATTGTTGTTAAATCTAAAGGAAATCCAAACGTGTCGTATAATTCAAAGGCAACTGAACCTTTCATTTCTTTGCTCGTTGTCGTTAAACAATAAGTGTCTAATTTTTTGATGCCTGAAGAGATTGTTCTCAAAAAATTTTGTTCTTCATCTTCAATAATTTTTGTTACAAAGTCTTGTTGTTGTATCAATTCGGGAAACACGGTTTCAAATTGCGTTGCAATAACAGGCACCAATTCATAAAGTAATGCTTCTTGATATTGTAAATGAGAATATGCATAGCGAACAGCACGTCTTAAAATTCTGCGAATAACGTAACCCGCACCTGTATTTGAAGGCAATTGCCCATCGGCAATGCAAAAACAAATGGCACGAATATGATCTGCAATGACCCTAAAAGCAATGTCTTGAAATTGTTGTGTTCCTGTGTATGGAATTCTGGTTAGGCTAGTAATTTTTTCAAACGTGGCAGAAAAAATATCGGTGTCATAATTTGATGTTTTGTTTTGAATAACGCGCACCAATCGTTCAAACCCCATGCCAGTATCAACGTGTTTTTGTGGCAATAATTGTAACGACCCATCTTTCATTCTGTTGTATTGAATAAATACATTATTCCAAATTTCAATCACCAAAGGGTCGTCGGCATTGACTAATTTCTTTCCGTCTATTTTTTTGCGTTCTTCATCACTCCTACAATCAATGTGAATTTCACTACACGGCCCACAGGGTCCCGTTTCGCCCATTTCCCAAAAGTTGTCTTTTTTGCCAAACCCTAAAATTCGGTCAGCAGAAACATATTTCTCCCATATTTTTTTTGCTTCTTCATCAGGCAATAAATTTTCTTTTTCATCACCTTTAAATACACTGACATAAATTCTGTCTTTTGGAATTTTGTAAACATCTGTCAATAATTCCCAACTCCAAGCGATGGCTTCTTCTTTAAAATAGTCGCCAAAGCTCCAATTGCCAAGCATTTCAAACATCGTATGATGATAAGTGTCAATGCCAACTTCTTCTAAATCATTATGCTTTCCGCTTACACGTAAACATTTTTGCGTATCCGCAATGCGTAGATGTGGGGCAGGGTTATTGCCTAAAAAATATTCTTTAAACTGATTCATTCCCGCATTTGTAAACATGAGGGTTGGGTCATTTTTAATGACAATGGAGGCAGAAGGAACAATAGCATGATTTTTATTTTTAAAAAAATCAAAAAAAAGTTGTCTGATAACAGGAGCACTAAGCATAAAAAAATAATAATAATGAAGACCTATAATTGCAACAAAACTATGGTATAAAAATAGTTGTGCAAACAATTCTGTTTAGGCGGATATTCTTTTCATTTTAACAAGAAAAAATCTTTGTCTTTATTTTGATTTCAAGCATCTTTGTTTGTTATTTTAAGAATATGCAAAATAATCGATTATGAAATTAGACTATTTATTTTTTGGTGCTCATCCTGACGATGTAGAATTGAGTTGTAGTGGAACAATTTTAGAAGCACGGTCTCGCCAGAAAACAGTTGGCATTATAGACCTTACACGTGGAGAGTTGGGAACACGTGGCAATGCAAACATACGAAGCCAAGAGGCTGCAAAGGCGGCAGAATTATTAGACATTCAAGTGCGGGTAAATGTAGAATTGAAAGATGGTTTTTTTGAAACAAACGAAATGTCGCTTCTAAAAATCATTATGCTGATTAGAACGTATCAACCAGAAATTGTTTTTGCGAATGCCTTAGATGACAGACACTCTGACCATAAGCGAGGTGCAGACCTTGTTGCAACGGCATGTTTTTTATCGGGTTTATTAAAAATAGAAACTAATCAACTGCCTGTTTGGAAACCTAAAAATGTGTTTTTTTATATTCAAGACAAACAATTAGAGCCAAATTTTATTATTGATATCAGCACATTTTTTGAACGCAAAAAAGAAATTATTAGAGCGTATGAGTCGCAATTTTTTATGCCACAAAGCCAATATCAAAATGAAGCCTCGACATATATTTCTTCGGCTTTATTTTGGGATAATTTAGAAGCTAAGGCGAGAAATATGGGACAGAAAATTGGCGTTCTTTTTGGTGAAGGCTTTATTTCAAAAAATGCAATTGGGGTAAAAAACGTAGAACAACTTTTGTCGTCTTTTTTTTAATTGTAAAAAGCAAATTTCACGTTCAACATCAATAAAAATTATTTGCCCCAACGATAGCTTTGAATAGAAAATCCGCAAAGGTCTAACACTCTATCGACAACCGTTTTAGCGACCATTTCAATGCTTTGTGGTTTCGAGTAAAATGATGGACTTGCGGGACAAATAATTCCACCAGCTTGTGTAATCGTCGTTAAATTTTGTAAATGAATAAGACTATACGGTGTTTCGCGAACAACACAAATCAATTTTCTGCGTTCTTTTAATATCACATCTGCAGCACGACTAATCAAATCATTAGAAATGCCATGTGCTATGCGACCAACAGTTCCCATAGAACAAGGAATAATAATCATCGTGTCAAACTGTCCAGACCCAGAAGCAAAAGGGGCATTAAAGTCTTGCTGAGAAAAGTGTAAAAAAGGAAACTTGTCGTAATCGGCATTTTCTAATTCATGGAGCCAAACATCTTTTGCATTTTTGCTCATTACAATTTGTACCGTTTCATATTGTGCTTGAATTTGTTCTAATTGCTTCAACAAAATATTGGCATAAATAGAGCCGCTTGCTCCTGTAATTGCAATAACAATTTTTTGTGATGGAGTCGTCATAATTTGATTTTTAAAACAAATAAAAAGTGTTGTAGGGCTTTAGTTTTTTTGGAGTATGTGTTGTACACTTGTTGTTAAATTATTTAACGCTAAAGGTATTGTCCATTTTGTTTTGTCCGTTTCACCAACAAAGTTGCTAATGGCACGCAATTGCAAAAAAGGAATTTGTTTTTCTAAGGCAATAAAATGAATACACGCACCCTCCATGCTTTCAACTTCTGCGGCATATTTATTTTTTAAAATGTCAATGCGATTTTCATCGCTGCTCATTTGTTGAACGGTAATTGCGTTTGCGGTGCGATAAGAAGATAAATTAAAATGAGATAAAAAAGGATTTACTAATTGCTCGTTTATAAACGGTGATTGAAATGGGTTGATCCAACCCATTTCAAACAAACTTGAAAATGTTTTATTGTTTTGTTGAAAAGCTCCCATATCTCCAAAACAATCTTGTTTAACCGCAACCACACTGCCTAAATCTATAGATGAAATAAAACTGCCAGCAATGCCAACAGAAATTATTGCATCAAAATGTTTGTCTTGCAAAAATTGATTCAAATAATATAAAGACAAAGGAATGCCAACACCGTAAACAAAAAATTCAACTTGATGATCACGAATGTGTTGTCTATTTTTTTTAATGGGTTGCAGTTCTAATTCTGTTGCAGCACAGAGTAAAATTTTTTTCATCTTAATTCGCCATTAAGCAATGCCTGAACAAGTAACCGTGTTGTTGATTTTTGCAACCAACCCTTGTAATACTTTTCCTGGCCCAATTTCTATAAATTCTGTTGCTCCATCTGCACACATTGCTTGTACGCATTGTGTCCAACGAACAGCTTGTGTCAGTTGTTGTATGAGATTGATTTTAATTTGTTGTGGGTCTTGCACGGCTTGTGCAACAACGTTTTGATAAACGGGGCAAATAGGCGTTTTGAATGTTGTTTGTTGAATAGCCATTTCTAATTCTTTTTGGGCTGATGCCATTAAAGGAGAATGAAAAGCACCACTCACAGGTAATTTTAAACAGCGTTTTGCGCCTGCGGCTTTTAATAATTCACAAGCGGCGTCAATGCCTTTTATGTCGCCAGAAATAACCAATTGTCCGGGGCTATTATAGTTGGCTGGTACAACAACATCGTCTTTAATTTCTGCACAAATTTTTTCTATCGTAGCATCATCTAACCCCAATACGGCAGCCATTGTTGAAGGTATTGCATCGCAGGCTTTTTGCATGGCTAACGCACGCAATGAAACTAATTTTAAGGCTTCTTCAAAAGCAATTGTTTGGTTGGCAACAAGTGCAGAAAATTCTCCTAAGGAATGACCTGCAACCATATCAGGCTTGCCAATATTGGCACATTCATGTGCAATCACTGCGTGTAAAAAAACAGCAGGTTGGGTAACTTTTGTTTGCTTTAAAGCGTCGTCGCTTCCATTAAACATAATGTCAGCAATGTCAAAACCGAGGATTTGATTTGCTTGTTGGAAGCGTTCTTTGGCTTGAGAAAAATTGTCGTATAAGTTTTTGCCCATACCCACAAATTGCGAACCTTGTCCAGGAAATACAAATGCTTTTTTCATATTGTTGAATTTTTATAATCAAAAAAAAATATAAATGACTCTTACTAAAAAGTAGTTCAAATTGACGAAATCCTAAAAAATAATCTTCACTCAAATCAATAAAAGAAGTAAGTGGTTTGGCAATTGGCTCAATGTATTTAAAAAGTAAAATCGTCAAAAGTTTAACTTCCGCTCCGTTCTAGCAAACTCGTTTTGCAAGAAGTACTTTATTGTTGGTTAAACAAATTTTCATAAAAAGACAAGCTTTTCTTTAATTTTTCACTCATGTTTTTGTCAAAATAGACAACCATTACTCTTGGTCTAAGGGGTGACAGTAATTCGAAATTTGGCACTTCTGTAAATCTAAATCTTGATTTGTCAGGGTTTTTACCTGCTGATAAAACTCTTGTTCCATAATGTTTTTCCAGTTCCCCATTTGGCATACATAATAAATTTATATTCAATATGTTTAAATTTTTGTCTTCATATGCAATTGTTACAAAATAGGACAAACAAATTTTTTCATTATTCTTACCTCTATTATAAAAAGTAGGCAAAGCTGGTTCATAAAATCTTTTAGGGTTAAATGAGTCCCCATTCGCTTTTTTTATCTCAGATTTGAAACTATTTTGATTTCTCCCTACGAAAATGGTTTGTGTAATATCTCCAATATTTCTCGTTTGAACTGTTTTTAAGTCAATATGGATAAACGCATCTTCAACTTCAAAAAACATATCAGCCCCAACAGGACAAGAATTTGGTTGTCCAACACTTTTTCCATTAAATAGTGCATAAATAATACGTTCTGCACCTACCGCAAAATTAGAAATTTTTGAATCATATTTTCCTAACCAATCGTCTTTAATTTTTTCTTTTGTTTGAAAACCAAACATCATTTCGTCTTCAACATATTTTAAAAAATGATAAAATTTATTCAAATATTTCAGCTCTAATGTTTCTATTTGCATTAATCTTTCCCTTTGCTTTTGTGTTAGATTGTTCATGTTGATCCATTTTTACTTTTATAACTTCTGCAATTTTTTGTGCTAATAATACAGGTACTGCATTTCCTATTTGTTTGTACATATTTCCCAAACTACCACAAAAAACAAAATCATCAGGGAAAGTTTGTATTATAGCACATTCCCTTACTGACATTCTTCTTTCTCTATTAGGATGGATTTCTGGCCCTGTTGCTGTTATTGTATCACTAGGTAGTTCCCAATTATTTATTCTTAAAGATTGCTCAAATTTTATTTCTTTAAGTTCTAATTCAGTTACCGCTTTATCATAAGTATCATCAAAATTTAAAATTTTTTTAAGCTCCCACCAATCACTTGGATTTGGAATACTGCCTGAATTGTTATCTTTTCTAAACCAGTGTCCTGCAGTATGTGCATAACCAAAATGTTCATCAATTTTTTTTGTAGTCCAACCACTTTTATATCTCCAATATTTCAGGTAATCACATATTTCGTATTGATTTACGTTTTGTTTTCTCCCCCAAAATTTATCAGCAACGTTTGTTCTTGCGACATGATTATAAATTGTTGTACCATTCAAATCAAATGGAACATCTCTTGTCCTTACTTTTGCTAAATAACCTACAGAATCTTTTACTGTTGTGTAAGGTTTTAAATTTTTATCTAATAAATCATTTACTAAACCGTTCGTTTTTTCTGGAAAAGGATTTTTTAACCCCAATCTATTTCCTATAATTACTACTCTTTCTCTGTTTTGAGGTACACCATAATCTGAAGCTTTTAAAAGGCGATATTCAACTTCATAACCTAATGATTTAAAATCATTAATAATCATGTCTATAACTTTTCCTTGTTGCATTGACAATAATCCTTTCACATTTTCCCCTACAAAAAATTTTGGTTGTTTATCTTTAATGAGCCTTAAAAGTTCTTTATATAAAAAATTACGCTCATCTTCCATGCTTCTTTTCGTATTTGCAACCGAAAATCCTTGGCAAGGGAACCCTCCTAAAAGTATATCAAAATTGTTAGGAATATCTTCACTCTTAATTTTAGTTATATCTCCATAAACAATATGGTCTCCAATATTTTTTTTATATGTTTCAACAGCCTCTTTGAAAAAATCATTAGCCCAAACAACTTCAAATCCAGATTTTATAAAGCCAAGGTCAAGTCCACCACAACCAGAAAACAAACTCGCTATTTTGTATTTTTTCGTCATGAATCATTGATAAATTAAAATTCAGGGTGAAAATACAAATTTTATTTTAGACTACCTTTATCATAGTATTTCTTGCAACTCATAAGCAATACTATCATGTTTTACCCCCTTTCATTTTAAAAATAAAAGAATGAAAAAGTTCAAACTAATTTTTTTTGTAAATGACAAATCAGGGTCAAGAGAATGTATTGTTGAGTTTGCTTTTTTTATACCCATAAAAGAAATAAATCAAACATCCAAGCAACACCCAAATAAAAAAAACAATCCAGCTATTGGGAGGAATTTCAATCATTAAATACAAGCACAACAAGGTCGATAAAACGGGAATGAGAGAATAGTTTTTGATGCTTGCAAGCACAATTAAAAAAGCAGCAACAACAAGAAACCCGATAAATAAAATGTCTGAATATTGGTGTTGTGTTGTTTGAAAAAAAGCAAAAATTCTGTTACTATATACAAATAAAAAACCAGCATAAAGAGGAGGAAGAACATAGCGCGAATTGATATATACATTTTGAAACCCTTTGAAATTATTGTCTTTCGGCAAATACAAAACGCCAAAAGAAATAACGGCAAACGTGAACAGTGTGCCAATGCTCGTAATGTCTGTCATTGCATAAGGGTCAACAAAAAGGGTAGGCGTTGCAATTAAAAAAGTGGATATGATGGTAGAAAAAGAGGGCGTTAAAAAACGTTTGTTAATGGTTGAAAATATTTTTGGCAACAAGCCGTCTCTGCTCATGTTCATCCATAAACGAGGTTGGCTGATTTGATAAACCAATAACGTTGAAGAAGACGCAATGAGCGATAAACTCGAAATAATATAACTGACCATTGCCATTTTTTTTTGTTCAAAAGCAAAAGCTAAAGGGTCTGAAACATTGAGTTCTTTATAGTTGACAATACCCGCCAATACAAAAGACACTATGATATAAACAACAGAGCAAATGAGAATAGTATAAAACATTCCACGCGGCAAATCGCGTTGTGGATTAACTGTTTCTTCTGCCAGTGTTGAAACAGCTTCAAAACCAATATACGCAAAGAAAATGGCAGATACGCCGTGCATTACTCCACTAAAACCATTCGGTAAAAAAGGATGATAATTTGAAAAATCAATGGTAAAAAACCCAACAATAACAAAAAATAAAAGCACCGAAAGTTTGATATAAACCATCCATTTAGAATAATTTTTACTTTCTTTTATACCAACATAACAAATGCCGCCGATTAAAAACACAATTAAAAAAGCAGGCAAATTGAGCACAATTTTCGCTCCAAAAATTTCTGGTGCAGTTGCCCATATTGAAGTGCTTACATCTTGTCCTTGTTGTAATAAATTTTGATACGCATTGTATGCAGTCGTTCTATCAATGGTGAGCCATTCTGGAATATGAATTGAAAACCCATCTAACACGTTTTTAAAATAACTACTCCACGAAATGGCAATGATGATATTAGATAAAGAATATTCGATAATCAAAATCCAACCAACAAGCCAGGCTACAAATTCGCCAAACACATAATACGCATAAGAATAAGAGCTTCCTGTAAGTGGAATGCGCGAGGCAAATTCTGCATAACATAAAGAAATAAAAATGCAGACAATGCCAATGAGGACAAAGAGAAGTGTAACGCCAGGGCCACCAGCATAAGTTGCTCGCCCAACAGACGTAAACATTCCTGCTCCTATTACTCCCGCAACACCAATATAAACAAGGTCTTTTACGGTTAATACGCGGTTCATTTTTCCTTGAGGAACGTCTTTTTCAAGATCGTTAAATCCTTTTTTTCTAAATATGTTTTTTAGCATATGATGGTTCAATTTAAATCATAATGACAATACACTTTCGTAGATAAATAGATGCAGTCCATTTCACAACCGGCTGTTTTTTATTGAATTAAGAGAGGGTTATTTTTTTTAAATTTAGGGCTTCTGTTGTCATCGTTTAAAGATTTTGTTTTTTCAAAGGTGCTGTTTTAGTTGCTATTTACACGCAGTATGTAAGCCAATTCACTTCAATTTCTCTATAAAAAAATACATCTATTTTTCGTGTACAAAGACTGAGTTTCGATAAGCATCATTTTGACTTTATAGATCAAAACGAATACCTTGAGCCAATGGAATTGTTGTGCCAAAATTGATGCTATTGGTTTGTCTTCTCATATAAGCCTTCCATGCATCTGAACCAGATTCTCGCCCTCCGCCGGTTTCTTTTTCTCCACCAAATGCACCGCCAATTTCTGCACCACTTGTGCCAACATTCACGTTTGCTATTCCACAATCTGAACCATTTGCAGATAAAAATAATTCCATCTCACGCATATTCAAAGTCATTATTGAAGACGATAATCCTTGTGGCACATTGTTTTGGAGTTCAATTGCTTCTTCAATTTGGTCATATTGTACAACATATAACAAGGGGGCAAAAACCTCTTCTTTAATAAAAGGAAAATCATGTTCTACGAAAACAATACTTGGGCTTACATAACAATTAGAAGGATAATTTTTTCCTTGCAATACATTTCCTTTGAGTAAAAATTTTGCTCCATTTTTTTCACAACGGTCGAGTGCTTTTAAATAACCATTTACTGCGGCTTCATCAATCAAAGGTCCGATATGATTATTTTCATCTAAAGGATTTCCTATTTCTAATTGTTTGTACGCATCAACTAATTGCGACGTAAATTCAGCATAGATTGTTTTATGAATAATCAAACGGCGTGTTGTTGTGCAACGCTGACCTGCTGTTCCTATTGCACCAAACACAAGGGCTCTTATCGCCAAAGAAAGGTCTGCATTTGGAGTAATAATCATGGCGTTATTTCCGCCAAGTTCTAATAAATATTTGCCTAATCTGCGACCCACACTTTGTGCCACATCTTTTCCCATTGCTGTTGAACCTGTTGCAGAAATCAACGCAATTCTGTCGTCTGCACAGAGCGTTTTTCCAAGTGTTGTATCGCCTGTAATTAAATTAGAAATGCCCTCTGGCAGATTATGTTGAACAAAAACTTGACTTACAATTTTTTGGCAAGCAATTGCACACAAGGGTGTTTTTTCTGATGGCTTCCATACGCATACATTTCCACACACCCATGCAATGGCAGCGTTCCAACACCATACAG
Source organism: Chitinophagales bacterium (assembly GCA_031539345.1). Classification (GTDB taxonomy): domain Bacteria; phylum Bacteroidota; class Bacteroidia; order Chitinophagales; family Chitinophagaceae; genus JAVKMO01. Next base: position 66,418 of record JAVKMO010000024.1, on the reverse strand, counting down.
CAACAGGAAAATTAAAGGCAGAAATAATGCCAACAATTCCTATTGGGTGCCACTGTTCATACATTCTGTGTTGTGGACGTTCTGAATGCATGGTTAAACCATACAACTGACGCGACAAGCCAACAGCAAAATCGCAAATGTCTATCATCTCTTGCACCTCGCCCAAACCTTCTTGCATACTTTTTCCCATTTCATAAGCGACCAATTTTCCCAATTCAGTTTTGTGTTCTCGAAACGCATTTCCAATTTGTCTTACAATTTCTCCTCTGCGTGGTGCCGGAATATTTCGCCATTCATAAAATGCAGATTGTGCTTGAACAATCACGGTTTCATATTGCTTGTTTGTTGTAGTAAAAACTTCGCCGATGACGGCGTTGTCCACAGGCGATAAACTTTTGATTGTTGCAGATTGCTCACGCAAAAAAACTGTTCCTGTTGATGTGCCAGCCTCTTGGTCGTGGAGTTGTAATTGTTGAAGAAAATCTTTTGTCATACGAATGTGTTTAAGGGTCAATGAATATCAAATTTGTTTTTATCATCATTAAAATAACTCCCTTCAATGATGAAATGAGTTTGATCAATGCTATCGATTTTTTGTTTGCGACATAAAAGTGCTTTCAAAAATTTTGTTAGCATTTTTTGTTTCAAAACCGTCTCGTCTGTGCTCGCGTTCAATTTCATGAGGTAATAAGTGTGCAAACTGCGGCAACACTTTGCGTTCTGCAAATTCTACATAAGAGCCAGCAATTGTTTCTTTTTCATTATTCAAAAAAGTGGCTTCTATCATTTCTGCAACAGTAGAAGATTGTAACAACAAGCCGTCGGGGCTATGTTTTATTTTTCCTCCAGCATTATTTAAAATGAAACCATTTTTTTCTAACCATAAATTAAACACCTCCAAGTCATTATATTTTGGAAGGTTGTGAACACTAATTGTAAAATGATTTAAATAATAGCGATTGTAAATGACCCATGCAGCATATTCACTTTCTTTTTGCAGTGCTTTGTAGTCTGCCAATGAAGGCAATGACCATAAGCCACTATGCAAAAAAGTATCTATCGCATACTCATCATTCAAGTCAATTTGGTCAAGCGGGTCTGCGGTGATTTGATTTGTATAAGAATGAATAATGGCTTGCGTTTCCGGACTCAAATCTTGTACTCTCAATTCACTTAAAAAGATTCTTGGGTATTGAGGCAATGGTGGATGATACCAATAAGCGTTGAGTTTTTTTTCTTCAAACAAAAAATATTCTTTTTTCTGATAGCCATAATGCAAAAAAATCTTTTCCATAGATGCAATTCCTAAATGCTTTACGCCCATAGTTCTAAAAGCAATGTGGTCATTTTGAACGTCTGCATTTTTCAACACGATGCCTTCTTTTAGCAAGGCTTGAAACAACCGTTTTACAGCAGGAACACGGTCTTGATAACGTTGCATCAAACCGTCTAAAATGAATTCTAATTTTTCATATTTTGTATTCATAACAAATGTTTTAGATTAAAAATAGTATTTCAAAAAGGGGCTTTTCGCATATTCATCATAAGGAATATCCTCTTGCATCACAAAGCCTTTTTGTGGCAATTTTTCATTGATATGCAAATCAATCACCGCACAAACAGAACCGGCTGTCGTTAATTGTATGCCCGTAAAATGTTTGCCGTTAATGATTTGGTGTGGAATTTTATACGTAATTGTTTTTTGTTCTAATACGTTATTTTTAATTCCAGCAACACTGATATAAATCAAGATGACATCTTCTTTTGTTGTAGGAATGTTTTTATTGAAAATTTCTGTCAATAAAGCACGATTATTTTTAAAGCCCAAATCGTCATATAAAAAACGCATTAGATCGCAATGCCCTTTGTAGCGAACCGTTTTGTAGTCTAAATTTTTGACCTTGCCATTTAATTGGTGTGCTAAACCACCAATGCCGCCAGACGTATTAAAAGCCTCATATTCTACGCCATCTAAAGTAAAGTGTTCCAAGCCTTCTAAGGCAGGTAATTTCACCATTTGGTGATTTGATATGGCATCGCAAGGATGGGCATATTCATTTAATAATCCATCTGTACTCCATGACAAATTATATTTCAAAGCATTGTTGGGATTGAGTGTTAATGCTCCTACACGGAGTTTCACATCTTGCAAAACATCAAAATAATTACATAAATGTTTAGCCGCAATGCTCACAAAACCGGGTGCTAAACCGCATTGGGGAATAAATACAGTTTTTGCTTTTGGTGCAATTTGTTGAATATAATTTGTTGATGCAACGTCTTCAGAAAGGTCAAAATAGTGGACGTTATTTTTTAATGCAAAATCAACAAGACGGACATTTAAATTAAAAGGGCAAGCATTCAAAACATACTCTTGATGTTGAAAAGCCTGCTGTAAAAAAGCGTCATCAGAAAAATTTCCAATGAGAACAGAAACGCCCATTTTTTCTAATTCGAGAACAGCGTTGTTCTTAAAACTGTCAGCAATGGTGATGGCATAATTTTTATTTTGATGGAGCATATAAGCTGCGGCAGAACCAATTTTACCGCTTCCAAGAACAAGAATTTTTTTCATAAAAAATAATGAGATTAAAATGAACGAATACCAGATGATATGCTTCATAAAAGCAAATCAACCGTGTTGTAAAAAATAGCAGGGAATTTTCTGTTTACAAAAACAGAGAAAGAAAAAGCAAAATGCTTTTAAGGAACAAACGAATTAGCACTACGCAAAAAAGCAAGGCGCGTTTTTTGTATGGCGACTAATTCAGACCGACATTGTATTTGAAGAACAAAAATGTTCATACGGGTTAAAAATTAAAAATGGTAACGTTTGAGTCAACTAAAAATAAAACTATTCTTTTTTTTTATTTCATCATTTTTTTTTCTCTGCAGGGCTGAAATAAATTGATGTGATAGAAAACAAAACGCTGAATACACAAATGGCATGAAAATTACCAGCTGTTTAAAAAAAGTGCCAGTGCCTTTTTTTTCTCTTCATCAAAAGTATAAGAAATGTTTTTTGTGAAGTAGGTGTTTAAATTATAGTGTTTGTAGTCAAGCTGTTTGATGAGTGCGTCAAGGTTGGAGAGATTGTTTTTTTGTAGAAGATTGAATTCTTCAATAAACAATTCAGGTAATTTTTTTGAAGCAATCCAAGTGGCAAAAACAAAAGGCAAATTGGTCATCTCTTTCCATGCTGTCCCCAAATCATAATAATATTTGTAGTGAGGTTTATGTTCAAAAGCTTTGTCGCCAATCACCAAAGCCGCACTCCCTTGCGACAAATTGTTGTAATCCACAATAGCGTCATGTAAAAACAAAGGTGAAATGTGCCAATGTTGCTCACAAAGAATTTGGAGTAAACGATTAGAAGTGGTGGATTCTGGGTCAAAAAAAATGGAATGAATTTTGTTTAAGGGTTCATTTGTAATTAACCCAACAGAGGCAACTTCTCCGTTGCATCCAATGCAATAATCAGAAACAACAGAAAGGTGTTTTTGTTGATGCAAATGTGCAACAGGCAACAAGGCAACATCAATTTGTTGTTGTTGAAATAAATGCGTTAAGCGAGAGGGATACGAAAAAACAAGTTCGCAATTTTGTTGCTCTGCAAATGTTTCAATTTGTTGAATAAGGGGTTTTGTATTGAGATAGGCAACAATGCCCATTTTGATTTTTTCCACTCAGCAGGCTTACTTTTTTAAAAACATTTCTGTAAGCATACAACGTACGCCCCCACCGCCAACCGTTTCAATCGTTGGAATAGACACAAGCACAAGCTCTCCAAATTTTGTGAGTTGTTCTTTTTGTTGCGAAGAAAAAGCATTGAATGCACGTTGAGAAAGAACAATCAGCGGTTTGGTTTGTGTTCCCTTGAGTTCTAAAATATTGCCCGCAAAATTTTTCATTTGAGCAAGGCTAATATCAATGATTTCTTTGTTGCCATTTTTTAAATAATCAATAATACTTGTTTTTTCGTTTTCATCAGCAATACTTTCCAAACACACAACTGTAAACTCGCTGCCAATAGACATCATTACATTTGTATGATAAATGGGTGTTTTTTTTTCATCAATAGCATGAAATAAAACAGGTTTGTATTCTAATTTTTCAGATAGACGAGTAAGTAATTCCCCATTTGTTCTTGGTGATGCACAAGCAAAAGCAATTTGATTATTGTGGTCAAATACAATGCTTCCAGTGCCTTCTAAAAACTGATTGTCTGTTTCATAAATGCTCCAATCAATAACTTCTTTTACAGTATATTGTTTGTATAAATTGGGGATAAAATCTTGCCTACGTTCTAAACGTCTATTCGGTGCCGCCATAGGATATAAAATAACTCTTCCGTCGCTGTGGAAGCTGACCCAATTATTTGGAAAAATAGCGTCTGGTTTTATCGGTGTTTTACTGTCTTCTAAAATTATTGTTTCTATGCCTTTTGTCTGCAAGGTTTTTACAACATGATGAAACTCTTGTAGTGCCAAAGATTGAAGACTGTCATTGCTGATAGATATATTTTGTTGAAAAGCATTTGAGCTGGCAGTTTCATTATTGTATCCAAAATTGGCAGGTTTTACCATTAATACTTTTGACGCACTTTGTTGTGCAAGGGAAAATGAATGCAGTCCAATCAAAAAAAGTAGCGTAATAATTTGTTTCATAATAAAAAGATTGTTGTTAAAAAATGACGAGAAATTTAATTTCCAAAATCAGAAATGAACTTGATTTTGAGTAATCGAATTTGTTCTGAAGTAAAATCAAGATCGCGAAATTCTTTTTCTGCCGCGTCGATGTCAATATTGTCTTGTTCTTTAAAATAAGCAAATACTTCTTTGACAGAATCTGCATCAGCAAATTCTTTAATAGCATAATCAATATTGATTTTTGTTCCACTATTTACAATGCTTTCTAGTTCTTCTATCAGTTCTTTTTGATTCATTTCTTTGCTTTTCGCAATGTTGATAAAAGGTATTTTTTTGTCGATGCTTTGAATGATGGTTACTTTATTGGCATTTTTGCTCACCACATTTTTAAACGTAAAATCTGACGGTTTTTCTATGTCATTTTCTTCAACATATTGTTTAATGTGTTCGACAAATTTAATGCCATATCGCAATCCTTTTCCTTTACTAATGCCTTGAATTTTTTCTAATTCTTCCATGCTTGTTGGATACATGGTGGCCATTTCTATTAAAGAATTTTCTGAAAAAATGATAGACGGCGGCAATTGATTTTTTGTGGCAACTTGCTTTCTAATGTCTTTTAATTGTTGGAGCAAAAGGTCGTCTAAAGCGCTGCCTTTTGTTTCTTCTTCAACGAGAAAATCTTTTTCTTCTAATGAATTAAACTCTTCAAAAATTGTGTTGATTGTGATTTGAAAATTGGTTGGATTTTTTGCAAATGCCGCCCCCGCTTCTGATATTTTCACAATGCCATACTCTTCAATATTTTTTTCTAATAACCCAGCAATCAACATTTGCTGTATCAAAGAATTCCAAAAATTACTGTCTCTGTTTTTTCCAATACCAAATTTTGCATGCGTATCATGTCGATACATTTGAATTTGTGATGTCGCATTGCCTGCAATAAAATGAACCAAGTATGGAGCTGCAAATTTTTCGTACAGTGCCTTAATCGCATTGAGTGCCACTACAGCTTCTTTGGTTGCTTCTATGCGTTCTTTTGGATATAAGCAATTGTCGCAATTGCCGCAATTTTCGTGCTCATATTTTTCACCAAAATAATTCAATAAATATTTTCTTCTACAAGCGTTGGTTTCGCAATATGAAATCATTTCTTGGAGTAATTGCAACGCAATTTCTCGCTCTGTAAGAGATTTGTCTTTTAATAAAAATTCAATGTTGTTAATGTCTTTTTGGGAATAATATAAAATGCAATTCCCTTCTAATCCATCTCGTCCAGAACGGCCTGTTTCTTGATAATAATTTTCTATCGATTTAGAAATGTTATAGTGAATAACAAAACGAATGTCGGGTTTGTCAATGCCCATACCAAATGCAATCGTCGCCACAATCACTTGAACGTCTTCATTTAAAAAAACATCTTGCCTTTCGTTTCGAGATTTTGTGTCCACGCCAGCGTGATAAGCAACGGCTTTAATATTATTGACTTGCAAAATTTCCGCAAGCTCTTCGGTTGTTTTTCTATTTGTTGTATAAATAATTCCACTCTTGCCTTTGTTTTGATTGATGTATTTGGCAATCGATTTAATGGTTTGTGCTTTAGTAACTTTTGGAACAATGCTATAATTCAAATTCGGTCTATTGAAAGAAGACACAAAAATGCGCGGCTCACGAAGTTCTAAGTTTTTAATAATGTCGTTTTGCACTTTTAATGTTGCCGTTGCAGTCAAAGCAATGACCGCTTTATTGGGGTGAATTTTTGCAAACGTTTCTTTGATTTTTCTAAACTCTGGTCTAAAGTCATGCCCCCATTCAGAAATACAATGTGCCTCATCAACAGCAAAAAAAGAAATCGGCGTGTTTTTTAAAAACTTGACATTGTCTTCTTTTGTGAGTGTTTCGGGTGCCACATAAAGCATTTTTGTTTTGCCTGATTTTAAATCATCAAACACTTCTCGCTCTTGCGTTTTGTTGAGTGAGGAATTTAAAAAGTGGGCGATACTATCATGGTTACTATAACTACGAATCAAATCAACTTGATTTTTCATCAACGCAATCAGAGGAGAAACAATAATTGCACAGCCTTCAGAAACTAAAGCAGGGAGTTGATAACATAAACTTTTACCCCCGCCAGTTGGCATAATCACAAAAACATCTTTATTGTCTAAAATACTTTGAATAACTTGTAGCTGACTTTCTTTAAATTTATTGAAACCAAAAAAATGATTCAAACGGTCTAATAAAAGGCTCTCTGAATATTGACTGTTTGAGGACAAATGCTCTGCATTGCCTTTGCCAATATCGGTTCGGTCTTGTGATGTGTTTTTTGTGTTTTTTGTTGTGCTTGCTTTTTTTGCCACGCTGTAAATAGAATTAAAATAGAAGGTAATGAAGTGCTATGAAGTTATTGTTTTTTGAAATTAAAACAAAAATAAAAAAGAAGCAATCCTCCTTTACGTAAAACAAGCATCAATATGTTCAATCACTTCATACAACTACCGCTTCATCAATTTTTCAATATCGTTGATTTCTATTGGAATTTGTTTGGACAAATTTGTATTTCCATTTTTTGTAATGACTACATTATTTTCTAATCGTATGCCCATTTTTTCTTCTTGAATATAAATGCCAGGCTCAACAGTAAGAACCATGCCCACTTGCAAAGGTTGTTCTCTGTCTGCGAAATCATGCACATCTAAACCCAAATGATGAGAGATGCCGTGATACAAATATTTTCTGTAGGCAGGATTTTTTTTGTCTTCATTTTTAATGTCAGTTGTTGAGAGCAACCCTATTTTCAAAAAAACTTTCGTTGCTTCTTTCCCAACTTCTTCGGTATATGTTGAAAGCAAAACATTCGGCTGAAGTAATGCCGTCGCATATTTGTGTAGATGTAAACATGCATTGTAAACTTCTTTCTGACGCTTTGTAAATGTGCCGTTGATGGGAAAAGTTCTCGTTATGTCAGCATGATAATGTTGAAATGTTGCACCAAAATCTAACAAAACCATATCGCCGTTTTTGCATTGTTCAGCATTGCTGATATAATGTAAAATACGAGCATTGTCGCCAGAAGCAACGATAGGGGAAAAAGCAAAACCAGTACTTTTGTTTAATAAAAACTGGTGAATTAAATGGGCTTCAATTTCATATTCAAAACAATTGACACGAACCTTTTGTAGCATCGTTTGAAAAGCCAAATTCGTAACTTCTATTGCTTGTGAAATACGCTCCAATTCATATTTTGTTTTGATTGCTCTTGTATATTTTAAAATTTCTGCCGAACGTTTGTATTGATGCAAAGGATAAAGTTGTTTTATTTTTTCGATGAACAAATACATTTCATTTTGTGTATGTCCATTTTTTCTGTCGTTTTCGTTCGTGTTCAAATAAATGGTTGTTAAGGCATTGATGCGTAATTGTAAAAACGAAAAAAAATCGTCTGCAAATAAAACAGTATCAATTCCTGTAAGGGCTTTGGCTTCTTGTTGTGTGATAAATTTGCCGTCCCAAATTTCTTTTGCGGGGTTACTTTTTTTGATAAACAAAAACTCTTCAGTTTTCTTTTTTGTTTTGATGACAACATAAAACGTATCGGGTTGTTCTATACCGCAAAGCCACAACAAATCACTGTTTTGTTTATACGGATAAATGTCATCTCCGTTAGAGGGAATTTCTGCATTAGAAATAAAAATGGCAATCGAATTAACTTCTAATTGCTGAATAAACCGCTTGCGGTTTTCCATATAAAGTGCGTTACCCATATTGAAAAAATAAAAAACAAAAAACTAAGATGAAACAAATCCGTCATCGAGCAATAAATTTTTTTGTTGATATGCTTTTACGGCAAGTGCGTCACAGCGGTTATTCAACGCATTTGAAGCATGTCCTTTTACCCAAACAAATCGAATTTGATGTTGTAATGATAATGCTTGGTAACGTAACCACAAATCTTTGTTTTTGATTTTATTGTTATTGAAATTAGTCTTTAACCATTTTTCCAACCACTTTTTTTCTATCGCATCAACAACATATTTACTGTCTGAAAAAACACTAATCAGCAGGTTGAGTTTTGTTAAATGTTCTAAAGCGATAATTACGGCTAACAATTCCATGCGATTATTTGTGGTGTATTGATAACCAAAAGAAAGTTCCTTTTCTACACTTCCATACGTTAAAACAATGCCCAGTCCGCCTTTGCCAGGATTTCCAGAACAAGCTCCGTCTGTATAAATTTTGACTTCTTGTTGTGTATTCATCGCTGCCATTTGAATAGAAAAAAAATGCGTGTTTTTATTTCACGCCATCTGGTGATGGACAATATTGTCCTATGCTATAACCTCTTTTTTTTGCCTCTTCAATCAACGGTTTCAACACTTCTATTTCGTTCCACTTAGGGTGATTGCCGTGAAAAATAAACAATGCACCATCTGAAATTTTTTTCATCAATTGGGCGGCTGTTTGAAGGTTATTTTTTTCGTTTCTTATCGGCGTATAAGAGCTTCCAGTATAGCCAACAACTTGCATTCCCAAGGCTTTGCAAATGGTAATGGTCAAGCTGTCATGATAAATAGTTGGCGGTCTATATAAACGAGGATATCGACCCGTATAACGATAAAACACATTTAGCGGATCAATTAACTCACTCATTAATTCGTCGCTTGTTTTAACACAAGGAATGCCAAAAACTTTATCTTTTTGAACACTCGGTACAAGATGCTTATTGCCGTGATGTTGAAAAGACAACAATTTGTTTTTAATCAAAGATTTAAAAAGTAAAGGATTGGTATTGATCCATTGTAGGCTTGGAAAAACAATCGCTGGTATGTTGTTTTGCTCTAAATAACGAAATAAAACAAAATCAAAAGACGACGAATTGCCATCGCACAAATCGATACTGATATAAATTTCTTGTTTTGAAGTTGGAATTTTTCTTAGCGTACTTTTTTGAAATTCCTGTAATTTTCCTTTGTATTGTGTGCTGATTATTGTGCGAATACTGTCGTTGTTAAAAACCCTTTGTTCTTGCTGACAAACTGTGAACGCAAGCGAAAAAAAAAGAAAAAACATAAAAAGAGACATTTTTTTTAGAGAGCGAATTAAACTTTTTATTCCTTGCAAACTCTGAAGACCAAAATTAAATAAAAACACTTTAACCTGATTGTAAAAAATCTAAACGCACACAATATGACGTCAATAGAAGAAGATAAAGTGCTGATGACAATGTTTAGAGAGCCTAAAACAAAAGAAAAGGCATACGAAAAAATTGTTCAAAAATATCAAGAACGCTTGTATTGGCATATTCGCAAGATGGTGATTACGCATGATTTAGCAAATGATGTATTGCAAGATTCTTTTTTGAATGTATGGTTAGGGTTAGAAAATTTTAGAGAAGAAGCCCAGATTTATACATGGATGTATCGCATTGCAACAAATGAATGTTTAAAAGTTTTAGAAAAACAAAAAAGACGTAACCAAGTATCTTTTGAAGACAAGCAAGATTTTTTAGAAAATACCATACGAGCAGATGAAAATTTTGACGCACAAAAATTGGAATGGAGGTTGCAATTAGCTATTCAACAGCTACCGCCAAAACAACGAACGGTTTTTAATCTGCGTTATTTTGATGAAATGCCCTACGAAGAAATGGCAAGTATTTTAGATACGTCTGTTGGAGCATTAAAAGCAAGTTATTTTCATGCCGCCAATAAAATAGAAGACTACATTAAACAAACCATGAACGACTAACTCTCAAATAAAAACAACACGTTGAATATGAACAAGAAAAATTTACTCGAACCTAAAATAGCAGTCCCATTCAAAGTCAATGACGCTTATTTTAAAGCGTTTTCAAAGAATATGTTAACCCTTGTTCAACAACAACAAAATGAACAGATGAACGAAGAGTTTCAAAAAATGCCTTCTTTATTAAAGTCAAAAATTGGACATCCTTATACTGTTCCGAATGGTTATTTTGAACAATTGCCTTCACAGATTATTGCAAAAGTACAAACTGAAAAATCTCAAAAAATTAAGTTTTTAAAGCCGTTGAACCTCAAGAAATATGGCAATATTGCTGCCGTAGCTTGCTTTGTTGTACTTACGGGTAGCTACTTTTTATCAACCAAAAATTCTAACAGAATTGAAGCCATGAGCCGTGAACAAATTGTAAGCGAATTGCGAAATATTGACCAAGTCAATTTAAAAACGTATTTAGAAAACAATGAAGACTTATATCAAGGCGACCATGATATTGTATTAACGGCTAATGAAAATGATGTTTATTCAACAACCCTGCAACTTTTACTTGATAATACACAATAAGTTTATTTTTATATTTTAATTTTTAATCCTTTATATGAAAAAAAAATACGCCTCTTTTATTTTATTTTATTGCCTGTTCGCGATTTCTGTATTTTCTCAACAAGAAAAAATAATCTTAGACGTTGAGGATAAAGAAATTGCAACACAAATAGACTTTGACAAGTTGCAGTATTTTTATGCCAATATTATACACACGATGTTGGCTGAAGACAGGCAAGAAAATGCACAAGGAGATGAAAAACAACACTCAAAAATTCAATCCCTTAAAATTGCTTTTTTAAGTTCTAAGTTAGATTTAAAAGTTGCTGAAAGCGAAACGTTTTGGCCTGTTTACAATGAATATGTTGAAGAATTAAAGAAAACAAAAGACGAAACAAACGAAATAGAAAAAGATGAAAAAGTGTTAGACATACGCAAAAGGTATAAGCAGAAGTTTGATAAAATTATGAACGCCGACAAAACCAATACCTTGTTTAAAGCAGAAAAAGAATTTAAGCACATGATGCAAGAATCTATCATGATGCAAAAATTTAACAAACACAAAGAACGCTCAGAATAAGAGGATTGGACTTGTGAAAATTTGATTTTAAAGCACAATGTTGGAGTTTAATCAATGCCTAATATTTTTTTATTTAAGGCTTGGTTCGTATCTAATTTTGCAAAATCATCAAACGCTTTTTCGGTAACTTGAATGATGTGATTTTGAATAAAGGTTGCCCCTTCTGCTGCACCTTGTTCAGGGTGTTTTAAAATACACTCCCATTCTAAAATTGCCCAACCGCTATAATTATATTGTGCAAGTTTGCTAAAAATGGTTTTAAAATCAACTTGTCCATCTCCAAGCGAACGAAATCTACCTGCACGATTTGCCCAATCTTGATAACCGCCATAAACGCCTTGTTTTCCATTTGGGTTAAACTCTGCATCTTTGACATGAAACATTTTAATTCTTTGGTGATAATGATCGATGTAGGCTTTATAGTCTAAACATTGCAAAATAAAATGTGAAGGGTCATAAAGCAAACAAGCACGAGGGTGTTGATTCACTTTGTCTAAAAATATTTCATAACTCGTGCCGTCATGCAAATCTTCACCGGCATGAACTTCATAACACAGGTCAATGCCTTGCTCGTCAAAACAATTTAAAATCGGCGTCCACCTTTTTCCAAGTTCTGTAAATCCATCATCGACCAATCCTGCAACACGCTGTGGCCAAGGGTAAACGGTATGCCACAATAAAGCACCGCTAAATGTTGCACATGCAGACAAGCCCAAACGCTTAGACGCTTTTGCTGCAAACTCTAATTGCTGTTTTGCCCAAACGGCACGAGCCTTTGGATTATTTCGCACTTGCACTGGCGCAAAACCATCAAACAATAAATCATACGCAGGATTCACAGCAATTAATTGACCTTGTAAATGCGTTGAAAGTTCTGCAATTTGCAGACCTGCTTCGTTTACAATGCCTTTGAATTCGTCGCAATACGTTTGACTTTCGGCGGCTTTGACTAAATCAATACAACGCACATCCCAACTGGGAATTTGCACCGCTTTAAAACCTAAGCCTGCCGCCCATTTGCAGATGCTTTTTAAATTGTTAAAAGGTGCTTCATCACCTAAAAATTGGGCTAAAAAAATTCCAGGTCCTTGTATCGTTGTCATAAAACAAATTTAATGGCTATAAAATGTATGGCACAAGAATAAGAAAGAGTGATTAAATAATGGACAAAATACGGCGGTTATTTTTAATGTCTTTTAGACTTACAAACGCCGTCTGATAGTAATAGCTGCGGTTGTCCTCCCTAAAAAATATGATTGGGAAAACCTATAAAAAAGCAACTTGACCCTTATAAAAAAATTGCGGAAGTTATACAACGCTGAAACGGAGGAAATTGAAAAACGTTATCATTAACTGTACAAACCAATCAAAAAAAAATGGATTTTTTGATTAAGTTGCTATATTGTTTTTTTAATTACAATCTGTTTTATGTATTCAACGAATATTTATAAAACCTTGCTTTCCATTTTGGGTATAATATTTTTTTTATTCCTTACTCCGCTTACAACATTACAAGCACAAGATAGTAGCCTGATTATTTTGGAGGCGAATAAAGATTCCTTTATCATTACTCAAAAACCACATAAAAACGAGTTATTGTACACTTCTTTTATTTCTAATTCCGGTGATTTTTACACCAATTCCTCTCAATTTAATTTTGCTTTTAATACCCCTTATTTTTTAAAGAGAAGGCTTTCTATTGCCTTGCCCAATTTCCATTTAGGTACTTATGGAGGTAATTTGAGTATAGGCGGCGGATTGGGGTTAAGAGTTCGCTTAAAAGATTGGGTATGGGTTAAACCCCATAGCTTTCATTTTTTGCGTTTGTTTGTAGATAATCATTGGAGTGTTATAGGCTTCCTAAACAATAATTCAAATTCTCCTTATCTCCACCAATTAGGACATCAGGTTGGATGCGAATTTGGCTCACCGATTGATAAATTTTCTCTTTTTATTAAAGCCGGTATCCTAACCAGAAATGAACAAGAACGTGCTCCGCTTAAAGATATTTATCGTTCAAGTACTTTTAGTTTTAGTACAGGGATTATTATCTATAATTCTTTACTATTAGATGCGTATGATTTTCTCTGTTCAGTGATGCTGTTGGGTGGATAAAATTTTTCTGTATCGTCTTGTTCTAAAATACGTTTACACAATTTGAATCCCCAAGCATTTTAAGGCAGGGTAATGTTGTGTAACGCTTAATTTTGAGCAGAATTTTCTGGATTTAGAATTGAAATGTTGTGTAAGCAGAATTGAGTTATTCGTAATTACTACAACGACGAATGGAAAGATTCATAGTAAAGCAGACGATGAACGGAGCGCCGCAACGAAGCTCAATCAGGGACCCTTGGGTTGGGAACCAAATTTTTATTTTATTCTTTTAAAAAGATGTGTGCGTTTTGGCGTGATATGAAGATGCTTATGGCTAAAAATTATTTACATTATTTTTAAAACGAATGTTTTATTTTTTTTGAATAATTCTAATTTTTTCATTGTGGGTTTTTAAAAAAGATATATTTGTCAAAAATAAGTCAATTTTATTTCACTCAAAAACCAAAAAAATGAATTCTTTACGCTTAAAGGCAATTTCTGATGTCGCCAATGACGACACAAAAATCAATGTGAATTATCCAATTAAAGTTTCGGCTTGTTTTGGAGAAAACGTATTTACAATTAAAGAAGCAAGAAATTATTTAACAGACGAAGCCTATAAAAGTTTGTCTAATTCAATTAAATCGGGTCAAAAAATAGACCGTAAAATGGCACATAGAATTGCCAGTGGTTTGCGTTCTTGGAGCGAAGCAAAAGGTGTTACACACTATACGCATTGGTTCCAACCATTAACAGGAACAACAGCTGAAAAGCACGATGCTTTTTTTACTTTAAAAGGAGACGGAACGGTTTTAGAACAATTTGATGGAGATGCTTTAATTCAACAAGAACCTGATGCGTCGTCTTTTCCAAGTGGGGGTTTGAGGGCAACTTTTGAAGCAAGAGGTTATAGTGCGTGGGACCCTTCTTCACCGCCATTTATTATTGAATTACAAAGTGGAAAAACGCTTTGTATTCCTACGGTTTTTATTTCTTATACAGGTGAATCTTTAGACTACAAAGCGCCTTTATTAAAATCACTTTCTGCGATAGAAAAAGCGGCAATAGAAGTGTGTAATCTTTTTGATAAAAGTGTAGAACGTGTAACGCCAACATTAGGTTGGGAACAAGAATATTTTGTTATTGATGAAAGGCTTGCCGCAGCAAGACCTGACATTATGATGACAGGGAGAACAATTTTTGGGCATACACCAGCAAAAGGACAACAATTAGAAGACCATTATTTTGGTTCTATTCCTGAACGCGTATATTGTTTTATGAGAGATTTTGAGCAAGAGTCTTATCGCTTGGGCATTCCTTTAAAAACAAGGCATAATGAAGTTGCACCATCACAATTTGAATGTGCGCCAATTTTTGAAGAAATCAACATTGCCGTTGATCACAATACTTTATTGATGGACGTAATGGCAAGGGTGGCAAAAAGACACCGTTTGCGTGTGCTATTGCATGAAAAACCTTTTGCGGGAATTAACGGAAGTGGCAAACATTGCAATTGGAGCATGGCAACAAATACAGGCATCAATTTATTGGCACCAGGTAAAACACCAAAAACAAATTTGATGTTCTTAACCTTTTTTGTCAATACGATTAAAGCGGTTCATGATTATGCTGATTTATTAAGAGCGTCGATTGCGTCTGCGGGAAATGAACACAGACTTGGAGCAAACGAAGCACCTCCTGCTATTATTTCAATTTTTATTGGCTCATATTTAAGTAGCGTATTAAATGAAGTTGAAACTCGCGTAGGCGAAAAATTTGACGAGCAAGATGAAGAGTTATTGAAATTAGATTTACACCGCCATATCCCTGAAATTTTATTAGACAATACAGACAGAAACAGAACGTCTCCGTTTGCGTTTACAGGCAATAAATTTGAATTTAGAGCCGTGGGTTCATCTTCTAACACAGCCAACCCAATGACAGTTTTGAACGCTATTGTTGCAGAAACGCTCATAAAATTTAAAGAAGAGGTTGATGCGAATATTGCTAAAGGCGATAAAAAAGAAATTGCTGTTTTACAAGTCATCAAAAAATATATTACCGCTAGCAAAGCCTCTTTATTTGAAGGAGACGGCTATAGCGATGCGTGGGAAAAAGAAGCTGCAAAAAGAGGATTGGCAAATGTAAAAACAACGCCACTTGCTTTAGACGCAATGGTTACAGAAAAAGCAAAAAAATTATTTGAAAAAAACCGCATTTATACGCATACAGAATTAGAAGCACGACACGAAATTGAATTAGAAAAATACATCAAACAAATTCAAATTGAAAGCCGTGTAATTGGAGATTTAGCTATCAACCATGCCGTTTCAAACGCTATTCAATATCAAAATGTGTTGATTCAAAACTTGCGTGGATTAAAAGAATTTGGCACTGTTGCTGAAGCACAAAAAATAATGACCGCAAAATTAGACACGCTTTCTACGCATATTGTGGCGATAGAAAAAAATGTTTACGATATGATAGAAGCAAGAAAAGTAGCCAATGAAATGGGCAATACAAGAGCCAAAGCAATTCATTATGGAGATGTTGTCAAAGGCTTTTTTGAAACCATTCGCTATCACGTCGACAAATTGGAAATTATTGTAGATGACCAAATTTGGGATTTGCCGAAATACAGGGAAATTTTGTTTACAAAATAATTTCTTCCAACACACATACTTTTAAGAAGACACTCTATAATGGGTGTCTTTTTAACGTTTAAGAAATAGTTGTAGCCAAATAATACTAAAAACTATTTTTACGCTATTCTTATTTTATCGTTCTACAATATGAAAAAAGCACTCATTACAGGCGGCATGGGCTATATTGGTTCTCATACCGTTGTCGAATTACACGAAGCGGGTTATGACATTGTCATTGTTGATAATTTGTCTAATTCACGCCTTTTTATTCTGAACCATTTAGAAAAAATTTGCAAGAAAAAAATCACGTTTTATGAATTAGACTTATGTGATTTAGAAAAAGTAGAAGCCCTTTTTGTAACAGAAAAACACTTTGATGTTGTTGTGCATTTTGCCGCTTACAAAGCCGTTGGAGAATCTGTAGAACAACCTTTAAAATACTATCAAAACAATCTAACGTCTTTAACAAATGTGTTGGTGTGTATGGAAAAATATGCCTGTCAGAACATCGTATTTTCTTCTTCTTGCACTGTATATGGATTTCCAAAACAATTGCCTGTTACAGAAGAAACACCTTTTCAAAAAGCCTTGTCCGCTTATGGCAGCACAAAACAAATGGGAGAAGACATTTTAGAAAAAGTAGTGTATAACAAAAAAATAAAAGTGATAGCCCTACGCTATTTCAACCCTGTTGGTGCACACCATTCTGCACTTATAGGAGAGCTACCTTTGGGTAAACCAAATAATTTAATGCCCTTTATTACCCAAACGGCGATTGGCAAACAAGACCAATTGAATGTATGGGGAAACGATTATGACACGCCTGACGGAAGTTGTATTCGTGATTATATACACGTTGTTGATTTGGCAAAAGCACACGTAAAAAGTTGCGACAGAATGTTGCAAAAAAACACCAACGATGATTTTGAAGTGTTTAATGTGGGAACAGGAAAAGGCATTTCCGTTTTAGAAATGATACACATTTTTGAACAAGAAAACAAAGTGAAAATCAATTTTAAAATTGCCAATAGACGAGAAGGCGATGCCATTGTTATGTATGCAGATACAATAAAAGCAAACAGTGTATTAGGTTGGAAAGCAGAAAAAAACTTATCCGATATGGTCATAGACTCTTGGCGTTGGGAACAAAATGTAGCTTCTTTTTTAACAACAGTATAATAGATAAATATATGTCTGGTATTTTAAAACAAACTCCACTTCATCATCTTCACCTTACACACGGAGCAAAAATGTTGCCCTTTGGAGATTGGGATATGCCAATTCAATATGCCGGCATTTTAGAAGAACATAAAAATACACGTCAAAATGTAAGCCTATTTGACGCAAGCCACATGGGAGAATTTATTGTCAAAGGAAAAGATGCCGAAGCATTTTTGCAATTTGTAACAACGAATGACGTAATGAAATTAAACGATGGACAAGCTCAATATTCTGCCTTATTATATGCCAACGGCACGTTTGTTGATGACATTATTGTGTATCGCATCAATGCAACAGAATATCAACTTTGCGTCAATGCATCAAATACACAAAAAGATTTTGATTGGTTAGTTCAACACAAAAGTGATTTTGATATAGAATTAAAAAACATTTCTGATAAAGTTGCTTTGCTTGCCATACAAGGTCCACAAGCCTTAAAAGTGATGCAACAAATCACAAACATTGATTTGAACAACATGGTTTATTACACATTCCAGCGTGCAGAAATACAAGGTCATTTATGCTTAATTGCTCGCATGGGTTATACGGGAGAAGACGGGTTTGAACTTTTTGTGCCAAGCACAACAGCAACTTTTTTTTGGAATTTAATCATAGACAAAGGTAAAGGCTACAACATTGCTCCAGCAGGATTAGGAGCAAGAGATACCCTACGATTAGAGGCCGCATTTTCATTATATGGAAACGATATTGATGATCAACATACGCCTTTAGAAGCAGGGTTGTCATGGATTGTTAACATGAACAAAAATTTTATTGGTAAATCAGCCTTAGTACAACAAAAAGAACAAGGAATAACACAAAAACGAATCGCCTTTCAACTTGTAGAAAAAGGGATTCCGCGACCGAACTATGAAATATTTAATGTAAACAACACGGATCAAAAAATTGGCGAAGTATCAAGCGGTTCATTTTCGCCATCATTAGAATGTGGCATTGGTTTAGCGTATATTGATAGCAAAGAAGCGGCTATTGGCAATACGATTTTGATTAGCCTAAGAGGAAGATTAGCACCTGCAAAAATTGTAAAGCCACCCTTTTATAAACGTCCTCAATAACGCTTAAAAATATCAACTTTTAATTAACTTTTTTTAAAAGGTCTTCAGAATTAAAAAATTAAATTCGTAAAATCCTATATTTTCCAATACTGTTCTTTTTTCAATCATTACCTTTTCATCAAAACTTTATTACTCTAATGAAAAAAATAATTTCCTCTGTTTTTTTACTTCTTTCTTTTTCACTTAAGATATCTTCTCAAAATACACAAAAGACCGAATACGTAACAGTAGTCGACGCAGACGGAAGGTCTTTAGGAATGGTATTATTGGGAGGTGTTGCAATTTCATCTAACGATTTGACCACAAAAGGACAAGTAAAATACAATGATATTTCTTCTGGTGTGGGCATTGATGTAAGTGCTGGTTTGTTTGGCACTTTCAAGCTCTTTAAAGGTCTTTCTTTTCAGCCCGAATTTCTTATTAACGGCGTCAATTTCAATAACTTTGCATTGACAGAAATCAAACCGGCAGGAAGTTTTCAAGATTCTTTAAAACAGAAAAATAGATTTACTAAATACCGATTTGCTTTACCCCTTTTATTGAAAATTCCGCTATCGGAAAAAGTATATTTCTATGCTGGTCCAAAAATAGATTACCAATTTTCTATTAAAGACGACAAATATGAAATTAGAGACAAAGACCTCAACAATTTGGGATTTAGTATTGTTGCTGGGTTAGAATATAAGTTATCAAATATTGTGAAAATTAACGTCAGATATAATCATAATCTTGGAAAAATGTTCAATACAAATGGGGTCGGTTCTCTCTATAATTTATCCGATCATTATTTAGAAGCAGGTTTATTATTAGCATTTGTACGAACCCCTTCTCGCAAAATTTCAGCACAAGATGTTCGTCAAGAACTTCAAGTTATTCAGGCTGAACAATCAAAAAAAGACAAAGATTTAGATGGTGTTTTAGATGACAAAGATAAGTGTCCTACTGTAGAAGGACCCGCTAGTAATGATGGTTGTCCTCTCGAAAAAGACTCTGATAAAGATGGTGTTGTAGATTCAAAAGATAAGTGTTTATGGGTGCCAGGTGCTGCATCAAATTCTGGTTGCCCTTTAGAAGGTGACAGAGATAGAGATGGCGTGATTGATTCAAAAGATGATTGTCCAGAAGTATTCGGGCTACCAAGCAACAAAGGATGTCCTTTAGTTGGCGACCGAGATAAAGACGGAGTGATAGATACAAAAGATGATTGCCCAGATATTCCGGGAGATCCTTCAAACAAAGGCTGTCCATTAGGAGCTGATAAAGATAAAGATGGGATTATTGATGCTCAAGATGCATGTCCAACCGTAGCAGGACCAATTACAAATTCTGGTTGCCCTATTGACGAATTGAAAAAGGTGTTTGCGGAAGCATTAAAAGGCATTCAATTTGAAACAGGAAAATCAATTATCAAACCTGCATCTTTTGTAATTTTAGATAAAGTGATTAAAGTTTTGTCTAAGAACCCTTCTTTTAAACGTCTTAAGATAGAGGGTCATACAGACAATGTTGGTAAGCCAGAAAAAAACTTGGCTTTATCTAATGATAGAGCTTTAGCGGTAAAAGATTATTTAGTAAAAAATGGAATACCGGCCTTTAAACTTATTGCTAATGGATATGGTTCTACAAAACCAGCTGCGACAAATGATACACAAGTAGGAAGAGATACAAACAGGCGCGTTGTATTTGAGCTTGTACAGCAATAATAAAACCATCATGTAAGTAAAATACGAAGACAAACGTCTTCGTATTTTACTTATTCTAAACGTTTTTATATGCAGAAAAAGAGTCGTTTTGCAATTTTTGCAATACCAAATTTTAAGGCATTTATCATTGCACGATTCTTTTTCATCTTTGCTGCACAAATGCAGTTCATGCTACTGAGTTGGAATTTATATTTTACAACAAAAGAGGTCATGCACTTAGGCTATTTAAGTCTTGCAGAATTAGTGCCTGCATTTTTACTCGCTTTTTATGGCGGTTACCTTGTCGATAAATACAGCAGAAAAAAAATTCTCACCACTTCATTACTTACGTCCGTAATTACATCTTTCTGTCTGCTATCATGTTTTTATCTGTTACAAGCAGGCGGCCCAAAATGGATTATGATATTCATGTTCATTAGTTTTATGAGCGGAATTATTCGTGTGTTTGCATCACCATCTCAAATGGCATTATTTTCTGAAATTATTCCAACAAATTTTTACACAATTGGAATGAGTTGGTACAGTGGAGTATGGCAAGTTGCAGTTGTTACAGCACCTTTATTCATTGGGTTTTTGTATAAATGGATTGGCTTAGTTCAATGTCAAGGCATCATTTTTGTATGCTATGTAAGTGCGTTTTTATGTTCTATGTCGATTAAACACAAACATGTCTTTGTCATAAAAAAAATAGAAGAAACTTTTTTACAGAGTGTCGTTGCTGGTTGGAAATACGTTTATCGTTGCAAAGAATTATTAGGGTCATTTACCTTAGACATGTTTGCTGTTTTGTTTGGTGGAGCCGTATCTCTATTGCCCATTTTTGCTACAGAAGTCTTCTTTGTAAACACTGAAAAATTAGGACTATTAAGGTCTGCAACACCCTTAGGAACGATTCTTATTATTTTACTTATCGGCATTTTTCCACTACAGAAAAAACAAGGCGTTATACTTTTATGGAGCATTTTTTTATTTGGTGTCTGTATGATTTTTTTTGGTATAACAACTAATTTTTGGTTCGCCTGTGTATTACTTTTTATGTCTGGTATTTTTGACGGCATCAACGTGGTTATTCGTTCAACCATTTTACAATTAAAAACAACAGACGAAGTGAAAGGGAAAGTGTCAGCCATTGGCACTCTTTTTGTTATGTCTTCAAATGAACTTGGTGCATTTGAAAGCTCGCTCGCAACAAAATTTTTAGGTTTAGAAAACGCTGTCGTTTTTGGAGGTTGCGCGACAATTATCGTTGTTGGATTGGTATATTTTTTTATTCCACAAGTTAAAAAGCTATCATACTAAACCATTCTTAAAGACTTCATCGCAATGGCACTCACGATTATTCCTGCGTATAATAAAAGCAATCACTTTGTTGAAAAAGAAAATTTATTGGCTTTGGATATTGCAGAATGTTTTGCCGACACAATACAAGGCGAAGGGGCAAGCATAGGACAAGCTGCAACATTTTTACGATTACAAGGTTGCGTGTTAAATTGTACTTGGTGTGATACAACAGCAGTTTGGAAACAAGGTAGCAGATATTCTTTTGAACAAATTTTTTCTTTATTAGAACAATTTTCTGTTATACAAAAATTAAGAAACGGTCAACACCTTGTTATTACAGGCGGCAGCCCTTTAAAACAACAGCACGCATTAATTGATTTTCTCACCGCATTTGAAAAACGATTTGGCTTCATCGCTTATATTGAAATTGAAAATGAAGTTGTTATACCCATTGCACCAAACCTTATTCGCTTTGTTTCTCAGTGGAATCATTCTCCCAAATTACAACATTCAGGCATGCGAAAAAGTGTTTGTTATGATTCAAGCTGTATTCAACAAGCATCAAAATTGAACAATGCTTGGTTTAAATTTGTGATTGACACAGAAGCAGATTGGGAAGAAATAGAACGTGATTTTTTATCCCCACAACTGATTCGCCACGATCAAATTATTCTTATGCCAATGGCAGACACAAAAGAAAATTTAGAGCAACGTCGAGAAAAAATCGTCAATTTATCAATACAACATAATGTTCGCTTTTCTGACCGTTTGCACATTACTCTGTATGATAAAAAAACAGGTATATAAAAACAAGTGGTTCTATTTCTGCAACTCTGCTAATGTCTTAAAGACTTCGTCAATATTTGTAGCGTGAATTTTTGCTTGTTGATAAAACGGTTTTCTGTCTCTGATTGTGTCTGTAATAAACTGCTTTAATTCTTCGTCATTTTTATTCGCAATTAGCGGACGATTTGTTTTTTCATGTTTAAGGCGATCAAAAATTTCGCCCTCACTTTCATTCAACCAAACCGTAATGCCAGCAGCATTCATCAATTCCATATTATTAAAAAAACACGGGGTCCCTCCACCACAAGCCAAAACAATATTTTCTTCTTGCAATAACTGTTGTAAATAATGTCTTTCTTTTTGTCTAAAGAGTTTTTCTCCGAAATCTTCAAACAATTTTCTAATAGTTTTTTTTTCTTGTTGTTCGATATAATCGTCTAAGTCGTAGTGCCTTAAAACAAAATGAGCAGATATTTTTCTTGCAGTGTATGTTTTACCACTACCCATAAAACCAACAAGAAAAATATTTTCCATACTACAATAAAAGATATTGTAAAAATAATTGAAACAGACTGATACAAAGACCCATCAATGCAGCCGCAAAAACAATTGGCATACGCATTTTTTGTTCTATGTGCAATAACATATTCAACGTCACCACATTCAGCTGTTGTTGTAGCATTGATAAAAAAGGCGTTTCGGATATGTTGAATTCTTTTACCGTTAATGGGAGTTGGGATATGACTTTTTGTTTTATTTTTTCAATAAACGATGTCGTCATAAATGTCATTGCAAAAGACAATTCTTGTTGTAAAAAAGCATCTATTTTTTTTCCTATCAAAATTTGAGTTTCTTTTTGTTCCAAAAATTGAGATGCACTTTGTTCAACAAACGCAATCATTGCTTCTTTCTTAAAATGTAAGGTTTTCAAAATGCCTTGTTGAAGAATTTGTTTTTTAAGGCGAACAAAAAATAACCTTGTCAATAGCAAGCTTAATAAAATTGCAATACCGATAGAAGAAAAAACAAATAACATCAATGTTGTGCTTGTTGGTCGTTTAAATCATGGACAATTTTTTCAATCTCATGAACGTAGTTATCAATTCTTTGTTTGTATGATTCTAATTGTTCTTGTTGCTGTTGATGGTGGTTGGAATGATTATTTTGTTCTTCTTGCAAACGCAATAGTTGTTCTTTGAGGTGCAAATTTTCATTTTTAAGGTGTTGGTAATTTTCAATCAGAGCAAAAAATTTGCTTTCAAAATTTTGAATACTTTCTTGTAACATAAAACGAGGTTTTGTGAAAAATTATTGGCGAATAAGAGCTTGGTGATTATTTTCAAATGCGGCGATGAGGCGTTTCATTTCTGCATCAATAATGGTATCTGTAAGTTGTATTTGTTCATGTAAAAATTCAAAACTAATGGCAATTGCTTTTTTATCGGCACCTATTTTTTCATTCTCAAAAATATCAAATACAGAATAATTTTTTAAAATATTGATTTGTGTATTTTGAATTGTTTTTTCTATGGCAGAAAATAAAACCGTTTTATTGACAACCAACGACAAATCTCGCATAACAGGCAATGACTTCGGAATTTCCTTAAATAGAATGTTGGTTTTTAAACTTGTTTTTATAATGTCTTGCCAAAATAATTCTGCAAATAACACGGAGGCTTGTATGCCATATTGTTGTGTGATTTGCGGTTTGACATAACCTAAATTCCCAACGTGTTTATCATTCAAAAAAATACTGAATCCATTTTCTAAAACAATATTTTTAAGTGGCACAGAAAATGTGGGCTTTATATTTAATTTTTGAAATATACTCGTTACAATACTTTTTATATCATACAAAGTGAATTTTTCTTCTGCACTACGCCATGTTTTTTGTTGCTTTTTTCCTGTCATCCAAATCGACAAAACAGGTGTTTCGTTATATTGTTTTTCCGTGTTAGAATAAGTGGTGTTAAATTCAAAAAAGCACAAATCATGTTGTTTGCGATTGATGTTATGAGCAATTGATGGCAACCCATTATACAAAGAATTAGGGCTCAAAAGATCTAAATGTTCACTCAAACTATTGAGCAATCGAACGCTATTCGTCAAGTGGTCTTGATGTATGTGTTGTGAAGATAAAATAGAGTTCGTGAAAATTTCAGTATAACCAAGTGCAACTAAATAATTAGCGATATGTTCTTTTTTGTCAATGCTTTTTGTATTTGCATTAGCATTTACACTCATTAAAATGTGCGATGCAATGGGAATATTGTCAATGCCGTCTATGCGCATAATTTCTTCTACAAGGTCATTGCCATTGTCAATGTCGAGCTTGTGGTGAGGCACTGCAACGGTAAAATGAGTTTCGTTGTGTTGCGTGAATTCAAATTGCAGACTTGTTAAAATTGTGTCTATCGTTTTTTTTGTATACTCTTTTCCGCTTAGTTGTTGAATGAAAGAATGAGTAGAACTAATTTCTTTTTTGGGAACAATGGTTTTTTGTAAGTCAATGAAGTTGCCAACAATATTTGCCTTTGCATATTTAACAAGTAGTGCAGCTGCAATTTTCAATACAGGTAAAGTGTTGGAATGGTCGATTCCTTTTTCAAAACGCAGGGCTGCTTCTGTTCTCAATTGATGCACAAAGGAAGTTTTGCGAATAACAACAGAATCAAATGCCGCAGCTTCTAAAAAAATATTTTTTGTCGTGTCTTTTATTCCGCTATGCCATCCTCCAAAAACACCCGCAATACACATGGGTTGTTGATTACCGTCTAAAATGATTAAATCTGTATCGTGTAATTTTTTTTCTGTTTTGTCTAAAGCCACAAATGGAGTGCCATTAGCAACATTGCCAACAACAACTTTTTTCTTTTCAATAGCGTCTGCATCAAAAGCGTGCAAAGGCTGACCGTAGCTATGTAAAATGTAGTTTGTAATATCAACAACATTATTGATGCTTTTTACACCAATGGCGGTTAAATAATTTTTTAGCCAAAGCGGAGAGTCTTCGACCTGAATGCCTTCTAAATAAATGCCGCAATATTTTTTACAATGCTGCTCATTTTGAATGACAACTTCAATTGGATTATTTTGTGTATTGACTTGTAAATTATTTTCTGCTAAAAGCGATAAAGACAGCGTTGTATTATGGTGATAATTTAAATAAGCAATCACGTCTCTTGCAATACCAAAATGACTCATTGCATCCATGCGATTCGGCGTTAAGCCAATTTCATAAATCGTGTCTTCATACACTTGTAAATAATTTGCAAGGGGCGTTCCTGGAATGGCGTTGTGTTCCAAAATTTTAATGCCATCATGATTATTTGTCCACCCAATTTCGTCTTCGGCACAAATCATACCTTCACTTTCTTCGCCTCTAATTTTTGCTTTCTTAATGATGATACTATCATTTGAAAAAGTCGTCAGGCTTGCACCAACTAAAGCAACCATAACTTTTTGTCCTATGGCAACATTGCTTGCACCACAAATAATTTGTATCGGTTTATCGTTTCCAATATTGACTTGCGTGATTTTTAATTTATCTGCATTCGGGTGTTTTTCACAAGCCAAAATTTCTCCAACCACACAATGATTCAAATCACTTTTAATGGTTGAAAAATGATTCATACTTTCTACTTCTAATCCAATAGACGTAAGAATAGTTGAAAGTTCGGTTGTAGAAACGGGATGTTGTAAAAATTGTTGGAGCCAGTTGTAACTAATCTTCATGAAGGCTTTTTTGGTAGCGACGGATAGGACAAATAAAATAAAATTTGATATTGATGTTTGAGGCTGTCGAATGTAAAAAAATATCTTTCACCGCTTGCAGTGATTGAAGCGATTTGCAAATAATCCAATCAGAAACGCAACTGCCTTCTTGTTTACGTTCAATAGATGTATTGTGCTTGACCACTTCTTTTTTATGCAAACGGCTTATCAGCAAGCACAAAAGGCTTTTGAGGCAAACGAAATTCCTATTGGCGGAGTGCTTGTGTGCAACAACAAAATCATTGCCAAAGCACATAATCAAACAGAATTATTAAAAGACCCTACGGCTCATGCTGAAATTTTGTGCATTACACAAGCGTGTGCTACTTTGCAAAGCAAATATTTAAACGATACTGTTTTATACGTTACGGTAGAACCCTGCTTAATGTGCTATGGGGCAATTGTTCATGCAAAAATTCGGACCCTTGTGTATGGTGCATCAGAGCCCAAAACAGGTTTTTCTCTTTGGGTCAAAGAGCCTCAAATTGATGTTGTGAAAGGAGTTTTTGAAGAAGAGGGAAAACGCTTGATGATGACTTTTTTTGAAAACAAACGGCAAAAACGATTTTAATAAAAACGCCTTCTTTTGTCTTGAAAAAAATAACCCACAGTCAAATAAAAATTAAAACTTCTACTTGCGTCTGCAAAAAAATAATTTGTAGAAAAACTAATTGGAACAATTTTATTCATCCAAACTAAAGACGCATTGAGTATTGTGTATTGAGCTAATTTATAGAGAAATTGTTTTTCGAAAACAGGTTGAAAAAGTTTGACGCCATTGTTTTCATTTTTCCCAATTTCATTTGCTTTGAGTAAATGATAGCTCTCTAAACGCAAGGCAAATTTGTCATAACGAGGAAAGGGGGACAACAATATTTTTCCGCCAATGCTCACAAATTTATCCGAAATATAATTTGGGTCAATCGTGTTTTTCATTAAACGAACAGGGTCAAAATAAGGCAGCATTAATAGCGTAGAATAATAATCACTTTGTACGCCAATATTAGACCAAACAGCACGACAGTCTATACCAAAACGAACTGTGCGAATAAGCTTTGCATAGGCTTCTAACTCCGACTCTATCACCCAATTTTGTTTGTATGTTTTTTGATTAGCATCTAACAACGCATTCAGATGAATATATTTTGTTTCGTATAAACAACTTAAGTAAGACGCTTTAAATAAAAAGCGTACCCCTGAAGTGGGGAAAATAGCATAGTTTAAATTGTTGTATAAAAGTTCTGCAAACACATTTGTTCCTCGCAATTGTGTTTGGTCTATAGAATCACCATTGATACGAATCTTGTTGTCTAAATAATACTTCAACGAAGCGTTGTATTGGTAAGCACCAATTTGAAAATTTGTTTTTCTTGTAAAAGGAATTGTATAAGAGATTTCTGAAAAGCCATTTTTAAATAACAAATAATCAGGATTGTCGTTACGCAAAAAAGAAGATTGCCAATTAAAATAATTGTCTTGAAATAGTTTTGTTCGGAACAATAAATACGTCGGAACTGTACTCGGAATATCAATTCGTAAACGACTTTCTAAAGCATTTTGATAATTACCAACAATAAAATTGCCCTCGATGTCGAATAACAGTTTTTTTACAAAAAAAGAATAATGCAAACCACCTAAAACGCTAAACGTGCCACCAGAGTTTCCAATCAAAACATTTGCAGCAGTAAATAACGAAAACCGTTTAATGGGTTCTGTTTTAATTTTCAAAATGCCCACACTATCGTTTGCATTAAATTGAGTAGAAAAATCAGGTTCAAAAAAACGTTTGTCTTTTACAAATCGAGTTACTCTTTTTTCCATTAAAGATAAATTCCAAATGCGTGTTTTAGATTGTAATAAACTGCGTAAATATTTTTTTTGGTTATTTGCACAGCCACTAATTTCAAGACTATCAAACCATACACTATGCGTGTTATGAGAAAGAAATTTTTTTCTTGCTAAAGCAATTGGTTGCGTTCTTGTCAAAAAATGAAATGTTTTTAAAGAGTCAGAAAACCCTTGTGCATGAGCAATCCCTTTTTGTATAACTATATTGGGTTGTTCAAAATCAAAAGTGCCAACATCGTCAATGTCATGCGGAATAATAAATCCTTGTGTCAGAGGTGGCAAAGAATAATCATTGTCGCGTGTAATGAGCGTTAAAAATTGAGATACAATATTTTTACTATTTGCTTTTGGAATGGGCAGCGAAGTCAAACTTCCTACAACTGCTGTAGCGTTAAATTCTTTCGCAATTTCTTTAATCGGAAAATTATTATACAAACCGCCGTCCATAAAAATAAGACTGTCGTCTATTTCTGTTGCACTTAAATAAAACGGATAAGACATGGACGCTTTTACAACAGTGGATAAGGGTTTTTTCTTAAAAAGAAATAATTTTTTTTGTTGAATTTCTGATGCAGTAATGCGTAGTGGAATAAGTAAACTGTCGTAATTATTGTTCAAATTTTGATGCAAAGGCGAAAAACAATTCAACAATAAAAATTGAAGTGGAACAGAACTAATAATACTTGTTGGCAGAAGATTGCCGATGTTTTTAAAGTCGCGAAACTCAACTGAAAGTGGGTTTAACCCATCATTCAAATCATACAATAACGTTTCGTTTTTTTTTGCAAACTCACCATTTGAGGCATTGATACTGCGTTCACTAAGAATGATTTTTTTGATGCTTTCAATATCATAACCACTCGCATATAAAGCCGCAATAAAACCTCCCATTGAAGACCCTCCAATATTGGCAATCGAAATGTTTTGTTCTTCCAATAATTGTAAAACCCCAATATGCATAAACGACTTTGACCCTCCTCCACTAAGCACAACCGTAACCTGCGTTTTTGCACTTTGTACAATGATGAAAACGAAAAAAAAGAAAAAGAGAAAAAGCCGCATTACGTTAAAAAAATAAATTTTTGATTTTGTTCCTCCTCGGTTTATGAATGACTTTTTTTATGTCATTTTTAATTTCAAAGTCAATTCAATTTTAAATCGCCTACTTGTTCCTTTCTGAAACTTTTGTTGTAGTCAATCAAGGTTATTGATGTAATGATAAATAGTCCATCAACTTAAACACGGTAATAATCAAAGTAAGCACCCCCATAAACACGTACATGGTTCGTGTAATTGTTTTTTGAATATCTATTTTTTGTTTTTCAAAAGTTGTCTCGAGTTGAGAAAATTTAGTTTCTAATTGGGCAAAAGCGAGTTTTAAAGAAGCCACATCGTTGCTTACATCGTTTAATTTTTGGTCTAAGTGATTGATATGATTAAACTGTGATTTTAATAAAAGCGTAATCACATCTTCATTTGTTAAACCCTTGCCACTTGAAAATTTTTCTTCTATCACTTTTAGTTTAGGAGAAATCATTTCAACCAATATGTCATCTACTTTGGTTTTGTTCATAATTATTATGGGTTAAATAATTCTTAAACGAATGTAAAAGAAAAACCAAGTGAATAAAATATTTTTTCTGCCCCTACCGTCTGAAAAAGTTCCCTTGTCTCCCCGCACATTCTTTGTCTTAAACAGCTCCAAAAACTGATGTATCAAAATACAAATAGTTTTTGCATCTAAACAATTTTAAAAATTTCATCAAATATCTCGGCACTATAAAAACACCAAAAGTTTTTTTTGTTAAGTCAAAAATAGTTCTACTTTCATCTTATTAACTTTTTGTTAAACCTTTTTTTATTTAATTTAAACCCTTTTTTATGAGATTCTCACAAACGCTAAACATGCGACTAAAAAGCTTAGGGCTAAGCATTTTAGGTACGGCATTTGCTTTAAATGCAAATGCACAAGACAGCCCAATTCCCAAATCTTTTGAAAATGTGGCTGTGCCAACAAGTGCTCAAGCTGCTGCACAAACAGACCAAGCGTCAAAAGACAAATTAGACGAAGTGGTAGTTGTTGGTTATGGAACTGTAAGAAAAAAAGACGTTACAGGTGCCGTTGCTTCTGTGGGAGCAAAAGAGTTTAACCTTGGCGTAATTGCTTCTCCAGACCAATTGATTCAAGGTAAAGTGGCTGGTGTGCAAATCGCTGCTAATAGCGGTCAGCCGGGTGGTGCAAATACCATCAAAATCAGGGGTAACTCTTCTATTCGTCAAGGGAACAATCCCTTATTTGTTGTCGATGGAATTATTTTGGATGGAACAACAGCAAGACCAGATTTAGACTTGCCTTTAAATGGAGAGTCAGGCTCTGTGTTTCCGTCTTCTAATCCGCTCAACTTTATCAATACTGCCGACATCGCTTCTATGGAAGTATTAAAAGACGCTTCTGCAACAGCCATTTATGGTTCAAGAGGTGCTAATGGAGTTATTGTAATTACAACTAAAGCTGCAAAAGCCGGAGAAACTCGTTTAGAAGTAGGGTCTTCTTTGGGTATAGCAACTGTTGCTAAAAAAATTGACGTAATGGATGCCGCAGGATACATGGCGGCTCAAAAAAGTAGAGGCTTGAGTGTGATCAACGGAGGTTCTTCAGTAGATGCACAAGAGGCTATTTTTAGAACAGCATTAACACAAAATTACAACCTCTCTGCAACTGGCGGTTCTGACAAAGCTAAATTTAGGTTTTCTGGTATGTATCAAGATCAAGAAGGTGTTGTTAGAAATTCTGGATTTCAAAAAGTGGTCGCTAACCTTGCCTCTTCTTTTAAATTGTTACAAAACAATAAATTAAAATTAGATGTGAATGCAACATTATCTCAAACAAATGAAAGTTTACCTGCCATTAGCAATAATGCAGATGCTACAGGAGATTTATTGGTAACCGCTTTGCAATGGAATCCTACAGTACCGTTAAGACAAGCGAATGGAATGATTAATGCAGTTCGATTAGGCGGGTTGCAAGGGGCACAAAGTTATGGTGGCGATGGTTTGATTAACCCATTAGAACTGATAGAAGGATTTAGTGATAAAGTAAAAATGAATACAATTTTAGCAAGCATCGCACCTTCGTATGAAATTGCAGACGGCTTGGTGGCAAAATTTCAATATAGTCTTAATTCAAGTGTAGGTGAAAGAAAAGCATCTATAAGAGATTGGGTAAACAAACAAACAACAAGAGGTTCTGGTTGGGCAGGTATTTCTACTAATAATTTGGTAGTACAACAATACACAACAACCTTAAATTATGTAAAAGAAATTAACAAAGATTTATCTATTAACGCAGTTGTTGGGTATGAATATTATGTAAAAGAATTGAAAGGATCTTCTGCTGTTGGCAGAGGCTTTGGTTCTGTAGCACAAGATTATACTAACATCTTACAATATTCAACAGCTACAACAAGACTTGTCAATAGTTTCTTTAATCCCACGGAAGAAATTCAATCTTTTTTTGGAAGAGTAAACGCAAACTATCAAGACAAATATTTAGCCACTGCAACTTTAAGAGCAGATGGTTCAAGTAAATTTGGAACAAATAGCAAATACGGTTTTTTCCCTTCTGTTGGTTTAGCATGGAACATACACAATGAAGATTTCTTAAAAGACAATACCACATTGAGTGCTTTAAAATTAAGAGGCGGATGGGGAATTACAGGTAACCAAGAATTTCCTGCAGGCTCTGCTGTAAGCAGAATCGCTTACAACTCTAATGGGGCTTCTGGACAAAGCCAATTAGCAAATCCAAACTTACAATGGCAACAAGATATTCAAGTTAATTTAGCATTAGAATATGGTTTGTTGAAAAACAGAATTACCGGTACTGTAGAATTCTTTAAAAAAACAACAAACAATTTATTGTATGCTGCAAACGCTGCAGATCCTGGTCCTGGAACTAGAATATGGAAAAACTTAGACGGAAGTATCAATAATACAGGCGTAGAGTTTTTAATTCAAGCCTCATTGGTTCAAGCAAAAACAGCTAAAGACTTTGCTTTAGATATGGGAATCAATTATTCTTATATCAAAAATTCAGTAACAGGGTTACCAGCAAGTATTATTACAGGTAATTTATATGGACAAGGCTCTACAAATGCTTTTGCTGAGTTAATCGCAAATGACCAACCTTTAAATGTGATGTACACAAGACCTTATGAAGGCATTGTAAATGGACAAAGCGTTTATCCGCAAGATGGTGCTAAATTTGATTATTTAGGCAATCCAAATCCAACTTCATTACTTGGCATAAACACAATAGCAACCTATATGGGGTTTACATTAAATATGACTTTAAACGGAGCGTTTGGACAGTCTGTATTTAATAATACTGACATGAGTGTAATATCAGTTGCTAACTTAGTTTCTGGAAGAAACGTAAAAACTTCAATTGGTTCATCTACAGAAAATGTTGCCAACAGAATTACTCCTTCTGCACGTTACATTGAAAGTGCATCTTATTTAAGAATCAATAACCTTACACTTGGTTATGACTTTGGAAAAGTAGGTCTTGTTCGTAATTTCAATTTGTATGTAACGGCTCAAAATTTATATACGTTTACAAGCTATACAGGATATGACCCAGAAGTAAATAGTAATGCATCTAGAGATGGCGTTCCTTCTTTAGGCATCGATTATGTTGGTTATCCTCAAGCAAGAACCTTTATTTTTGGTTTGAAATTATCATTGTAATTACTGAATAATATTTATGTTTTTTTACTCTTATTAAAAACTTACTCTATATGAAAATAATAAAAAAAATTCTCTTTTTTTCTGTTGTAGCAAGCTCTTTTGTAGCTTGTACAAAATTAGATGAAAAGTTAAATGATACGACCGCTATCTCTGGATCTGCCGGTTCTTCATCTGTTGACCCAAAGGCGTTATTAGAAAAAATTTATTCTGAAGCCGCATTGATGGGTACTTTTGAACATGAAAGACAAGCTTGGGGTTTGCAAGAACACACCTCTGATGAATTGGTAGGACCAACGCGCGGTGGCGACTGGGACGACAATGGCGTGTTTAGAGAATTGCACGCACATACATGGAGATTAGACCATGCTTATATTACGCAAACGTTCTCAAACCTTGGTCAACTTGTTTATCAAACAACAGAAATCATGGGTGCTTCTAATGCAACAACAGAACAAAAGGCACAAGCAAGAATGTTGCGTGCATTTGCCTCTTTTTATCTTGTAGAAGGGTGGAATGTTGTGCCTGTCAGAGCCGCAGGAGGAGACCCGCTCGCAAACCCTAAGGTGTACAAAGGAACAGAAGCGATGGATTGGATTATTAAAGAAGCTGAAACAGCGTTGGCAGATTTGTCAGAAAACGGAACGGTAGCAACAGCAATTAAACCCAATAAAAATGCTACTCGTGCTTTGCTCATGAAATGCTATTTGATGAAAGGCGTAATTGCAAATAGAAAATCGCCTACTTATACACCAGCAGATATGAATAAAGTGATTGAATATGGTAATGCGATTACTGGTTATACTTTAACGTCTAATTATTTTGACAATTTTGCTCCAACAAATGATGTACTATCAACTGAAAACATTTTTACGATTAAAAATGAAGTTGGCATTGGCGGACAAAATCAAATCTTAACTCGTTGGTATTGCACAGTACACTATAATCAATTTTTTGGTGCAGATGATAAAGGTTCTAAATTAGGTGGTTGGAATGGGTTTACAACACTGTCTGATTTTTATGACAAATTTGATGCCACTGGTGCAGATAAAAGAAGAGGAGCTCCTTATTTGCCAATGACAGAAAAAACAGGAACAAGAATGGGCTTTTTAGTAGGAGATCAAAAAGATAAAGACGGCGTAATGAAGCTCGATAGAGGAAATAATCCATTGAGTTATACAAGAGAAGTAAAATTGGTTGAAACTGGAAATAATTTAGAAGTAACAGGTATTCGTGTATTAAAATATGTTCCAGATCCAGCAGCTAAAGAAAATAAACCAGCTAATGATTATGTTATTTATCGTTATGCAGACGTTCTTTTAATGCTTGCAGAAGCCAACTTACGTGGCGGAACAACGCCCATAACAGCCACAGCAGGAGCTACTCCACAAGCATTAGTAGATGCTGTAAGAGTTCGTTCAGGCTTAGCTACAGGTTGGGCTGTTACTTTAGATAACTTATTAGATGAAAGAGGCAGAGAATTATATTGGGAAGGTTTTAGAAGAATGGACTTATTAAGATGGGGAAAATTCTTATCAGCAAAACAATTAAAACCAGCCGTTTCTGATGAAAAAAGGTTGATATTTCCTTTCTCTGAACAACAATTAGCAGCTAACCCTAATTTAACCCAAAACCCAGGTTACTACAAGATAGGTTTTTCATAGTGTTGAACCCGTGGTGTTTTTAAAAGCACTGCGGGTTTTTTTATTGGAGAAAAATGCATAATGTTTGCCTATTCTTCATAATAATAAGACTGCTCAATGCCGTTTAAAAGTAGGGGGGTATTATGAATGTCTTCAGTCAAACAAGGATGTAACAATGTTCGCAATTCTAAGTCGTTTACTGGGCTGCGTTCCATTGCTTGCAGATAAAGCGTTTTATCGACAAGTTGCCAATCAACAATTTTATTGATTTTGGCTTTAAGTAGCTGATCTAACCATATTCGCATCGTTCTGCCGTTTCCTTCCATAAAAGGGTGTGCAATATTCATTTCTACATATTTAGCAATAATTTCATCGAAGGTAGAAGAGGGCATTTCTTCGACTTTTGCTAAAACCTCTTTTAAGTACAATGCATTCGCAAATCTAAAGCTCCCTTTTGAAATGTTCTTTGTTCTTATCTGGTCTGCAAAGTCGTACAACCCCTTAAATAAATACGCGTGTATTTGTAATAACCCCTTTGTTGTGTCAATTTCAATAGCGTCAATATCGCCACTTTGAAATAGGGTGAAAGCCTGTTCTAAACTTTTTTTGTCCAAACTATTCATGCTTATTTACGATTAAGGAACAAATCTATTTATCTTGTCAATCAACAAATATTGTTTTAATACAAGAAGCTTGACGGCAGTAGAAAGATAATGACCATAGATGTTTTGTTCGCCTATTTCGATTCGTACACCTTACTAATGTTTGAGATAAAGCCCCATTACAGCAAGCATTAAAGGAATAAAAACACCAATCATCCACTTGATTAAATCGAGTTTAAATTGTTCTATTTTAAGATCCATTTGATGAAACTTGAGGTCTATGCTACGAAAGTCATCTTTAAGGAGACTTCTATATTCTATAGAGTTGGTTTTGATATTCTCTGCGATACTGTCGTTCAGAATGGTGATAAATTCTTTTGCTTTTGTTTCCGACAATTTAAATTCGGCTTGAACGAAATTATACAATTTTAAATTTGTGCTATTCATTTGAAAAGTTGATTGAAAGTGATTGCATAAATAAATACAAAAGCCTTATTGTTGTTTGTTGCTTAAAAAATAAACAATAAAGTAAATATAAAAATATTCTTATTGTTTTTGTAAAATAAATTGGAATGCAAAAAATGTTGCAAAACCCTTTAGAAACAATAGAAAAAATTTCATTCTACAAGCCCAACGCAATATGAATTACCTCATCCATTTTTTCTACAAAATGAAATTTCATGCCCTTGATAAAGCTCGTTTCAATATCTAAAACGTCTTTTTCGTTGTCTTTGCATAAAATAATTTCTTTGATACCCGAACGTTTTGCTGCCAATATTTTTTCTTTAATACCGCCGACAGGCAACACTTGTCCTCGCAACGTAATTTCTCCAGTCATGGCGAGGTAAGGTTTAATTTTTTTATTCGCAAACAAAGACGTTAAGCACGTTAAAATTGTGATACCTGCACTTGGGCCATCTTTTGGTGTTGCACCTTCAGGAACGTGAATATGAACGTGTTGTTCGTTAAAAATCTTGGGGTCAATTTTGTATTTTTTGTAATTGGCTTTTAAAAATGTATAAGCCGTAGATGCACTTTCTTTCATTACGTTGCCCAAATTTCCGGTTAATTTAAGGTCGCCTTTTCCTTCACATAAAGTGGATTCTATAAATAAAATATCTCCACCAAAAGGCGTCCACGCCAATCCTATTGCCAATCCTGGAACAATTATTTTTTGATAAACATCGGTGGCATAACGCTCTTTGCCTAAAATTTTTTGTAAAATGTCGAGGTCGATTTTTTTTGCTACTTCGTTTTTTGACACATAGTTGAGGGCGATGTTTCGCATAATGGCAGAAATGTGTCGGTCCAATTCTCGTACGCCACTTTCACGCGTGTATTTTTCAATAATTGTTTTGATGGTTGTTTCGGGAATTTGAAAATTGATTTTTGTTAAACCGTGTGCTTCTTTCTGTTTAGGGATTAAATGCTTTTTAGCAATTTCTGTTTTTTCTTCTAAGGCATAACCACTCAAGTCAATAATTTCTAATCGGTCTTTTAGTGCTGGTTGAATGGTTTGTAAATTATTGGCTGTTGTGATAAATAAAATTTTGCTTAAATCATATTCTAATTCTAAATAATTGTCATAAAAATTGGCGTTTTGTTCAGGGTCAAGCACTTCTAATAATGCGTTGCTTGCGTCGCCTTTATAGTCTGTTCCCACTTTGTCCACTTCATCTAAAAGCATAACAGGGTTGCTGATTTTGCTTTTTCGCAAGGCTTGAATAATTCTTCCTGGCATTGCACCAATGTATGTTTTTCTGTGCCCTCTAATTTCAGCTTCATCGTGTAAACCGCCTAAACTAATTTTGATAAATTTTCTGTCAATGGCTTCTGCAATGCTCTTTCCGAGTGAGGTTTTTCCAATACCCGGCGGTCCAACAAAACACAAAATCGGACTTTTCATGTCGCCTTTTAATTTTAATA
This sequence comes from Chitinophagales bacterium, assembly GCA_031539345.1. Lineage (GTDB taxonomy): Bacteria > Bacteroidota > Bacteroidia > Chitinophagales > Chitinophagaceae > JAVKMO01. The sequence continues at coordinate 29,541 of JAVKMO010000024.1, read as the reverse complement.
CAGCCAAATATTCTAAAATTCTGTCTTTAATTTTTTCTAATCCAAAGTGATAGTTATCTAAAGCGTGGCGTGCTTTTTTAATGTCATATTCGTTTGTGCTATACTCGTCCCAAGGCAGGTCTAAAATAAGTTCTAAGTGATTGTAAACGGTAGAATAATCAGGTGTAGATGTATGCATCCGCTCTAATTTTTCTATTCCTTTTTCAAATGTTTCTTGAATGTGTTTGCCCCATTTTTTTGTCTCTGCTTTTTTACGCATCTCTTTAATTTCCTTGTCGTTGCTTTCGCCGCCCAGTTCGTCTTTGATACTTTTGAGTTGTTGATTTAAGTAGTATTCTTTTTGTTGTTTATCTAACTCTATTTTTGTTTTGTTGGAAACTTTGTTTTTGAGTTCTGCAAACTGAAATTCCTTATTCAACAAAGACAACAATAAGGAAGCCCGTTGTTCAATATCATCAATTTCTAAAAGGCTTTGCTTTTCATTCATGTCGCCGTTTAAATTGCCAGCAATAAAATGAATGAGAAAAGTGGGGTTGTCAATATTTTTTAAAAATAAAGATGCTTGAACGGGAATGTTTGGAGAAATTTGAATAATTTTTGTTGCCGTATCTTTAATGGAATCAATGAGTGCTTTAAATGTTGCTGTATTGTTTTTACCCGTATCTTTTAAAACTTTAAATTGAGCTTTAAAATAAGGCGTTTCTTGTGAAATGGTTGTAATTTCAAATCTGCATTTGCCTTGCATAATCACCGTCAAAACACCGTCAGGCATTTTGATGATTTTTAAAATTTTTGCAATCGTTCCTTTCAACATCAAATCTTGTGCCGTTGGTTCTTCAATGCTGCTTTCTTTTTGGGCTACAACGCCAACAATTTTGTCGCTTGCATACGCATCTTGAATCGTTTTAATACTCTTATCTCGGCTAATGGTAATGGGCAAAATAACACCCGGAAAAAGCACGGTGTTTTTTAAAGCTAAAATGCCAATTTCATCTTTTAGATTTTCTTCAAAATGATCGTCCTCCATATTTTCCGTAAGGGGCATAATGGGCAAAAAATCAATCTCGTCGTCTTGTTTAAAATTCATGTTATCAAAATTGAGCATATCGTTAAGTTGTTTGATTCGGTTAGAAAGTTAGTCTCCTCTTGCAATAAAAGTGCCGTACGTAAAACAAGGCTTACTTTTAGGCAGCTTTGTCAGTAAAACAAAATTTTATTAGACAAAAATGGCTTTTTTTATTGTGGTTAAACCACAAAAACAATTATTATTGTTGTATTGACAGATTTTTTTTCTTACCTAAACATTTTATTTATGTCTAAAATAAGTTTCTTTGAAAATGTTCAAAAATCATTTGATAAAGCTGCGGCTTATACTACAATTCCCGCAGGCATATTAGAACAAATTAAGGCTTGTAATGCTGTTTATCAAATGCGTTTTCCTGTGAAAATAGGAGAAAATATAAAAGTAATCGAAGCCTATCGCGTTCAACACTCACAACACAAATTGCCTTGTAAAGGCGGCATTCGTTTTAGTGATGATGTGAACCAAGATGAAGTGATGGCACTTGCCTCTTTAATGACCTATAAATGTGCCATTGTTAATGTTCCTTTTGGCGGAGCAAAAGGGGGTATAAAAATCAATTCTAAAGATTATACACCTTATGAATTAGAAAAAATTACACGTCGTTATACATCAGAATTGATTAAGAAAAATTTTATTGGACCTGGCATAGATGTTCCGGCGCCAGATTATGGTTCTGGAGAAAGAGAAATGGGTTGGATTTTTGACACCTATGATTCAATTAAAATAGGCGACGTCGATTCGCAAGCCTGCGTAACAGGAAAACCACTTGCACTTGGTGGTGTAAGAGGCAGAAAAGAAGCTACAGGACGGGGCGTTGTTTATGCCATGCAAGAATTTTGCAGACAAGAAGCTGAAATGAAAAAACTCAACTTGCCACTTGGTTTAGTCGGTAAAAAAGTGGTTGTTCAAGGTATGGGAAATGTAGGATTTTTTGCAGCCAAATTTTTTAGAGAAAGTGGGGCAATTGTGATTGGCATTGCAGAAATGGAAGGTGCTATTGTCAATGATAAAGGATTGAATGAAGAAGAAGTTTTTGCACACAGAAAAAAAACAGGTTCGATTTTAAATTTTCCAGGCAGTAAAAATTTAAGCAAAAGTGCTGACGCCTTAGAATTAGAATGTGATATTTTAGTTCCTGCGGCTTTAGAAAATGTTATTCATAAAGACAATGCCAACAACTTAAAATGCAAAATTATTATTGAAGCTGCCAACGGCCCATTGACTTTTGACGCAGATGAAATTTGTCAACAAAAAGGCATAGTTGTTATTCCTGATATGTATGCAAATGCAGGCGGTGTAACAGTTTCTTATTTTGAATGGTTGAAAAATTTAAGCCATGTTCGTTATGGAAGGCTTGATAAACGTTTTGTTGAAAATCAAAACACGCATATTCTTAATCAAATAGAAACCTTGTCAGGAAAAAGAGTAAGCGACTATGAAAGGTCGATTATTCAACACGGACCAGATGAAATTGATTTGGTTAATTCTGGATTAGAAGAAACGATGATTACAGCATTGCAAGAGATTCTTGTTGTGTATCGCAGCAATGAAAAAATCCCGAATTTAAGAACTGCGGCTTATGTTGTTGCCATCACAAAAGTGGCTTCTGCTTATGACGTATTAGGCATATTTCCATAATTGCCTTTATTCTTTAAAAAAAAATAATTTCGTTAGTGTGTAGAACTGGGGGTTTTTGTCGTCGATTAGGCAAAGCATTGTAGGGTTTATTCTTCAATTTTCAAATGGGTAAAAAAATATAAATGAGTTTTTGTTTAGTACGAATTGTTAAGTTCAACATATTTTTCGCAGCTCTTGTATTTGGGGTTTTGGGACAATCTGTTTTTGCTCAGTCTTTTACGGGTGTGGCTAATTCGGAATATGCAGTTTTAAATCAATTGTATCTCAACCCGGCTAATATTGTAAACGGAAAAAATAAAACCGAGATTCAATTATTTCAAACGGACGTATCTGTTTTCAACAACTATTATACGTTCAACCCCATTTGGAATGTTCCTTTTTCACCCTTTTTTCTTAGTCAAAATGACTCTACCCATTTTGGTCGATATAAAGGCATGGCAACAGACCGTTATCCAGAAATTACAAGTCCCGTAAATTTTGGTTACGCTTTAGATTTACGCTTGTTAGGATATTATCGCCAATTTACTTCACCAACAAAAAAAACATCTTCTATTGCTATTACAACGCGTTCGAGAACGCTCAATAATTTGAACAATGTAGATAGAAATTTATTTCAATTGGTCGAAACAAATAATGTGAACGACAGAATTGTAGATCAATTGAAAAACTACGTTTTTAGCATCAATAACTTACAATACAGTCTCCATAAATTTGCAGAGATTGGCGTAACTTATGGGCGAGAATTGATTAAAAAACAAAATTATATTTTGTCTGCAGGCGTAACGGCAAAACGTTTGTTGGGCATTTATCACGAAGGTTTTACAACAGAAAATTTGTATGCACGTTTTCAGGCACCGCCTAGGTTTAACGACTATACCTTGATTTTAAAAAATGGTATCGACTTTAATATTTCAAATCAAAATAAACTGACAGGTATAAATGCAATTTTTCCTGTGGCGAATATTTTTTCTAATAGCGCTGCTGGTTGGGGAGGAGACTTAGGTTTTAGTATTGCATTTTACAAAAAGAAAAAAGAAACTGCCTCTACTCAAATTTCATCATTGTCAGAAGCAGATCAGAAGGCGGTAGATTCTGCAAAAAAATCTATCTTTTTAATCGACTGCTACACCAAATATAAATTCAAAATTTCTGCGTCAATCATAGACTTTGGATATGTGAAATATGCTGCCGATGTAACCGAAAACCATAAAATACAAATTGTCGACAGTGCAAAATATAACAGCTGGAACAACAACGTTGTTGGCAATACAAATGCTTTTAGAGGATTTTTAAATGCGATGATTTCTGACAATATTCAATATGTCCCCAATGGTAATGATGGTGTAACAAAAAACTATCAACAAGCGGTGAATGTTTATTTGCCTGCAAAGTTTCACGTTGATATTGACTTTCCTGTAACTTTAAAAAGAAGATCGGGAATATTGAAATACACTTATGTTAACCTTGCCTATAATCACAACTTATTTAACGCTTACAGTCTTCTTCAAAAAGGTGCATTATATGGCAATCAAATTTTGTCTCATGTTGTAGCGTCGTTGCGTTATCAAACGAGAGATTTAGACATCAGCATTCCGATAACAACCTTTATAACGCTTATTCCTGCTATGCCTTTATTTAATATTGGCATCGCTACGCGATACAAACAATTTACTATCGGCACGAATAATATTGCGTCTATTTTGAGTGTTCCTTATACTAATACGTTAAACATTTTTGCTGGCGTACACTTTGCCGTGCCTTATGTTTGTCCTCCTCCGCCTTCAGAAGACACTGCAACAGAAGAGGTGAAAAACGGCTATCGATATAAAGACATCGATAACGATAAAATACCAGATAATAAAGATAAGTGTCCAACTATTTTCGGAGACATTAGCAACTATGGTTGCCCTATCGATCGTGATACATTATTGAACAAGCAAATTGTTGAATTGGCAGGAAAATTAAAATTCATTGTTGATAAAGATGTTTTACAACCATCATCAGATATTGTTTTAGACTCGATAAGAAATTTATTAAATGCTTTTCCAAATGCAAGGCTTATTTTTTCGGGAAAACCAGACTCAAGTCACTTAGCCTATGATTTTAATAAACAACTTGCACTCAATAGAGATTCTGTTTTACGAGAAGAAATTTTTGCAAGAGGCATAGATTCAAGTCGTGTTGTATTTGTGCCGATTCGCCCAGAACAACCCATGCTGGGACATATTCCTATTATTAGAAAGGTCATTGAAGGTAAAGATGAAGACAGAGACGGCGTTTATGACACGCTCGATAGATGCCCATCTTTGGTTGGGTCTTCTAAAGATGAAGGTTGTACCTTTGTAGATTCTACAGACAATTCACTTGCTACATTAGCCTTAGGTTCTAAAATAGAATTTTGGAAAGGCTTGAAAAACTTCGCTTATTCTTCCGAACAACATTTAGACGAAGTCGCTAAAATAATGCTTGCATCTCCAGACGAAAGGCTTTTAGTGCGAGGCTTTGTTGGACGAGAAATTTTGACTTTAGACTATAAATATGAACTCGCACAACAAAGAGCAGATACCATAAAAAGATACCTCGTATCAAAAGGCGTACAGCCACATAGAATTATTGCTTTAGGAATGTCGCCATATGAACCGTACAATTCTGTTCCCCTTATTTTTTCTCTTGGTGGAAGAGAAGGTGTAGATCTTGATTTTGATAAAATGCCAGATACCATCGATCGTTGTCCAACATTAAAAGGAACAGTCGAAGCAGATGGTTGCCCAAGTAAAGAAGAGTTAGAAAAGTTGAGGTATTTAGATTCTTTGTCGCAAGAAATTAAATTTGAACCAGATACAGACGGGTTTGCCACAGAATCTATTCCTGCTCTGTTAAAACTTTATGCGTTTCTGATGCAACATCCCGATCAGACAGTTGCACTTAGTCCAGGCGTTATCTCTTCAACATTAAATAATGAACAAAAAGACCAACTCTCTCAAATGAGAGCCTTCAAACTCAAAAATTATTTAGAGTCTCTTGGTGTAAATTCAGACCGCTTAATTGCTAGAGGCTTGGGTTATCAACAACCCCTTAGTGCCATTAACACAGTGATGCCAATCAACTCAAGGCTCATGGATATTGACTTAGATGATGTAAAAGATTATGAAGACAGGTGTCCAACAGTACAAGGATCGGTTTCTAATTATGGTTGCCCACAAGTCAATGATGAAAGCTCGGATTTGCTTGCACGCATCAACAGAAATATCATTTTTGATCCAAATACAAGCCGTATTACACCAGAGTCTGTTTTATATTTAGACTCATTGTTATTGTTTATGGCATACAACCCTAATATTACTATCGTTACTTCTGGCAATGTCGCAAACCCAGCTTTAGCACCGCAATTACAAGATAAAATAAACCAAGCGCGAGCCGACGTGATTAGAAATTATTTAATCGTAAACGGCGTTTCTAAAAACAGAGTAACAGCTGTTGGATTAAGCCATTTAGAAGAAAAACCATGGCTTACACCAAGTGTCCGTGTTGTTGATAACTTGACAGATATAGACGCAGATTTAACCAGAGAAGTCTATGACAAATGTCCGAATACGATAGGCTCAACATTCAATTATGGTTGTCCTTATCAATTAGACAAAATCAATAACAAACTCAAAGAAATTAGTGCCAACTTATTATTTGATTTTGACAAAACAGACCTTAAACCAAAAGCTCAACTTGCTTTAAAAGAATTGAAAACGCTTTTACAAAATGATACAACAATTGTATTGATTGTTTCTGGTCATGCTGATACCTTGGGAACACGTGCGTATAATGAAGTCATATCACTGAAACGTGCACAAACAACAAAAGAATTTATTGTTAATAACACAGCCATCAAACCAGAAAGATTTATGGTGCTTGGATTAGGAGATAAATTCCCAATTGCGGATAATAAAACCGTTCATGGGCGAGAAGAAAATAGGAGGGTAAGCATCTTCTTATTAGAATAAATTCAATTACTGATATGCATGAAGGCTAAGACGTAGAAGAATCTTTTCCACACATCTTAGCCTTTATTTTCTTAAAAAAAATCATTAGAATATAATTGTTCCAAGTCTCAATTTAAAACAAGCCATGAAAACAACCGCAAATTCTGAAATAGGAATCATAAAAACCATTCAAGCTGACATTTCAATGATACAAAAAATTGTTCCACTTTTTGATGCATACCGACAATTTTATGAACAGAAAAGTAATCCCATTCAAGTCGCCTCTTTTTTAGAAGAACGATTTATCAACCAGCAAAGCATTATTTTCTGTGCCTGTACACCAAGCGAAGAAGTCGTAGGATTTGTTCAACTCTATCCAATATTTAGTTCTGTGAGTATGAAAAAATTATGGTTATTAAATGATTTGTTTGTTACCCCAACTTATAGAAAAAACAAAATAGGCGAGCAATTATTGCTTGCAGCAAAAGAATTTGCACAGCACACAAAAGCCAAAGGCTTAATGCTACAAACGGCACATGATAACGAGCCTGCAAAAAAATTATATGAAAAATTTGGTTTTGTATTAGACCAAGACCTTGTTTACAATTTGTTTTTTACAGACAAATAATTTGGTTAAAAAAGTGAATAGAACTTGGCATCAAAACCAAAACAGAACCATTCAAGTAATTGTGTTAAGACACAACAATTAAGTTACAATGTTCGTACAATCATTTTTTTCTAACGTATAAAAACTCTGCAAAACCTAATACGTCCCAAAACACATTGCCTCTAATTTTTCCTGTTTCTATAAGTGATGCAATTAAACGCAAGGGCAATGCCAAAATGTAAAACCAATTTCTTCTTGTTCCGCAAGCAATAATTTCACAACCGTGTTGTTCAAAAATGGGTTTTAATTCTTCAACGCTATATACTCGCACGTGAGTTGGGTCATCGTAAAAATTTAAAGACCCATACATAGACGGCAAATGCAAACTCTTTTTGCATGGATATTCGATATAAAAAAAACCTTTGCTTTTTAATTTTTTAAGCAACGCGGGAACAACCAAATCACCATTGTGTAAATGCTCTATCACATGTGCCATATTGATATAATCAAAATGATTATTGGGAATGGCGGTATAATTTAACTGCGTTAAATCCATTTCATAAAAAGCCTCCATTGCGGCAAAATCCGCATCAACATAATTTGTGTTTTTGTCAATGTCTAAACCAAAATAAGAGCAGTGCCGAAAAATACTTTTGACTTTAGAAGCAGACTGATTACCTGCACCAACATCTAATAATACAAATGGCTTATTACCAAATGATTTTTGAATGTGCCACAGTTTTGTGTTGACTATTTTTTTGATGAATGAACGCATAATTTTTTTTGACAAATGTAATAGACAACATCATTCTTCAACGCTCTTTTTATAGATTTGTACTCTTCTTGTTTTATTGCTCTTTTTTTGAGTGTCTTTTGTATTGAATTTAAAACTATAACATGAACAACAACAGTAAAAGTATCGAGGCGTTTCGTCTCGCACAAAACCATATTCCTGGAGGAGTAAATTCTCCGGTTCGTGCTTTTCAACAAGTTGGCGGAACGCCGCTTTTTATGTCACACGCACAAGGGGCCTATCTATATGACCTCGATGGCAATTCATATATTGATTATATCAATAGTTGGGGTCCTATGATTTTGGGGCATGGACACGCCGAAGTTGTAAAGGCAGTTCAAAGCCAAGCACAGAAAGCCTTTTCATTTGGTGCACCAACATGTGCAGAAGTTGATATGGCGGCATTAATAAAAAAAATGGTACCCAATATCGATTTAATTAGAATGGTGAGCAGTGGAACAGAAGCTTGTATGAGTGCCGTTAGACTTGCACGTGGATTTACCAAAAAAAATAAAATCATCAAATTTGAGGGACACTATCATGGACACGCAGATTCTTTTTTAAAAAAAGCAGGAAGTGGTCTTGCCACGCTCGGCATTCAACAAGAAGGTGGTGTGCCAAAATGCGTAGCTGATGATACTTTAATCGCAACGTTTAATAACATAGAACAAATTGAAAAAATAATCGAACAACAACATACAGAAATTGCTTGTATTATTCTTGAGCCTGTAGCTGGAAATATGGGTTGTGTATTACCGCAAAAGAATTTTTTAGAACGTATTCGCACCTTGTGTACACAACACAATATTGTTTTTATTATGGACGAAGTGATGACTGGTTTTCGATTAGCGCGTGGAGGCGCACAAGAAAAATTAAATGTTTGGGCAGACCTTGTTACGTATGGAAAAGTAATTGGAGGCGGAATGCCCGTAGGTGCTTTTGGAGGAAGAAAGGATATTATGAGTTGTATTGCTCCTCTGGGCAATGTGTATCAAGCGGGAACACTCAGTGGCAATCCCATTGCAATGGCAGCTGGTTATACAACGCTTTCTATTTTAAATAATACGCCCTCTATTTATCAACAATTAGAACGTGCCACACAACAGCTTAAAAATGCTTTTGAAATTCATTTTAAAACAAAACAAAAAGAGGTACAAATCAATCAATGTGGTTCAATGATTAGTCTTCATTTTTGCACACAACCAGTTACTAATTTTTCAACAGCAAGTGCGGGCAATAATGAAACATTCAAACAATTTTTTCATCACTGTTTAGCACATGGCGTTTATTTGCCACCGTCGCCTTTTGAAACTTGGTTTATTTCTGCTGCCATTCAAGGCGCTGAAATAAAAAAAACAATAGACGTTGTAACCGCATTTCATTGGTAAATCAATTGCCGTGAAAAACAAAAACAGTAAACAAACTTTTTTGCAACAAATTTTTTTTCTGTCGTGGCTTTCCTTTGGTGGGCCACAAGCACATTATCTTTTGTTTGAAGAGCGTTTTGTAAAAAAAATCAAATGGCTTACGCTTGGCGAACTGCAAGAATTTTTTTCACTTTGTCAAATGTTACCCGGACCAAGTTCAACGCAGCTTTTAACTTTAATTGCGTACCAAAAACAAGGTTCTCGATTTGCTCTCCTTACACTTTTAATATGGCTTTTTCCAGCTTGCTTGTTAATGGCATTATTTTCTTTTGCTATTCCTCACCTTGCAGAATCCTCCTTTTTTAATATCAAATTTTTTGCTTTTCTGTTTTCCTTTGTTCTTGGGTTATTACTTTTTAATACACTCAATCAATTACATACTCATATCAAAAAAAAAATTGATGCGATAGCGGTTTTCATTTTTACAATAGTTTTTGTTTTGTTCTATCATACGCCTTGGATTTTCATTGTTATTTTATGTCTTTGTTGCATTACGAGTTCTTTTTTTTACAAAACAAAACAAGCCCTCATTCAAACTGAAAAAAAAATATTACGCAAGCGATTTCTGTTTTTATTTATTGGCATCTTTGTACTCGCGGGTTTTTTAAGCGAACAAGCACGTATGCAGCAATGGAAAAACAGAAAGCCATTTAATTTATTTGAAAACACGTATCGTTTTGGTAGTACAGTATTTGGTGGCGGCAATGTGCTTGCCTCTATGATGTATGAACAATATGCTGTACGGTCAAAAACGCAATACATCAAAAAGTCTGAAGCCCTTGTTGGGCTTGCCTTATCACAAACTACGCCTGGTCCAGTTTTTGCTTATGCAACCTATATTGGTGGTTTAATTTTTTATCGCGATTCTGTTGCTCAACAATTACTTGGTTGCCTTATCGCCACGATTGGAATTTTTCTTCCAGGCTATTTAATCAGTATTTTTTGTTTTCAAATTTGGACGCACTTAAAAAAATACGCTTTTATGCCGATTGCCCTTCACGCTATTCACCTTAGTGTTTGTATTATTTTATTAGGAACATTCTTATTTCTTTTTTCTGATTATCATTTTTATCAATGGCAACATCATGTCAATATCGTCCACACTTTTTACATTGCAGTTGTCTGTTTAGTACTATATAAAAAATGGATGCCGACAACTCTTCTTTTTTTTATTTCTCTTGGTCTTGGTGTTTTATATACTTATGTATAGATTGCCTTTTTGATGTCTATTAAAAAATATTTTTGTCTTTCATTAACCCCGTTTTTATGATACCTATAAACCGTTATGTTGAAATTTTTAATCAAAGCATTGCTGATTATCATGTTACAGATAGCATTGACACAGAACTCAAAAATCCGTATCCTGCCGATACGATAGAACATATTTTATATACTAAAAATTGGATTGATACCGTGCAATGGCATTTTGAAGATATTATTCGAGAGCCTCTTATCAAACCAGAAAATGCCATTATTTTAAAAAGAAAAATTGATGCGTACAATCAAAAACGAACAGACCTTGTAGAGCAAATAGAAGATTTTGAGTATGACGTTTATAGCAAAGTTACCTTGCAGGATAATTTTATTTTAAATACCGAAACACTTGGTTGGGCGATTGATCGCCTTTCGATTTTGTGTTTAAAAATTTATCACATGAATGTTGAAACTCAACGCACAGAAGCCACACAAGAACATCGAGCAAAATGTCAAAGTAAACTTGACATTTTATTGCAACAGCAAAAAGACCTTTCCCTTGCCATCGTTCAATTGAATGAAAACATTCTTGCAGGACGCGTAAAAAACTTACGCTATAGACAAATGAAAATGTATAACGACCCAAGTACAAATCCTGTTCTGTACGCAAAAAAATAATTTGTGTCAAAAACTTATCGCAACATTTTGGTCATTCGCTTGTCTTCCTTGGGAGACGTGCTAACAACTTTGCCCGTATTGTTCAATGTGTTAGAGCAACAGCCAGACGTTCATTTTTATGTTCTTACAAAACCTGCTTTTGCAAGTGTATTTACATTATTGCCTCGTTGCACAATTGTTGACGCCAATTTCAAACAACAGCATAAAGGGTTTTTAGGATTATGGCGTTTGTTTTTTGAATTAAAAAAGAATTATAGAATCTCTGCGGTGGCAGATTTGCACAATGTGTTGCGAACAAAAATTCTACGCATTTTGTTTTTTTTTAGTTCGACCCCTTTTGCTGCTATTACAAAAAACAGAACATTAAAAACAGATTTTTTGTCTCATAAAATTAATGCTTTGCCACGTGTTTGGCACCTTTATGAAACTGTATTTAAGCAGTTGGAACTTCAAGTTTCAACAACACAGTCAATCAATTTTGCTCAGCGTATTATTCCTACAATGCGTGCAAAAAAAATCATTGATGTCATTGATTTGCATCAATTTTCACTTGTTGCGATTGCCCCATTTGCGGCACATCAAAGCAAAATTTATCCGCTTGAAAAAACAGCACACCTTGTTCAAAAATTAGTAACAGATAAAAACAAGTTTGTTTTTTTGTTAGGAAAAGGTGAAACTGAAAAAGCCATTTTAAAGCGATGGAAAAACAATCATGAGCGTATTATTTTGCTTGATGAATTTTCTTTGTTAGAACAGCTTTTTATTTTACAGTATTGTAACGCAGCATTGACAATGGATTCTGCCAATTTGCATTTGGCAGGACTTGCAGGCATAAAAAATATTGTTACTATTTTTGGAGCGACAACGCCTGCTGCAGGGTTTTGTGTATGGAATAATGTTACGCCATTGACGACAGAAATAGCGTGTCAGCCGTGTTCAATTTTTGGAAACAAACCGTGTGCAAGAAAAGATCATTTGTGTTTGCAAAGTATTTCTACGCAAAGTGTATTGACGGCTTTGTTGAAAAATGGTGAGTAAAGAAAAAGGAAAGTTCAACAGAAAGGTGAACGATGAACGGAGCGTCGCAACAATGTTTCATCGAAGGGTAATTCTCCACTTCTAAAAGATTTTTAACTTCTTTTGTTCATTTTTTATTGATTAGAGGCTTTATTTTCTTTTTTCATTTTAAATTTTCAATACACAATGTTTAAAAAATCATTTCTTATTGCATGCACAATGGCTGTTGTTACCACAACTTTTGCACAAGTAACAGACGCCGAAAAATCTTTACAAAAAACAGCAAATGAAGCTCCTGACGGCTGGAAAAACGGCGGAAGTATCGGGGTTAACCTTTCTCAAGCAAGCTTTAGCAATTGGGCTGCGGGGGGACAAAATTCTGTTGCGATAAACGGCTTGGTGAGCTTGTTTGCGAGCTATAAAAAAAACGGACATTCTTGGGACAACACCTTAGATTTAGGTTATGGAATGATGCAACAAGGATCGGCTAACTTTATTAAAACAGATGACAAAATTGATTTCTCTTCTAAATATGGCAAGTCTGCCACAAAAGAATGGTATTATGCAGCGTTGTTTAATTTCAAAACGCAGATGACAGCAGGGTATAATTACCCAAATGATTCTGTGAAAATTTCTCAATTTTTAGCACCTGCTTATTTGATTGGTGCGTTGGGTTTTGATTATAAACCGAATGCAATTTTCAGTGCGTTTTTAGCCCCATTAACATATAGAGGAACAATTGTTGGCGACAAAAAATTGGCGGATGCTGGTGCTTTTGGCGTAAAAAAAGCGACGTATGATGCGAACGGAACGCTAACAAAAGCAGGCGAACAAATGAGACACGAGTTTGGTGGTTATGTGCGCTTGTTTTACAAAAACAGTTTTTTTGAAAATGGTGCCGTAACGTTTCAAAGCAAGTTGGATTTGTTTTCTAATTATTTAAAAAATCCAGAAAACATTGTTATCAACTGGGAAAATATTGTTACCTTTAAAGTTACAAAATACATTGCTGCAAGTTTTGTATTCCATCTTGTATATGATGATAACATTAAAACAACAAAAACAGACGGAACTATTGGCGGTCCAAATGCACAAATTAAACAAGTGCTTGCGATTGGTTTCTCACATAAATTTTAACTTTTTTTCATTTTTAAATTTCCAATTCTATGAGTATTTTAAAAGAATTTAAAGCCTTTGCAATGAAAGGCAATGTTGTTGATCTTGCTGTCGGTGTAATTATTGGAGCAGCCTTTGGGAAAATTGTTTCTTCATTGGTGAGTGATGTTATTATGCCACCAATCGGCTTGCTTGTTGGCGGAGTTAATTTTACTGAGTTAAAGTTTGTATTAAAAGAAGCCGTTGACAAAGCCCCTGCCGTAACGGTTAATTATGGTAATTTTTTACAAGTCGTATTTGACTTTTTAATTGTTGCGTTCGTTATTTTTATGATCATTAAAGCCATGCTTGCTTCACAAAAAAAAGAAGCTGAAGCACCAGCTGCAGAACCAGCTCCAACAAAAGAAGAAGTTTTATTAGGAGAAATTAGAGACTTACTCAAAAAAAAGTAAGCATTTTTACATTTCTAATTCATCAAATTGCCAGAGCAGTATCAAAGCTCTGGCTTTTTTATGCGTATGATTTTGTATTTGTTATTATCTTGTATATTTTATTTTGCATGGAGTAAAAAACATTATTGAAAAATATTGTAGCTTTACGCTTCTTGTTTTTAACCTGATTTTCTCTTTTTATGAATAGACAATTTTTAGACTTTGAAGAACCCATCAAGTTATTGTATGAACAGATTGAAAAATTAAGAGACACGTCAGAAAAAGGTAATTTAGACCTGAGTGCATCGATTAGAGGCTTGGAAACAAAAATTACAGAACAGCGTAAAGCCCTGACGAGTTCTCTGACGAGTTGGCAAAAGGTGCAACTCAGCAGACACCCTGACCGACCTTATACTTTGGCGTATATTAAACGCATTTGCACCGATTTTATAGAACTCCATGGCGACAGAAATATCGGCGACGACAAAGCCATTGTTGGCGGATTGGCAAAAATAGACGGACACCCAGTGATGGTCATTGGTCATCAAAAAGGATTCAATACAAAATTAAGGCAGTACAGAAATTTTGGTATGCCTAATCCCGAAGGATATAGAAAGGCTTTGCGCTTAATGAAAATTGCAGAAAAATTTAACCTGCCAGTTGTTACACTCATCGACACGCCGGGGGCTTTTCCAGGTATTGAAGCAGAAGAGCGAGGACAAGGCGAAGCCATTGCAAGAAATATTTATGAAATGCTACGTTTACGTGTGCCTATTATTTGTGTTGTTATTGGCGAGGGTGCGAGTGGAGGTGCTTTGGGCATTGGCGTTGGTGATATTGTCTCAATGCTAGAAAATACTTGGTTTACAGTCATTTCTCCAGAATCTTGTGCGTCTATTTTGTGGCGTACTTGGGATAAAAAAGTTGAAGCTGCCGAGCAGTTAAAATTAACATCAAAAGACATGAAAGAGTTTGGTATTATTGATGATATTATTCCCGAACCTCAAGGCGGGGCTCACTGGAATTATGATGAAGCCGCAGATTATTTAAAACAATATGTGGTTAAAAAAATGCTTTCCTTGCAACAAAAATCTGCGGAGCAACGTATTGAAAAACGAATTTTAAAATATGAAAAAATAGGCTTTTACAATGAGTTGTAAAAGCACTGTACTTTCTCTTCTATTTCTTTTATTGAATTTCACATGACACTAAAACAACAACTTACAGGAACAGGCGTAGCCATTGTTACTCCATTTAAAGATAACGGCAGCATTGATTTTCATGCGTTTGAAAAATTGATTGAATTTCAAATTAAAAACGGCATTAACTATCTTGTTTTTTTAGGTACAACAGGCGAAAGCACAACAATAAAAAAAGAAGAAAAAAAAGCAATCGTCAACTTTGCTTACAACATTGTCAAAGACCGTGTGCCGATAATTATTGGCATTGGCGGTAGCAATACTGCAGAATTAATGAAGGATTTTAAACTCATGCCTTTAGACCAAGCAACAGCCATATTGAGTGTTTGTCCTTATTACAACAAACCTTCTCAAGAAGGTATTTTTAAACACTATAAAGCCCTCGCACAAACCTCTCCAAAACCGATTATCATTTACAATGTCCCAGGTAGAACAGGCGTCAATATTAATGCCAGCACAGTGATTAAATTGGCTTTGGAAGTAGAAAATATTATTGGCGTAAAAGAAGCGAGTGGCAATTTGCAGCAATGTATTACCATTCTCAACCATGTGCCAAAAACGTTTTTAGTTGTAACTGGTGACGACCATATTGTTGTTCCCTCTATTGCAGCCGGTATGCACGGTGTGATTAGTGTTGTGGCAAATGCGTTTCCAAAAGAGTATGTTAATATGGTGAACGCGGCTTTACAGTTCAAAATGCAAAAAGCCCAAGACATTCAAAAATTATTATACGAAGTATGTGATTTGTGTTTTATCGAAAATAACCCAGCCGGCATCAAAGCCTTTTTATATGAATTGGATTTATGTGCCAATAGTTTGCGTTTACCCTTAGTGCCTTTGCAAGCCAATCACCAAGACCGTGTAAGACAATTTGTGAAAAATTATTTGAAAAAATAAAGGCACAAGAAGATGGACGAAAAAATAGAGCTTGAAATTTTGGCATTAGCAAGAAAAACCAATGCAACAAATTCATTTGGAATTGTATTAGGCGAGAAAAATGGCTTACGAAAAATTTCTATTTTAATTGGATCAGAAGAAGCAAGAGCCATTGCCATTATTTTAGAAAAAATACAAATAGGAAGACCTCTTCCGCACGATTTGATTGTTACGATGCTCACACAATTCAACGTTTATGTAACAGAAGTGTATGTGCATACGCTAACTGATGGCATCTATTATTGCTCTGTTATTACAAAAACAAAACAGTCGCAAGAGCCTTTTTTATTTGACACAAGAATTTCTGATGCCATTGCCTTGAGAACCAAAGCTCCAATTTATATTGCAGCAGACATTTTAGAACAAAAAAATAAAGGAGCGACAACGCCTCCGACAGAAAAAGCGGTTGAAAAAGAAAGCGAAACAAAAAAAGAAACCAGCGATTACGAGGTGTTTACAACAGATAAAATTAAATTTATCAGCACAGAAACTCTACACAAAAAATTGGGAGAGTTATTAGAAAAAGAAGATTATTTGTTAGCCGCTCTTGTTCGAGACGAACTCAAAATGCGATAGGAAAAATCGGTCTTCTTTATACAGCTCAAGGCACAACAGCCCTGATATTATGATTCGCAACTGCTACAGTTAATAAAATTATTCACCAATTCTTTTGACACACTCTGACTACGTTGGTAATAAAGCGTTTTCACGCCCAATTTCCATGCTTCTATAATGAGTTTATTAACCTCTTTAACCGGCATAGAAGAAGGAATATTGAGATTGAGGCTTTGTGCTTGATCAATAAATTTTTGGCGAATAGACGCTTGTTGAATAATTTCTAAAGGGCTAATTTCTTTAAATGTTTTAAACACGTCTTTTTCGTGTTGCGACAATTCCGGAATATGCTGAACGCTACCTTGATTGAGCATAATATCTCTCCACACGTCTTCTGTGTCTAATTTTTTTTCTACCAATAAAGATTTGAGGTATTTATTTTTTCGCATAAAATTTCCTTTGGAAAGTCCTGCTTTGTAATAATTACTATTAAACGGTTCAATACCTGGAGAACCTTGCCCAAGAATGGCAGACGATGACGTTGTTGGGGCAATGGCAAGTAGGGTAGTATTACGTTTGCCATATCCTTTTAATAGGTCGGGTTCGCCATATTCTTTTGCCAATTGTGCAGATGCATTTTCTGCTTGTTGTTGAATTTGTTGAAAGACAGTGCTTGTAAATTGTTTCGCAGCCATACTTTCAAAAGCAATGCTGTTTTTTTGCAAGTAAGAATGATATCCCAGCACACCCAAACCTAAGGCTCTATGACGCAAGGCAAAATTGCGGGCAGAACCGAGATAATAATTGTTTTCGGTTTTTGCGATAAATTCTTCTAATACAGCGTCTAAAAAATAAATGGCTGTTTGCACCGCATTGGTGTCTTTCCATTCATCATAAAGCTCTAAATTCATTGACGACAAACAACAAATAAACGATTCGTCATCGGTTGATGGCAACATAATTTCTGAACACAAATTACTCGCATTGATCGTCAAATTAAGGTCTTTGTAAACTTGTGGTTTGTTGCGATTTACATTGTCTGAGAAAAAAATATACGGCAATCCTTTTTGTTGACGGCTTTCTAACACACTTGCCCATACTTCTCTTTTTTCCATATCGCCGTCGATCATTTCTTGCATCCAATAATCAGGCACACAAACGGCATTGAATAAATTTTGAATTGGGCTGCCAATATTTTTGATGGTTAAAAATTCTTCAATATCGGGATGGTCAATGTTTAAATAAGCCGCAAATGCACCACGTCTTACCCCACCTTGCGAAATGGTATCCATGGCGGTGTCGAATAATTTCATAAAACTTACTGCACCGCTACTTTTGCCATTATCAGTTACAGAACTTCCGCGTCCACGCAAATCACCAAAATATCCTGACGTACCACCGCCAATTTTTGTTTGCATAATCACTTCGCCAAGTTTATGAGTAATGCCTTCAATATGGTCTGGCATGTACACATTAAAACACGAAATAGGCAATCCGCGCTCTGTGCCCATATTTGCCCAAATGGGCGAACTAAAGCTCATCCAACCATTTTCTACTATATTTTTAAAATCGTCTTGTAGGTCTAGTCTGTTGAGGCGTTTTGCCGCAGCAAGAGTAATTCTGTGGATAGCGCCTTCTACGCTTTCGCCATTGAGTAAGTATCCTCTATTGAGTATTTGCTCACTTTCTTCATTTTTCCACCAAAGTTTATTTGTCATTGTATTGTTGTGTTAGAGTTTAAAACAAATCTAAAGCCGAAATGCTTTTGTCGTGTTTGGTATAATCTACAGGTCGTTTGGCAAAGAAGTCGTCTAAGCTACCTGCGTGAATTTCTTCTTCAAACCATTTCATGGGGGCATATTGTTCGTTGTTGATATGGAAAACCATTGGTAAACCAATTTGTACCAAACTTTGGTCGGCTCTGTATTTCATAAAGTTGATTAAATCCCATTGATTGATGTATTCGATAGTGCCTTGCTCAAAAATCCAGGCCACCATTTCTTCTTCTACTTTCATCGATTCTTTGACTAAATTTAAAATATGCTGAACCGTTGTTTCATCTAAAAATTCAGGGTGTTCTTGTTTGATTTTATTGACAATATAAATGCCCGCATTAGCGTGTATTTGCTCGTCAACAGATGTCCATGCAATAATGTTACTCACGTTTTTCATCAACCCCTTAAAGCGCGTAAAGGATAAAATAATCGCAAATTGGCTGAACAAAGACACGTTTTCTATTAAAATAGAAAATAAAATTAAGGCAGTTGTATATTGTCTTGGGTCTTGGGTTTTGATGTTTTTTAAAACAAGTTCTAAATAATTCAGACGTTTTTTAACAACAGGAATTTCAATCAATTTTTCAAATTCTGCGTTATAGCCTAACACTTCTAATAATCTTGAATAGGCTTCAGAATGCCTAAATTCTGATTCTGCAAACGTGCTCCCTAAGCCGTTAAATTCTGGTTTTGGAAGATGCTGATATAAACTTCCCCAAAAAGATTTAACTGAAACTTCTATTTGTGCAATAGCAAGCAAACAATTTTTGACGGCATTTTGTTCTGGACCGCTCAATTGAGAATGAAAATCTTGAACATCGGCTGTAAAATCTACTTCTGAATGAACCCAAAAACTTTTGTTAATGGCTTCAGAATAAATCAACACTTCTGGATATTCAAACGGTTTGTAGTTAATGCGTTTTGTAAAAATACTCATTGAGATAAAAAATAATAGGCGGTAAACAAAATAAAATAGAGAACCGAAGCTAACCGAAATGAATGGCTGTCTTTTTCGATTTATCAACAATTCCTTAAAAACTTATCGACTTTTAAATTAAAAAATTCTCAAAGCACTCATTTAAAGGCAAATACAAAATGTGAGTAGTCTCAAGGGCTTTAAATACACTTTAAAAAAACAAAAAACAACACAAAAGCCACGTTGTAAAAGGCATTGAGCCATGTGTATAAATCGAAGTCATTCTTTTTTGATGTGTAAAAGTTATCCTTTTAAGTTGTCCATTGGCTTATTTTATTGCCCGAGCGAGAGAAAAAATAAAGACAAGAAGACTTTTTTGCATAAAGCATCGCCATAAACAATATACTTGCGAAGTATTATTTTATTGATTGACAATGAAACGAATTATCGCCGTTATTCCAGCACGCTACGCCTCTACACGCTTTCCTGCAAAAATGTTGGCACGCATCAATAACACATCGGTTATTGCACAAACTTATCTAAGCACAAAGGCAACCAATTTATTTGACAAAATTATTGTTGCAACCGACCATGATGAAATAGCACAAGAAATTGAACAAATTGGCGGAACAGTATTTAAAAGTCAGCGACAACACGTTTGTGGAACAGACCGCATTGCCGAAGTTTTGGAACACGAAAACGCCGACGTTATTGTCAATGTGCAAGGAGATGAGCCGTTTATAGAAAAAAGCGTATTAGAAAAAGTAATTGCATGTTTTGATAATCCTACAGTTGATGTGGCTTCTGTTATGCAACAATTTAAAAATCCGAACGATATTACTAATCCGAATTTTGTAAAAGTTGTTGTAACGCAAGAAAATTTTGCACTCTATTTTTCGCGGTCTCCAATTCCTTATGTCCGCAATACAGAAGTGCCTGCAATTGCTTATCACCATATTGGCATTTACGGATTTACGCGTAAAACGTTGTTCCAATTTGCTCAAACGTCACCAACGCCATTAGAAAGTGTAGAACAAATCGAAGCCATTCGATTTTTAGAAATGGGTTTAAAAATGAAGATGGCATTAACAACGTATAATGGCATTCAAATCGACACCAAAGAAGATTTTGAGCGTGCAAAACAATTTGCAGAACGGAGATGACGGGTTAAACACGTATTTTTAAAATAGGCTACCAGCACTTACCTTTTAATCTGCTTTCAGATAAGTGCGTTCACCTTTTTCATAAAAAAATTTTATTACGCTTTCACCGCTGTAACGCTAATTTCTACGTTTACGTTTTTGGGCAAAGTTTTTACAGCAACGGTTTCTCGTGCTGGAGGATCAACAGAAAAATATTTGCCATAAATTTCATTCACCTTAACAAACAAAGCCATATCAGACAAAAAAATAGAACATTTGACAACGTCAGAAAAACCTAATCCTGCGGCGGCTAAAAGATGTTTGACATTTTGCATCACCTGCTCGGTTTCGTTTTCAATTGTGTCTGTAATCAATTGTTGTGTTTGTGGATGAAGGGCAATTTGACCTGACCCAAAAAAAATATTGTTAATCAAAACACCTTGGCTATAAGGACCAATTGGTGCTGGAACATTTGGACTATAAATAATTTGTTTGCTCATAATGAAAAAATGAAAAGTGAAAAAGAAGTAATCAGGCGAACATAACATCTTGGCTTTGTTGATACAAAATGGCTATGTACAGTGAATGTGAACAAGTGTTGGCAGAAAAACGGTCTTGTCTAAGAAAAAATATTTACTTGCGAACGTTCTTAAAAAAACGTTCAAAAGGTCTGTTCTGTCCGACGTTTTGGCGAGGAATAACATTTCACAACTAATCAAAATTATCTGATGGCGAAAAAACAATTGTTTACCTTAGAATATAATGTGCGTTGCTCACCGGCTGTTTTGTTTGATTTTTTTGCAACTGCAGCAGGCTTTAAAGAGTGGTTTGCAGACAAGGTGGTTGAACGAGACAAGGTATTTGTGTTTACATGGAACGGTAGTGACGAGTCTGCAACTGTCATTGAATTTGAACAAGATAAACAGATTCGTTTTCAATGGGACAATGCAAAAGGAACTTCTGAATATTTTGAATTTAGAATAGACAAAACCGATATTAGCAATCAAACCATACTCACGATTTCAGATTTTGCAGACCCTAAAGACGTTAAAGACGCAAAGCAACTTTGGGAACACCAAATCAAAGATTTGTTTTATCGAATAGGCATCGTTTAAATCATTATCTTTTTTTTTGAAGGTTTTTCAACCCCCATTTTTTATAGTTATTATTAGATATAATGGAAATCGATTTTTCAAAATTAGTTCAAGTTGTAGGCGTAGATGATTTGTTTTTATTTGTGCAAGCACAACAAGACAATGTCGTTTTACAATCATTAAAAAAAAATACGATTAGGGCATACTCGATGAACAGAAGTAAAATTATCAACCTTGCTCAAGTAGAAGTTTTTACTACAGAAGGAACGATAAGTTTAAGAACCATTCTCGACG
This sequence comes from Chitinophagales bacterium, assembly GCA_031539345.1. Lineage (GTDB taxonomy): Bacteria > Bacteroidota > Bacteroidia > Chitinophagales > Chitinophagaceae > JAVKMO01. Next base: position 7,671 of record JAVKMO010000024.1, on the reverse strand, counting down.
CATTAAAATCTACAACAGAACAAATGCCTGAAAAGGCTACAAGCAAAGCTGATTACTATGCTTTTTTTCTCAAAATATGTCCCAACTTAGACCAACAAAAAGTCTATTTTAATAACCTTAAACAAATTTTAAAATGGCACGAAACGCTCATGCCATTTACCCTTTCAATTCCTTCAATCTAAAAAAAAAGATATGGCAAGCAACGATAAAATAGATAAAAATGAAAAAGCCGAAAAACTAAAAGCACTCAAGCTGACTTTAGATAAAATAGAAAAAGATTATGGCAAAGGTAGTGTGATGATGCTAAACGATAAAGGCAAAGTACAAATCGAAGTGATCAATACTGGCTCTTTGGCATTGGACATTGCTCTGGGAATTGGTGGCTTGCCACGAGGCAGAATCATTGAAATTTATGGACCAGAAGCATCAGGTAAAACGACGCTTGCGATTCATTGTATTGCAGAAGCACAAAAAAGTGGCGGCATTTGTGCATTTATTGATGCAGAACACGCCTTCGACAGCAGTTATGCAAAACGCTTGGGCGTTGATGTGGACAACCTTTTGATTTCTCAACCTGACTATGGCGAACAAGCATTGGAAATTGCTGACCGCTTAATTTCTTCTGGAGCAATTGATTTGGTTGTTGTTGACTCTGTTGCTGCCTTAGTGCCTAAAAGTGAATTAGAGGGTGATATGGGAGACAGTAAAATGGGCGTACAAGCAAGATTGATGTCGCAAGCATTAAGAAAAATTACCGCTAACATTAACAAAACTCAAAGCTGTTGCATTTTTATTAACCAATTGAGAGATAAAATTGGCGTAATGTTTGGTAGCCCAGAAACAACAACAGGGGGCAACGCATTAAAATTTTATTCTTCTGTGCGGTTAGATATTCGCCGTAAAGAACAAATAAAAGTGAACGAAGAAGTTATCGGCAATCGCGTAAAAGTAAAAGTGGCAAAAAACAAAGTTGCACCGCCATTTAAATTGGTAGAATTTGACATCATTTTTGGTGAAGGTATTTCTAAAGTTGGCGAAATTATTGACATGGGTGTAGAACTCAACATCATTCAAAAAAGTGGAAGTTGGTATTCTTACAAAGAGTCAAAAATTGCTCAAGGCAGAGACGCAGCAAGACAGTTTTTATTAGACAATGAAGGACTAATGAAAGAACTTGAGGTGAAAATAAGAGAAGCTTCAATGCCCAAAATAGATGGAGCATCTGCTGCCTCAAAAGACGAAGACAACGAAAAAGAAACAAAAACTAAATAATTCAGAAATTGACTTGACGCGTTTGGCGTTGCCACAACAACTGTGTATGAAATTATACTTGTGCTTTAGCAATCAAAAACCTATTCGTCAGTTGTTTTCTTTTTTAGCTATTGTTTGTGGCTTTGTGGTCATTGCCATTTTGCTCCAACTATTTTTCTTTTTGGTTTTCTCGCAACACAATCAAGACATTATCAGCAAGAAAAACATGCTTTTTGTTTTTCAAGGCATATCGCAAATAGGCATTTTTTTGTGTTCATCACTTTTTTTCGCACACTATTATTCTAACGAACCCTTACGCAAAAAGCTATTTCTACAAACGCCAAAAAATCAAAACGACTATCTCAAAGCCTTATTGGTACTGGCTTTGGCGTATCCATTTTTAACTTGGATAGGCTATGTGAATTATCACATTGACTTTCCTCCTTTTTTACAAAAATTAGAAAGTGTTATTCAAAAACAGGAACAAGAGCAAACTCTGTTGTTAAAACAAATGCTTTTGTTTTCATCGCCTGTAGATTTTTTACTCACTTTTTGTGTTATGTCTTTGTTGCCTGCGGTATGTGAAGAGTTGTTTTTTAGAAGCACGTTCAACAGTATTTTATTTCGTATAACAAAAAATATCAACCTGTCTATTATTATTACAGCCTTCCTTTTTTCATATATTCATTTTCAATTTTTAGGCTTTTTGCCACGATTCTTCATTGGCATTATTTTGTCTTTTTTTCTTTTTTATAGCAATAGTATTTTGCCTTCTTTGCTTTTACATTTTTTATTTAATGGGGCACAAGTTGTTGTCATATATGTCGCAAATGACCCACTTTTTACAGAACGTTGCTTGCGGAATGAAGATGTCCAAATTCCAGCATTCGTAGGCGTATTATCGTTTGTGTTATTCGCATTGAGTTTATATTATTTATATCAACAGCGATTGAAAACAAAATTATGAGCAATTTGTTTTTAAGTCTTGATGACTTTGACTATTCGATTGATGCAGAAAAAATAGCCACCTTTCCTATTGTACCAAGGCATAATAGTAAATTGCTTGTTTATAAAAATAAAATTGAAGAAGATATTTTTTTGAACCTTGTGTCTCATCTGCCACAACATTCACAGCTCATTTTTAATAATACAAAAACAATTCCTGCACGCTTACATTTTACAGATGGCACACAAACAATAGAAATTTTTTGCTTGTCTTCAACTGATGGAAAAACAATAGAAAGTGTTTTGCAAAATGTGCATACAGTTAGCTTGCAGGTTTATATAGGTCATTTTAAAAAATGGAAATCGCCCTTTTTAATCAAAAAATTTATTCATGAAGAAACAGAAGTAGAGCTACTCGTACATAAACCAAATGAAGCGCCGCACAATTCTGTTTTTACACTCACCTTGTCTTGGAATAAAAATATTTCCTTACAAAATATTTTGCACAGTGTTGGCATTATTCCTATTCCTCCGTATTTAAAACGTAATACGCAAGTAAGCGACGCAGAACAATATCAAACTGTTTTTAGTACGCAAGAAGGCTCTGTTGCTACGCCTACTGCAGGTTTACATTTTACGCCTGAAGTGTTTGAGCAATTGAAAACAAAAAACATGGCAACGCAATTTTTAACCCTTCATGTTGGTGCAGACACGTTTAAGCCGATTGAAAAAAAGAACATTCTTGAACATCAAATGCACGGAGAATTTTTTTCTGTATCCAAAAATTTTCTACAAAAATTAGTCACACATCAAGGTGCAAATATTGCCGTAGGCACAACGTCTTTACGGACATTAGAATCTCTTTATTGGCTTGGCGTTAAAATACAACAAGGCAAAGCCACTTTTCTACAAACAGCTTTTTCATTAGAGCAAAACGACACAAACGATTTGTCGGACACCTCACTTTATTTTGTTGAAAGCATAGAACAAATTCTTGTTGCTATGGAAAAACAACAGGTAGAAGAACTGTCTTGTTGGACAAAGCTGATGATTAGGCCAACGTATAAAATAAAAAGTGTACGGGCTTTAATTACAAACTTTCATCAACCCAAATCAAGCCTTTTGCTCATTATCCAAAGCATTGTTGGTGAAAAATGGAAAATGATTTATGATTATGCCTTAAAAAATAATTTTCGCTTTTTTAGTTTTGGTGATGCTTGTTTGTTATTTGTGCAAGAATAACACGAGATGATTACGGCTTCAAAATGTTCTCATTCATGATAAAACTGGATGCAACATTTTACCTTTTAATTCAATCGTAGGCAATTGAGGGGAAACATTATCCATTATGCTTTTTTGCAAACTATTTAGTATCTTTTTCTTTACAAAATGACGGTGGACAATTAATCCAATTGTTCGGTATGGAATTGGAGAGTTAAAATGACGAAGACAATTTTTATCTTGTTTCGTAAAATTTAAAGTTGCCAAATAAGGTAGTAGGGTTGCGGATTGGCTTGCCTTAACAAACCGGATCAAACTATCAATAGAGCCTACTTTGTAATCAAAATTAAAACATGATTTATTTTTTTTAGAGTTGTAACTACAAAGCTCAGATACTTGCGTTCTTAGGCAATGTCCTTCTTCCATTAAAAATAGGTTTTTATTTTTCAAGTCATGGATAGAAAGTTGTTCGTCTGATGTTTTATTTGCATCAAAAAATAAAAACGGCTCATCGTACAATTTTATTTCAATCAAATCTTTATCGTTTAAGGGAATAGAAACAATGCCAATATCGATTTCTCTTAACTTTAATTTTTTTTGAATTTCGTCTGTCGTCTCTTCTTTTACTACAATATTTAGATTGGAAAATTGCGATGCAAATTCTTGTAAAAACAAAGGCAATAAAAAAGGAGCTATTGTTGGAATTACAGACAAATTCAAGTGTCCTGTTATTTCTCCCTTGATTTCTTTAGTTAATTCATGTAATTGTTCGATATGATTTGTAATGACTTTCAATTGTTCTACAATAAGCGAACCTTCTAAGGTTAAATCAACCGGCTTTTTCTTACGGTCAAAAATCTTTACACCAATTTCATCTTCTAATTTTGAAATCATCGTGCTTAAGGTAGATTGGCTGATGCAACACTTTTCTGCAGCGAATTCAAAATGCTTATATTCTGCCACAGCTAGTATGTATTGAAATTGTTGTATGTTCATCTATTTTATCAATAAAAGTATCTAAAATATAGTTTTTATAGATAAGTATAGCTTTTATATTTGTCACCAGTAAAAACTTATTTTAAACATAAAAAAAAGATATGAAAAAAAAATTAATTGTCTCTATTGGTGCTTGTATTGTTTTATTGTCAATCCATGTAAAAGCACAAAATAAAATGGAAACAAAAGAAAAATGTCCGTTCGGTTACGATAGTAAAACAGCGACACAAGCTGAGCAACATTCAGGTCATTCAGCAAGCAAAACCAATACGAATAAAGACTGGTGGCCAAATCAATTAGACTTGAGTGCATTAAGAAGCAACTCAAGACTTTCGAATCCTATGGATCAAACTTTTAATTATAAAAAAGCATTTCAATCTTTAGATTATGCAGCCTTAAAGAAAGATTTGAAAGACCTTGTAACAACTTCTCAAGACTGGTGGCCAGCAGATCATGGAAGCTATGCGGGCTTGTTTATTCGCATGGCTTGGCATAGTGCTGGAACATATAGGACAGGTGACGGACGTGGTGGAACTAGGGCTGGACAACAACGCTTTGCTCCACAAAATAGTTGGCCTGATAATGCCAACCTTGATAAAGCAAGACGCCTTTTGTGGCCGATTAAACAAAAATATGGCAACAAAATTTCATGGGCAGATTTAATGATACTGACAGGCAATGTGGCTTTAGAAAATGCAGGATTTAAAACATTTGGATTTGCAGGAGGTAGAGAAGATGTTTGGGAACCACAAACTAACGTATACTGGGGTTCAGAAACAAAATGGTTGGACGGTAAACGCCATACCAAAGAAGGAAAATTGGAAAACCCTTTGGCGGCGATTCAAATGGGATTAATTTATGTAAACCCTGAAGGACCTAATGGAAACCCAGATCCATTATTGGCGGCAAAAGATATTCGCGAAACTTTTGGTAGAATGGGAATGAACGATGAAGAAACCGTAGCATTAATAGCAGGGGGGCATACATTAGGCAAAACACATGGTGCTGCAGATGCAAAGTACGTTGGAGCAGACCCTGAGGCAGCAGGTATTGAAGAACAAGGCTTAGGCTGGAAAAACTCTTACAATACAGGAAAAGGAAAAGATGCGATTACTTCAGGTCTTGAGGTGATATGGACTTTTACGCCTAACGAATGGAATCATGATTTTTTCAAAATATTATTTATGTACGAATGGGAACTAACAAAGAGTCCAGCCGGAGCTCACCAATGGGTTGCTAAAACAGAAGACTTAGTTGTTCCAGATGCGTATGACCAAACAAAGAGATATAAACCCACCATGCTAACTACTGATTTGTCACTTCGTTTTGACCCAGTATATGAAAAAATATCTAGAAAGTTTAAAGATAATAAGCAAGCCTTTAATGAAGCTTTTGCAAGAGCATGGTTTAAATTAACGCACCGTGATATGGGACCTAAACCTACGTACATTGGCAAAGAAATACCCATGGAAAATTTAATTTGGCAAGACCCTATCCCTGCTGTAAATCATCAATTAGTTACAAACAAAGAGATTGCTAGTTTAAAAGAAAGTATTCTTGGTTCAGGGTTAACGATTCAAGAAATGGTTTCTACCGCATGGGCTTCTGCCTCTACTTATCGTGAATCGGACAGACGAGGAGGTGCGAATGGAGCTAGAATTAGATTAGAACCACAAAAAAATTGGGAGGTAAATAATCCTACACAACTCAAAAAAGTATTATCTGTTTTAGAAAAAATTCAAAGTGATTTTAATTCAAAATCAAAAGAAATAAAAATATCTTTAGCTGACTTAATTGTGTTGGCAGGAAATATGAGTGTAGAACAAGCTGCAAAAAATGCAGGCGTAACCATTCAGATTCCTTTTTATCCTGGTCGAATGGATGCGTTGCAGGAGCAAACAGACGTAAATTCATTTGCCGTTTTAGAACCCCTTGCAGATGGTTTTAGAAATTACACAAAATCACTATACAGAATTCCTTCAGAGGCATTGCTCGTTGATAAAGCCCAGCTATTAACATTAACAGCACCTGAAATGACTGTTTTATTAGGAGGAATGCGATCGTTGAGATGCAATTATGACAATTCAATGAACGGCATTTTCACCTCTGAAAAAGATAAATTAACCAATGAATATTTTGCTAAGTTGCTTGAAATGGGTACAAATTGGGAAGCTAAAGATGAAAAGAAGGAAATCTTTAACGGCAAAGATGCAAAAACAAATAATGTAAAGTGGACTGCAACAAGAGCAGATTTAATTTTCGGGTCAAACTCAGAACTAAGAGCCATTGCAGAAGTTTATGCAAGTGCAGATGCAAAAGAAAAATTTGTAATTGACTTTATTGCGGCATGGACAAAAGTAATGAACCTTGATCGATTTGATTTAAAATAACCGAATACAGCGGATATAAGAAATTGGTGCGTGAATGGGTAAACATAGGCTAAAAGAAGCTGTAATCCTTTGTGGTTACAGCTTTTGCCTTTAAAAATACCCTAAAATAAAAAAAGTACTTTTACTATTGTTCTAAAATAACCAAGAGAAAATGGTTCATTTTTTTTAAGTGTTTAGCGTCTCGCTCTATTTTCTCGCCAATCAATTTCATATTTTTGGAAATAATTTTCGTAGTGATTATCTATTGTTCATTGTTTTTTTATACACTCATCACAGTAATAGCAGCAACCGCATTTACTCTTACAGTGATGAAAAAAACTTTATGTGTCTTCGTTAAAGCTTTGCCTTGCTTCTTTTTATCACCTTTTATTTTTTTAACATAAATGAATATGAAAACAACTTTATTACAGCTGAGCCTCTACTTTTTAGTTTTGTTGAGTGCTTGTAAAAAAAAACACGCCAAGTGCAACATCAAATACTACTGAAACAACATCAACCGTAACAGTAACTTTTAATAGTAATGGTGGCACATCAATATCCGCCCAATCGATTAACAGCGGTGCGACTGCCACACAACCAACTAACCCAACAAAAACGAATTACACCTTTGAAGGATTGTATAGCGATGCGACACTCACAACTTCTTTTTCGTTTTCAGCAGCAATCACAAGTAACATCAACTTGTATGCTAAGTTTGCAATAGCCAAATCAACAGTAACTTTTAATAGTAGAACCCTTTGCAAAAGCCATTTCTTGGTTAGGTGCTTTTTAAATTAGGTTGTTTTGAGGATTTTCGTTTTAAAAAGCATGATCATAAGCATGAATTACTGTTTATTTTTTGTTGTTTGAATGGGTTTGCTTGTTTTTT
>JAVKMO010000023.1:0-71290 GCA_031539345.1 Chitinophagales bacterium | reverse complement strand
TAAAGTAAGGTCTCGCGTAGAACATTGTTTTGCGTATATTAAAACACGCTTGCATTATCAACAAGCAAGAGCAAAAAACTTACTCAGAAATAAGTTAAGTTTTATGATGAATGTAGTGATGTATAATATTTTCAGAACGGATTTTTTATTGAAACAATTGTCAAAACAGGTAGCTTAATGGGATACATGTATCAAAAAACAATCAAACCCATTCAAACAACAAAAAATAAACAGTAATTCATGCTTATGATCACGCTTTTTAAAACGAAAATCCGCAAAATAACCTAATTTTAAACTCTCCTAACTAAGAAATGGCTTTTGCAAAGGGTTCTAAGAAATCGTGATGTGTCAAACAGAAAAACACTTTGTCCTATTTTTTTTATTCTAGTTTTTTCTAAACTTGCCCACAACGGAAAAGTATTTATGAAGAAGGGGACTTAAAAGCACAAATGTTTAATTTACCACAAAAGCCACTAAAAAGCACTTTAGCCCAAATATAGCACTCTCGCCCCTTTTTCATAAATACAATGTTGTGCGTAGTTAAATTTTTTATACTACAAGCACATTGCCAAGCACATCACTAAAAAATGTTTCAACAACCTCATGAAGTTTGAGATTATTTTCATTTATTGTTTTTCTTTGCGCCCTATTGTATTGTGCAGTAACTATTTCGTTAGACTGATCGAAATAAAATGAACGCAACTGTACCCTATCCGACCAAGTAAACCTGTCTATTACCAAGAAATTCTTAGTTTCAGGATTGAAGCAATTTAATTCCAAAGGAATTATACTGCTGTCGGTAGGAAACTTATTACGATCTCTGAAAAACCTAAATACAAAAGTCTGAACAATCTTTTTTGTTTCTCTGTCGTAAAAACGAATAGAAAAGAAAAACGTATTTTGAGAACTCCCCCTTTCCTCTAATTCTTGAAATATGTCGAATGTAATAGTAGGATACTCGTAGTAAGTAACACTATACGTTTCTAATGTTTCGTTCAATGAATCCACAAATTGCCTAAACTGCAATTTGATTTGGTTCATTCGGTTCAACCAAAGTTCAAAACGACTTTTTTCTTTTCGCAACCGACTTTCGATGTCTCTACTGCCCCATTTTTTAGCAAACAGCGTAGTTCTATTGCTTTCCTCTCTGATTCTTACATAAACCGAAAAAAGTTCTGCACTACTTTCTGCTACCATTTCAATAATTTGATGATAGTTGCCTTTGTCTGCTTCCGACATTGCTTCATAGTATCTTGGGCGTTCGGTTCTTTTGATACTACATATCGGATAGCCTTTTTTCATCAAGATTAGATTCAATAATAACCTCGCCGTTCTTCCGTTACCGTCTGAGAAAGGGTGGATTTTCGCCATTTCGTGATGTACCACTGCCGCCAAAATAATTGGGGATTCTTGGTCAAAATTTTCACTTAACCAATCCATTAGTTCCTGCATTTTAAAAGGAACTTCAAAAGGTTCGGGTGGTGTGTGTTCCGAGCCTGTAATAATAACACCTACATTTCTGTAATTTCCTGCATTCAAATAGGGATCGTTGCCCACTACTAACTGATGAATTTGCTTGATGTAATTTTCTGAAATAGGGGTATCTTGTTGTGCCAATTCATAGAAAAAATCAAAAGCTACTCCCAAATTTTTCACTTCAATCGTATCTTGAAGTGATTTTTCTGAAATAGTTATACCTTCTTTCAAGACAAGCATTGTTTCTTGAAGAGTCAAACGATTCCCCTCAATGCCTGCGCTATGAAAAATATGTTGGGTTCTAAAATGTTCTCTCAATTTTTCTTTTGAGAGTCGGTCAAGTTCACCTTCGGTTCTGAATTTGTTAATTTCAGCGTCCAGATTTTCAATTCTTTGAAGCAAATCAGGACTTAACAAGGTTTTATCAATTGTTATCATTTTTCATTTTTAATTACGCACAACTCATAAATATACGCAATAGTACATCTTTTTTCATCTTAACAAAAATAATTTAAACCAACAATAATTTAATATTTTAGGACAAAAAATATTTATTTCACGCATTTCGTTTTTTTATATAATTTTATTTTCATATTAAAAATCAAGTCTATGGATTTATCTCAATATATTATCTCTCTCGGTGAGCATGAAAGTAAAGATGTCATTTTTATCCAATTTGACAAAAATCCCAAATTATTAGCATCACTACGTAAAAAAATAATTGTTCGCTGGAGTTCGTCCAAACGTATTTGGTATGCGGTTGACACCCAATACTATCGAGAACTATTCGGCTTAGAGCCAAAAATAACAGGCAAAATGTTGTTGTCTAAAATTCAAGAACCCAATCACCTTGCCTTGCAAACCTATATTGACCACTTAAAACTAAAGGCGTACAGCACCAATACGATAAAAACCTATGTCGTAGAGTTCTCTCAACTGTTGTCTATTCTCAAACAATTCCCTGTTCAAAACCTCACCAATGAACAACTCAAATCGTATTTTTTGTATTGTATCAACACCCTCAAATTAAAGGAAAATCAGTTGCATGGTAGAATCAATGCCGTCAAATTTTATTTTGAAAAAGTATTGAATAAAGACAAGTTTTTTTTCGACATCCCACGACCTAAAAAACCAAGTAAACTGCCTAAAGTCATTGACATCAAGGACATCAAAAGTATGCTTGCAAAAATCCAAAACACGAAACACCGCGTTATGCTCAAACTGTGCTACGGCATGGGCTTGCGCGTGAGCGAAGTCGTCAATTTAAAAATTACACACATTGACAGCAAACGTATGCAAGTACTTATCGAACAAGGAAAAGGTAAAAAAGACCGTTATGTCAATTTGCCAGAATCTGTGTTGGAAGAATTAAGGCTTTATTACAAACAATACAGCCCCAAAGATTATCTTTTTGAAGGACAATTAGGCGGACAATACAGTATAAGAAGCGTACAGCAAGTGTTTAAACAAGCCATGACCAAAGCAAAAATTAAAAAACCGATTGGCATTCATAGCTTGAGGCATAGTTATGCAACGCATTTAATAGAGCAGGGTACAGACGTTAGCTTGATCAAAGAATTATTGGGACACAACGACATTAAAACAACCCTTCTTTATACTCATGCGAGCAAAAAGTCAATTGCCAACGTAAAAAGCCCATTGGACAGTTAGCACGATGGCTATTGCCGGTTGATACGCCACCTGATGTGTTTTCATTTGACTTTCATCTTTTTTTTGTGGTAATACCAAGCATAGTCAGAAACCGCTGTTGTGCAGCATTTTTATTCTATATAAGTTTCCATCATCACCGTTTTTAGGGCTTCTATTTCGGGTATTGTGAGATTGCCCAATTTTTTGACAATTCTTGTTCTGTCCACGGTTCTAATTTGGTCTAAAACTATCCAACCTTTTGTTTTTGTTTGATTTCAATTCTTGTCGGATAAGGTTTTGAACTGCTTGTAAGCGGTGCAACAACAATCGGTTGAAGATGTCTATTCATTTCGTTTGGCGAAATGACAGCACAAGGACGGTTTTTTTTCATTTCTCCGTCTATTGTTGGATCAAGATTAACCAACACCAATTCGTATTGGTTTATTTCCATTCGTCAAAAGATTCGTCTTCAAAAACATCATCAATTAACAAGCTGTCGTCTCCGTTTTTGTGGATTTGTGCAAAAGATTTTTCCCAACCTTTTCTTGGAACAGATTTTGGTTTTAAAATAATTCTTCCTTTTTCCAAAATCAGTTCTAATGTATCGCTGATATTGTATTGTTCCAAAACCGATTTAGACAATCGAATGCCTTTCGAGTTTCCGATATTGATTACAGGTATTTCCATAAATACTTTTTTTGTGATTACAAAGTAATTACTTTTTTAGAGAAAAATAAATTTGACGTATGTGCAAGTAGGTATACTTGACTTTCATGTTTTTTTAGGACGATAGAAACCCTTTACACAAACTAAACAATCCTCCATTTTGTCTATTACGTCGCTTCTTCTAAAAATCGTGTTTCAAAAAATTGCATTTAGTCGTTTTTGTAAATTCTCTATCAGTTCTTTGTTATCTCGTCAAGCAGAAATTTAAAATGATTATATTCTCTTTCAAACAAGGCAATAAGTTCATCCTTCGTAAGAGATGATTTTTCATACTGCTTTGATATTTCTATGTAGCAATCTTTATGAATAGTTGGGTGATAATTGTTTAAGAAAAGTTTTATACCCTTTACATCCATGATATAAAGCGGAATGTGTCCTTTGAAGCCTACATTCGGCATATAAATCGAATATTCCTCAAATGAAAGCAATTTTGAAGCGATTGCATCTGGCTTTTCTATGAACACTAATTTCAACTTTTCTGCATCCTTATAAAGAATGGGTTAGGTCAAAACCACTTTCAATACGATCTTCATAAAATGAAACGCCGATAGAAGCACGATGGGATTTTTCTTTTTCAAGTCCTAAGCGAAATAATACATGCGGTCCACCTTGAAAATAGCTTATGTGCGGAAATAATTTTTTATTAGCATACTTATTTTCTAACTCTAAGGATACCGAATTCAGAAGTAGAAGAACTGTATTTGTATAGTATTGACGCTTATTTTCTTTGCCTCTAATTTCAATTAACTTTTTGAAATGTTCCGCAAAATCAAGTCCGTTTGATGGTTTTGTTGGAATGTAAAGCGGTGATGTTCCATTCTCGCCTTTATATGTCATATCAAGGCTAAAAATTCCGTTTTCTCGGTAGTCTTTAATGATGTTGTACTCGTAAAGAAAAACACGATTTTTAATTGGTTCAAAGTTCAAAGCATCAAAGTCTCTCTGGTTAAAAGACTTAGCAATACACAAAACTTTTAAGTTACTCCAATTGATATTGAAAAAATTTAGCTTTTTCTCAATATCTTCATGCTTAGAAGGAATGAGTGCTAAATAGTGGGCGGATTGTCCGACGATATGCCTGTTTTTGTCCTTCTTAAACTCAATGATGAATGGATTCCCTTGTCTGTCAACCGCAAAAATGTCAATGCGAAGTCCGTCAATGTAAAGCTCCTTTTGTCCAGCAACAAGATTATAGTTTTCTTTCGTCTTAAAGAAAAAATCTCTGATGTCCTTTTCAAGCATATAAGAATGGGTTGTTGTTAAATAATTTTTCAGTAAATAACCATAAGCAATACTACAAAATTCTTTCACCTAAAAAAACAAAACTTCAATGCAAAATATCGGCATTTCTAAAAATAAAACTTAGCTTCGGTTATCTTTTTATTTGACTTTAAATTTTCTGTTTATGACTCGCTTTTTTCAGTGCATCGCAATCGCATTTTTCTCTCTTTTTCTTTTCTTTAATCACTTTCATTGTATGAATCAACAAGCAACTCTTAGTCCACAAGAACAGCAAGACGGCTGGAAATTATTGTTCAATGGAAAAGACTATACAGGCTGGCATAATTACGGCAAACAAACCATTGGGCAAGCTTGGAAAATCGTTGATGGGGCAATGTTTTTAGACGCATCAGACAAAGAAAATTGGCAAGTAAAAGGCGGCGGTGATATTCTTACAGACGAAGAGTTTGACAACTTTCATTTGCAATTAGAATGGAAAATTTCTGCCAAAGGAAACAGCGGAATTATTTTTCTTATCCATGAAGACACAACAAATTATGCCTATTGCTGGCAAACAGGTTTAGAAATGCAAATACTCGACAATAACGGACACGCAGACGGCAAAATTATCAAGCACAGAGCAGGTGATTTATACGACCTCATTATAGCACAACCAGAAGCTGCAAAGCAAGTAGGAGAGTGGAATCAGGCCGAAATTATTGTGCAAAAAGGCACATTGGAATTTATCCTCAATAAGCAGTCAATTGTCAAAACAAATTTATGGGACACCGCATGGAATGGTTTAGTGAACCAAAGCAAATTTATCAAATATGCCAATTGGGGAACCTTTAAAAAAGGTAAAATTGCCCTCCAAGACCACGGCGACAACGTGTGTTATAAAAACATAAAAATCAAACGATTATATTGATTTTTTTGCTTTATTTTATTGTGTTTTAAACTGCTATGGGGAGTAAATTATAGCCTTGTTTTTGAATTCGATAAAGACCATTTTAATAGTGAAAAATACATAAAACGATAAGCAATGAAAAAAAAATTGCAAATTTTTTATTGATAATCAATCGTTTGCAAATGGTCAATTAAAAAAAGTTAGGAAATGTGAAAATGAAAAATACTTTTGTCCCCGTCTTCAAGCAATGTTGTTTTTAGACAAATCAAAACTTAATTAAATTTTTATAGGATTTATAATGAGTAAATTACACTTTACAACCAAACACCTCAACGAGGCACAAATAAAAAGACAATGGTTTGTTGTCGATGCTACAAATCAAACTGTTGGTCGATTATGTGCAAAAATTGCTTCTGTATTAAAAGGAAAAACAAAAACTTATTATTCTCCACATATTGATGCTGGCGATTACGTTATTGTTACCAATGCATCAAAAGTTGTTTTTACAGGCAATAAAATGACCGATAAAGTTTATATCAATTATTCTGGCTATCCAGGAGGAAAAAAAGAAGAAATGGCTAAAAACTTATTGGCACGTCGCCCAGAAGCTGTTATAGAAAGAGCCATAAAAGGTATGTTGCCTAAAAACAGATTAGGAAGAAAGATGTTTAAAAAATTGTTTGTTTTTGCAGACGAAAAACACATTCATCATAATCATCAACCGCAAGTTTTACAATTTTAATTTTCTACTCTACAACAATATTTTATCAATATGAAAAAAACAAATGACATTGCATTAGGAAGAAGAAAAGAAGCCGTAGCAAGGGTAATTGTGAAAAAAGGAACAGGCAAAATTCTTGTGAATGACAAAGATTATAAAGTTTATTTTCCACTCATTTATTTGCAAAATCAAGTAGAACTTCCTTTAAAAACGATTGAAAGTTTAAGTGCATTTGACGTTTCAATCAACGCTGCCGGTGGCGGACAAAAAGGACAGGCAGAAGCTGCTAAATTGGGTATTGCTCGTGCACTTTGTGTCATCAATATCGAATGGAGACCATTGCTCAAAGCAAAAGGATTGTTAGTGAGAGATTCAAGAAGTGTTGAAAGAAAAAAACCAGGACAGAAAAAAGCAAGAAAACGCTTCCAGTTCGTAAAACGTTAGTCTTCACCCATAACTTTAACCACTTATACCTTATTTCCAACAGATAACTTTTATTTATGTCAGATACAACTTTACAGCAACAGTTTTTTGAAGCAGGCGTTCACTTTGGACACTTGAAAAAAAAATGGAATCCAAAAATGTTGCCTTATATTTATGCAGAAAGAAAAGGGATACACATTATAGACCTCAATAAAACCATATCACAATTAGATCAAGTTGCGAATATTCTTAGAAATATTGCCAAAAGTGGTAAGACAATTATGTTTGTTGCAACGAAAAAAAACGCAAAACAAATTGTTGCAGAATGTGCACAACGAGTGAATATGCCTTATGTATCAGAAAGATGGTTAGGTGGAATGCTTACTAATTTTAGCACAATTAGAAAAAGCATTAAAAAAATGCAAAATATTGACAAATTATTAGAAGACTCTTCTGTTGATAGCATCACGAAAAAAGAAAGATTGCAATTTAAAAGAGATAGAGATAAAATGGAAAAAGTGTTGGGCGGAATTTCTAAAATGAATAGAACGCCTTCAGCTATATTTTTAGTTGATATTGGACACGAAAATATTGCTCTTGCAGAAGCAAAAAGATTAGGAATTATGACGCTTGGTATGGTGGACACCAATTGCGACCCTAATCAAGTTGATTATCCTATCCCTGCAAATGATGACTCTACAAAATCAATCAATATCGTTGTTCAATACATTACTCAAGCCATTCAAGAAGGATTGAACGAACGCAAAGTAAGCAAAGATACACAAGATGCTAACCAAGACGAAGTTGAAGAAAGAGGACAAAACATTCATATTGAAGAAGAAGAAGCTTTAAAAGGAAAATCTAACTTGAAAATCGGAGGACTAAAAACAAAAGATTTTGAACCTTCTAAAGCAACCAAAAAATTTACAAAAAAATAATCCAACCATTAAATACAATATTTCAACGAATACAATTATATGAGTAAGCCCATTAGCGCAACAGAAATTAACGCATTAAGACAACAAACAGGTGCAGGAATGATGGACTGTAGAAAAGCCCTTGTTGAAAGTAATGGAGACTTTGAACAAGCCATAGATTACTTACGTAAAAAAGGACAAAAAATGGCTTCTGCAAGAAGTGATAGAGAAGCAAAAGAAGGAGTTGTTATCGCCATTACAAATGCCAATCAAACACAAGGAGTAGTACTTTGTTTAGCTTGTGAAACAGACTTTGTTTCAAAAAATCAAGATTTCGTTAACTTTGCAAAAAAACTAGCTGACCATGCTTTAGTAGCACAAGCAAAAAATTTGCAAGAATTAAAAAATAGTCAATTAGAGGGCTTTGTAATTGCAGATTTACTGAATGAACAAGTGGCTAAAATTGGAGAAAAAATAGACATCACAAAATACGAATTTGTAACTTCAAATGCCGTTGTTTCATACATACACGGAGCATACAGAATAGGCGTATTAGTGAACTTAAATCAAGATATTAGCACAAGCGTTGAAACAGTAGGAAAAGATGTAGCAATGCAAATAGCAGCAATGAATCCACTTGCTGTAGATGAGAATGCAGTATCGGAGGAATTGATAGAAAGAGAAAGAAAAATTATTATCGAACAAATGCAAGCAGATCCTAAAATGGAAGGTAAACCACAACCCATGATAGAAAAAATTGCTGCGGGAAAATTGAATGCCTTTTTCAAAGAAAACACCCTCTCTGCACAAGCCTTTGTTAAAGACCCTTCTAAAACAGTTGCACAACATATTCAGTCTGGTGGAGCCAATTTACAAGTGCTTTCATTTGTACGAATACAATTAGGATAAAATAAATTTTGCCATATCAAATAAAAAAATAAATTCGCCACAAAAAAAAGAAAACATCTTAAAATGTCCCAAAGAATAAGAATTAAGCTACAAGGTTTCGACCACAATTTGGTTGATAAAAGTGCAGAAAAAATTGTTAAAACTGTAAAGAGTACAGGGGCTATTGTCAATGGACCAATTCCTTTGCCAACAAATAAAAAAATATTTACAGTGTTGAAATCACCACACGTGAATAAAAAAGCAAGAGAACAATTTGAATTGCAAACACATAAAAGATTATTGGATATTTATACATCTTCTTCAAAAACCGTAGAGGCTTTAGAAAAATTAGATATCGCAAGTGGAGTAGAGATAGAAATCAAAGCATAAGTAAAGTGAATTTAAAATAAAGAGCAATTCCTCAGAACTGTTCTTAGCATATAAAGTCTTCTACAGATACTTATATGTTTCATGGTCAAAGCACTTTGTTAATGATAAATATTTATTACAAGAATAAATTTATAATAAAGCATTATATGAAAGCAATTATTGGTAAAAAAATTGGAATGACAAGTGTTTTTGACACACAAGCAGGAAAATTAGTTTCTTGTACTTTAATAGAGGCAGGTCCGTGTTACGTTACACAAATCAGAACAAAAGAAACAGACGGCTATGAAGCAATACAAGTAGGCTTCAATGAAAAAAAACCTAAACAAACAAACAAATCAGAACAAGGTCATTTTGCAAAAAGCAAAACAACTCCTAAAGCATTCCTAAAAGAATTTAAAAATTTTGAAGTGTCAAAAGCACTTGGAGAAAGTATTACTTGCGAAATTTTCTCTGAAGGCGAAAAAATAGACGTTGTCGGAATTTCTAAAGGAAAAGGATTTCAAGGTGTTGTAAAACGTCATGGTTTTAGCGGGGTTGGTGAAGCCACTCACGGACAACATGACAGACAAAGAGCTCCTGGTTCTATCGGCGGTTCATCTTATCCAGCAAGAGTATTTAAAGGCATGAGAATGGCAGGTAGAATGGGGACGGACAAGATTAAAATTAAAGGACTTAAAATCGTTAAAATATTTAACGAAAAAAATTATATTCTCGTTAGCGGTGCTGTTCCAGGCTATAATGGTTCTATCGTAATTATTCAAAAATAAAATTTAATTGATACAGTTTATGCAACTTAATATTGTAGATAAGACAGGAAAAACAACAGGAAGAACAGCGAATTTTCCAGATGTAATTTTTAACAGAGAACCAAATGATCATGCTATCTATTTAGCTGTGAAACAATACCTTGCTGCACAAAGACAAGGAACTTCTAAAGTGAAAACAAGAGCTGAAGTTCAAGGATCAAGTAAGAAATTGCACAAACAAAAAGGTACAGGTGGATCTCGTAAAGGGAATTTAAGAAGCCCTATTTTTAAAGGTGGTGGAACAATATTTGGACCTAAACCAAGAGACTATGACTTTAAATTAAATAAAAAGGTTAAAGACCTTGCCAAAATATCTGCCTTGTCACATAAAGCAAAAAATAATGCTATTATTGTTTTAGAAAATCTGAATTTAACTGAACCTAAAACAAAACAAATTGCAGATATTCTTGAAAATTTGAAACTTGCGAATAAAAAAACGCTTATTGTAACAGCCGAAAATAATCAATCTTTGTTATTGTCAAGCAGAAATATTCCAAAAGCATCAACCGCATTATTTACAGATATCAATACTTATGCCATTACCAATGCAGATGTACTCGTTTTTTTAGAAAACGTAAGTGAATTATTCAAAGAAATGGAAACAGCACAATAAACTATAATCAATTCTATAAAAGAGAAATTTTACGATATGAATGCAAATGAAATTATTATTAAGCCTATTTTGACTGAAAAAACAAATAAATTGACTGAAAAATCAGCTGAGTATGTTTTTAAAGTCCATAAAAAAGCAAATAAATTAGAAATAAAAAAAGCTGTTGAAACATTCTATAATGTTAAAATAGAAGATGTAAGAACCATTATTGTTCCAAGCAAATTAAAAGTAAGAATGACAAAAAAAAGACTTTTAGAAGGTAGAAAACAATCTTACAAAAAAGCAGTAATCAAAGTGGCAAAAGGAGAAACTATCGATTTTTATACTCAACAATAACCATTATCCAACAAAAATTTAATCTAACTATACAATGGCTTTAAGAAAATTTAAACCTGTAACCGCAGGAACGAGATGGAGAATAGGAAATGCATATGCAGAAATTACAACAAATATTCCTGAAAAAACCTTGCTTGCTCCATTGAGTTCTACTGGAGGAAGAAACTTTCAAGGTAGAATGAGTATGAGATATATGGGAGGCGGACATAAAAAAATGTATCGTATTATCGATTTTAAAAGAGATAAAAAAGACGTTCCTGCTACTATTGCAAGTATAGAATATGACCCAAATAGAACCGCTTTTATTGCTTTGTTGAATTACGCTGATGGAGAAAAAAGATATATTCTTGCTCCTAAAAGTTTAAAAGTGGGCGATAAAATAGTGTCGGGAGATGCTGTTGCACCAGAAATAGGAAATGCTTTAAAATTGAGAAATATTCCACTAGGTACATTTGTACACAATATTGAAATGCAACCAGGAAAAGGAGCTGTTATTTCTAGAAGTGCAGGAGCAAAAGCGCAATTAAACTCTAAAGAAGATAGATATGCAATTTTAAAAATGCCTTCTGGCGAATTGAGAAAAATATTGATGGATTGTTATGCTACAGTAGGTGAAGTATCCAATGCAGACCATAATTTGGAAAGTACGGGTAAAGCGGGTAGAAACAGATACAAAGGTATTAGACCAAGAACAAGAGGTGTTGCCATGAACCCTGTAGATCACCCAATGGGCGGTGGCGAAGGAAGAGCATCAGGAGGACATCCAAGATCAAGAAATGGACAACTTGCAAAAGGGTTAAAAACAAGAAAAAACAAATCGTCTAATCAATTTATTATTCAAAGAAAAAGAGGTAATAAATTACCAAAATAAAACTTATTCAATTCATAAACTTTATTTTTAAATGGCACGTTCAATAAAAAAAGGACCTTATGTAGATGTTAACTTAGAAGAAAAAGTTACAGCTATGAACGATAACAAAGTGAAAAAAGGCGTTATTAAGACTTGGTCAAGACGATCAATGATTACACCAGAATTTGTTGGACACACTTTTGGCGTTCATAATGGAAACAAATTTATTCCTGTTTATGTAACTGAATTTATGGTGGGACATAAATTAGGTGAGTTTTCTCCAACAAGAATTTTCAGAACTCACTCAAGTAAAAAATTAAACTAAAAAAGCAATTAAAAGATTATGCAAGCGATCGCAAAACTAAATAACTATCCAACGTCTCCAATGAAAATGAGGTTATTGGCAGATGAAATTAGAACAAAAAAAATTGACTGGGCTTTAAATTTCTTAGAACATCATCCAATGCCTGGTGCTATACCGATGAAAAAGCTTTTATTATCTGCAATTGCTAATTGGAGAGTAAAAAATAATAATCAAGAAGAAGAAAATTTGTTAGTGAAGATTATTTATGTTGATGGTGGACCAGTATTAAAACGTATGTTGCCTGCACCACAAGGAAGAGCACATAGAAAGAAAAAAAGAAGTAATCATATTACCATTATTGTAGATGCTGTTGAAGCATAATTTTTAATCATAAACATTTTTTAAAAAGCGCATGGGACAAAAAACAAATCCAATAGGAAATAGATTAGGCATCATTAGAGGGTGGGAGTCGAGTTGGTATGGTAATAAAAAAGATTTTGCAAAAAAACTGATAGAAGATCATAAAATTAGAAAATATTTAAATGCAAGAATTCAAAAAGCAGGCATTGCAAAAATTGTTATTGAAAGAACATTGAGCAAATTGATGATAACTATTCATACATCAAAACCTGGAATTATTATCGGAAAAGGTGGTGGAGAAGTAGATAGAATTAAAGAAGAAGTAAAGAAATTGACTGATAAAGAAGATGTGCAACTTAATATTTTAGAAATTAGAAAACCTGAAATTGATGCACAAATTGTTGCAGAAACAATAGCTAAACAAATTGAAAACAGAGTAAATTATAAACGTGCAGTAAAACTTTGCATAGAATCTGCAATGAGAGTTGGTGCAGAAGGTATTAAAGTGAAAGTAGGCGGACGTTTAGGCGGTGCGGAGATTGCACGTTCAGAAGAAATTAAAAAAGGTAGAACACCATTACATACTTACAGAATGGATATTGATTATTCATCTTATTTTGCAATGACTGTATATGGAAAAATAGGTATTAAAGTGTGGATTTGTAAAGGAGAAGTTTTATCAAAAAGAGATTTGAATTTGAACTTTTTGGGTAATACGAAAAAGAACGATGCCAAAGATGCAGGTTCAACAAGTTTTATGCGTGAAGAACGACCTAATTCTGGTAGAAGTGGAGGATCTGATAAACCACGCAGCGGAGCTGGAAGAACATCACCGCTTGCTGGAAAAGGAAGACCTAAAAAAGAAACAAAAGAGTAAAATAATAAATTGATATTGAAATTTAAAAAATAGAAAAACTGTAAATAGCATGTTACAACCGAAAAGAACCAAGCACCGTAAAGTTCACAAACAGCCGATAAAAGGGCAAGCAAAAAGAGGATATTCATTGTCTTTTGGAACTTTTGGTTTAAAAGCACTAGAAACAATCCATTTAACTGATAGACAAATTGAAGCGGCAAGACAAGCCTTAACAAGACACATGAAAAGAGAAGGAAGCGTTTGGATACGTATTTTCCCTGACAAACCAATGACAAGAAAACCTTTAGAAGTAAGGATGGGTAAAGGAAAGGGTAACTTAGAATTTTGGGCTTCTGTGATTAAACCTGGACGCATTTTATTTGAAGCTGAAGGTGTTCCTATGCAATTAGCAAAAGAAGCTATGCAATTAGCTGCAGACAAATTGCCAATAAAATGTAAATTTGTTGTTAGAAGAGACTACGTTGCTGAAAGTAACTAAACCACTATCGTTAAAGCCTACCATATCAATTAAACTATGAACCAGTCTATAGAATTTTTAAAAACAATAAGAACACTTTCTGAACAAGATTTGACAAAAAAAATGACAGACAGTAAAATTAGATTACAAAAATTATCTTTCTCGCATAAAGTTACGCCACTCGAAAACCCTAAATTATTAAAGGCTTTGAGAAAAGACATTGCAAGAATGAACACCGTTTTGAACAATAAAAATTAACGTATAAAAAACAAATACAATGACAGAAGTATTGGAAAGAAATTTAAGAAAAACGAGAATAGGAATCGTTACCAGTAATAAAATGGATAAAACCATAACCGTTGCTGTAGAAAGAAAAATTAAACATCCTATCTACGGAAAATTCTTAAAAAAAACCACTAAATTCCACGCACACGATGAAAAAAACGAATGTAGTATGGGAGATGTGGTAGAAATTATGGAAACAAGGCCTTTATCAAAGTTGAAAAGATGGAGACTTGTAACCATCGTTGAAAAAGCAAAATAATATTGACATTCAAACTGATTAAAATTTTAAAAAATGATACAACAAGAAAGTAGATTATTAGTAGCCGACAATAGCGGTGCAAAAGAAGTTCTTTGCATTCGTGTTTTGGGAAATAGTGGACAAGCATTTGCAGGCATAGGAGATAAAATTGTCGTTACAGTAAAAGACGCTTTGCCTTCTGGAGCAGTAAAAAAAGGAACAGTTTCAAAAGCTGTTATTGTAAGAACAAAAAATAAATTGAGAAGAAAAGACGGTTCTTATATTATGTTTGATGACAATGCTGTTGTATTGCTGAATAATGCAGACGACCCGAGAGGAACACGTATTTTTGGACCTGTGGCAAGAGAATTGAGGGACAAAGGATATATGAAAATTATTTCTTTAGCACCAGAAGTATTATAATCCTTTATTCACAATTTAATTTACTTATTTAAAATATAAAAAAGACAGCTGTGGCTACAAAAAGATTTCAACCCAAATATAATATCAAAAAAAACGACAAAGTCGTTGTGATTACTGGCGATGACAAAAATTTAACAACGCCAAAAACAGTATTGTCTGTTTTATTAGAAGAAGGAAAGTTGATTGTTGAAGGTGTAAATATGGTAAAAAGACACTCTAAACCAACTGCAAAAAACACAGAAGGTGGTATTATTAGCAAAGAAGCCCCAATACACATATCTAACGTAATGTTATGGGATGCAAAAGCAAAAAAAGGAACTAAAGTGAAAAGAGAAAGAAAAGACAATAAAATACAAAGAATATCAAAATTATCAGGAGAAATTATTAAATAAGAAAATTAGACATTACGCATTATGGCAACAAAAAAATCAGAAGGATATAAACCAAGACTGCTTAAAAAGTATAAAGCAGAAGTGATACCTACGTTGATGAAAAAATTTGGATATAAATCTGTTATGCAGATTCCTAAATTGACAAAAATCGCTATTAACAGAGGCGTTAACGGAGCTGTTAATGACAAAAAATTAGTTGATATTTCTGTAGAAGAAATTACTCAAATTGTTGGTCAAAAAGCGATTCCAACCTATTCAACAAAGGATATTTCTAATTTCAAATTGAGAAAAAATATTCCTATTGGAGTGAAAGTAACTTTGAGAGGCGTAAAAATGTACGAATTTTTAGACCGCTTGGTGGCTGTAGCTCTTCCTCGTGTAAGAGATTTTAAAGGGATTAGCGAAAAAGCATTTGATGGTAAAGGAAATTATACCTTAGGTATCAAAGAGCAAATTATTTTCCCTGAAATTAATATCGACAAAGTAAACAAAATTACGGGAATGGATATTACTTTTGTAACAACAGCAAATAATAACGAAGAAAGCTACGAATTATTAAAAGCTTTTGGCGTTCCTTTTAAAAATACCACTCCAACATCTTCCAATTAAATTTTAACAATACAAAATGGCAAAAGAATCTGTAAAGGCAAGACAACGTAAAAGAGAAAAATTAGTTTCTCAGTACGAAGCAAAACGTAAAGAATTAAAAGAAAAAGGCGACTATAAAGGTTTAGACGCTTTGCCAAAAAACGCTTCTCCTGTGCGTTTGCGTAATCGTTGTCAATTGACAGGAAGAGGAAAAGGATATATTAGATATTTTGGTATATCAAGATTGATGTTTCGTGATATGGCGTTAAAAGGAGAAATTCCTGGTGTAAAAAAAGCCAGCTGGTAATAATTTAAAATTTTAATTTAAAAAAACATTCTATACATTATGGTTAATGATCCAATTGCAGATTTCTTAACAAGAATTAGAAACGCACAGTTAGCAGGGCATCGAGTTGTTGAAATTCCGGCGTCTAATGTCAAAAAAAAGTTGACGGAAATTTTGTACAACAAAGGCTATATTTTAAAATATAAGTTTGAAGAAGATAAAAAACAAGGTTTTATTAAAATTGCCTTAAAATATGACCAAGAAACGAAAAAACCAATCATTCGTTCTTTGAGCAGAATAAGCACACCAGGCTTACGACAATATTCAAAACCAGGCGATTTTCAACGCGTTAAAAATGGTTTAGGAATTGCGATTATCTCAACATCAAAAGGAATTATGACTGATAAAGAAGCCGTTTTGAATAACGTTGGCGGCGAAGTATTGTGTCATGTTTATTAATTGTTACTCATATTAAAAAATAAGAAAAATTAAGTTATGTCACTCATAGGAAAAAAGCCCATTCAATTATTTAAAGGCGTATCTGCAAGCATTTCTAAAGACAATGTATTAGTTGTAAAAGGAGCAAAAGGAGAATTAAAAAAAAGCTTTGAAAGAGATATGCAAATAGAAATTACGCCAACAGAAATCAAAGTTACGCGCCCTTCAGAACAAAAAAGACACAAAGCTTTACATGGGCTAACGCGTTCTTTAATTGCTAATATGGTTGAGGGTGTAAATGAAGGATTTGAAAAAAAAATGGAATTAGTCGGAGTAGGGTATAAAGCGACCAGCCAAGGACAAATTTTAGACCTCGCTTTAGGGTATTCTCATAATATCATTTTTGAAGTTCCCCAAGAAGTCAAAATAGCTACACAACAAGAAAAAGGTCAAAATCCAATTATCATTTTAAATTCTATCGATAATCAACTTTTAGGACAAGTATGTGCAAAACTCCGTTCATTAAGAAAACCAGAACCATACAAAGGCAAAGGTGTTAAATTCTTAGGGGAAGTATTACGCAGAAAAGCAGGTAAAGCCGCAGGAAAATAATTCACATCATTTACATTCAAATCGTTTCAATATTTTTATATGAGCAATACAAAAGTTTTAAGGAGACAAAAATTAAGACATAAAATTCGCAAAAGCGTTATTGGTACAGCAGAAAAATTACGTCTTTCTGTATTTAGAAGCAATACAAACATCTTTGCACAACTTATTGATGACACAAAAGGCAATACTATCGTTTCTGCCTCTTCTAAAGATAAAGATATTAAAACCGTAAAAGGAAATAAAGTAGAAACTTCAAAATTAGTCGGTAATTTATTAGCTAAAAAAGCAGTTGCTTTAGGCATTAAAACTTGTGTTTTTGACCGTAGTGGATACCTTTACCACGGTCGAGTAAAAAGCCTTGCAGACGGAGCAAGAGAAGGCGGATTGGATTTTTAATCCATCTGTTTTCCATATTCGTTTCATATTATCACATAATTAGAATCAATTGATTTTTATTTTGTCTAAATTAATTGGCATTAATAATTTTTATCGATATAAATTTAATTTTCCGAAATAATTTAGGGGATTAATCCAAACCTGTCAAAGTCTGTCAAAGTGTACAAGGTCTTTAAAAACAAGCTCTTATTTAAAAAGGCTTAGACTAAACAACTTAAAGTTCCATTTGATGATTTGTAATATTTTCTTTATTTTTGGTAAAAGATAAAACTGATGTCTTTTGGAAATATATACCAATAATTTTTTAGATAAATTTGTTTTTTTTAGATATATATAAGTTTGTTGTTATGTAAAAAACAGACAGCAAAAAATAAAAATCTATATTATGAAAACTAAACTGGCTATTTTTTTAACTTTTTTGAGCTTAGTATTAAAAGCTCAATCGGATTCATTATACTTATCTACTGAAGTTGAAAATGAGATTTATTCAATTGATTTTAAATCTTCAAAATCTAAATTACTTAATTACGTTGATAAAAATAAGATTAAAATTGTAAGCCAAAAAGATAGTAAATATGATATTCAGATAAAATTTGTTTTAGACCAGCAAATATATTCTAAATATGACTCTTTTATACAGTCTTTAGGATATTCAACTTCTAAAAAAGTGAAGACAACTTCAAATTATAACAAATATTGCGAGATTCAACTTGAGTTGGATTATTTGAAGAAAAAAAGAGATGCTTCTATCAACTTAATGAAAAAGATTGATGAGAAATCAGAAAACTATATAACTCTTTGGAATGATAAAAAATTGACGGAAGAAAAAATTTTTAATAAAGAGCGAGAGTTAATCAATTTGAATAAAGGGGAAAATACATTTGCAGTTTCTCTTGATTTAAATGATGAAACTACAAGTCCTGAATATACTGGGGTTTCATTCATAAATATGCCTGGTGTAGAATTTTCATATTTGACGATAGAAAATCCAAAATTTGGTATTTGAGCTAGTAATTACCAAGGATATTTATTGAAATATTTATTTACAAAGGGTAAAAGTTTTGGGACAATTGGAGTTTACAAAAATAATAATATAGGTAAGACAGATACAACCACATTTTCTGAAATGTTTTTACTTGGATTTAGTCAGGATTTCTATTCCCGACATTTGGGACGTGGGTCTAGAAAATTTTTAAATTTATACTCAGGTTATACAATTGGAGGATTATGGGCAACTGGGAATAATAATAAATCAGATATGTTTTATTTATCTCCATCAATTGGTTTGGAATTATTTAAAAATAAGTACTTTTTCATAGATACCAAAATAAATTACTTTGTTCCATTAAGTAATAATAGAAACTTACGAGGATTTAGTTACAATACATCATCTAGTTTTGTGTTTTAAAAATAATAAACACAATTGCCCAACATGGATTTGTCAATGGGGGGCGGGAAGTACCCAATTGAACATTTTGCCTTGAAATCTGCACTCGTCGCAGCATCAGTACCAAACGCTTTCGCATTGGATTGTGCATTCAGCTCTATTTCTTTTAACTCGGTATCTGTTACCCCTGTAATGGCACTCAAGTCTGCCATACTACTATTCAATGAAATACCTGGTTGCAACAAGCCGTTTAAACTGCTCCGCATATTGTTAAGGGCATTGCCAAGTTGATTAAACCCTAGTAAATCACCGAACGATTTTTTGTAGAATCGTGAACCTTTTTTGTATTATTTTCAATTCTTTGAATACTTTCGTTTATGGATTTAAAAACATCGTTGATGTTTGTTTCAATCCCAATATTGTAAATAACACCAGCGTTCATTTTTCAACCTTTAAAATAAAAACATGTTTGAATTTCTTATCATCGGAACATGGTTCATCGGTTCGGGTTTGTTCACCATCTTTGTTGTGCAGGTTTGCAGAAACAGTGATTTCTCCTTTTTCTACGACTAATGATGGAAATACTAACTTTAATTATCACTATCGTCTTATCTATTCCAATTATATTTTGTGTAGCTGGTGCTATGAATAATTCTCAATAAATTTTCACCCACCACCGCCCAACAACCTACTCATCATTTCGGCTTGTTTTTCAACCGCCACATTTCCAACCAATACGCTTATTTGCTCAACAGTACAATCTGCCCCCAATCCTATGCGACAAGAAAAATCAGACAAAAAGTGAAACAATGATAACAGGACAAGACTTAATAGACTTAGGCTTTAAACCAAACAAATGGTTTAAAGAAGTCATTGAATATGCAAACGAAAATGGATTAATTGGCGACAGTTTGAAAATCTATATTGAAAGTGTACGACCTAAATATATTGAACCACATTCAGAGCCAATTCCTTTTTATAAAAATATAAAAGCAGAAAACGATGAAGAAGCTGAAAATGTGAAAATGGTAATTGCTGCAATGCAACAACTAATGGTTACACCAACATTAGTTGGAGGTGCTGTTATGCCAGATGCTTGTCCAACAGGCGAAGGGCAAATTCCTGTAGGCGGAATTGTAATTGCAAAAAATGCAATTCATCCCGCAATGCACAGTGCAGACATTTGTTGTTCTGTAATGATAACAAATTTTGGTAAGGTATCTCCTAAAAATGTTTTGGATGTGGCTCATTCAATAACTCATTTTGGAGGAGGTGGTAGAGAAGAATATTCAGTTTTGCCAAAAGAGTTTGAGGATCAAATATTGCAAAACAAATTTTTAAATTCTGAAAAGAGTATAAGCTTTGCTAAAACGCATTTAGGAACTCAAGGAGATGGAAACCATTTTCTTTTTGTTGGTGTTTCAAAAAACACAGGTGAAACGATGATGGTAACACACCACGGAAGTCGGGGTTTAGGTGCAAATCTATATTCACAAGGAATAAAAGTTGCGGAATATTTTAGAAAAGAAATTTCGCCAAAAACTTCTGAAAAAAATGCTTGGATTCCTTATGACACAGAAGAAGGAAAAGCATATTGGGAAGCGTTACAGTTGGTTAGAGAATGGACAAAAATGAACCATACAACTATCCATAATGCGACAACTCAAAAGTTAAATATTGAGCCATTATACAGATTTTGGAATGAACACAACTTTGTATTTAAAGAAGGCGATTTGTTTTATCACGCCAAAGGTGCAACACCACTTGACAACAAATTTGTGCCAGACAGTAAAGATGGTTTAAGACTTATTCCTTTGAATATGAGTGAACCTGTTTTAATTGTACGAGGAAACACGACTGCAAATAATTTAGGTTTCGCACCACACGGAGCAGGTAGAAATATTAGCCGTGGTAGACATAAAAAAAACAATGCACATAAAACAATAGACGAAATATTTGTAGAAGAAACTCAAGGACTTGACATTCGTTTTTTCTCTAACCACATTGATATTTCGGAATTACCAAGTGCTTACAAGAATGCAGAAATGGTAAAACGACAAATGAAAGAATTTGGACTTGGAGAAGTAGTTGATGAAATTATGCCTTATGGTTGTATTATGGCAGGAGATTGGGAAATAGATGCACCTTGGAAAGTGAAAGCAAGAGAAAAATATAAAGAAAAACAAGCAAATAATACAACGAACGAATAAAAATACGCCTAATAATTTTTATTCAAAAAAGTGGGTTCAGTGTCAATTTGAAGATTTGGAATTCTATTTGATATTTGTAGTTTATTAAACATTCATGCTTTCCGTTGTCTTTATCTATTGAATTGCGATACAAATATTTGCAACTTCACAGTTGAATCGTTTTATTTTAAGCCTAATTGAGCAAATGCTAATAAGGCAACGTTTTGCTCTGCTTCCTTTTTTTTCAATCCTGTGGCACTTACTAAAAGTGTTTCATCAATAAAAATGCCAATGTGAAAAATGGTTTTTTGACGTGCGTTTAGGCTCGTTTCTATGAGCCTGAAGTCAAGCGTTTTTTGTTGCTTTGTTGCCCATTGAAAAAGTTTGTTTTTGATATTGGCTTCTGTGGCTTCTATTTGGTCTAAAAAAATGTGCGGAAGAATCATTCTTGTTGCAACCCACTGATATGTTTTTTCAAAACCTTTGTCTAAATAAATGGCAGCGATGAGGGCTTCTAAGCTGTTGCCCAAAAGGTGCGGATTATAGTTTTCGGTTGGAATATTAGTTTGTAATAAAACATCTAACCCTAATTTTTTTGCCACATTATTAAGTACTTGCCTGTTGACAATTTTGCTTTTCATTTCGGTTAAAAAGCCTTCGTTTTTAAACGGATATTTTTTGTAGAGGTAACTGGCAATAATAGTGTCTAATACGGCATCACCTAAAAATTCTAAGCGTTCATTGTTGTCTTCAATATTTTTTTTTATTGACGAATGTTGAAAAGCAATTTTATAAATAGCTGTTTTTCCGGGTATAAATTGCAATATCTTAAACAAAGATTTTTCAAATGCTGTTAAAAAGGGGTTTACCCTAAGCATACTTTGACGTATTGTATTGATAACAGCCACTGTACGAATTGAATTTATGCGCTATATTTTTTTACAATCACCGATGCGTTGTGTCCGCCAAATCCAAACGTATTACTCAAGGCAGCATTGATGGTTTTTTTCTGTGGTTTATTCAGTGTTAGGTTCAATTTGGGGTTGATTTCTGGGTCTGGGACTGTATGGTTTATCGTTGGTGGCACAATATCATGTTTTACTGCTAAAATGCAAGCAATAGCTTCTACTGCTCCAGCCGCACCGAGTAAGTGTCCTGTCATTGATTTTGTAGAGCTGATATTCATTTTATAGGCAGCATCACCAAATACATTTTCAATGGCTTTTAATTCTGCGACATCGCCAAGGGGGGTTGATGTGCCATGCACGTTGACATAGTCAATTTCTGTATGTTTCATTTCGGCATCTGCTAATGCGGCTTTCATTACATTGCTTGCTCCAAGTCCTTCAGGGTGTGGTGCTGTAAGGTGGTGAGCATCTGCTGTTGCACCGCCGCCGCCAATTTCACAAATAATATTCGCTCCTCGTTTTATGGCGTGTTCTAATTCTTCTAAAACAAGAATTCCTGAACCTTCTCCCATTACAAATCCGTCTCTCGTTTGGTCAAAAGGGCGAGACGCTGTTTTGTAGTCATCATTTCTTTCACTCAAGGCTTTCATTGCATTAAACCCTGCAATACCTGATTCACAAATGACGCTTTCGGCACCGCCAGCTAAAATAATGTCTGCTTTGCCTAAACGGATATAATTGAATGCGTCTATAATGGCGTGTGTTGATGATGCACAAGCACTTACTACAGCAAAGTTGGGTCCTCGATAACCGTATTTCATAGAGATATGACCTGCGGCAATGTCTAAAATTAATTTAGGAATAAAGAAGGGATTATATCGTGGGGTTCCATCGCCCAAAATATATTCTCTTACTTCTTCTTGAAAGGTGATTAAACCGCCAATGCCACTACCGACAATAACGCCAATTCTATCGGCATTTAAGTGTTGATTTTGGTCTAAGTGAATATTGGCACTTTGAACAGCTTCTGCTGCGGCAATCATAGCAACTTGAGAAAATCGATCTAACCTTCTCATTTCTTTTTTATCAATAAATGTGCTAAAATCTAAGTTTTTGATTTCGCACGCAAATTTCGTTTTGAATTTAGAACAATCAAACAAGGTGATTGGTGCTGCACCAGAAACGCCTGTAATTAGGCTATTCCAAAATTGGTCTATTGTATTTCCAACAGGTGTTACGGCACCCATTCCTGTAACGACAACTCTTTTTAAATTCATTTTATTTTGAGACATAGGAATAAGAAGTAAAAATATCTATAGAATAGTCCTTAAATAATAAATGTAGGTTAGCATTCAAGCAACCTACATTTAGAATAAGATAAAATAGAATGTGGAGAAAGCGTTATTTATTTTGTTCTTTCTGTTAAGTAGCTTACGGCTTGTCCTACGTTGGTTATTTTTTCTGCGTCTTCGTCAGGGATAGAAAGGTTAAATTCTTTTTCAAAGCCCATGATAAGTTCTACAGTATCTAAAGAATCTGCACCTAAGTCATTTGTAAAAGATGCTTCAGGAGTAACTTCTGTATCCTTAACGCCTAATTTTTCTACAATAATTTTTTGAACTCTTTCGAAAGTTTGTGACATAATTGATTTTTTAATGAAAAAATAAAAAGGAAAAACAATAAAATGTTAAAGCGAAAATATTTTTAATTTCCAAAATACAAAATTTGTATCGGTATGTTTTTACACATACTTATGGGCTTTGTTAATCTTTACTTTTGAATTGTTTTTTTATTGCCTTTAGGTGAAAAGATAGCCATCATTTTTCTGCCTTCCATTTTGGGCATATCTTCCATTAAGCCAATTTCGGCAACTTTTTCTGCTAATTTTAAAAGCATCAATTGACCACGCTCTTGCAGGTTGATAAAACGCCCTTTGAATAATACAATGGCTCTTACTTTATTGCCGTCTTTTAAAAAATTTTCTGTGTGTTTGGTTTTAAAATTAAAATCGTGTTCGTCGGTTTCTGTTGTAAAACGAATTTCTTTTACTTCTACAACTTTTGATTTTGCTTTAAGGTCTTTTTCTTTTTTCTTTTTTTCGTAAAGAAATTTATTGTAGTCAGCTACTCTACAAATTGGCGTATCGCCATTAGATGAAATTTCTATTAAATCCAAACCTTGTTCTTCTGCAATTTGCAAGGCTGTTCTGGTAGAATAGACACCAGGGTTAATGTTTTCTCCCACCAATCGTACTTCTAAAGCACGTATTTTATTATTGATATTGAATAAAGGTTGTTGTTGTAATTGTCTTTTGTTGTAAGGAGAATTGTTATTTTGAATTTTTGACATCGAATGGTTTTAGGATAAAAAATAAAAAGCAATAAAAAAAGAATTAGAAAGCATAACCAAACCCTAAGCCCCAAGAAGGTAATATTTGCGTGTTATACAATTTTGTAAATAAGTCAGAAGTGGCTTTATCTGAGATATTATATCTTGTAATGCCTAAATAAGCGTCTATTGCAAAATGTCCTTTTAAAATGGTTTGATAACCTACTACAAGACCAGTATTAACTGTAGCACTATTTACTTTAAGGGATTTCGTTACTTTGTCGTCTTGGAATGTTTGGTTGTTGTAAGTAGAGGTAATATCATCGCCACTAATAGATACATAACCAAAACTAATTTCTGGTGCAACAAACCAACCTCTTGGTGCGTCATATTTATTTGATAAATAAAAACGTCCCTGAAACCAAATATTTAAAGATTGATATTTAAAATTATCCATATAGTTACTACTATAAGAACTATTCGTTGAACTATTAGATGAATATCTTACCGTGTTATCAACCGATGGATTGTATAAAGTTGGATTAATAACCAATGAAAATAGATCATTAAAAGTTCTTTCATATTTTACATCAACCATCGATCCACTGAATAAAATAAAGGGATTGATGGTTATAATATTTTTTATTGGTGGCTGTCCGTTGCCTCTTAAAGATTGAGCTGTAGCTGTAATTTTAGTGTTGCATAAAATACATGCAAGCGAAAGAATGATAAGTGCGGTTTTTGTTGTTGACATAAATGGAAATTAAGATGTAAAGATGTAAAAGAGGAGAGTGGGTTAATCAATAATGAAGGGATAATTTTGGTCTATCGTTACGTCTTTTAATAATTCATCATCGTTTGGATAAGGAGATTCTTCTGCAAATTTTACGCAATCTTCAACAATATCAAATACTTTTTGGTCTATATCTGCGATTGTTTTTTCGCTGACTTTATATTTTGTCAAAAGCGTTTTAAGTACTTTTTCAATAGGGTCTTTTTCTTTATATTCTTCAACTTCTTCTTTGGTTCTATATTTTTGAGGGTCGCTCATTGAGTGTCCTTTATAGCGATAAGTTTTCACTTCTATTAGTGTTGGACCATTTCCTTCACGGGCTCTTTTTACTGCTGTTGCAACGCCCTCGTAAACGTCTTCTGGACTCATGCCGTCAATGATTTGTGATGGCATATCATAGGCAGATGCTAATTTGTATAAATCCAAAACGTTAGAACTTCTTTCTACCGATGTACCCATTGCGTAGTGGTTATTTTCACAAATAAAAATCACGGGGAGTTTCCATAACATAGCAAGATTAAAGGTTTCGTGGAGCATACCTTGTCGTGCGGCACCGTCACCAAAAAAAGTAAGCGATACGTTTTTTGTTCCTTTATACTGTTCTGCAAAAGCCAAGCCAGCACCAGTGCCTATTTGTGCACCTACAATACCATGTCCGCCATAAAAATTATGTTCCTTACTGAAGAAGTGCATACTGCCTCCTTTGCCTTTTGCACAACCTGTAATTTTGCCAAATAATTCTGCCATACAAGAACGTGCCGACATTCCTTTTGCTAAAGCCAAACCATGACAGCGATAAGCAGTGATAAATTTATCTTCTGGTGCGGTTGCTGAAATACAGCCGGCTGCAATGGCTTCTTGCCCAATGTACAAATGACAAAAGCCTCTGATTTTTTGCATACCATACAATTGTCCCGTTTTTTCTTCAAAACGCCTTAATAAAAGCATCATTTCGTACCAATACAAATAAGTTTCTTTGGTGAGTTTTGTAGATGTTGTAGCCACAGTAAAATGGTTTTAATGAATAAAAAAAAAACAGTGTTTCTAAGATGCCCGAATGTATATATTTTTACAATTTTATTTCGTTTTTATCGGTTGTGAATGATTACAAAAAAATAAGATGTGTATAGTGCTGTTCTTGGCATCACAATTTATTGCTGTGTATTTTTTTGTAACAGCATTTCTTTGATGTTATTGACATTAAAAATAATGACGCTCATTAAGAGTGTTGCGTATAAAAAAAGTTCTTGGTAACGAAGTTGTTCATCAAAAAAAATCATGCCGAGTAAAAAGGAAGCAATTGGATTTAGATAAATAATCATGGCTACGCTTGAGCCAGAAATTTTTGATAGTCCATATAAATTCAAAAACATAGGCAAAATGGTAAAAAAAATGGCGATAACTAAAAGCCTTGACCAATAAAAAAAATCAAGTCCAACGCCACTATCTTGTAACTGAAAAAGAAAAATTGGAAGGCTGATAATAAAAATAATCAGTACTTCATAGGCAAATAAATTGAGGCGGTGAAAGTGCGGAAGTTGCTTTTGCAAAAGCATAAAAATGGCATAAGACGAAGCACAAAACAAAACATAGAGAATGGTTTGTAAATGTTCATAAGATAAAAATATAATCACCACAAAAGCAATTATTAAAGACAAAATTTTGTATTTGTCCAACTTGTCTTTATACACAATAAAAGAACCTATTGCCATGATTAAAGGCACAAGTACATAAACCAAAGACGCAGCTACAATGTTAATTTTGACGATTAAATAAATGTAGGTAAACCAATTGATCGCAAGGCATAAACCTGATAATACAATCAATCCAATGACTTTTTGTTTTGTTCCAATGACGTTATTTTTAAATAGGTCAATATCTTTTGTCAAGGCTTTTTTATTGAATAAAAAAACATAGGCATAGATTAAAATTGTTGCCAACATAATGCGTGAAAGGAGCATAAAAAAAGGGTCATAGCCGTGTAATTGGCGAATGGGAATGACCATAAATGCCCAAATGACTGCAGCCGAAATGCTGGCGATATAATATTTAGCGAGGGATTGTTTTTCTTGCATCATCGTGTTTAATAAACGTCTTTTAAATAACGGTTGTCGTCTTTCATTTTTTCTAAGTATTCATTTGCTTTTTCAGTACTCATCTGTCCTTGTTGTTGTAATATATTTAAAAGTGTGGCTTCTACGTCTTTGCTCATGGGGTTTTTCTTTCCGCATACATAAACAAAAGCACCAGCTTGTATCCATTCATATAACTCTGTGGCTTGTTTTTGCATTAAATGTTGAACATAAATTTTTTCTTTTTGGTCTCGTGAAAATGCCAAGTCTATTTTTTGCAAAACGCCATCTGCAACCCAAGATTGAATTTCTGTTTGGTATAAAAAGTCTGATACAGCGTGTTGTTCTCCAAAGAAAAGCCAATTTTTCCCTGTTGCTCCAGTGCTTGCTCTTTCATATAAAAAAGAACGAAATGGGGCAATGCCTGTACCCGGACCAATTAAAATGATGTCTTTGTTTTCAGCAGGCAGTTTGAAGTGTTTGTTTTTTTGAATAAATAAATCGTATTCTTTTTCAGGTTCACTTGCTGTTAAAAAAGAAGAACATAATCCTTGTTTTTTTTGTTGTTCAATTTCAAATTGGTCTAATGAAACGGTAATGTGTATTTCATTGTCGTGTGCACTTGGCGAAGAAGAGATGCTGTATAAACGAGGACTTTGGGCTGTTAAATGAGACACAAAAGCAATGAAATCTGTATTTTTTTTGAGAGGATATTTTTTTACTAAAGTCAATAAATCAGTTCGTTTTTCAGTAATTTTTTGTTGAGCAATTGTTGCGTATGCTTCAACAGAAGACGGTAACAAATAAGAAATATTGACCTGCTTGAATAACAGCTCTTTGAGGTTTGTTGTAATACTTTTAAATTCAATTTTTTCGTTAGCATCAAGTTGTAATTGGGTAAGAATTTCAGCAACAATTTTTTCATCATTAAAAGGCACAATACCCAAAGAGTCGCCTGGTTCATAAACAATGTCAGTTGCAGAAAATTCAATATGATGCGTTTGTTTTTGAGAGCCTTTGTCATTGAGGTTGATATTTGTTAATAGCTTACCCAAAAAGGCTTTTTTATCTTTTTGTTTTGATGCTACAATTGTACTTGTTGTTTGTTGCGGTCTGGAGAGCAAACTTTGAATGGCTGTATTGCTCCATTCTTTTGCTGTTTGTTCAAAGTCCACATCACACATTTCTAAAGCCACAATAGGCATTGCCCCGAGTGTTTGTAATCGGTTGTTAATGTCCTCACCGGCTTTACAAAAAAGAGGATAACTTTTATCACCCAAAGCAAGCACAGCATATTTTAAATGAGCCAATGAAGCAGTCTCTTGGTGCAATGCATCATAAAACTTTTTTGCTGCTTCTGGTGGTTCGCCCTCGCCATGCGTGCTCATAATAATAAACACGTGTTCTTCTTTTGTGAATTGTGCATATTTATATTGATCAAGGCTAAGGGCTTTTGTTGTAATGCCATTTTGTTTTGCAAGTTGTACCAGCTGTTGTGCCACTCTTTTTGAATTTCCCGTATCTGTTCCATACAAAATATTGAGTTTAATATTTATTGAAATTGGCGCGGCACTTTCTTCGTTTGTACCTTCTAATACAGCACTTAAATAACCATGCATCCACATTTTTTCTTCTGTGTTGATTCCTTTTAAAAAGGCTTGCAATTCATTTTGTTTTTCTTTATTCAACATGGTAAGGCGTCTAATTTTGAAAGGTGTAAATAAAATTTAATTGGAAACATTTTGTTGAAAATATAAACTCACAACAGTGCCAATGATAATTAAACACGGAGAGGCTACGATTGCTTTGTTTGTAAGTTGAGCATATTCATGCAAATGGTGAATGGTTATTGTTTGTGTTGGAGTTGTTGCATTGGTAATAATGGCAATTTTTTTTTCTGTTTTGGGTATTGAAGCAAACAATTGTTCTACAAGAAAAGCAATATGTTTTGTGGACATATAAAACACAAGCGTGTCTTTTGTTTCTGCTAATTCTTGAATCTGTTGTAGAGAAAATAATTTTGTGTCGTAATAAGTTAAAAACCGAACTCCTGCTGAGTGGTTTCTTGCCGTAAGGGGAATACCACTTGCTGCTGCGGCACCTGCGGCGGCACTAATGCCAGGTATCAATTCGTATGGAATATGATGTTGTTGAAGGGTTTGTAATTCGTCTAATAAATTGGCAAATAAACTGATATCGCCTCCTTTTAATCGAGCAACAAGTTTGTTTTCTACAGTATGTTGTAACAATAAAGAATTGATTTTTTTTTGAGAAAAAGAGTTTGTTGCTTCTGCTCTTTTGCCCACCCAAATACGTATGCTGTCTTTTTTTGCATACATTGTTAAAATATCGTCATTGACTAAATCGTCGTATAAAATAACGTCTGCTTGTTGTAAATAACGTGCTGCTTTTATCGTCAATAGTTCTGGGTCTCCACAACCGGCACCCATAATAATCACTTTGCCTTTTTGCATTAAGCGTCAATTGTTTCATGGAGTAATAATGCAGCAACAGTGAGGTTGCTTGTTTCATCAATTAAAATTGCGCCACCTGTTACACGTAATTTATTATAGGCATCATACACAATCGGTTTACTACTTTTTAATACCACATCAACAATATCATTCAATGAAACTTCATTCACTTCATTTTCTTTTTCTAAGGTATTGACATTGATTTTATACCTTACATTTTTAATGGCAATGCGTTCTCTGCGACTGTTCAGCTGTAAAATATACTTTCCGTTTTTATTCATTGACTTTGTATCCATCCAACATAAAGTGGCTGCAATTTCTTGCCCAAGTAAGGCGTTGT
Source organism: Chitinophagales bacterium (assembly GCA_031539345.1). Classification (GTDB taxonomy): domain Bacteria; phylum Bacteroidota; class Bacteroidia; order Chitinophagales; family Chitinophagaceae; genus JAVKMO01. Next base: position 41,219 of record JAVKMO010000023.1, on the reverse strand, counting down.
TGTTTTCTAATAAAATGCTGTCTCCTCTGCTAACATCAACATCATCAGCTAAATGTAAAATGACGCTTTGTCCATTGCTTGCTTGATTGATTTGTTTTCCGTTCATTTCAATTGCTGCAATTTTGCTTTGCACATTCATTGGTGCAATTGTAACTGTATCACCGACGTGATATGTGCCGTTTAAAATTTTTCCTGCGTATCCACGATAGTCATGCAAAGCTTCTGTTTGTGGACGGATAACATATTGCACAACAAAACGTGGTTCATCAAAATTGTTTTCTTTTTCTACATCAACTTGTTCTAAATAATCTAATAATGGCGGCTGCGTAAACCATTTTAAATGATCAGATGAATGAACAATATTTTCTCCTGTAACGGCACAAATAGGAATGTAAAAAATGTTTTTTAAGTGCAGCATAGTTGCCATTTTCTTATAGTCCGCAACGATGGTTTCAAAAACATTTTGGTCGTATTTTACTAAATCCATTTTGTTGATAGCAACAACAACATTTGGAATTTGTAGTAGCGACGCTATAATAGAATGTCTGCGTGTTTGTTCAACAATGCCGTGGCGTGCGTCAATCAAAATAATAGCGAGGTCGGCATTCGATGCTCCCGTAATCATATTTCTTGTGTATTGAATATGTCCCGGTGTATCCGCAATAATGAATTTTCTTTTAGGCGTAGAAAAATATTTGTAAGCAACGTCAATGGTAATACCTTGTTCTCTTTCTGCCCGCAATCCATCTGTTAAAAGTGCCAAGTCAATATTGCCTTGTGTTTTCGATTGTTTTTCTATAGCTTCTAATTGGTCTACTAAAATTGATTTGCTATCATATAATAATCGTCCAATGAGCGTGCTTTTTCCATCATCAACACTGCCTGCTGTTAAAAATCTTAAAATATCCATAATGTGTGTTAGTCTTTAGTAATATGGTCAAAATAAGTGTACGAACTTATTTAATTTCAAGTCTTACACAAATGAAAATAGAAGCACCGAAGGAATCACATGATGGGCTTTAATAGATTTAATTTTTACTCCTTACAAATATTTTTTAGTCTCAATAAAAAGAGTTTTTTCGTCTTCATTTTTTATGCCAAGTTGAGACTTGAAAATTCAACTCTTTAGGCGCAATAACAAAGTATTTTATGGTTCTTAAAAACATCAATCCAACAACAACAAACGCTTGGAAAGCACTGCAAACACATTATCAAAGCCTTGTTCAAGAACGTACAGAATCTTTATTTGAGAAAGACCCAGATAGGGCGAACAAATTAAGCATCACGAACAAGCATTTTAAAATCGATTTTTCTAAAAATAAAATTACGCCAGAAACGATTCGTTTATTTTCAGCCTTAGCCGAAGAGTGTGATTTAAAACAAAATATACAAGCCGTATTAGACGGAAAATTAGTCAATGAAACCGAGCGTAGAAGCGTTCTTCACATGGCATTAAGAAATACGGTTGCCAATAAATACAAAGCCAATGGTCAAGTTATTCATGAAGATATTCTTGCTGTCAAAAAACAAATGCAAACATTTTGTAACGCCGTACACGAGGGAAAACATTTGGGTTATACAAACAAAAAAATTACAACCATTGTAAACATTGGTATTGGCGGAAGCGATTTAGGACCTTTGATGGTTACAGAAGCACTTAAACCCTATTGGATAAAAGGCATAACGGGGTATTTTGTTTCTAATATCGACGAAGCACATCTACAAGAAGTATTACAAAAAATCAACCCTGAAGAAACGCTTTTTATCATTGCATCAAAAACATTTACCACACAAGAAACAATTACCAATGCACTAACCTCACGTTCATGGTTTTTGAAATATGCAAAAGATGAAATTCATATTAAACAACATTTTATTGCCCTTTCAACAAATGCAAAAGCCGTTAGTAGCTTTGGCATTGCAACAGAAAATATGTTTCAATTTTGGGATTGGGTAGGCGGTAGATATTCTTTATGGTCGGCTGTTGGCATGTCTATTGCATTGATTATTGGGCACAAACATTTTGAAGATGTTTTACACGGTGCAGAACAAATGGATACGCATTTTATCGAAACACCATTTGAAAAAAACATTCCGTTTTTGCTTGCAGCAATTGGTATATGGCATCGAAACTTTTTTTCTTATGAGGCACATTGCATTATGCCTTACAACCAATATTTGCAAAAATTTCCAGCCTATTTGCAACAAGCCGATATGGAAAGTAACGGTAAAACAATTGATAGAAATCAGCAAACTGTCAATTATGCAACTGCACCAATTATTTGGGGAGATGCTGGCACAAATGGGCAACATTCTTTTTTTCAACTTTTGCATCAAGGATCATCTATTATTCCTGTAGATTTTATTGCTGCTGTAAACACCCCTCACGAGAATAAAGACCATCAAGAAAAATTATTAGCAAACTTTTTTGCACAAACCGCAGCACTCATGAAAGGCAAAAAAAAAGAACAAGTAGAAGAAGAATTGAGACAAATGAATACTCCGCCAGAACAAATAAAATTCTTAACGCCGTATAAAATTTTTGATGGCGACAGACCCACAACAAGCATTTTGTTTCAAGACATCAATCCTACAACATTGGGAGAGTTGATTGCCTTATACGAACACAAAATTCTTGTGCAAGGTTTATTGTGGAACGTGTTTAGCTTTGACCAATTTGGCGTTGAGTTGGGAAAAGAAATGTGTGGAAAAATTCTTCCCGATCTCCAAAGCCCATTACCTACAAGCACTTACGACTCTTCTACTAACTCGCTCATTACTTACTACAAGCAAAACAAACAATAGCCTTATGGAACTGAATAACCGATTAAAGAAAACCATTATTTCTGTTTCTATTTTTATTCCCTTACTGGTTTGCGTACTTATTGTTTTACCCTATCGTCCTAAAGCAGGTTTTGATATTTATGTATTACCATTTTTTCACGCCATTTTAAACGCAGCCACAAGTATCCTTTTGTTAGTGTCTTTATACGCCATAAAAAATAAAAATATAGCCTTACACAAACGAGCAAACTTGATGGCGTTAAGCCTGTCGATTTTATTTTTAATTTCTTATGTCGTTTACCATCTTTTTGCAACTGTTGTAAAATATGGAGATTACAACAAAGATGGCATTGTTGGTGCAGCAGAAAAAATACTTGCAGGCAATTTGCAGTATGTCTATTATGTTGTTTTATTGACACATATTTTATTGGCTATGATTGTTGTTCCCTTTGTATTATACAGCTTTATTTACGCACTTTCCAACCAAATAGAAAAACATAAACGCTTGTCAAAATTCACATGGGCATTATGGTTTTATGTTTCTGTAACCGGCGTACTCGTCTATTTTATGATCCATCAATTTTACTAACTGTGAGCATTTTTACAAAAATTATTGCACAAGAAATTCCTTCTTTTAAGATTGCTGAAAATGAAAATTTTTACGCTTTTTTAGACATTCAACCTTTACAAAGAGGTCATACTTTAGTTGTTCCAAAAAAGGAAATCAACGTGATATATGAATTGCCCGATGAAGATTTGGCTGCCTTGTTTGTATTTGCAAAACCCTTAGCACAAGCCATTGAAAAGGCTTTTCCTTGCTTACGCTGTGGCTTTTCCGTCATTGGACTTGAAGTGCCTCACGCACACTTACATATTGTGCCCATGAACACCGCAGACGACTTAAATTTTACACGCCCCAAACTCGTTGTCAGCAAAGAAGAATTAGCAATCGACCAACAACGCATTCTATCTTTCTTGTAATTATCTTTGTGTCAATATTTTAATTTCACCTTAATTCTTCTTAATTTTTTGTTTTATGAAACGCTGTTTTTTATTTTTCAGTATCAGTCTTTTTATCCTTTCTTCATGCAGAAAAGCAGATGAAAGCGGTGGTAGTAGTTTAAATTTATTGCCTCTTACACAAGATGTAGCAATGGGATTAGAATCTGTACGACAAATTGAAAGTAATCCAACAGAATATCCAATTTTAGATTCTGCCAAAAATGTCGTCGCCTATGCACATATAGAACGTATTACAAACACGATTTTAAACAGCGGAAAAATTGCGTATCGTACGCAGTTTACTTGGAAGGTAAAACTCATCAATAAAAATGTCTTAAACGCATTTTGTACCCCTGGTGGATACATTTATGTTTATACAGGTCTAATCAAATATTTAAATGACGAGGCTTCCCTTGCGGGCGTAATGGGACACGAAATTGCACATGCTGACAACAGACATTCATCTTCGCAAATGCTCAATCAATATGGACTGAGTGTATTATTACAAATTTTATCTGGTGGCAATAACAGCACTTTAAACCAAATTGGAGCGTCTTTAATTGGATTAAAAAACAGCCGCGACCATGAAACAGAAGCCGACAAATTTTCAGTCATTTTTTTATACCCAACAGATTATGATGCAGAAGGAGCAAAATATTTTTTTGAAAAATTACTCGCAGAAGGAACAACAAGTTCTAAAGCCGAAGAATTTTTTAGTACGCACCCCAACCCCGATAATCGTGTAGCCAATATTACAGCAGTGGCGACAACACAAGGCACAAAAAAAGGCGAAAAATTTATCGACCGTTACGCTCAATTTAAAGCATTATTACCTTAACCAAAAGCAATGATGGATAAGATAGAACAACTCAAATCGTTTTTAAGTAAAAGCCCCAATGACAGTTTTTTGCAACACGCATTGGCATTAGAATATATTAAAATTAACGAACTGACTAAAGCACGCGAATCGTTTGAAAACTTGCTTATCAATAACCCAGATTATATTGGTTCTTATTACCACTTAGCCAAATTATACCAGCAGTTACAAGAAAAACAACTCGCCATAAAAACATACGAAGAAGGTATGAAACGTGCAAAAACTAAAAATGAAAATCACGCTTACAACGAATTGCTATCTGCTTACGAAGAATATGTAGATGAATAATTGTACACTAAAATTAAAGTGTAAAATATAGATAGAAAATGCTTGCAGTCTTACTGATTGAGGAATAAATGATTATTTTTATCACAATAGGGTTATCCATTTTTTTACTTTAGGTTTAAAATTCTTATAATTATGAAACAAAAAAAAATTGTATTAGACGAAAGTCAAATTCCTACATCATGGTATAATATTCAGGCAGATATGCCAAACCCCTTGTTGCCACCTTTACATCCGGGAACAAAGCAACCTGTTGGTCCACAAGATTTAATGCCTTTATTTCCGATGGAATTAATTAAACAAGAAGTTTCAAAAGAAAGGTGGATAGAAATTCCAGAAAGAGTGAGAGATGAGTATAAAGCGTGGAGATGTACGCCCTTATATCGTGCTTATGATTTAGAAAAAGCATTGGATACAGACTGTCCTATTTATTACAAATACGAAGGCGTGAGTCCGTCAGGGTCGCACAAAAGCAATACGGCAATGGCTCAAGTGTATTACAATCAACAAGAAGGCGTAAAAAAAATTACAACAGAAACAGGAGCTGGACAGTGGGGAACAGCATTAAGTCATGCCTGTTCAAAATTTGGTTTAGACTGCGAAGTGTATATGGTAAAAGGCAGTTATAGCCAAAAACCGTATCGAAAAATAGTGATGAATACCTACGGTGCAACTGTTTTTCCATCGCCTTCTACACATACAAAAATAGGAGCAAGCCTCTTAGAAAAACACCCCGATACAACCGGCAGTTTAGGTATTGCAATTTCAGAAGCAATCGAACAAGCAATGGGAGCCGAAACGACAAAATATGCCTTAGGAAGCGTATTGAATCACGTGTTAATGCACCAAAGTGTTATTGGTTTAGAAGCCTATAAACAAATGGAATTAGCAGGACATTACCCCGATATTATCATTGCTCCATTGGGCGGCGGTTCAAATTTTGCTGGCATTAGTTTCCCCTTTTTACACTATAATTTAACACAAGGAAAAACAACACGTTGCATTGCCGTTGAGCCAGCGTCTTGTCCTAAATTAACAAAAGGACAATTTAGATACGACTTTGGCGATATGGCAGGTTTTACACCCCTTATACCGATGTACACTTTAGGACATAATTTCTTGCCTTCTAATATTCATGCTGGAGGTTTGCGTTATCATGGTGCAAGTGCCTTGTGCAGTCAATTGCTTAAAGATAAGCTCATAGAAGCTTCTGCAATTGCACAAATTGAATGTTTTGAAGCAGGTGTTCTTTTTAGCCGTACAGAAAATATTATTCCTGCACCTGAAGCCACACATGCCATTGCTCAAGTGATAAGAGAAGTGAAGAAAGCAAAACAAGAAGGACGCAAAAAAACAATTTTGTTTAACCTTTGTGGACACGGTATGTTAGACCTTCAAGCCTATGATGATTATTTTAATCATAAAATTCAAGACCACTTTTTACCTGACGAAGAGATACAAAAAAATATTGCCGCAATAGAAGGTTTCCCACCTATACCTAATCAATAATATACACAGCATAAAAATTTTAAATAGGAATTTTAAAAGTCAATTATTTGAATAGTTTCGCACCGCTTTTATCATATGATAAAGGCATTTTTATGGATTTATATTTATTTCAAAAATGAAAATTGCCGTTGTTGGTGCTACAGGATTAGTTGGCACAAAAATGTTAGAAGTATTGGCAGAAAGAAATTTTCCCATTACAGAATTGCTTTTAGTTGCATCAGAAAAATCAGTTGGAAAAGAAATTACATTTAAAGGTAAGACACACAAAATCATCAGTGCGAAAACAGCCATTTCACAAGTGCCTACAATTGCTATTTTTTCTGCTGGCGGAAGCACCTCTTTAGAATTAGCACCTCAATTTGCATCTGTTGGAACTGTTGTTATCGACAACTCTTCTGCATGGAGAATGGATCCAACAAAAAAATTAGTTGTGCCAGAAGTAAACGCAGACTGTTTAACAAAAGACGATAAAATTATTGCTAATCCAAATTGTTCTACAATACAAATGGTGGTTGCATTACAGCCTTTACATCAAAAATATGGCATTAAAAGAGTAGTCGTTTCTACGTATCAATCTGTAACAGGAACAGGCGTAAAAGCAGTTGCCCAATTGATGAATGAACGCAAAGGTGTGCAAGGAGAAATGGCGTATAAATACGAAATTGACTTAAATGCTATTCCGCAAATCGACGTTTTTTTGGATAATCTCTACACCAAAGAAGAAATGAAAATGGTGTTAGAAACAAAAAAAATTATGCGTGATGACAACATTAAAGTTACCGCAACTGCAGTTAGAATTCCTGTAATGGGAGGGCATTCTGAAAGCGTTAATATCGAATTTGAAAAACCGTTTACGTTAGCAGAAGTAACACAGATATTAAATGAAGCACCGGGTGTAGTCGTTGTTGATAATCCGAAAGAACAAAAATATCCTATGCCAAAAGATGCTAATAATAAAGACGAAGTTTTTGTGGGTAGATTACGCATTGATGAAACACAAGCAAACACTTTAAATATGTGGATAGTTTCTGACAATTTGCGAAAAGGAGCCGCCACCAATGCCGTACAAATTGCTGAATATTTAGTGAGTAAAAAATTAGTCTAAACCAAGTATCAACGTTTTAAAATATTGAATTGAGATGAACAACAATACCTTACTTAATGGCTTTGAAATTTCTACAATAAAAATGATCAGAACGCTTTTGATAACCGCATTCTTTTTTGTTTCTGCACTTTCTGTGCATGCTAATCATGCAGACACAAGTGCGAAGAAAAAGGCTGATACTTTAGTTCATGCAGACACAACGCATCACACTGCAAGTAGCAGTTTTGATATTAACGAAGTAATTTTTTCTCATATTCAAGATGCACACGAATTTCATTTTTTCACCTATAAAGAATTTCACGCAACGCTTTCTCTTCCCGTTATTGTTTATTCTCCACAAAGAGGTTGGTCTTGTTTTTCGTCTCAACACTTTCATCACGGGCATGAAAATTTCAACGGTTATGCACTCCAAAAAGAAAAAATTATTCCTGTTGATAACAAAGGTAATATTGATGCTACAATACAAGTCTATGACTTGTCAATGACAAAAAATGTAGTTCAAATGCTACTTGCGTTATTGTTTTTTGTGTGGATAGTTTTAAAAGCCACAAAAGTATATGTTCAAGATGCAAAAAAAACACCACGAGGCATACAAAGTTTTTTAGAACCCGTTATATTATTTGTAAAAAATGACATTGCCATAGCCAACTTAGGAAAACATAAAGGCATGAAATACGTGCCGTTTTTCTTAACGGTCTTTTTCTTCATCCTCATCAATAATTTATTTGGCCTTATTCCTGGATCTGCAAACGTTACGGGTAATATTGCATTTACATTTACACTTTCTATATTTTCTCTTCTTGTTATTTTATTGAGTACAAACAAACATTTTTGGTCTCATATTTTCTGGCCTCGGGGTCCCATTTTTGTAAAAGTGATTTTGATACCAATAGAATTGATAGGTATTTTTACCAAACCCTTCGCCTTAATGGTGCGTTTATTTGCCAACATGATTGCAGGACATATCATCATTATTTGCTTTATATCGCTCATTTTTATTTTTTCTCAATTAAGTATTGGTGGCGGTTTAGGCTTTTCGCCAGTATCGATTCTCTTTACGGTTTTTATTTATGTGATTGAAATTTTAGTTGCATTTATACAAGCCTTTATTTTCACCAATTTAACTGCCGTATTTATTGCACAAGCAATGGAAGGTAGCCACGACGAACACTAATTTTTTTTTCAAACCATAAAACCCAATTGTTATGTCTTTAATGAATGTACTATTAGATGTTAGCTCTTCTCACTTAGGTGGTGCTATTGGAGCAGGTTTAGCAGCCATAGGTGCTGGCATCGGTATCGGCCAAATTGGCAAAGGAGCAACAGAAGCGATTGCTCGTCAGCCAGAAGCTGCAGGCGACATCAGAGCATCAATGATTTTAACAGCCGCTTTCGTAGAAGGCGTTGCTTTATTCGCCGTAATTGTAGGCGTATTAGCAGTGTTAAAATAATTGAACCAACATTTGCACTCTAAAGCACAGGGCAATAGAGTGCATTTTATTATTTTGAAAAAATTATTTATCCATTAAAATTTTATCATGGAATTATTACTTCCCAATTTAGGTTTAATCGTTTGGACAACTTTAGCTTTTGTTATCGTTTTTGTATTGCTTGCAAAATTTGCATGGAAGCCTATTTTAAAATCAATCCACGAGAGAGAAACTTTTATAGAAACGTCTTTGCAAAAAGCAAAAGAAGCAGAAACTAATTTACTGTCTATCAATGAAAAAACAAACCAACTTTTAAAAGAAGCACAAGCAGAAAAACAAAAAATAATTGCAGATGGTCAAACACTAAAACAACAAATTATTAGTGAAGCACAAGAAAAAGCAAAAACGGAAGCAACAAAAATTATTGCTGCTGCAAAAGCTGATGGTCAAAAAAATCAAGAAAAAATAATGCAAGACATTAAACAAAATATTGCAGAACTCGTTATTGCAACAACAGAAAAAATCTTAAAAGAAAAATTAAAACCAACGAAAGAGCAAGAAAAAATGATTGAAAAAGCGATTGCAGATATTTCTGCGAATTAATATTCACAAAAAAAATGCCTAATCATCCTTCATATTTAGAGGGATGATTTTTTTTTGCGTGTATTTTAAATCAATCAGTACCTAAAATCTTCATTATATTAGAACCCTTTTTTACTTGAAAATAAAATTACATACATGAATTTTGACAAAAACACAGTCATTGGATTTAGCTTATTAGGTCTTTTGTTTTTTGGTTACTTTTATTACAACAGCATTGGGCAAAAAGAAATCGAATTACAACGAAAAAGAGTTGCAGATTCTTTGGCTTTAATAGAAAAGAAAACGTCCAATAGAGTAGGAGATAGAAACCTTAAAATGAACAACAAATCGACTGCAATACTAGCACCAGCAACAAGTGAAATGAAAGCCGTTGCTGCTGATATAACCATCATCGAAACAAAAGATTATACGATTACTTTTTCTAACCAAGGCGGATTACCCATTCGCTACGATTTAAAGCATATTTCGTCTTTTAACCAACCACAAGCAACACTCATCAATAACAAATCTTTTTCTTTTTTTTATCCCATTGTAACAGAAAATAATGTAGAAAAAAACACCAACGATATTGTTTTCAATAAACCCACTATTGTTAGAAATGCTGACAGTTCGCAGCAAATCACGTTTACCTATACAAGTAAAAACAACACCTTGCGACACATTTACACCTTGCCACGTGATGGTTATTTATTTGATTTTACCATTAAAACAAATCCTGGAAATACCCTTTTTAAAGATGCTAAAATTCATTTCAATTGGTTGAGTTATCTTCAAAGGCACGAAAAGAATTTAGACTATGAAAAAACGCAAGCACAAGTCAGTATTTTTACAAATGAAAAAGATTTTGATTATTTTACTGTAGGAAATGGCTCTAACGAAACGTTTGAAAAACCATTAAAATGGGTGAGCATTAAGCAACAATTTTTCAATCACACGCTCATTGCAAAAAACAATTTGGAGAATGTTAAAAATGAAAGTGTCATCTATACAGATACGACACAAGCCTATTTTTTAAGTAATAAAACCAACTTTACGGCGAGCCTTTCTTCAAACAATGACCTTGCATTTCAATTTTATTATGGTCCAACTTCATACAAAGATTTAAAGCAATACAATATAGAATTAGAACGCATTATGAATATTGGTCAAGGCTTTTATTCGTTTGTGAAATATGTCAACAAAGGCGTTGTTATTCCTGTTTTTAATTTTTTAAAATCACATATTGCCAACTTTGGTATTGTAATTTTATTACTGACCATTTTTTTGCGCCTCATTACTGCACCACTTTTGTATTCGAGTTATACGAGTTCGGCAAAAATGAAAATTCTTAAACCTGAATTAGATGAACTCAAGAAAAAATTTGGCGATGATCAACAAGGCTATGCGATGAAACAAATGGAACTGTATCGAACAGCTGGTGTAAATCCGCTTGGAGGCTGCATTCCTGCGTTGCTACAAATTCCTATCTTTTTGTCTTTGTATTATTTTTTCAATTCGTGCATTGATTTAAGAGGACAACAATTTTTATGGGCAAAAGACTTGTCTTCGTTTGATAGTATTTATCAATTTGGATTTTCAATTCCTTTTTATGGCGACCACATCAGTTTATTTACAATTCTAAATGTAATTACAAGTTTCTTAATTTCTTATATGGGCATGAAAAATACGCCCGACCAAGGCAACCCTATGCTCAAGTATATGCCATATATTTTCCCTTTTATTTTATTAGGTTTTTTCAATTCACTCCCTTCCTCTTTAACTTGGTATTATACCGCTTCAAATACGATTACGTTATTGCTTCAATTTATCATTCAAAATTACATTATCAACCACGATAAATTATTAGCACAAATGGAAGCAAAAAGAAAAGCACCAAAACAAAAATCATCTTGGATGCAAAAGATAGAACAACTTCAAGAAACACAAAAGAAAGCCAAAGGATTACCGAATAAAAAATAAAAAAAATAAGACAATGCCATTTAAAGCCACGCCCATCGCCGATTTATTTGTTTTTGAACCTGCTGTGTTTAAAGATGATAGAGGTTATTTTTTTGAAAGCTATAACGAGCAAAATTTTCGCCAACAAAATTTGCACTATAAATTTATACAAGATAATCAATCCTTTTCTTGCTATGGTGTAATTAGAGGATTGCATTTTCAAATAGGGGAGTATGCACAGACAAAATTAGTCCGTGTATTACAAGGGAAAATTTTAGACGTTGCAGTTGATATTCGCCCCGATTCTGCAACTTTCAAACAAACTTTTAGCATCGAATTGAGTGCTGAAAATAAACTTCAACTCCTTATACCAAAAGGCTTTGCACATGGTTTTAGCGTACTTTCAGAAACAGCAGAAATTATGTACAAGTGCGACAATTTTTACCACAAAGCAGCTGAAGGAGGAATTATTTACAATGACCCAACTTTAAATATTGATTGGAAAATTGATGCTCAAAAAGCGTTGGTTTCAGATAAAGACAAAAAGTTATTATCCATCAACGAAGCCATTTTGTTCTAATTGTTTTGTGATGGAATATTGGATAGGCGATAAAGTTATTTTAATTCATACGCAAGAGGAGGGCATTATTCAAGAACAAGTGAATGCTAAAGAATATCTTGTTGAAGTAAAAGGCGTTTTGTTTCCTGTTTTTGCAGAACATCTCCAATATCCTACTTACACTTTTTTTACACCCAAAAAAGCCAAACAAGAAAATAAAATACAATACCATGAACCGCTTGTTGAAAGCAATATCAATGCGTTAAACTTTTCTTTTCTTCCTCAATTTGTTGATGATAAGCAAAACCCTCAAATTGCGTATTTCAAAATTTATTTAAGCAATCAAAGCGGTAAAAATTTGTCTTTTCGTTATGAGCAAAGTTGCAGAAATGAAACGTTGTTTGGGTTAGAAACCATGCTGTTAGGACAACAAAATTTATATTTACACGACATTCCTTTTGACTATTTAAGCGACAGTTTACGCCTTTGTTTATCTTGGCATTCAGACGAAAAAAAAAGCTATAAACAAAACCATGAACGCAAGGCATCACGCTTTATTTTTAAACCCAAACCGCAAGAAATGATGAATAAAATTCATTTGCTTTTGTCTGGGCAAGAGAGTAGTTTGTGTATTCCTATAGAAGCAGAAAAAGAAAGTGTAGAGAAAATTAGTGCAGCGACTCTACAGTTATTGAAACAAAAAAAAACAACCACATCTTCTGCTTTAAAAACGCCTCAAGCACTCATGCAAACAGGCTTATCAAAATATGTTATTGATGTTCATATAGAAAAAATAACAAACCAATACAATAGACTTTCTAACTATGAAATCCTCCAACTTCAATTGCAAGAAGTGGAAAAATATATTGACTTGGCACTGCGAGACAATTTATTTAGCATGATTATTATTCATGGTATTGGCACAGGAAAATTGCGTCATGAAATTCATACTCATCTCTCAAAAATGTCATTTGTGAAAAAGTTTCATAATCACTATCACCCCCTTTATGGCTTTGGTGCAACAGAAGTATTTTTTTAATTTATTTTATTGATCATTATAGATTTTATTTTATGCAACATTTATCAGAACAAGAAATTTTAAGACGACAAAAATTACAAGACCTTATTGCGCTTGGCATTGACCCATATCCTGCACCTTTATTTGACGTTACGCATACGGCTGAAGAATTAAAAAAAACATACCACGAAGACAAAAAAGAATTATTTCAAAATATATCTTTTGCAGGCAGAATCATGAGTGTTAGAGATATGGGAAAAGCATCTTTTGCGGTATTGCAAGATAGTACTGGGAAACTCCAAATTTATATTCGCAGAGATGATGTCTGCCCACAAGAAGACAAAACAATGTATGACATTGTATGGAAAAAACACCTTGATATGGGTGATATTATTGGCGTAACGGGATATTTATTTACAACAAAAACAGGCGAAATGTCGCTTCATGCAACTTCTTTTCAATTGCTTACAAAAAGCCTCAAACCTTTGCCCGTTGTAAAAGAAAAAGAAGGCGAAACATTTGACGCAGTAGAAGACGTAGAGTTTCGATACAGACAGCGTTATGCTGATTTAATTATCAACCCTGCCATTAAAAATGTATTTATTAGTCGTACAAAAATCATCAATACCATACGCAATTTTTACAATCAAATGGGATATTTAGAAGTTGAAACGCCCATTTTACAAAGTATTCCCGGTGGTGCAACTGCACGTCCTTTTATTACACATCACAATGCCTTAGATGTTCCTCTTTATCTGCGTATAGCCAATGAATTATACCTAAAAAGACTGATTGTTGGTGGCTTTGAAGGCGTATATGAATTTGCAAAAGATTTTAGAAATGAAGGGATGGACAGAACGCATAACCCAGAATTTACGGTGCTTGAATTTTATGCAGCTTACAAAGATTATTTTTGGATGATGGACGTAACCGAGCGTTTATTGGAACAAATTGCCCTTACATTACACAATACAACAAGTGTGCAAGTGGGTGATAAAAGCATCAATTTTAAAGCACCTTTTCAACGCATTGGCATTTTAGATGCCATAGAAAACGCAAGCGGTGAAAACATTGAAAACAAAACTGAAGAAGAACTAAAAACCCTTTGCAAAAAACATCATATTCACTTTGAAGCTCATTATGGAAAAGCAAAATTGATTGATGAATTATTTGGGACGCTTTGCGAACATCAATTTATAGAACCCACTTTTGTCATTGATTATCCAATTGAAATGAGTCCGCTAACAAAAAAGCATCGCACAAAAAAAGGACTTGTAGAACGCTTTGAGTTGATTGTAAACGGAAAAGAAATTGCCAATGCTTATAGTGAATTAAATGACCCAATAGACCAACGTCAGCGTTTTGAAGAACAAATGAAATTACAAGAACGCGGCGACAAAGAAGCCATGTTTATTGACCAAGATTTTTTACGTGCCTTAGAATATGGAATGCCTCCAACAGCTGGTATTGGGATTGGCATAGACCGCTTAACTATGTTAATGACAGGTCAAACATCGATACAGGACGTTTTATTTTTCCCACAAATGAGACCTGAAAATCTTTTGTAGTTTTTCCTATAATTGATATTATGTTAAATGGATTATTTTTGTATTTGACTTGTAAAGCATTGATACCGCTGAATTTGAAAAACTTTATTTAATCTATAGATTCAAATGGTGGGTTTTATATTAGCAATTTTAATTGGCATTTCTCTTGGCTTAATCGGTAGCGGTGGTTCTATACTTACTATTCCTGTATTAGTATATTTATTTAAAATAGAGCCATCAAATGCAACTACCTATTCTTTATTTATAGTTGGTATTTCAGCATTAGCAGGAAGTATTAAAGGAATAGCAGAAAGAAAAATTGGCTTTAAATCTGTCCTGTTTTTTGGCATTCCAAGTGTTTTAGCTGTACTGATAATGAGAAAATTTATAGTTCTAAATTTGCCCGAAACTTTTTTTGTAATAGGAGAATTTGTAATCAGTAAAGATTTTTTAATTCTATTATCATTTGCTGTGTTAATGATTTTTGCCTCAATCTCAATGATAAGAAATGGTAACAAAATTGAGACCCAAAATACCTCATCAAGTTTATTGAACTTAGTAATTTTAGGATTTATAATTGGTACGCTTACTGGATTTGTGGGTGTAGGTGGCGGTTTTTTAATTATACCAACGTTATTATTTTATGGCAATTTGTCGATGAAAAATGCAGTCGCTACTTCGTTAGTAATCATTGCATTGAATGCTTTAGTGGGTTTTGCTGGCAGTCTTCATCATACCATTATTGAATGGCAATTTTTACTCTTCTTTACTGCACTTGCCATAGTAGGAATATTATTGGGGCTTCAACTCAGTAAACGTATCAGCAACGAAAAACTAAAACCTGCTTTTGGTTGGGTTGTTCTTGTTATGGGTATTTACATTATTATTAAAGAAACAATTTTCAAATAAAAAAAATGATACAATTAATCAAAAACTCTTTTCACCTTATTTTAAAATCAACACAATGGAAACTTGCTACAATTCAGTAGCACAAAGAAATACCACAGAATTATTTATCAACTTTTCAAAAAAATAAATTTCAATAAAAATGAACCCTACAAAATTTTTCATTCAACAATTTGAGGACAAACCACTATCCCATTATGCCTATGCTATTGTTAGCAATGGAGAAATGATATTGATTGACCCTGCTCGTAACCCCCAACCCTATTACAATTTTGCACAACAACACAATTCAAAAATTATAGGCGTAATTGAAACGCACCCACACGCCGATTTTGTAAGCAGCCATTTAGAAATTCATCAAACCACTGGTGCTATTATTTATGTAAGTAAATTAGTAGGAGCAGAATATTCACACAGTACTTTTGACGATGGTGCTACTATTCAATTAGGAAATACAATACTTAAAGCAATGAATACTCCAGGACATTCACCTGATAGTATTTCTATAGTATTAGAAGTTGATGGAAAAGACGAGGCTGTATTTACTGGCGACACTTTGTTTATTGGAGACTGTGGCAGACCCGATTTAAGAGAGCAAGTAGGAAACATTATAGCAACGAGAGAAAGTTTAGCAAAAGATATGTACCACAGTTTGAGAAATAGGTTAATGCCTTTGGCAGATGGTGTATTGGTTTATCCAGCACATGGTGCAGGTTCCTTGTGTGGCAAGGGTTTGAGTGAGGCAAATAGCAGTACTATCGGTGCAGAAAAAATAAATAATTGGAGCTTACAAACTATGCAAGAAGCTGATTTTATCAAAAGCTTAATTGCAGATCAACCCTTTATACCAAAATATTTTGGATTTGATGTGGCTCTTAATAAAAAAGGAGCAGAGCCTTTTGCATCAAGCATTGAAATGGTTAATCGAATGGAAAAAATAACCTGTGAAGCTTGTTTAAACAGAATTGAAAAAAATGTATTGATTATTGATGTAAGACCTCAGGCGATTTTTAAAGAAGGACATTTTGAAAACAGTATTAACCTACAAATTGGAGGGAAGTTTGAAACTTGGTTAGGAAGTATTGTTGCACCAAACGAAGCATTTTATTTAGTGGCAGAAACCGAAACACAATTAGATGAACTGACAGAACGAATCGCAAAAATTGGTTATGAAAAACAGATTAAAGGAGCATTTTTAGGACAATTTTGTGTAACTAAAGAAGATGAATTTAATCTGGAGCATTTTAAAAACAATGTAGATGATTATACTATTGTTGATATTCGCAATACAAGTGAAGTAAAAGAGAAACAAATTTTTGCAAATGCCATCAATATACCATTAGCCGAACTCAGAGAACGAACCAATGAAATACCTGCTAACAAACCAATATTGATCCATTGTGCAGGAGGTACTAGAAGTGCCGCAGGCAGTAGTATTGTAAAAAATATTTTGAAAGAAAGTTTTATATATGATTTGAGTAACGCTGTAACTACTTTTTAAATGTCTTCGTTTAGTGATGACTATTTTAAGGAAGAATTAAAGACAAACCTTGACTACGCATCAAAGTTTAAAATAGATTTGTCAGGGTTTATTTTTTTTCTTATTGTTTCTTTTTTATGCAAACAACTTTTGCCCTTCATACTTTAGGTTGCAAATTAAATTTTTCAGAATCATCAACGCTGTCAAGACAATTGCAAAACCAAGGGTATGTGTCAAAATCGATTGACGAGCTTGCTGATATTTACATTTTAAATACTTGCTCGGTAACAGACAATGCAGACAAAGAATGCAAACAAATCATCAGGTCTTTACATAAAAAAAACCCAGCCGCTTTCATTGTTGTAACGGGGTGCTATGCCCAATTAAATCCACAAGAAATTGCAGCACTTGAAGGTGTTGATTTGGTGCTTGGTGCGAGTGAAAAATTTAACTTGACTGAGCATATTCAAACCCTAACGAAACAACAAACGGCACAGGTGCATGGTTGTGAAATTGATAGCGTAGAAGATTTTAAAAGTGCTTTTTCCTATCAAGACAGAACGCGTGCTTTTTTGAAAATTCAAGACGGCTGCAATTACAATTGTTCTTATTGCACCATTCCTTTGGCACGTGGAAAAAGTCGCAGCGACACAATGGAAAACATTCTCAATAATGTACAAACGCTTGTTTCAAAAGGCATTCAAGAGATTGTATTAACAGGAGTCAATTTGGGTGACTACGAATTTGAACAAACTAATTTTACGTCTGTCGTTCAACAATTGGCAGCTTTAGAAGTGTCGCCACGATTCAGAATCTCGTCTATAGAACCGAATTTATTGACCGATGACATTATTGAAATTGTTCGCACGAGTAAAAACTTCATGCCACATTTTCATATCCCTTTACAAAGTGGAAGCAATAAAATTTTGGGCTTAATGCGTCGGCGTTATCAAAAAGAATTGTACGCAGAAAAAATTCAACGCATCAAGCAACTTATCCCCCATTGTGGCATTGGCGTTGATGTGATTGTTGGATTTCCTGGTGAAACAGAAGAAGAATTTGTCGAATGTGTTGATTTCATAGACAATTTAGATGTGTCTTATTTGCACGTATTTACGTATTCTGAACGCAATAATACATTGGCAGCAACTTTCTCTGATAGCATTCCCATGCACGTACGCAAACAACGCAACAAGGTTTTACGCAATTTGTCATTTAAAAAAAGTGCCCATTTTTATAGCCAACATATTCAAACTATACGCCAAGTTTTGTTTGAAAGCAAACAAAATGATAATACCATAGAAGGCTATACAGATAATTATATTAAAATTAAAACGCTCTATCAACAAGGATTAGAAAATAAACTTGTTGATTGGCAAATCATCTGATTATTATTTTCTCAATGACTATTGGCTCACTATCACTAAGTCTTATTTTTGTTTAGGTTCGTATTTCTTTAAAAAAAATCTTGTATGCTACGTTTTGTTATTTTAAGTTTTTTAGTATTTGAATGTTTCTTCTATCATGCGGCTTTCGGTCAAAACCGTTTGCCCAAAACAAAAAAACCTCTGGCACATAAAGAGCGAGTAACCCCAACATCACAATTCATTTTAAGTCAAAAACAATTGACAAGATTTGACTATATCATTGAAAAAACAGAAAACACTTTAGAGAAAGATTATTATGCTTTAAAACCGTTTAATGACAGTTTTTCTGCCATTCTTTTCAAAACTTATTTGAATGACATTGACAACGACAAACTCATTTTCTTTCAATCAGATATTGACGCTTTAAAAAAATATGAATACACTTTAGATAATGAATGGAACACGAAACAATATCATTTTTTAGTGGCTGTAGATTCTATTTACAATATCAGGTCAAAAGAAAATAAGCGCATTGTTTTTCAATTATTGGATACACCAATTACGTTTTCTTCAATAGATAGTTTTAATTCAGAAAGAGATTCAGTTGCATTTTTAAATGACCATAACTTATCCCCAAAAGCAAAAACTGCATTAAGGCAAAAGGCTTGGAAACAATATTTAAAATACATGATGATTGACCGTTATGAAAATGAAATGGCACGGAAGAAGAAAAATAGTTACGTTGATTCATTGGGTCATATTAAATCAAAAGACACTTCTTATGTCATTAAAGCAGATAGCGTGATTGAGAAAGATGTGAGAAAAAAAATCACAAAAATTTTCACTAAATTGTTTGAGCGTGTAGAAAAACGATTTAACATCGATGAAAAATTCAACATTTATATCAATACCATTTTAGAAACCTTAGATCCACATACTTCATTTTTGCCACCAGCTGAAAAGCGTTCATTTGACGAGTCAATGAAGAAAAAATTTTATGGCATTGGTGCACAATTAAGAGAAGATGATAACGGCATAAAAATTGAAAAACTTCTTTTGGGTGGTGCTGCATTAAAGTCAAAAAAAATATTAGCTGGTGATATTATTTTACGTGTCGGTCAAGGCAATGACACCTTAGTAGATATGATGAATTATGAAACTACAGAAGCCGTAAAATTGATTCGTGGCGACCAAGGCACAGTTGTAACTTTAGAAATAAAACACCTTACAGGAGAAATAGAAACAATTAAAATTGTTCGAGAAGAGGTAAAAACAGATGAAACTTTAGTTAAAAGTGCCATTATAGAAGAAGATGGATATAAAATTGGTTTTCTCTATGTGCCAGAATTTTACGCTGATTTTGGAGATGCTGAAAATGGAAGTCAAAGCTATATTGATGCAGCCACAGAAATTGAAAAATTAAAAAAAGAAAACATTGACGGCATTGTTATTGACTTAAGAAATAATGGCGGAGGGTCTTTGCATGATGTAGTTCAAATGGCAGGCTTCTTTATTTCAAGCGGTCCTATTGTTCAAATAAAAAACAAACAAGGTAGAACATCAACGTTAGAAGACAAATACAAATGGATTTTATATCCAGGTCCAATGACGATTATGGTGAATGAATTGAGTGCTTCGGCTTCTGAAATTTTTGCTGCTGCGATGCAAGATTACCAACGAGGAATTGTTGTCGGAAACACGACCTATGGCAAAGGAACTGTACAAACAACAAAGCCACTTGGATTGCCCCCAAATTGGAATGATACAGCAGTCAAAGAAATGGGAACAATCAAACTCAGTATTCAAAAATTTTATCGCATCAATGGAAATTCAACTCAACGCTTAGGCGTTGTACCCGATATTATTTTTCCAAGTCGATTAGAATATTTAAAAATCAAAGAAAACGACAATATCAATGCAATGCCTTATGACCAAATTGCAAGTGCAGAATTCAAACCTTGGATGTACTCGAATTTTGATAAAACGAAACTAATTGAAAACGCCAATACAAAAATTGCTGCCAACCCTTATTTTAAAGCAATTAAAGAAAATACAAAAACACTCTTTGATTTACGCAACCTCAATACCCCACTCCAATTAGACAGTTTTGTTCAACAAAAACAACACATTAAACACATTGCAGAAAAAATTGATAGCAGTGTCAAACAATACAAAGACAGCATCAACGTCAATTTGATGGCAATCGACAAACAAAAATTTAAAGAAGAAGATAAAAACCAACGCAATCAAGAATGGGCAAAAAGTTTACGCAAAGACATTCAATTGATAGAAACAGTTTCTATTTTAAAAGAAATGATTGGAAAAAAAATGTTTGCCCTTGAACAAAATCCTAAAAATTAATTTTTTAGCACTCAACCTTTTCTTCACCTTAAAATAAGATTTATGTATTGTAGAAATTGTGGAAATGAAGTTTCTGAAAAAGCCATTATGTGCGTTGCTTGTGGCACGCCTCCAAAAGCAGAAAATAAGTACTGTTATAACTGTAAGTCAGATACAGCTCCAAATGCAAACATCTGTATGAAATGTGGCGTTCCTATAAACGAAGACGTAAAAATAGATACCGCAAACAAAGACATGAATCAGTCCGAAAGCAAAGATTGGTTGGCGACTTTATTGTTGTGCATTTTTACGGGTGGGCTCGGCATTCATCGTTTTTATACGGGTCATATTGTTATTGGACTTGTTCAACTCTTCACTTTAGGAGGTTGCTATATTTGGACATTTATTGACCTGATTTTAATTGCTATTGGAAACTTTAAAGATGCGTCAGGTAACAAATTGGTTAATAAATAAAAGACTCACACAAATCTTTTTTTTCTGTATTCCCTTTATCTGTCATTTCATTTCTGTTGAATGGCTGACAGAACAACAATCAATTTGTTTATTTAAACACGTCGTTGGACAAAACTGTTACGGCTGTGGTATAACAAGAGCTATGATTGCAGTCATTCACTTTGATTTGTACAAAGCGTATCAGCTTAATCACTTTGTGGTTATTGTATTTCCCCTGCTTTTTTATTTATGGATAAAAATGCTTTATCCTAAAAGAATTTTACGAAAAAATATTTAGTATAGCCTATTTTCAATAAAATTTGGTCATAAATTCAACATCTGAGCCTCGATTCTCCCACTTTGCAAAGCCGGTTTGATGATTGCGAATACTTATTTTTCATGTTCAATTTTGTTCACAACAAGTAAAACCATAAATTATCTCCCGATACTTATATAAGTGTATCCCTTTTGTTTCATGATGGCCGGTTCAAACACATTGCGTCCGTCAAAAATAATTTTTGCTGTAAAGGTTTGTTCTAAACGTTCCCAATTGGGGGTTCTAAATTCGTTCCATTCTGTTGCAACAATAAGTGCGTCTGCATTCGTTGTACACTCGTACATATTATTTTTAAATTGTATGGCGGTGTTGCCATTCATGCGTTTTTGAACATGTGGCATAGCTTCTGGGTCATAGGCGTTGATGGTTGCTCCGTGTTGAAGTAAATGCTCTATAATATCCAAGGCTGGTGCTTCACGAATGTCATCGGTATTCGGTTTAAAAGCCAAACCCCACAAGGCAATTTTTTTTCCTTTTAAATCGTTATTGAAATGGCTGATGATACGATGAATAAAATGTAGACGTTGTTCCTTATTCACCAACATAACGGCACTTAAAATTTTAAAATCATACTTAAAATCTTGTGCTGTTTTATGTAGTGCTTGTACATCTTTAGGAAAGCAAGACCCACCATATCCAATACCTGGAAAAAGAAATCTTTTGCCAATTCTGTCGTCTGTTCCTATACCTCGTCTAATCATATCTACATTTGCACCAACTTTTTCGCATAATAAAGCCACCTCATTCATAAAAGAAATTTTCATGGCTAAAAAGGCATTGGCAGCATATTTCGTAAGTTCTGCAGATGCTTCGTCCATGATAATAATTGGGTTTCCTTGTCGCACATAAGGAGCATATAGTTCTTGCATCAATTTTTCTGCTTGTTGTGATGTTGTACCAATAACAATGCGGTCAGGTTTTAAAAAATCTTCAACAGCAAAACCTTCTCTCAAAAATTCTGGGTTCGACACAACATCAATATTCACCTTGCAATTTTTAGCAATTGCGGTGCGTACTTTTTGTGATGTTCCTACAGGTACAGTACTTTTATCAACAATGACTTTATAGTTTTTAATCAGCCGTCCTAACTGCTCGGACACATTCAAAATGTAAGACAAATCTGCTGACCCATCTTCACCAGGTGGGGTTGGCAAGGCTAAGAAAATAATATCGCCATGTGTAACAACACTTTCAATGTCGTTAGTAAAACGCAAGCGTTGCTCCTTTAAATTCCGGAGAAAAATATTTTCTAGACCGGGTTCATAAATTGTAATTTTACCTTGTTGTAGAGATTGTACTTTTTGTATGTCAATATCCATACAAATTACATCATTACCTGTTTCTGCCAAACAAGTACCTGTTACTAAACCTACGTAACCAGTGCCAATAACGCTTATTTTCATTGTTTATATTTTTAAGTTAAAGATAGACTAATCATTGCGATCGATGAGTGCAAAAACAAGGTTGAGAATTTGCTGTTTTGCTGTTTGATCTAAGCATGATAATTCTTGCAATGCAGTTTCTAAAAGCTGAACATAAGCATTAATACATGTCTTTGTTTGCTGAGGAATTTGCAATTCATGAAATAGTTGTGTTGTTGCTCTAATTTTTTTTTCTGTATGTTGTTCTACTTGCAATTGATTTAATTTTTGCCGATTCTTTTCATCAGCTTGTTGCTTTGCTACAATAGAAAGATAAGTTTTTTTATTGAGTATAATATCATTGCCAATTGGTTTTCCAAATTTTTCAAAATCACCAAAAGTGTCTAAATAATCATCTTGAATTTGATACGCAATACCTAAATTTTTACCTACTTCAAATAATAACTGTTGTTCTTTTTCGCTCACTCCTGCAAGTAATCCCGCAATTTGAAATGATAAACCAAGCAAAATGGACGTTTTTAATTCTATCATTTTAAAATATTCGTCCAATGAAACATCGTCTTGTGTTTCAAAATTGATGTCTAATTGTTGCCCTTCACAAATGCCCATTGCAATTGAATTAAACGTTTTTAATACAAGGGGGAAATAAGCTGCGGGTAATTTGTCTAATTGTTGATAGGCTAAAATCATCAATGCGTCGCCACTTAAAATGCCCGCATTGATACCAAATTTTTTATGCACCGTTAATTCTCCTCGGCGATACGAAGAGTTGTCTATAATATCATCATGAATGAGCGTAAAATTGTGAAAGAATTCAATTGCTGTTGCTGCATTTAAAATTTGTTCATCGATTTTTTTTCCTAACAAATGATACGTCATCAGGCTCAATAAAGGACGAATACGTTTGCCTTTTAAGTCTAAAATATGCGTAATGGGTTCGTATAAATTGTAAGGTTTTTGGGCGTATCGAATACCCGCTATGTGGGCATCTAAGACAGCACTAAAAGTTTGAAAATGAGAACGCATTTTTAAACTTTTACCAGCCCAATAGGTATGCAAAAACTAAAGGTGCAACAATAGTCGCATCGCTTTCAATAATATATTTTGGCGTATTGATGTCTAATTTCCCCCACGTGATTTTTTCGTTTGGAACAGCCCCACTATAAGAACCATACGAGGTTGTAGAGTCTGAAATTTGACAAAAATAAGACCAAAATGGTACATCATGCCATTCTAAATCTTGATACATCATTGGCACAACACAAATCGGAAAATCGCCAGCAATGCCTCCTCCAATTTGAAAAAAACCTACCCCCTGCCCTGCCGAATTTTTTCTATACCAATCAGATAAAAAAATCATGTATTCAATACCGTTTTTTACTGTAGTGGGTTTCAATTCTTTTTTGATACAATAAGACGCAAAAATATTTCCCATTGTAGAATCTTCCCAACCTGGAACGATTAACGGAATATTTTTTTCTGCCGCCGCTAAAAGCCAACTATCTTTTGGGTCAATTTCATAATCCGATTCCATGACTTTACTTCGTAATAATTGATACATAAATTCATGCGGCAGATAAGATTCATTTTTGCTATCTGCATCTTTCCATATTTTATAAATATGGTGTTGAATTTTCCGAAATGCTTCTTCTTCAGGAATGCAAGTATCTGTTACTCTGTTATAGCCCTTTTCTAATAAATCCCATTCATCCTTGGGGCTTAAATCTCTATAGTGAGGAACGCGTTTATAGTGTGAGTGGGCAACCAAATTCATCACGTCTTCTTCTAAATTTGCCCCTGTGCATGAAATGATTTGCACTTTGTCTTGACGAATCATCTCTGCCAATGAAATCCCTAATTCTGCTGTACTCATTGCACCTGCAAGTGTAATCATCATTTTTCCACCAGCAGCTAAATGGGCTTCATATCCTTTAGACGCATCAACCAAACTTGCTGCGTTAAAATGCCTATAATGTTGTTGTATAAATTGAGAAACAGGACCTTTTGTTATCATATTTTTTTTAGGGCGAAACTAATTTTGTATAAGAAATGGAATGGAATATTTTATTGTCTCAATACTATTCAAAATGTCATTCAAAAGAAAGGCTTAAAATAAAAAAGAGAAGTCTGTTAGAACTTCTCTTTTAAATGATATTGATTAAAAAAAAACTAAAAATTATACTCTAATTCAAATTGTGTAAAACCAGCAAATTCTTCAGGAATTAAATTAACA
The DNA here is from genome assembly GCA_031539345.1 of Chitinophagales bacterium. GTDB lineage: Bacteria > Bacteroidota > Bacteroidia > Chitinophagales > Chitinophagaceae > JAVKMO01. The sequence continues at coordinate 16,064 of JAVKMO010000023.1, read as the reverse complement.
AAAGTGATCGTTTTGCCAACTTCATCGATTGTAAAATCAACCCCTTTTTGTAAGGAAATATGATTATAGACAATAAATGCTTTTCCATTAGGCGTTAAATCTCTTACGCTTGTAAGCCTGTATGTTGTAATTGCAGGAGAAATAGCTGTGCTTAAATTGCTTGATGCCATTGTAACAAGTTCCGAACGACTTGGTTTGTATGACAACCAGTCATTGATAGCTGGGTCTGCAGAGAATATTTGAAATACATTAGATGTTGTATTAAAAATTGCCATCCCATTAGGGAGCGTACCTCCATTTACAATTTTCATTTGTTCTCTTTGTGCAAAAGTTACATTCGGATAATTAAACCCTTTACCAACAGGAGCATCAGGATCAACCGATAGATCTAATAAGGTAACTTTAGGTGCTTTCAAATTTCTTGCATCTGCACCAATTTTTAACTGTGCAGCTACATCTTTCTTAAGAAACAACGCTAATAATGCAATGGCAGAAAATTTGACAATACGTTGTCTTTTTTTTGTCAAAGAAGATTTTTTCATAAACATTTTTTTTAATGATTTAATAGGGGTGAATATATTGTAGAAAGAATATAAAAACTTGTCGCAAACCTAATTGCGTTTTTGATATTTTGTCTTTATTCCTTCTTAAAGTTTTGTTAAATGAAAAAGAAGAATAAGCAGAACGAATGAAGTTAAATTTACAAAAATAAGACTGAAATAATGCTTGTTAAAACAGCTGTTGCTATTGCCATTGTATTGCTACTTTTTATTTCAGATAGGTTATGTTGATATAATGCCAAAGACAGGACAACGCCAACAAGAAAAATACTATAAACAAAAAATGGAATTGAAAAATAAACATCTTCTTGTCTAGCATAAAGTTCTATGCAACTTCGATAAAAAATAGTGAGTGCAACAGCAAGCGAAAGGCTACTATTTTGATAAAAATAAAAGAAAGGAGCAATAGAAACTAAGACAAAAAAACTCATTGCTAATCGTTGTAAAATGGGCGGTATGATGGATTGATTTCTGAATAAATAAAACGTCCAAAAATAAAATATCGATATGGTAAAAGCGATGATAATTTTATCTTTTTTAACAAGAGATTTCCAATGGTTAATAAGACCTAATCCACGCAATAGCAACATGCTCATCAGGGGGAAAAACAAAAGATTAAATACACTTGTTAATATGATGTTTTTTTTCGTGTGTTCGGGCAAACCAATGCAATAGATTTTATCTACAAACAAGAGGTACGCAATACAATATAAGGGTAATAACAGTGGGTGCAAAATAATTTGTAATACCATTCTAATTGCGTTGGTTAATTGATTGAATACAACAGATTTTTTTATATCAAGATTTAAGTATGTCATATCAATTTATTGGAGTCTTTTTAATGTTGCTAATAGTGCTTTATTTTCTTTCGGTGTGCCAATGGTAATACGCAAACAATTATTACAATAAAGGTCTTTTGTTCTATTTCGTACAACAATGCCTTGTTGGATTAAATAATCATACACAGCATTTGCGTCATTGACTTCTACTAACACATAATTAGTTGCTGAAGGGTAAACTTTTTTGACGCATAAAATAGTCGATAAAGCAGCAATGAGTTTTGCTTTTTCTTGTACAAGAATAGCAATCAATCGATCTGTTTTATTTTTTTGTACTAAGGCTTTTAATGCTTGATGTTGAGTAAAGGTGTTGATGTTGTATGGTGCTTTTACTTTGTTCATCAAATCAATGATTTCTTCACTGGCAAATGCAGTGCCAATTCGTAGTCCTGCTAATCCCAGTGCCTTTGAAAATGTTTGTAAGACAACTAAATTGGGGTATTTAGCCAGTTGCGTGATATGGCTTTTCACATTGGCAAAATCAATATATGCTTCATCAACAACGACAATGCCTTTAAAATTTTGAATTAAAAAAAGAATGTCTTTGGACTGAAATAAATTTCCGGTTGGATTATTGGGGTAGTTGATGAACAATAGTTTTGAAGATGCATTTGCTTTTTTCAAAATATGTTCTGGTTGTAATTGAAAGTCTTTAGATAAAGGCACTTCAATCACATTCACATTCGCAATATTGGCATATACTTTGTAAATGCCATAGGTTGGGGGCAAAATGATAATGCTGTCTTTTTTTGGTTCACAAAAAATACGTAATAAAATATCGATTGCTTCATCACTACCATTGCCACAAAAAATTTTTTTCGTGTGGAGTTTTTTTTCTTGGGCAATTTGTTTTTTCAACTCCAATTGTAAAGGGTCTGGGTAGCGATTATAACCAAGCGTATTATACGGATTTTCATTCGCATCTAAAAAAATATTTGCAGCTCCTTTAAATTCACTTCGAGCTGAATGATAGGGCTGTAAGGCTAAAATATTTGGTCGTACCAATTGAATAATCGTCATGATGTATTAAAAATTAGCTTGTGCAATGAGTTGTTTCAATATTTGACGTTTTTTATTTTCCGTAATAGACGCGTTATTGTTCAGTAACAACACAAAAAAAACAGGTCTTCCGCTTTTATCTATCCAGCCTGCAAATGCAGTTTGTTGAGATTGCAATAATTGAAAAGAAATTAATTGTATGGTTGAATCTTGTTCAAATAATTGTTTGGCGATATCTGTACTACGACTTTGAATATTGATTTTATTAAAATAAAATTTTGACAGCGAACCAAGCATTTGATCTAATGTCAATGAAATTTGATTAAAGAGTTCTATTGAATTAGTTTGTAACAGGTTGGTGTCTTTCAGTTTGAACTGATTTTTTTCTAAAAAATCAATTGCATTTTTTTTGTTTTTGTCTGTAAAGAAAAATTGAAAAAATAAACTGTCTTTCTCTTTAAACGCTTGTTTCAAAGAGCCTATTTTTTTATTGATGGAATAATTTTTATCTGCATCAAAAATATTTCCATTTTCTATCAGAAATAACGATGCGAGAAAATAAGAAAAATTATTTGCCTGATGGAGGCTGTCTTTAAAAGCTGCAATATCAGATACGATAAGGGTTTCGTTGCCATAATCATACAGGGCAAACACGCCTTTTTGATTATTTTGGGATAATATGTTTTGCCATGTTTTATTTTCTTCAACAGGATTTTTACAAGAAAATAACAGAATACAAAAAACACTCAAAATCAAAATAGGCTTCATAATTCAAATCAAATGAGGAATCAAAATAAGCGATAGAAAATGCAAAAAAGCAATAAGTAATAAAGCTACAAAGCTATTTTTTATATGCGTTCCATGCACAATTCAGTTAAAATTCCATACGTAGATTTAGGGTGAAAAAAGGCAACCATTTTATTGTCTGCTCCATTTTTTGGCGTTTCATTGACAAATACATACCCCAACTTTTTATAGTGTCCAATACTTTGTACAATGTTTTCAACGGCATAAGCGATATGATGAATGCCTTCGCCTTTTTTTTCAATAAATTTTGCAATTACGCCTTCTGGTGTTAGCGATTGAAGCAATTCTATTTTTGTTGTTCCTACTAAAAAAAACGCGGTAATAACCTGTTCTGTTTCTACTGTTTCTGTTTTATAACAGGTTGTTTGGTATAATTGTTCATAGGCAGGAATAGCTTTCTCTAAGTTGCTAACAGCGATGCCAATGTGTTCTATTGCTTGCATGGTATTAAATTTGAAATGAGTGAAAGAAAATAGGAAAATTACAATTTCATTCTGATGCCAGCATACATCATTCGTCCAAAAATTGGTGCCCATACAATTGTGCCGTCAAAATGTTTTCCAAATGGATTTTCTGGTTCTATGACGCTTTGTGGTTGAAAGAAATTAGATAAGTTTTCTCCACCCAAATACAGTTCAATGGGCATTTTAGTCTTGAATGATTTGGTAATTTGTGCATTCATAATAACAAAAGAGGGAGAATAATTTTGTCTTTGATATTGAATAGGATTATCTTTAGTCGAAGGCAAACGTTTTTCTCCATTCCACACAAGCGTATAATCAAACTGCCACGTTGAAAGCGTATAAGACAGATTGAACAAGGCTCTATGCCTTGCGGTGAAAGGTTTTGATAATAAGGCATTTGTGTATTGCGTTTGAACATCTAAAAAGCGATAAGCAGCACGCAGGTTTATTTTTTTTAAAAACTGAGTATTTAATTCTGCTTGAAAACTATTTGAAAAAGAAGCACCTTGTAGATTGAAAAATTTTACTTGGCGTGCATTTTCCATATCCACAACAACTTGGTTGATGAAATCTGTTCTGAAAAAATCGAATACAAAATTGATTTTTTGATTACCCAGCATTACTTTTTGTTGCCAACTTAAACCCATATTCCAAGCCACTTCGGGTAATAAACCATACCCTAAAACTCCTGATTTTGCATCAACCTCAATATTTCTATTACTTAAAAAAACATTTCTGTTTTCTGCAAAAATATTCGCTGTTCTTTGTCCCTTACCAACACTGAATCGCAGAATACTGCCGTCTATAATTTGATATTTTAAATGTAAGCGAGGGGTAAAAAAATAGCCATATAAATTATTGTAATCAGTACGCAAACCTAAAATGCTTTGAAATTTTTCAATGTGATTGAACGTATATTCTGCAAATGCTCCGGTAACAATTTCTGTGCGTAAATAATTTGTATTGAGTAATTTTTCATTGTAATCATCAACAGAAAAGCTTGTGCCAACTCTTATTTTGTGATTGGTATTATTGATAATAGATTGATATAATAAGTTGGTATAAAAATAACGTTGCGTTGCGTCATATTGTCTTCGTCCAAAAAAATCATTTTGTTCATGCCATGAAGAAGCCAATTGTAAACCAATACTTTGGTATTTTTTTTGAGGAAATGAATAGCCTAATTTCCCTTCAATTTGTAAATGTGTGCTATTTAAAATAAGTCCATAAAGCAAACTGCTACTATCAAAATGCGTGGCATTAAAATTGATTTGACCGCCTTGTTTTTTATCTACAACAAAAAAACCTTTCATAAAAATTGTCCATGGAGAATTCGCTACGTATTGCCATTGATGAACAAGAGAAAACAAATTGCCTGTGGGAATATCTCGAAATGTATTCTTGTCAAAATCAATGTTTTTATTTCCTAAAAAATCGTTGTGTAATAAAGTAATTGCTTTCCACTTTTTTCCAATAGGATGATTGATGTTGATATTTGCATCAATGCGTCCAAAATCATTGACATAAATATTTGCATATAGTGGCTTTGCTTTTTGAGGTTGATGTAAAGCAACGTTAATTTGTCCTGCAATTGCGTCAAAACCATTTGCCACAGAGCCTATGCCTTTTGTCAATTGAATGCTTTCAATAAATGTGCCAGAGAGATAATTCAATCCATTTGCAGTCGCCAAACCTTGTAATGAAGGGATATTGTCAATCGTCATTTGCGTATAAATACCCGACAAACCAAGCATTTGAATTTGTTTTGAACCGCTTGCCGCATCACTATAAACAACATCAACAGCCGCATTTGTTTCAAAACTTTCACTCAAATTACAACAAGCCGCTTTAAATAATTCCTTTTCTGTAATGATTTGCGTGAGCAATGCGTTGTATTCTGAAATGTAAACCGTGGTTTTTTTTGCTTGAATTGTAATTGTGTTTAATTCTTTTTTTTCTTGATACGGTAGATGAAGTGTAAAGATATGTTGCGTAGGAGTGATTTGTATTGTATCACTGAAATTATCGTGCTGTAATGTCAATTGACCATTTGTTTTTTCTGTATTAGGAATGGTAAAAACACCATTACTATCTGTTTTGTAATGTGTGTTATCCCCTACCCAATGAAGTGTTGCGTTCATGACGGGTAAAAATATACCGTTGATATTTTCTTGAACTATAACCCCTTTTATGTTAGTTGGAGAATTGTCAATATGGTGATTTGCTTTGCGGTATAAACAACAAAAAGGTAATTGTTGATAAGCAACAGAATCGGCTTTTTGATTGTTTACATCATGACCAATCTTTAAAATAGCTGCTATGTTACTTTGTGATGGCTGATAAGAAAAAGATAATATTTGATTTTCTTCACTCCAATTTGGTTTGAGTGCACCTGCTGTTAGTGCTGCTTTTTGAATTCTATTTCTACATAAATCGCAATTGCCTGCAACTTGTAATTGTATTGTTGTGTCATTAGCATACATTAAAATAGCTTGACAAAAAAAAGTAATCACAAACAGCATACGCAAAGAACAAAACATACACTACAACATTAAATCTAAGTAAAAAAAATTATATTATACCAAACATTGCCTTTTGTAAAACGTCATTTTTTTCTGCAAGAATAGACGCTGCTGCACTCCAAGAACATTGGCTTACGCCTTTTGCTTCATGTTTTTGTGCATCAATGTATTCATTAAAATCCCAATTATTGATAGCGTTTGCCTGATGTATTTTGGGGGTTAATTGTTTTGCTAATTCGCTTTGATTTGTTTGTAAAGCCCAAACTAAAAAAGAATTCCAAACAGTCCATAATCCGCCATTATGGAATTCGCCCGGATAGTTTCTAAACTCAAACGCATATAAGTTTTTGAGCTGTTGCATTGCGGCATCTTCGTTTTGTATAATGGGTGAAAAACAAGGTAAAATGAATTGACTTTGTTGAAATTGTTTGGTCAAATATTTGACTAAAATATCTCGTTCCTGTTGCTCTCCTATTTTTAAAATCAGACTCAGTGCATTCGCTAACAAATCACATTGTTGATAATATCCCGACGGGTTAAAACCCATTAACCAATAGTCTTTTGGGCTGTCGTCTAATTTATTTTCTAAGGTTTCAAAATATAAATTTTTGTTTTGTTGCGGTCTATTCCAAAAATTTTTTTCGATTGTTTTTTGAATTGTTATAGCTTTATTTTGATAGTCTTTATTCACATAACATAAGGCTGCCAAACGCAATGCAAAAAGGCGTAAAAGTTGTTCGCTTAAAATATACCCATGCCCAAAATATTCATCTGCCCAATTACCACTTTGGGGCATATAAATTAAATGCTTGCCATTAAATTCCCATACGTCCATCACATGAAAAATTTTTTCTACAGCTGGGCAATATCGTTCTAACAAGTCGTCTTTTTGTGTTACCATACTATATAAACATAAACCAATAACGCCCCAACTTCCGTTGTCTGTACGCCCCACACTGCCACCATAACTTTGTTGTTGCTTTTCGATATCAACGTTAGAAGGTAAAAAACCTGTTGGATGTTGATGTTCAAAAACAGTTTGTAAATGCCGTTTAAATGTTTGAATAAGGGTTTCATTTTCTGTACATAACGCCGCCAACCCAATCACAACACCGTCTCTGGTCCATATTCTTTTGTAATTATTTGTATTATGAACAGAAGCTAAATAACCTTTTGGTGTGGAGGCTGCAAGCAATAACTGCTGTGCTTTATGGTAAGGATCATTCATGTGCATAGTATTGTTTTAGAGCATTGATGTAAAAACGTATTAATGCTTTCTGCATAATTGACAATAAGCGTTTCAAATAAATACATTATCTTCAATTTTATTTTATCCTTGTATTCAAATTTAAAATCAAAAATCATGTGTTTATCTATTCCTGGTAAAATCCAAAGTATTGAAAGTCTTTACAACGGAACTGTAAAAATGGCAAAAGTTTCTTTTGGCGGAATTATAAAAGAAGCAAGTTTAGAAATGCTTCCTCATGCCGTTGTTGGAGATTATATTTTAGTGCATGTTGGCGTTGCCATTAGCAAAATTAACGAAGAAGAGGCACATAAAGTTTTTGAATATTTAAAAGAATCTGGCGAATTAGAAGAGCTTCATGACAACACGACACATTAAACGAATGAGTGTGGAACGTGAACAAATGATGGTAGCAAATGGGTCAATATCCATATTCTTTTAAAAAGATAGGATTGTCTCGCCAATGTTCTCTGACTTTTACATAAAGTTCTAAAAAAACTTTTTGTTCTACAAGTTGTTCGATTTGTTTGCGTGCTATCGTGCCAAGTTCTTTCACCTTTGCACCATTTGTTCCTATCAAAATTTTTTTCTGTTGCTCGCGTTGAACAATAACATCTGCTCTAATTTTAAGCAATGAAGATTTTTGTTCATACTGCTGAATCAAGATGGAAGTTTCATAAGGGACTTCATTTTCATATAAATAAAAAATGCCTTCTCTAATCATTTCGGCAACAATAAATCGCATACTTTTATCCGTCAATTCATCTCCATCAAAATAGGGTTCATGTGCTGGCAGTACAGCCACAATTGCTTCTAAAAGTTGAGGAATATTTTTTCCTTCTGTTGCACTAATCGAAAATATTTTTTCTGTTTGAAGCGTTTGTTGCAAAGCCTTTATTTTTTCTTCACAATCTGCTTTCATCATCGTATCTATTTTATTCAATACAATAAAAAGAGGCTGAGGGAAAGCAAATTGCTTCATTATTTTTTCAACGTTAGGTATAGGTTCTTTTATATCTAATAATAAAATTGCTGCATCCGTTCCTTTTTTTGTGTCTTCTATTTCTTTGATCATGCGGCGGTGCAATTCATAAAAAGGGTTGGTGATAAACCCCGGCGTATCAACAAACACAATTTGATATGTTGGGGTTGTAACAATGCCTTTAAAACTCTTTCTCGTTGTTTGTGCCTTGGGCGAGACAATAGATAATTTTTCTTTTAATAGCTTATTGAATAGCGTGCTTTTTCCTGCATTCGGATTGCCGTAAATATTAACAAAGCCAGCTTTAAATTGTTCCATATGTTTTTATTGTACTAAAAAATAAATCAATAATCCAAGCCATACAAAAGGCGTTGCCAATAAAATTGAGTCGAAGCGGTCTAAGAAACCACCGTGTCCAGGCATCATTTTTCCACTGTCTTTTATACCTGCCATGCGTTTTAATTTCGATTCTACTAAGTCTCCAATCGTTCCGATAATTGCAGAAATCCAAGCAATAAGGATAAATGGAATGAGTAATGGAAAGAAAAAATAATAGGCAATCAAAGTAACGCTTGAAATACTAAATACAATTCCGATGATAGTACCCTCCCAAGTTTTTTTTGGTGATATTTTTGAAAAAAAAGGCGTTTTGCCAAATAAAGAACCGCCGAGATATGCAAGGCTATCATTGAGCCATATTGTAATAATCATTACTACAACAAAATCAAGTCCATGGTTTGCAAATTGAGAAAAAGGGTCAATGCGCATTTGTACAAGTAGGGCAAGGCTTAATGACAAATAAAAAAAACCGAATAAGTCGGCGTAAATTTTAGCTGTAAAAAAATCATTAGAAAAGAGAACATCTATAATTGGCAGTATAAAAACAGAAATTAAAAGTAACCACCAACCAATTTCGCCAAACGTTATCGAAAAGACTGCAAAGCTGTTTTGTGTCAATAGTAAAATGAGTGAAGTGCCTGCAAAGACAACGCCGTAATTGTGAAATTGAGAATTGCGTTTTAGAAGTTGATTGACTTTGAGGCAAATATGTAAATATTCTTTCCAACAACCCGCATGCACAATAAGACAAAACAGTAAAAACAATAAGGGATGAAATAGTAATGACCCGAGAAATACAATAACATAGACAATTGCACTAAGGGTGCGAATTTTTAACGTTGATAATTGAAGTGATGCCATAAAAAAAATATGTTAAACAACAATGCGTAAAAAAGCCAAAGACGAATGACATACATAAATTGCTTGTTGCCATTTTTTTAATCTAGTAAAAGTAATCATGCAATTTGTTTTTTTGTAATAGAATTTGTTGTCAGCAAAATACCTATAATAACAATAAGTGTGCCGAATAGTTGCAATATGCTAATCGGTTCGTGTAAGAAAAAATAAGATAAGAAAATTGTAGCTACAGGCCCTATCGTTGAAATAATAGCGACGTTGTTAGCACCTATTTTTTTCATTCCATAACTAACGAGATACAGCGGCAAAACAGAAGCAAATACGCTTAAGAGAATGAAATATATCCATACAGATTTTGGCACGTGCAATAATTCAAAGCCGTCTGTTATACAATAGAGAAATGACAAGATGCCACCAGCAAATAAAATAGTGTAGTTACTATGTTGTATAGCACCTAAGCGTTGAATATATTTTTGAGCATAAAGCAAATAAAACGCATAAGCAAGACCTGAGAAAAAAATGAGGAATGTGCCAAATGTTAATGAAGTTTTGTTCACTAAAGACAAATTCATTTCTTGATAAAAGGCAATGCCTATACCGATAAACGTAAGTAGAATAGAAAAAATGTGGAAGCGACGTAGTGGTTGTTTAAATAACCAAACCGAAAGCAGCACAACAAGAGCAGGGTACGAAAACAAAATAATACGCTCTATACTTGCACTCACATATACCAATCCTTTAAAATCTAACCAACTCGAAACGATATAACCAAGCACTGCAATGCCTATAAAAGGAAGCGCGTTTCGTTTTGTTAAGGGTACATTTTTTTTCTGTTGAATAAAAATGATTTGGACAAAAATACAAATGGGCATGGCTAAAAGATATCGCCATGTTAACATTTTTGTTGGCGTAATTTCTGGCTCATTCAGTAGATAAATTAATTTAACAAAAATCACTTTTGACGCAAATAAAATCGCAGAAATAAAACTTGCAATGATGCCGAGCCAAATGTTTTTTTGTTGATTTTTATTCATCTTTTGCACCAATATCTGTTCTATAAAATAATTTATCGCAGTGTATATTATTAACTTGTTGATAGGCTTTTTCTTTTGCGTCTTGTAATGTTTGTCCTTTTGCTACAACACATAATACACGTCCTCCATTGGTTATCCACTGATTATTTTTTTCATCTGTTCCCATGTGAAAAACAAGTTCTGTAGTTTGTTCTAAGCCTTTGATGACGGCACCTTTTGTATCTCCTTCTGGATAATTTTCTGATGCCATTACTACGCCAACGTAGGCGTTATGGTCAAATTCTAAGGCAATATTTTTTTTATTCATCACGTGTTGTATCACTTCAATGAAATCTGTTTGTAAACGAGGTAATAATATTTCAGCTTCAGGGTCGCCAAAGCGGGCGTTAAATTCTATTGTTTTAATGCCCTTTTGTGTTAGCATCAAACCGCCGTATAAAAAACCTGTAAAAGGAATGCCTTCTTTACACATTGCATCTGCCATTGGTTGCATCACTTGTTGCATGGTTTGTTCTATTATCGTTGGCGTAATTTTTTTTACTGGGCTATATACTCCCATTCCACCTGTATTTAAACCCCTGTCGCCATCATGTGCGCGCTTATGGTCTTGAGCAACTTCAAAAGGAATAACCCTATTTTCATGAACAAAAGCAATGAGTGAATATTCAAACCCGTCTAAAAATTCTTCAATAACAATTTTATTACCTTCTTGTTCAAAGGCTGCATGAATGGTACTTTCAGCTTCGTCTAATGTATAAGCAATGGTTACACCTTTTCCGGCTTTGAGTCCATCTTCTTTAATTACAAAGGGTGCTTGTTGATTTTTGATGTATGCGATTGCATTTGTGGCATCTAAAAATGTTTCATAATCTGCCGTTGGAATGGCATATTTTTTCATGATGCTTTTGCAATAATCTTTACTCCATTCAATCTTTGATGCCGCTTTGGTTGGGGCAAAAATAGGCAGCCCTGCGTGTAAAAAAACATCAGCAATACCTTTTTCTAAACTTGTTTCTGGTCCAACAATGGTGAGGTCTATTTTTTTTTCTTTTGCAAATGCAAGCAATGCCTCAACATCTGTTTCTATAATAGGAACAAGTGTAGCTACGTCTTTCATACCTTTATTTCCAGGGGCAACAAAAATAGTATTGACGCTTTTGTTTTGTTTGCATTTCCATGCCATAGCGTGTTCTCGCCCACCTTTGCCAATAATTAAAATATTCATAAAAAAGGATTGATAGCATTAATTGCTTGAGGATATAATTGATATTCTAAAGCATGAATTTTGTTCTCCCAATCAGCAATTGTTTCTTGTGGTTGAAAAGAGATTTTTTCTTGTAAGATAATTTCACCGCCATCAATTTTTTCATTGACATAATGCACCGTAACACCAGACGATAATTGACCAGCATGAAAAGCGTCTAAAATGCCTTGCTTGCCGGGATGTGCAGGCAAATAAGATGGATGAATATTAATGATGTTGTGAGGGTAAGCATTTAAGAGTGTGTCGCCTATAATACGCATATATCCTGCAAGCACCAATAGGTCAATACGTTGTTCTTGAAGTGTTTGCACAACCGCTTGTTCATACTGTTGTTTGTTAGAAAAATGATTGGGGATAAAGATAAAATGGGGAATGTCTAATTGCTTTGCACGGTCAAGTGCGTAAGCATTTTGTTTGTCCGTAATAAGGCAAATGATATTTGTAGACGGTATTTTTTTTTGCCTACTCTGATGCACTAAATTTTCAAAATTAGAGCCATTCCCTGAAGCTGCAACAGCTATACGAAGCATACTTGTTCGCTTGAATGAGTCGTTTGAATATGACCAATAACATATCCTTTTTCACCTACACTGTCAAGTGCCGCAATTGTTTGGTTAACGTCTGCTTGATCGACGACAAGTGCAAAGCCAATACCCATATTGAAAATATTATACATCTCTTGGTCGTTTATTTTTCCGAGTTCTTGTAGATAAGAAAAAATGGACGGAATAGGAAAACTATCTTTTTTAATGGCAATTTGAAGTTGCTTATCTTTTAACATGCGTGGCAAGTTTTCGTAAAAACCTCCTCCAGTAATATGGCACATACCATTCACAACAATATTATTTTCAAGCACTTTTTTAATTGCGGAAACGTAAATTTTTGTTGGTGTTAAAATGGCATTTTGTAACGTATCGTTCAATGCTGGAATAAATTGTTGCAAAGGAATTTGGTTGTCTTTAAATAAAATTTTTCTCACTAAAGAAAATCCATTAGAATGTAATCCAGACGAAGGAATGCCAATCAACACTTGTCCTGCTTGAATGTTTGCACCAGTAATCAATTTTGATTTTTCAACAACGCCAACACAAAAGCCTGCAATATCATAATGGTTTGCTTCGTAAAGGTCTGGCATTTCTGCAGTTTCCCCTCCTATCAATGCACATGTCGCTTGTACGCAACCATCGGCAACGCCTTTTACAATTGTTTCTACAACCGCAGGGTCATTTTTTCCAACTGCCACATAATCTAAAAAAAAGATGGGCATTGCTCCTTGAACAAGCACATCATTGACGCACATGGCAACCGCATCAATGCCTATTGTATCGTGTTGATTTGCCATAAATGCAACAAGTAATTTTGTGCCAACGCCGTCTGTACCAGAAACTAAAACGGGTTCTTTAATCCCATATACCGACAAATCAAACATGCCACCAAAAGCACCTAAACTTTTAATTGCACCCTTAATGGCTGTACGTTCTACGTGTTTTTTAATTCGCTCAACAGATTCATATCCTGCTTGTAAATCTACGCCTGCTGCTTTGTACAAAGAACTCATAATACGAAAAAAGAAATAAAAAATAATACGCACAATGATATTGAAACAAATCAATTGAACAGCATAGCGTGTTCACTTTTTTATTGTGATGAAGAAAAAAAATAAACCGCTAAGTTTGAACCTACCGACACACAAAACATTTTTCATTCCATCTCCTTTTACCATGATTTTTTTTTTCTTATTCACCTGTACGACGATACTGTTTTCTCATGTAGCTTATACACAAAATAAGAAGCCGATTATGGGCTGGAGTAGTTGGAATCATTTTCATATTCGCATCGATGAGAAAATGCTCAGAGAACAAGCAGATTGTATGAAATCTTCTAGCTTGTATGAGGCTGGTTATCGCTTTATCAATATTGATAACGGCTACTTTGGTGGCAGAGATACGAACGGTAAGTTATTTCCGAATAGCGTTAAATTTCCTTATGGCATGAAGGATCTATCCAATTATATACACAGCAAAGGTTTAAAAGCGGGTATTTATACCGATGTCGGCAAAACACGTGTGCTTCTATTTGGGACAATGATTCGTTAGGTGTTGGGGTTGGAATGTATGGACATATCGAGCAGGATTGTCATACTTTTTTCAATGACTGGGGTTATGATTTTATCAAAGTAGATTGGTGCGGTGGAGAAAAACAACAGCTCGATGAAGAAACTGAATACACGAAAATTATCGACAAAATAAGAGCCATCAATCGCCATATTGTTTTCAATGTTTGCCGTTGGAAGTTTCCGGGTACTTGGGTTATCAAAAAAGCTGATTCATGGCGCATATCTGGCGACATCAAAGAAGAATTTTCCTCCATTCTTAACATTATAGACATGAATGCCGACCTGTATCCATATTCATCAGCAGGACATTACAACGATATGGATATGTTGCAAGTTGGAAGGGGCATGTCGTATGATGAAAATAAAACACATTTTTCGATGTGGTGTATGCTTAATTCACCGCTTTTGTTAGGGAATGATTTACGCAATATGAGTGCACAAACTGTTGCCATATTGACAAACAAAGAAATCATCGCCATCAACCAAGATGAAGGTTTTGTACAAGCAAAAAGGATGCTTAAGGAAGGCGACATAGAAATTTGGATCAAACCATTGGGTGCAAAGGGCAAACAAAAAGCAATTGCCATTATGAACCGTGGAGAAGAAAAAAAGATTTTTTTATCAGTTCTAAAAAAATGGGTATCCATCCCAAAAGCCAATTAACAGATTTATGGTTACACCAAGTGATGGGAAAAATAGGTAGTGGAAAAACATTGACAATACCAAAGCATGGAATTGTTGTACTAAAAATTGATTAAGGCAATGTATTAAAAAATAGTTGGTAGAAATTTTTGGAAAAGGTTATGATGCCCACGCCGTTAAAAATAGAATGACCACTGTTCAATTTAGCACTGCTACCCCACTTTGGAAAAACCCTTATTAGCTATCGTTTTTTTTCCCCTTTTAGTTGTTTTTTTTCTGTTTTTTAGAAATTGACTAAATGCTAAATCTTCCTTTTTAGTCAATATTTTTTTAACAAATGCAATGTCTTTTTCGTCGATTTTTTTTAAATTGATCATAATTCAAAGTCTTTAAAATATTGTTTGGTTAAGAATAATGTTTCTGTTGTATCGATGAACATTCGATTTGCTCCAAATCATTGTGCTCCCAAAGTTTCTTCGTAATGTTTTATTAAATTGGTTTTTGCAATAAACGAAACAACCCCATATAACCCTTTTCAAAAGAAAGTTTGCAGGCAAAATCCACTCAATTACCTGCAACACCTATGTATAATTTATTTTTTGATTGTTAGCCCAAATATTTTTTATTGTGTAAGGTGATAAAAACAAATATGGTTTTTTTACAATCAAAGAAGAGACTCACTAGCCTTGGGTTCAAAAGGCACAATGCCACACAATGCAAAAAAAAAGACGCCCTAAAAAGAGCGTCTTAAAAATGTTTAAATCAATGTTAATCTGCTGTCCATTGTGCATAATATGTTGTTGCTACACTTATTGGACCTAATGTTGTAATCGCTTCTCCGCCTGTTGTTGTAGCAAACCATCCATTAAATATATATCCAACTCTTGTTGGTGTTGGCTTTGTTGCATTTGAACCTGATGTAATTGTTTGTTCTTCTGGTGTACCTGTCGAACCTTCATAATTTAAATCAAAGCTTACTGTGTAAGTATTTACTGTAAATTTCGGATATAAGGTCGTGTTCGCAGTTAGCGTCAATGGAAAGGTTACTTGTGCTGTTCTACTGCATCCGTAAACCAAGCTAAGGTCATGTAAACGTGGATGGCGAAAGCAAATTGATTCAAAAGTTTGAATTTACAACAGCCAAACAACACGACATTAAGCAATTTGAAAATTTGCTTACAGGTAAAGAAGAAGAGGTGTATGCCGACAAAGCCTATCGCAAAAAAGACTTAGAAAGAAAAGCGAAGTTGTCTAAAGTTGGCTATAAAGTATTACGCAAAGCCTATAAAAATCAACCCCTAAGCCAAGAAAGTATAGAAACAAACAAACAATGGAGTAAAGTAAGGTCTCGCGTAGAACATTGTTTTGCGTATATTAAAACACGCTTGCATT
>JAVKMO010000022.1:37500-56076 GCA_031539345.1 Chitinophagales bacterium | reverse complement strand
TCCAACCAAACCACAAAAATTATGGCAGAACTATTACACCAAACCAACTACATTTGTAACCTCAGTTCAGGACTAAAAAACAACTGTAAACCGCTATCAGGATTATCTAACAAAACTGTAAACTTTTTTTAGGACAAGACAGACTACAGGCTGGAGGAGTTGGTTTACTTTTTTGAAGAGGTTGCGAAAAGTAAATATGGCAAAATTTATGAGCGACTTGATCAGGCGTTATTGTTTGAATTTTTGGCGGTGTATGAAAAAGAAAGTGCCAAAAAAGTAGATGAATATTTTGAACAAAAAAACAAGCAGTTGCCAGCAGTTGAAGCTCCATCAGAACCGATGAGCGAGAGGACAAGAGTTATGTTTGAGCAGACAAAATCTATGCTCATCGCCAAGAGTAAAAAAGCACCGCAAGGGTTGAGCCATACGGCACGTGATTTTATGAGCGGATTAAAATCTTACACAAATCAAATCGAATCACAAAAAATTGCACAATCCATTGAACAATGGGATGGGAAAGTGATTGAAGATTAGTGGTGAATGGTGAATGGTTAATGATGGTCTATGATGAATATTTATTCACAACTTGCTTTTTTTGTTTAAATAATTGAAAATTTGTGAATTGTTCATAATCATTTTTTATGCATAAATTATCAATCAACTCA
Organism: Chitinophagales bacterium; assembly: GCA_031539345.1. Lineage (GTDB taxonomy): Bacteria > Bacteroidota > Bacteroidia > Chitinophagales > Chitinophagaceae > JAVKMO01. The sequence continues at coordinate 55,411 of JAVKMO010000022.1, read as the reverse complement.
AAAAAAGAAAACACAAAAAAAAGAAATGATTCTGTTCGATTTTTTTATCATTCTCTTGCAAAAAAAAATCCTCACTTCAAAATTGATTTTTTAATATTAAAAACGGCCGAAAAGTTCTTTCTTTCAAAGAAGACAATTTTGAAAATTCTTTGCCAAAATTATGAAAATACGCCGCAAAGATAAGTGTGTGTAAATGAGATGTATCCCATTTCATTTGATTCGCGCTTCGTTGAAATTCGCTGCAAACTATTGACATTGTCGTTTTTAAGATTTTGCAACGCAATGTGAACATCGTCTATAATGCTCATTTCTTCGAGATGTTGATTGATTTGATTGGCGGAAATATGGCTTTCGGAATATTGGTGGATTACAATTTTTACGCTAATTGTCGCCAATCCGCTTTGTCTTCCTTTCGCCTTTTGTTCATAAGAGATGTCAATGCCAATAAAGACAGCGGGCGTTTCAAAAGCGTTTTCAATCTCAATTCTGTTCAGCTGGTCGTTGTCCCAGTCGATGTGTTTAATGGCTTGTATTTTTGCGATTTCTGTTGCAATTGCTTTGTATGTTTTAAGCATAATTTAAATTAGTTTTAAATTGATTTTAATTCTTCATTGATGATTTTCAATAGCTTATTGTTGAGCTGTTGCGAATTGCCCATGAATTGCCGTTTTGGCATTTTTTTTCCGCCTTCATTGTGAAATTTTGCATATGGCAAGTTACTGTACACGGCAGCTTGGTTTCCGACTACCTTATTTTTCAAACTCCGTCTTAAATCGCCGCTTAACATCAATATTCCTCTTCTGTTGCTTGCTGATTTTAGTGGACTGTAGAGATTTCCTTTTTTTGTCAGTCTGACAAGACCATTTTTTCCTGCGTCATAAGCGGTATTATTTTTGACAATAGTTTTTCTATTTTGCCATCTTTCGTAACTGCTATCTGTAAAACCTTGATTGATAAATGATTCTTCAAAAAATTCATTTGCTTCTACGGCTAATTTTTTAGGCAATGATTTAATTTTTTGCAACACCATTGCTTGGTGTTGTGGGATTGTGTTTTTTATGATTTTCATTTAAAATCGGTTTTTGTTTTTGAGTAAATTTCTTGGTTTCATATAATTGGGTTGGTCTCGAAAGTTTTTTTGATTGAGCAAAAATATTGCTCCTTCTAAAGCGTCTGGTGCATCGTCATTTATTCGAGATCCGCGTTCAAAAAGCGTGAGTTGTGTGAGCAATGTTTGCATGTCTTCGTTTTCTTTTAGCTTGTTGTTGATGATTATTTTTTCGTTTGAAAATAGAGGTTCTAGGCTTTCTATTCGTTGAAATTTGTCAGGTTTTTTTCTTGTGTCGCCTTTAATAGGGAGGTGTAATCCTCTTTTATTTCCCTCTTCATTAAAATCTTTGAGTAAAAAATCTTGAATAAAATTAGCTTCCATATAGAAAATAATTGGTGCTTCTTTTCGCATCTCTTCAAAGACGAGATAATGCCACGCAATCATTTCACTTATACTGGCTTTACGAACGAATGCGCGGAGTATGTGATAATGTCCTTTGTTGGTTAATCCAACGACTGCGGTAGCTTTGTAGTCGCTTTTGTCGGTGTTTTTAAAAGATGGATCTGTGTATCCAATGATTGCTTTGTATTGTTTTAACGGCAACATATCTCCATGTGCGATGTGTTTAAAAACACTTCCCTTTGTAAGTGGATTGTTCATAAATTCCTGTTGCCAGGCGCTTTCGCCGATGCTTTTTCTAACTTCGTCTAATTCTTCTATTTTGTATTTTTCCGCCCAAGAAGGAGTTCCCTTGTCGTTGATTGCATTGATTTTTGTATGATAAAAATTTGGTTGTTGTGCCAATTGTGCGACAATTGAATTTTTAGCGATGCGGTTTCCAACAACTATAAAGCGTCCATTACCTGCGTCCATTGTGTTAAAGAGTGCTTTTTGTATCCAATTCATGGTATCGTTGATTCGGCTTTCGTTTCGGCACATTTCGTCATCATCGATATCATCGATAACAATGTAGTCTGGTCGGTGCCCTTTGTTGATAATTCCTCGTGGGGACTGCCCTCTACCAAGAGGGATGAATGCACAATCATCCGTTGTTCTGAATTCGCTGTCAGCCCAATCGCCTTCTTTTTTTTGTAGTCCAAAATCGTTAATATATCGGTCATTTTCGCTGAGTTCCTCTTGGATGTTTTTTAGCATTCTGATTGAAAATTCTTGCGATTTTCCAATGATTAAAAGTGTTTTAAACTGTTTATTTATTTTGAGCCACAGCGGAATAAGCAAGGTCATGTGTGTGCTTTTTGCGTGTCCTCTTGCCCATTCAAACACGGCTCTTGTTCGTCTGTTTTTGAATATATAAGCGGCGGCTTGTTTGTGAAAAAAAGCATTTTCAATAGGCTTTCCATCATCGTTACAGGTGAGGTGAGGGAAATAATATTGGCAAAAAAAGTTGTACTCTTTTTTTGCTTTTTCGATGCGTTGATTTTTTTCGCTTGGGCTTTCGTTTTTGTTTGACAAAGCCATTGTTTTTGTAGCTTGTACGTGATTTTCCCATTTTTTTGACAGTTGTTTTGCGTTCATATTAAAGGTTATATTCAGCGAATAAAAAGGCGATTTTTAGAGCAAGTTCTTGTTGATTTTTTTTGTACTTGTCCATGTCTTTTTTGTTTGATAGAAAACAAATTTCAACAATCATGCTTTCGCAAGGGAGGTGCAAAAAACCAAGTCTATTGTGTTGGCTATCTGCTTCTCCTTTTATTCCTCTGCTTTCTATTTGCAACGTTGAACTAATCATTTTTAACAATTCTGTTGCGATTTGTTTCGTTTTTTCGGTTTTTGTATTGACCAAAATTTCCGTACCGCTTATGTTTGTGTTTTCGTTTGCGTTGAAATGAAAATCAATGGCAAAATCTGTTTTTTGAACAAGGTTTTTATAAGCATTTAAAGTGTTTTTTAAAACGTTTTCAAAAGGGTCTAAATAATTTGCGACGAGCAAATTGTCGAGGTTGTTTTTTAAGGTTTGGCAAAATAGAGCCGCTTCATTACCCTCTATGAACGGCTTGTAGATTGCACCTTGGTCTTTGGTTGGTAGATTGCTATGTCCTGCGGATATGAAAAGCATAATTAGTTGTTTTGAAAGTTTTCGTTAATAAAAATGTCTTGGTATTTGGTCATATTTTTAATGAGTTCTGTTGTTAGCGCGTTGTCGATTTCAGCTCGGCTAATGCACCATTCGGAAAATTTTAAAAAGGTTTGCATAAAATCAACCACACTCGGTTGCTTGTCTAATTTTTCAATCACGTTAGCCAGCTTGATGAGTGCATCGGCGTTGATGTTTCCATTGCTGGTTTCAAACAGTTTGTTTATTTCTTGGAGTGTTTTGTTGATGAGTTGCGAGCGTGTAATTTGGTTTCCTGCGCGTTTTTCTTTCCATGCGAATTTTTCGCTCCATGTGCCGATTGTTTTTTCGCTAACGCCAATTTTTACAGAAATGTCTTTTTTGGTGATACCTTGCATAAAGAGGAGGAGTGCGAGCTCTTGTTGTTGTTCTTTTTTCATTGTTTTTGGTTTAGTTGAATTTGTTTATATATTTGTGTTGTTGGGCAGGATGGTCTTGCGAGACTGATTCCGCAACTCGAGAGTAATACGAAAGTGTTACTCTTTTTTTATTATGTGAATGGCTACATTTAAATCATCCTCTCTCTTTTTGACATATTTGTCGTATTCGCCTTTGTAGTTTTTAGGAACAACTATTGTGATTTGGTTTGCTTGACCTACACCTGATTTGATTCTGTTTTTAATGGTTGTTTTTGATATGTCTTTAGCTTCTTCGACCTCATTGTATTTGTCTCCTACTAACAAATCGGGATTTTTTCCCAACTTTGCGTTGGGCAATAATTTTTCTCTTGCCGTTTTTTCAGCACTGTGTATTTCTGGCAACACGAGAACTTTTTCCCCCTTTGAAGCATGATAATGAGCTGCCTGAAGGACGGTTTCGTGGTCATTTGCTGTAACATTCTTAGTTAGGTGTTGCTTTACTTCTCCTCCGTTGTTGTATTTTTTGATGAGTTTGTATTGTTCGTTTATGGGCAGATTATAGATGCGTTGTTTTTCGGCTCTGTCGTTTGTTTTGGCTTGTTCTTTTGTGCGTAACAACTTGGCGCTTTTTTCAACTTCTTTAGGAACTCCTTTAAAATAAGGGTGCGATAACGGAAAGACGATGTTTTCTTTTGCCGTGTTGACTTGAAACATTTTAGGCACTGTGTTTTCTGGAATGTGTGCTGTGTCGGTTGTTTTTTCGTCGTTAGTTTCAATGACGTTGCAACGGCAACCGTAGTCATTTGGGGGGTAGTATTTGTTCCAAAAGCTGTCATTTTTTGGTTTTGTGATGTTGTTGAGAGCGGCGTGTGATGGGCGTACGCGACCGTCGCCTGCGGTTTTGTATTTGAGGTGAAAGGCTTCATCAAAACTGTTCCATTTCGCCGCCATTTGTGTGGAGGCATAGGCGTGGTTTTGTTCTGTTTTGAGCCAAATTTTGTTGTATTTTTCGTCTATTTTTTTTGCTACCTCTTTGAACTGGGCGAAAGGAATTTTTGTGCCTGTTTGGGGGTTGTAAACGGCTTGGCTGAGGGTTTTGAGTTGTTGGTAATTTTTCGCCCCAGCAAAGTGATAGATGTTGTCTTGTAGGGATTGTGCGATAGGTTCTGGCAATGCTGTTCCAATGTCTGCAAGTCCTTGCGTATAGAAATGGAGTAATTTTTCGGCGACTAATTTTGTTAGTTTTTGGTCAATTTTTCCGTTCCATTTGTTTTTGTAGATGCTGATTGCGATGCGTTGTGCTTCTTTATTTAATTTCGCTTCGTCATTTGCATTAAGAGTTGTTTTAATGCTACAAATAGGGCAATTGTTTTGTAGATGCTCAAGCGTGTTATGCATCTCTCTAAGTTGCTTGGCGTTTGCCCTTAGAGAGAAAAGCCGAAAAAACCGAGTGCTTTATTAATGTTGCTCGACAAGGCAGATTCTTGCTTGTTGTCTTGTTGGTTGTTGTTTTCGGTGTCTTTTTTGTTTGTTGTTGTTGTTTTGGGTTTGGGAATATTGTATGTGGTGTAAAAATAATCGTCATCGATAGGAATAATTGCGTTGAGCTTGGTGTCAATATCAATACGTGTTTTGTAGTCTATTTCTTCGCTTTCGTTGATATGAAAAAACTCGTCTTCAGTAATAGAAAAACCATTAGCCACGAGCAAAGGTTTAAGTTGGTAGTTCAGTATGTTTTCGATGTATCTTTTGTCGCTATCTTTAATGATATTTTCGGCGCTTTCGTGCACTTCGCCGAGGCTTCTTGCCCCATTATTTCCTTGTTGTGTTGTGAGTGTGTTTCCTAAAATCAATTTTGACATTTCGGCATTGCAAAGGTCTATCATTTCGGTGTAGATTTTTGCGGAGTTTGCTTTTTCTGCAGCTTCTATGAAGTTGATTTTTGTTCCTTCGGGGTGGACGAAGATTTGCGAAGAGCCGATGGCTTGCATGTCTTCTACAAGACGTTGTCTCAAGCTGTCGTCAAAACCATCATAGATACCCTCTCGTATTGGTTGTCCGAAGATTTCGATGTATTGGGCATATTCTGCAATACATTTTCTTTTGTAGATGACAAATGGAGATGCTTGTAACAATAATCCCAAGTCTGTTTTTTTTCCTACTGCGAGTGTGCTTTTTTGATATGCTGCATCTGTATAATCGAAGCCTTCAGTGTCGTATTGATGGGCTACGATGATACCTCTTTCTGGGATGACATTGGTGCGTGGAATGAGGTTGTAAGTGAATGTATTTTTGTCGAAAGTAAATTCAAATAGCGAGTGCCCCCAAAACTTAGTGTCTAAGGCATCGGTTATGAAATTTGTAAAATTTGGAGAATTTAAAAGGAGTGATAAATTCTTGTTTTCTTTACCTTCTTTGTTTTTAAGAATGAAAGAATTGTTTTTTATCGAAGATTCTCTTTTTTCTATAATGCCGAATAAATGTGTGTCTAAAATCACATCGGCATAAATGTTGTAAAGGAAATATCGGCGTGGGTTGTAAATGTTTTCGGCACTTCTGTGTGCATTACGCCAGGCTTGAATGTCGAGTGCTTCTCGGCGAATTTGAACGAGATTGATTTTATTGACAATAATATTTTCGGTTTCTTTTTTCATAAGACTAAATTAGAAGTGATAGATTGATTTTGGGTTACCGGCTATGCTTGTTTTGATTCTAATAGTTGGCTTTTCTGTTGCTATTTTTGGAGGCAGTCCAGAGGGGACGATGTCTCCCTTCGACACTTCTTTGAGCCATTGGATGGCTCTTTCGTATCGGCTTTTTCGGAGGGTGTTTTCTTTGTTTCCAAATAAGGCGACCCATAGATGAAAAATGGTAATGTCTTTGGCAAACATCAGCACGAGTTTATTTCTTTTGTCGGGTTGCCCTTCTATGGCTGGTGCGAAAATCTCTTCTGTATTAAAAGCGTTTAGATATGGGGTCATCTCTAAAATGGCGGCGTCTTCTGCCATTTCTAAAACGGCCACATCTTCTCTTGTAATTGCGTCTAAGAGTTCTCTTCTTATGCTGGAATCGTAATCTTTTGGGTTGATAAAACTACTCATAAGGCTTGTTTTGGTTTTTGTTGAATAAAAAACTTTGTGCAAGTTGATTTTTAAAGGGTTTGTAACCAAAACGCCTTCCCAAATTGGGCAAAAAAACACCCCAATTTGGGCAAAAAAACACCCCAATTTGGGAATTTGTTTTGGTTTTATTTTCAACCTGTATCATGTTTGCAGTAAATGTAACAAGAATATGAGTGAGTCACCCATCAAGTTTGTTTTAAGCGATAATACCGTCAATGCCTATGGTTTTAAAGTTCTTACGAACGGCATAGACCTTAGCCGCATGGAGAGTAACCCGGTGATGTTATATGGGCATAACGCAACAGAACATCTTCCAATTGGAAAATGGCAAAACATCCGCGTTGAACAAGAACAATTACTTGGTGAACCAATTTTTGACGAAGCGGACAATTTTAGTCTTCAAGTGAAAGGCAAGGTGGAAAGGGGATTTTTAAGTTCTGCAAGCATTGGATTTGAAATTGTGGACGTGCAACTTGTGGGCGAAATACCGGTTGTTACACAATGTATTTTAAAAGAAGTCAGCATAGTTGCTGTTGGTGCCAACAAAAATGCGCGATTGGTTCACTTAAGCGACGGCGATAACGAGAAAATCAAACAATTATTAAACTATAAAAATGAACCTATGAAAGAAATTTTAACGCATTTTAATCTTGCTGACAATGCGACTGCATTAGACGTTTTGCCGCTTATTCAAGAAAAAGAAAAGCGCGTGATTGCATTAGAGCAGGAGTTGTCGGCTTTGAAAAAAGAGCAAGCGGACAAATTGGAGGTTGAAAAAAAAGCCATTTTAAATGAAGCCTTAAGCGAAAAAAAAGTAAGCCAAAAAGAGTTATCGATTTTGGAAAAATTGGAGTTGGCAGATTTGCAGACTCTTCTTGCAGAACGAAAATCACCGCCAACATTGATGGGTCAATTAAGTGAACGCGTGAAGAACCTTGAGACTAAAAAAAATGAATGGAGTTTTGAGGATTGGCGCAAAAACGACGCTAAAGGATTGGAGGAGATGAAGTTGAATGACAACAACAGATATGCGCAACTTTTTGCGGAACAATACAAAGACACGCATTAACCATTAAAAATTAAAAATTAAAAAACATGGCAGTACAAAAAGAAATTTGGGAAAACTACATCGCAAAAAATTTATTTAAAGACGATAGTTTTTTAGACAAAGCAAAAAGCAAAGACGATTTTGTTTTGCAAGGCAAGGTGCTTCACATTCCACAAAGTGGAGGAGCCCCTAATATTGTAAAAAACAGAAGCTCGTTACCAGCGACTATCAACAAGCGTGTTGATACTGATATTAGTGCAACGTTGGATATCTATACGTCCGACCCCGTGTTGATTGAAAATGCAGACAAAATAGAGCTCAGTTATGACAAGATGGATTCTGTTTTTTTCGATCATGTAAACGCAATTTCTAATACGATTGGCGATAACGCCTTGATCAATTGGGCACCAAGCTCTGCGTCTCGTATATTGAGAATAAACTCAACGGGCACGAGTAACCAAGCTTCCTATTTGTCGGGGCAAACTGGCACGAGAAAGCCCCTTGTTGCTGATGATTTAAAAAATGCCTTTATTCAAATGAAAAAAGACAATCTACCAGACGGTGAGATGTATGCCTTGATGAGCTTTGATATGTACAATCAGTTGATGGCAAGTTTGTCTAGCTCGACTTATAGGGATTATATGCGTTCAATTGACGAGACTAAAGGGCTTGTTTCTAAACTCTTTGGATTCAATATATTGGTTCGTGGTAGTGGATTGATTTATGACAATAGTGCAACGCCAGTAGTGAAGGCTTATGGCTCAGCAGGTGCAGCAACAGACAATGATGCGGTGCTTTGTTGGCACAAAGATTTTGTTTATCGTGCAAAAGGGGATGTGAAATTCTTCTCTCAAAACGACAGACCAGATTACTACGGTGATGTGTATAGTGCGTTGGTTCGTTTTTTGGCAGGAAAAAACTATACGAACGAAAAAGGAATTTTAGCCCTTGTTCAACAAGCCTAATTGATGTATGGACAAAAAACAGGACACCTTTTACAATTTATTAAGCGGCTTTACAGGAGGAGGTTTTTACCTCTTCTTGGGAGACGTGTTGAAGAGCGTGTTGATTGGTTTTTTGACGACTGTTTTAGTGCATTTTTTTAGAAAGTTGATTTTAAATAAAAAAAAATGAGTAAAATTTTTCTTCTTCTTTTTTGTGTTTTATTGTCGTCTTGCAGTGGTTATAAGCTACTGCCTATACAGACAACAATAACAATGCGAGATAGCGTTGTGATGAAAACAGACACGTTGAAAATTGAAGTTGAAAAAAAAGTGTTGCAGACCATTATCAAAACGGATACGGCTTTTATGCATGACACGATTAGTGTTCAAAATGAAGATAGCACAATGTTATTGCGTTATTGGAGAAACAAACATCATGAATTAGAGGCGATATGCACGCAATTGAAAAGGACAAAAAAAATTTCCATTGACGAAAAAACAATTTATAGAACAATTACTCAAGTGGAAACAAAGATTGTAGAGGTGGAAAAAAAATACGTGCCTTTTTATTTATGGGCAATTTTAACCGGATTGACCATTGCCTTATTTCTTTCATTGGTAAAAATTCGACTTTAATTTTTTAAAACAACGTTTAAACAACTTTTAAAAATACCTCAAATGGCAAAAACAACAAATGAAAAAATGGCAGAAGATTTGATAGAAACAAAAACTGAAAGCCAAGAACAACAGTCTTCAATTGAAAGTGCAGAACAGTTTGTTTTTAAGTCTAATCCGGGGGTTGATTTGCTTTATTTTGTGAGCAATGGTCAAGCTTTCTTTACAGAAGAACAAGCGTTAGATTATGCGAAAACACTTGATAACAAAGAAGTGAGAAAAATTTTTAAAACCAACTAAAAACTAAACTATGGCTTTAAATGCGGTAACTATTGTAAAAAAAACAGGTGCGCTTGGCAAAGACTTGCCGAGTGATGATTGTATTGCTGGGTTTGTTTTTTATGTTAATGCTTTGCCTGCCTCTGTAGTGGGGTCGAAATTTGCGTTTGCTTCATTGGGAGAAGTTGAGAAAGCATTAATTTTGAATGCTTTCGATACACAAGTGATTTGGTATCACCTTTCAGAATATTTTAGAACCTCGCAAGGCGGAAAATGTTTTGTTCGCTTGGTGGTGAATACGGCTTTTGACGGTAATTTTAATGAAGTGATTGATTTACAAAACTTTGCTTTAGGAGAAATTAGGCAATTTGGGGTGTATGCTCCTTTGCAATCTTTGACAACGGCACACATTGGTAATCTTCAGCAACGTATGGTTGATTTAGAAGCGGTTTATACGCCAGCAGTTGTGATTTATGCACCTAAGATTATTGCTTCTGACATGACAACATTACCTGATTTGCGACAACTGACAAACAGCAAGGTCAGTGTTGTGATTGGGCAAGATGGCGGCGGATTAGGCGTTTCTTTAGCGAGTGCGAATTTTCCTACCATTTCGTGCATAGGTGCTGTTGTTGGTGAGGTATCAAGTATGCGCGTGAGCGAAAGCATCGCATGGGTTCAAAAGGGAAACGTGGTTACAACGGCTTATCCTAACATGACGGTAAGCGAGTTAGACGTTCCTGCCTTTGGTGATGGCTCTTTAATTAGGAATTATTTGATTAGCCAACTGAACACAATTAACGACAAGGGTTACATTTTTTTGCGAAAACATATTGGCATTGGTGGTACGTATTTTAATGATGAGTTTACCGCCGATAGATCTAATAGTGATTTTAACAACATTCACGCCAACCGTACGATGGACAAGGCAACAAGGTTGATAAGAAAAGCGTTGTTGCCTCGTTTGTCTGGTCCTATTGAATTTTCGTCAAACGGAACGATAGATGCGTCTTTTGTTGCGTTTTTAAAAGACTTGGGGGGTGCACCGCTGCAAAATATGAAGCAAGGAAAAGAGATTACGGATTTTGCTTTTGATATTGACCCAAAACAACTCGTCTTATCAACGAGTTCTCTTGTTGTGAATATAAAAATTATTCCTGTTGGCGTTGCCAATAATATTACAGCCAATATTGGTTTTGCCTTGAAATTGAATTAACCTTAAAACCTAAAAAACATGTTAGATATACTAAGTCCTTTAATTAACGGCGTGCGCTATGGTTGGGGCGAGATTACCATTGCAATGGACGGCTATCCGATTACAGATATTGTTGGCATTGAATATGGAGAAGATGTCGATAAAGATTATGATTATGGTTCTGGCAATGATGTGAAAGGCGTTATTAGAGGTCGGAATAAACCACACGCAAAAATTACATTGAATACCGAAATTGTTCAAATGATTAGAACGGTTGCGACCCCTTATGGAGGTCGGATTAGTTCCTTGCCTCCGTTTTTAATTGTTGTGGCTTATCAGCCACGTGTTGGATTGCCATTGGTAACGCATAAGTTGATTGGATGCGAATTTAAAAAAGATGAGGTGAAGTGGAAAGAAGGAGATAAAAAACACGACCAAGAGTTAGAAATGATGGTTCGTAAGATTTTGTGGGTATAAATTAATAATCTATCATTAACCATTAACCATTTTATTATGAACTATCCGCTTGATATTACAGAAGACCAAATGAACGAATGGAAAATAAAGCACGGTAGCGTGTTTTATTTTGGTATTGAAGGCGAAGAGAAAGGCGAAATTGGAGGATATTTTGCAAGACCTTCAAAAGATGTTTTAAAGGTTTCTCAAAAGCATTTTAAAGACGGCAAAGAGTATGACGCTTTAGAGACGTTGTACGCCAATTGTAAACTGTTTGTGAGCAAAGATGTTGAAACCAACGACCATTACAAGCGGAGCATTTATGCCAAGTTTGGCACGTTGATTAAAGAATCAGAGGTTACTGAAAAAAAGTTTTAGAGGAGGCTTTAGCACAAGCCTCTGAAGACGTAGCAGAAAGTCGGTTTACGGCAGATTATGCCGAAGCCTTGTGTATGAGCAATTTGAATAGAAATTTTGACGGATTAGATTGGGAGCAGATGGGACTGTTGAGCAAACAAGCGTATTGGCTGGAAATGTGGCGGTTGAAAAACCAAGCCGAGATGATGAGCAGAGTGTTAGGCGGTGGGTGAAAATTCACCGAGAAGATAAGTGAAACATTAAGAGAAAAAGTCATCGTATAAACAATCACTTTGATCTGTTGTTTTTAAAGACATCATAACATGAACAATTGCACAAACGAAAAAAAAGCCAACCAATAAAAAAAAAGTAATTATATAGTCCATGAATGCTGGTGTTATTTACAATATTGAGATTGAAACAAATGTAGGTGATATTTTTAAAAATATCAATGAAAATATTGCTAAAATTTCTAACAATACAACAAAGGTAGAAAAAGGGTTTTTGAAGACTTTTGGCGAAAGCTCATTTTCTTTAAAACAAGCTGGCGATGCACTTAACAATATGCGCAGCAGTTTTAATGGCTTGTTGCAACCGGGTATTTCATTGAATAGCAGTATGGCAGATTTGAGTGCCATTACAGGGGTAACAGGCACAAAGTTAAAAGAGATTGAACTCAACGCTCGAGCGAACGCAAAAGCCTTTGGCACAGATGCGGCAACGAGTGCAGAAAGTTATAAATTGATTTTAAGCAAACTGGGGCCAGAGATAGCACAAAGTAGTGAAGCGTTAAAAGTGATGGGAACGCATGTGTCCATTCTGTCTAAGACAATGGGCAATGATAGTGTTGCGGCAACAGAGGTGCTGACAACAGCAATGAATCAGTATGGCGTCGATTTGAGCGACCCAATACAAGCCAGTAAGACAATGGGCGAGATGATGAATGTAATGAGTGCGGCGGCGAAAGAAGGCAGTGCAGAATTGCCACAAATTAAAGCCGCACTAGAACAAGCAGGCATGATGGCAAAGGCAAGTGGGGTGAGCTTTGAGGAGTTGAACGGAGCAATACAAGTGTTGGACAAAGCAGGTAAACAAGGAGCTGAAGGCGGCGTTGCTATCCGCAACGTGCTTGCGGAGTTTAGCATGGGCAGATTTCAAATGAAGCAAGTGAGTGAAGAGTTGGCGAAATATGGCATTAACGTAGAAACGCTAAACAATAAGAACGTGTCCATGGCGGACAAGTTGAAACTACTTGCACCGCTTCAAAAAGATACGGCTTTAATCACTAAAATGTTTGGCAAAGAGAATGAAGCAGCAGCAATTGCCTTGATTCAAAATGTGGGGCAACGATATGTTGTGGATAAGAATAAAATTTTTCTTTTGACAGAAGATAATCCACTACAGTAGGAATAAAGAATAACTCAGGCGATAAGGCAATGTCCCAATAAGCCGCACCTGAAAACTGTGATGAAATGCTGACATTTTTGTCAATAGAGTCCGTTTTGACATGAATGACCAAGTCTTCCACACTTCTTAATACGTTTATTTTGGCATCGTTTTTTTGAACAACAGAATCCCGATTCACCGTAAATCCGGTAATCGAATCTAAAGAATAGACTTGAACCTTGGTGCTGGATTGGTTAAATAAAGTGGCACAAGAAGTGAAAAAAAGTAAGTTTAATAAAAGGACGGCTATAGTTATTTTTTCTTTATACTGGTTCATACTAAAAGGATTAAGGACGAGATGAATAATTGGTAGCATAATTATTTTCACTAATCAAAGGCGTAGGACTAATCATTGGAAACCACGGTTCTGTTTCAGACACAAAAGAATCTAAAGCGTGTATTTTTTTATAAAAACCATAAAACCCTTCTATTTCATATAATCCATTTTTATTTTTCCACACATACTCTTTATACGCATCCTCAATTTTTTGATTGGTTAATAAAGATAAAATACGTATAGGGTTAATCGCACTGTAGTTAGGATAACCGTTATTCCCATTTTCATAATGAGCATATAAAATAGTATCGTTTGATTGACGATATTCTGCACGATATAATTTCATCACTTCTTCTATTGTACAAGGTCTTCAAATCGCTATATTTCCTATTGTTGTCGGCGTAAAAGACAAATCGTTTTTCACTCTGTTGCTGCCATTATTCCAAACAATTTCCATGCCTGTCAGATTGGGGGTTTGCGTAGGAAACAACAAATAATAAATAGGTGCGTATTAATACATTGGTCTTGGGTGCGTTCCTATAACATTCTTGAATTGCCCTCCCCAAGTACTAATACCTGTTTCGGTATTGGTAGCCACAAACATTTCTATAGGCTGATTAGAGTGGTTGATGATTTGTAAATACGATTCGCCTTTTTCTTGATAATCAAGTACATAATCTTTTACTTCTTGATTATGATTTTGTATTGGAAAGCGTACTTGTATTTTTAAATTCACATCTATATCTCCAAATAAATACGGCGGCTTTACCCATTCATGGACTGTAACATTTTGCCCATTACTATCTTTAGTATAATAAAATTCTATGTAAGGCTGCGAGGAGTCTTTTCCCGTTATACCAACGATACTACGCTTTACTTTTTGAGTTGTGTAATAAGACGCTTTTTCTTTTGAACAAGTACAATTGGAAAGTAACAGAAGATCAACAATGCCTAATAATATAAATACAAATCGTGTCATAAAATAGTGAACTTTGATGAACAAAAATGTACCCATGCTATCATGTATATAACACGGGTAGATATTCAGTATATTTATATCCAATATACGTTCAAATACGCATTCCACCAATCCATTTCTGACCAATAGTTATTATTGTTACCTGTAAGAGACCCATTCGATTTGCCTAAATTCTCTTGTTGTCCACCATCTGCTACCACCTTCTCGCGTTTGATAGCAAAGTGTCCAATGCAATTCTCCACCAGAAGAACAAAGACGAATCACAGCCCCTCCATTTCTTATATGCCAATAAGCATCACTTGCAAAAAAACTTAATAATGGAGATACATAGATATTAGACCTTGACAATAAAGACCATGTGAATTCATTGGGCCACATAGGGCGTTGATTCGATGTAACTCTTATAATCCATGCAAAGCCAAATAAACCTGTTGTAGAGGTTGCATTTTCAAAATCCTGATACGAATTCCATCCATGCTTTGCCTTATGCAAACAATTAGCCACCCAAGGACCACACCACTGGCTACGGTTTTTACCTCCAATAGTTGAATATTTATTATTTCCATAAGCAGCTTGATTAACACCTACAAAAATATTTACCGCCCAAGAGAACGCACTTGAAAACCAACCTTTGGTAGATTTCTGAATAATATCGATTTCTTCTACATAATTTATAAAATCTTTTATTTTTTCTATTGCATTCCAATAAGATTTACTCACATTATTTTTATTTTCAAGGTTTTTTAATGATTTTTCTTTAATCTCTACCGTCGTATTGGTTTTATTTTGTTCGATATCTAATAGTTGTTGAGAGCTTAATACGTTTTTTAAACTGTCTTTTTGTTGCTCTAAAACTTCGATTTTTTTTTATTGACATCTGCCAACATTAGGCTCACCTCTTCGGCAATTTGCTGATCCGTAAATTCTTTTACATCATTAACAATTTTCCCAGAGTCATTGGTAATTTGTGTTGGTGCATCACCACTTTTACTCGGTACGGCAGTATAAGAAGTACCGCTCCAATCTTGAAAATATTTCACACTACTATTTTTAGTAACAGTATTCATAAAAGTTGGTACACTTGTATTTGTGGCACGTATCATGGTGGCACTTTTTTTTTGTGCATAAACTGTTACTGAGCCAATGGCTTTTTTTTCAGGGTCTAAAACAATGTATTGATAATATTTTGGCTTACTATTAAAATCATAAATAATAACCGGAGTTGCGGATAACGTACAAGCCTCCCATTTATGTTCTGCCCATTTTTCGGTGGCTATCAATTCGAGAAGAGCCAATTTTTTTGCAAAAGTGAAATTTAGAATTGGATTGTCAGTACTAAAAGATTTGATCGTATTACTATCTGCGTAAGGAAATTCTTCCTGGTTCAATTGATTAAATTGAATACTTTGATTACTAATGCTTGAAGAAGGAACTTCATATTGTTTGCTACAAGCCATCATTAAAAAAAGAAAAAAAAGTTGAGCAAAAACTTTTAAACTCCCCAACCACTTAAATGTGTGTTGTGTGTTGTGTGTTGTGTGTTGTGTGTTGTGTGTTGTGTGTTGTGTGTTGTGTGTTGTACATAAGAGAAAATTTAAATTGTGAAGAACAAATTAAAAGATAACGTATTTGTAAATAAATAAATATATTTTATTTTGATAGTAAATAATATGAGCTAAAAATATTTTAACAAATCATTAACCTTGTATTTATGTGTAAAAGTTATCAACGTTGATAACTTTTACACATCAGGATTGTTTATCGGGCAGCAGAAAGAATTGCGGACATCTATAAAAACCGATGGCTAATCGAATTCTTATTGAAACGATTAAAAGAAAACTTTTCGTTGAAATATTTTTAGGAAACACCGAAAATGCAATCAAAATTCAAATCTCAGCAACCTTAACGGCAGTTTTAATCCTGCAAAATTATTCATCAAATGAGTGCTTAAAAAGGGGGGCGTTCTCTCATCTTGGATCTCCTCATTAAATATCCCCTCCATAGCGATATCAACCGATTCAAATTTTTCCACAACCCAACAGCCAGTTTTAACACAATAACAACAAAAATTCTTGACAAACCGAGAACACTTAAGCCTGTTTTAACTAATTGGGACTTAGGTTTTCCAATACAAACAATCGATACTTATTTTAAAGGCTTTCAGAACTATTTATTGAAGATTTGTTGTTTTTATTGGACGCTAATGATTTAGCATAAAGCAATATTCATATACCTTGGTATACAAAAAATTATTGCTATAGTTCTTCTTTCATAAAATAAAAAAGCCTCTACATTTCTGTAAAGGCTTTTTAAAATAAATATGGCACCTACCTACTCTCCCAGGATTGTGTCCAAGTACCATCGGCCATAAGGGGCTTAACTGCTCTGTTCGGAATGGGAAGAGGTGAACACCCTTGGTATAAGCACCATAAGCTTTCTATAACGGTTAAAATAAAACCATTACAATAAGGTGACATTTTGGCAAAAACAGAAGTTGTTATTATGCAAACGAAATAAAATAAGAATTAAAGCACACGGGCAATTAGTACTACTCGGCTTTGGTATTACTACCTTTACACCTATAGCCTATCAACGTAGTAGTCTTCTACGGCCCTTAAGAGGAAACTCATCTTGAAGCAGGTTTCACGCTTAGATGCTTTCAGCGTTTATCCTTTCCATACGTAGCTACTCAGCATTGCACCTGGCGGCACAACTGATACACCAGAGGTATGTACGACCCGGTCCTCTCGTACTAAGGTCATGTCTTCTCAATTTCCTTGCGCCCACCACAGATAGGGACCGAACTGTCTTGCGACGTTCTGAACCCAGTTCACGTGCCACTTTAATCGGCGAACAGCCGAACCCTTGGGACCTTCTCCAGCCCCAGGATGTGACGAACCGACATCGAGGTGCCAAACCTCCCCGTCGATATGAGCTCTTGGGGGAGATCAGCCTGTTATCCCCGGAGTACCTTTTATCCTTTGAGCGATGGCCCTTCCATGCAGAACCACCGGATCACTTTAGCCGTCTTTCGACCCTGCTCGACTTGTCTGTCTCACAGTCAAGCTCCCTTATACTAATACGCTCTTCGTACGATTACCAACCGTACTGAGGGAACCTTTGCAAGCCTCCGTTACTTTTTAGGAGGCGACCACCCCAGTCAAACTACCCACCATGCACTGTTTTCATTTTCAAGAATTAGACTCTAAGGAACAAAAGGTTGGTATTTCAACGTTGACTCCACGATGGCTGACGCCACCGCTTCAAAGTCTCCCAACTATGCTACACATTTGTTACTCAAAATCAATGCAAAGTTGTAGTGAAGGTTCACGGGGTCTTTCCGTCCCGTGGCGGGTAACCGGCATCTTCACCGATACTACAATTTCACCGGGCTCGTGGAGGAGACAGCGTTCAACTCATTAGACCATTCGTGCAGGTCGGAACTTACCCGACAAGGAATTTCGCTACCTTAGGACCGTTATAGTTACGGCCGCCGTTTACTGGGGCTTCAGTCAAGAGCTTTGGCTTGCGCCGAACCCCCTTCCTTAACCTTCCAGCACCGGGCAGGTATCAGGCCCTATACTTCATCTTACGATTTTGCAGAGCCCTATGTTTTTGTTAAACAGTTGGTTGAACCATTTTACTGAGA
>JAVKMO010000022.1:0-32500 GCA_031539345.1 Chitinophagales bacterium | reverse complement strand
AATGACAAGTGTGCTTATGAAACAACAACATGTTAATGGTGGCTTGGCACAGGCTAGGCATGTGGACTTAGCGAAAAAAATTCGCAATATTTCGCAATATCTTATTGAAGCGGTCGCATTTAAATCTCTACATAAGTTCTAAGATGATTATGCAACAATTTTAAAATAACCATCAACCCCTTCTCTAATAATACCAAATAACCTCAAAAGAACAATATTATCACTCAACAAAACATCAATGACCCTAACAAGCAGTATTCCAAACTGACGAAATCCTGAAAAAATAATCTTCGCCCAAATCAACAAAAGAAGTAAGGGATTTGGCAATGGTCTCAAAGTGGACTTTTCAACAATGACGGCAACAAGAAACTATGCATCTGCCTTTTCTATCCCAATAGAAAAACTTGTTCCTACGCCAGGTTTACTACGTACATGAATAAATGATTGGTGCATATCGATAATATGCTTGCAAATAGCCAACCCCAATCCGCTTCCTCCAACAGACCTGCTCCGATTTTCATCTGCACGATAAAACCGCTCAAAAATTCTACGCACATGCTCTTCGGCAATTCCCTTTCCATTGTCGCTGATTTCTAATAAAATATTTTTTTCATCGATTTCTTCAACGACACAAAACAAAGTTGTTTCTGAAGGGTTGTGCTGAATGGCATTTTGGATAATATTCAAAAGCACTTGTTTGATTTTTTCTCTATCGGCAAAAACAGCCGTTTTATTTTTTAAAAAAGAGGTATCAATGTGCATCTTTTTTTCTTGGGCAAAGAAAAACAACTCTTCTAACACGTCTGCAATAACAGTTTCTATAATAAAAGCTTCTTTCTCTAAAACAATTTCATTGGTTTCTAATCGAGAGATTGTACCAATGTCTTGAATGAGTAAAATAAGGCGTTTTGTATTGCGCAAAATGACAGCGACAAATTCTATCTCTTTATCTTTATTTTTTTGATTGTGCAATAGCTGTTCTAAATTTTCTGAATAAGCCTGAATGGAAAATAATGGCGTTCGCAATTCATGAGAAATATTTTGTAAAAATTCTTTTTTGTATTGTGACAATTGTTTGTAAAAAGCTAATTCATTCGCCTCTTGAATAGCCCAGTTTTGGACATCTTCTTCAACTTCTTTTAATTTTTTTTGAGGCAAGACATTTTGTAATAAAAGCTCTTCACGTTTATCCACTTTTGTATGCAAAATGATTTTGTAAATGTTTTTAATTTTTTGTTGTACCAATTTTTCTAAAACAGAAAATATGCCGAGTCCGATAATGCTTGCACATATAAAGGCATACAAAAAAATGTATGTAAAAGAAAAGTCGGCAACAACAAAAACGGCACTGAAAACAACAAAACAAAAACCCGAAATAAGAAAACAAATAACCCGCGTTGAAGAAAAAACTTTTTGCATAGAGACCATAATCAATAATCAAATTTATACCCAATGCCTTTAAGCGTTTGAATACAATCAATGCCTAATTTTTTTCTGATTTTGCGAACATGAACATCAATTGTTCTTTCTGTTACAATAACATCTGTTCCCCATACGTTTTGCAAAATGCGTTCGCGCTGAAAAACCGAACCTTTTTTTGATGCTAATAAATGCAATAATTCAAATTCTTTTTTTGCCAAAACGAATACCTTTTGGTCTATCTGAACGGTATAAGAATTTTTGTCTATCGTTAAATTTCCAAATTGCAATAAATGAGAAAAGTCTTTCTTTTTTGCACGCAATTTTTGGGCAATATTTTCAATTTTTGTTTGTAACACTTTCATGCTGATAGGCTTTAACAAATAATCATCAGCACCAAGCGCTAGCCCTTTTATATGATTTTTTTCATCAACCAAAGCCGTTAAAAAAATAACATATTTGTCTGCCAACAGCTCTAATGACTTTATTTTTTTGCATAAATCAAAGCCGTTAATGTGTGGCATCATAACGTCTATAATAAAAATATCTGGAATAATTTTTGTTGCCAAAGCGAGCGCCTGATTGCTTTCACTGCATTCAAAAACCTCACAAGAATTGTTTTCTAAAGAGAATTTCAAAATGTTGAGAATATCTTTTTCATCATCGACCAAAAGAATTTTTATTTTTTCTGTTGCCATTAGATTGATTACAAATAAAAAACAATTCAGACTACATTTTTTCAGGCAATTCAAAGCCTAAAGCATGAGCACAATTTTTTAAAACGTATGAAACAAAAGTTGCCAAACGCAAACGCATTTTCTTTATGGCTTCATTTTCAGCTTGCAGTATAGGGTGTTGGGCGTAAAAAGCGTTGAATTTTTTTGCAACCGTATAGGCATATACAGCAACGAGAGAAGGATTGTTTTCTGCTAATGATTGCTCAAAAATGTGTGGCATAAGGTCGATTTCTAATAACAATTCTTTTTCTAAAGAACTTAGAAAAACGGTATTTTCATCCGCCGTAATTGGTGCGTTATTTTTGTCAATGATAGAACAGATGCGTGCGTACGTATATTGTATAAAAGGTCCTGTAAAGCCGTGAAAGTCGATAGATTCTTCTGGGTTAAAAATCATTTTCTTTTTGGGGTCAACACGAAGCAAATAAAACTTTAGTGCCGCCATGCCAATGGTAAAAGAAAGGCGTTCCAATTGTTCTTCATTAAATGCGTCAATTTTGCCAAGCTCTATAGAATGTTGTTTTGCAATCGTTGTCATTTCTGCTATCAGGTCGTCGGCATCTACAACAGTTCCTTCTCGACTTTTCATTTTGCCCGAAGGCAATTCTACCATACCATAAGAAAGGTGATACACACCATTTGCGTAAGGCTTTTCAAGTTGTTGTAAAATAATTTTGAGTACTTGAAAGTGATAATTTTGTTCGTCTCCAACAACATAAATGCTTGTATTGTAGGCAAAATCGTTGAATTTATTTTCTGCTAAACCAAGGTCTTGAGTGATATAAACAGATGTGCCGTCTTTGCGTAATAACAATTTTTCGTCTAAGCCATATTTTGTTAAATCAGTCCACACACTATGGTCTTCTTTTTTAAAGAATTTTTTTTCTTGCAATCCGTCTTCTACAAATTTTTTGCCAAGCAAATACGTTTTACTCTCGTAATAGGTTCGGTCAAATGTTGTTCCAATTTTTTTATATGTAAAATCAAAGCCTTCATACACCCAACCGTTCATCATGTTCCAAAGTTGCATTATTCCAGCATCGCCTTGCTCCCAAAGGACTAACATTTTTTGTACCTCTTGCATGAGTAAACTTTTTTGCTCTGCTTCTTTTTCTGTTAAACCGTGTTGTTGCAATTCGGCAATTTCTTGTTTTAAGGCACTCGCAAATAACACATAATAATCCCCAACAAAGTGGTCGCCTTTTTGATTTGTGTCGCTTGGCGTTTTTCCATTACCCCATTTTTGCCATGCTAACATAGACTTACAAATGTGCATTCCTCTATCATTAACAATGCACGACGTAAAGACATCGTATCCATTCCATTTGTAAATTTCGGCAATGCTATAACCCAAAAAATTATTTCTTAAATGTCCCAAATGCAGAGGCTTGTTCGTGTTTGGCGAGGAGTATTCAACCATTACTTTTTTTCCATGAAATGGTTTTTTACTATAAGTGCTATTCGCGTATTCAACATTTAAAAAATTGAGTAAATGTGATTCTGTGATACTAATATTTAAAAACGCACCCGTTAAATTATGGCTTGCAATAACGTCAGAATAGTTTTGTAATAAATGCTCCCCTAAATTTGTTGCAAGGTCTTTAATGTTTGTATTTAGTTTTTTTGTTAAAGAAAATAAAACGACCGTGTAGTCGCCAGTAAATTCTGGTTTAGTTGTATTTACTATAAAATCTTTTTCTGTAACTATTGTATTGTAAGCCGACGCGATAATATCAATAATAAAAAGTGAAATTCTTTTTTTCAAATAAGAATGTGTCGGTTTGTAAGACATCTTTTTTTAGGATAAAAGTTGAAAGGTGAAAAAAGACAATGCATAAGCAATTGCTGTTAAGACGATAAATTGAAGTGCCGCAAAACGCCAGCTTTTTGTTTCTCGTTTTACAATTGCAATCGTACTCATGCATTGTAAGCTAATCAGATAAAATAACAATAAAGAAAATGTTGTCGCAACAGAAAAAAGGGCTTGTCCATTGCCACGTTTGGCTGTTTGCAATTTCTCTTGTAGATAATTCTGGCTGTCCATTTTATTTTCATCTAAGCTGTAGAGCGTTGCCATTGTGCCAACAAAAACTTCTCTTGCTGCAAAAGAAGTGATTAGGGCAATGCCAATTTTCCAATCAAAGCCGAGTGGTGCAATAACGGGTTCGATAAATTTGCCTGCTTGACCGGCAAAGGAATTTTCTAATAAGGCTGTTTTTTCCTCTTGCTCAAGTTGTTCTTTGTGTTGCGGATAAAGTGATTTTTTTTCTGCATAATTTTGTTTGATTTTTTCTGTGTTTAACCCAAAAGAAGATAAGCCCCAGAGCAAAACAGAAATGATCATAATCACTTTGCCTGCATTCAGTACAAAAATTTTTGCAGAAAGAAAACTGTTTGTCAATAAATTTTTCCAACGCGGAGATTTGTAAAACGGAAGTTCTAAAATGAAAAAACTTTTTTCTTTAGAGCGCAACACCAACTTCATCACAAAAGCAACACAAAAAGCCAGAATAAAACCAGCAAAATAACACAACATCAATGCCAAGCCTTGTAGGCTAATAAAATTCAATACATAAACATTAGGAACAGCGAGGGCAATCAGCACAGTAAAAACGGGCAAACGTGCCGAACAAGAAATAAGGGGTAAAACAAAAATAGTAATGAGCCTTTCGGTTTTATTTTCAATATTTCGTGTTCCCATAATTGCAGGAACAGCACACGCCAAGCCACTAATTAAAGGCACAACAGACTTTCCGTTTAACCCCAAATAACGCATAATTTTATCCGTAAGAAAACTAATGCGAGCCATATAACCGCTGTCTTCTAAAAAACCAATCAGTGCACTAAGAATGATAATCTGAGGGATAAAAATAATAATGCCTGTAATGCCCGATAGCAATCCATTGGTGATAAAATTTGAAAATGTATTGTCAGGTAATAGCTGCTCTAACAAATCAACGGCATGAACAGACAAAAACTCAATGCCATTCATTGGAAATTGTGCCAACGAAAAAACAGACTGAAAGACAATAAACAATACAAAAAACATAATCGGATATCCCCAATTCCGATGTAATAAAATGCTGTCTAAACGATGCGTTTGAAGTTCTTTTTTTATCGGACTTTCAACAACAACACTTTGCTTAATTGCACTTTCAATTTTTTTGTAACGAGATTGTATGTCTTCTGCCTGAGCAAGAGTTTTGTTAAATTTTGTTGTTGTATTGATGCGAATAATGTCTTCTTCGTATGCTGTAAAATAATCTGGATAAATGGCATAATGTAAAGCCAAGTAGGGATGCATCTTGTCATGTAGTTGAAGAAGTTCGTCCGTTGTGGTTTGACAACTTGGAGGAATACGAACGTATTGTTTTTTGTTTCTAGCCGCATCTAATTGATAGCTTTTTTCGATTGCTTTTTTAATCTCAACAATGCCTTTATTTTTTCTTGGATTGATGTCTATAATCGGCGTGCCGAGCAAGCGCTCTAAGGCAGGAATATTGATTTGAATTTTTTTCTTCCGTGCAATATCATTCATTGTTAAAGCAATGATGACGGGAATTTTCATGTCAATAATTTGAGAACAAAATAGCAAGTTTCGTTTCAAATTAGCAGCATCAACAGTTACAATAACAAAGTCTAAAGTATTCGCGTGTTCCAAAATGAAATTGTAACTTACTTTTTCATCTTCTTTTTTGGGATATAAACTATAAATCCCGGGAAGGTCAACAATGTTGCAAGTTTGTTTTGAGGACAATATAAACGTCCCCATTTTTTTATCAATCGTAACACCCGGAAAGTTAGCAACCTTTTGATCTAAGCCTGTTAATGCATTGAACAAAGAACTCTTTCCGCTATTTGGATTTCCTATAATGGCAATGTTAAGTGCGTTCACTGCAAATCTTTTTGTTTAATGAAAGGCGAATATAGGCTAAATACAAAAACATTTTTTAATAATAACCTACTTGTTCATTAGGTCTGCACAAGATAATTTTGACGAGTATAATCAAACACAAAACAGCATGTCGTTACAAATTCTTGTTTATGATTTGGCATTCATATCAAATAAGTGCTTAAGCTGTTCTATCGAACTATTGGGCGTTATGTAATGTGCGTTTGTATAGCGGTTAAACCAAGTTATTTGTCGTTTGGCATAATTTCTAGAATGCTGTTTTACCTTTTCAATTGCCGTTGTTAAACTACATTCTGCGTTAAAAAAAGCAAATAATTCCTTGTACCCTATTGTTTGTAAATTTTCTATCTGTTGATATTGAAGCAAATTTTCAGCTTCTTCTAACAAGCCACTCTTCATCATTATTTCTACCCGTTGGTCAATTTGTTGATACAGCATTTGCCTTTCTTTATTGACGTTGAATAAAATGAAATCATACTCTGGCAGGCGTGTTTTCTTTTCTTTAAAAAGGGTTATCGACTGTTGCGTAGCATCAAAAAACTCTAACGCTCGTTGTAGGCGATGCGTGTTTTCTTTGTCTGCATGTGCAAAAAAAACAGGGTCTTTTTCTTCTACTTGTTTTTGTAACCATTGTTTTCCAGACGCATTGACATTGTGTTGAATGTTTTGTTTTATAGACAAAGGAATTATTGGTAAGTCTTGAATGCCATTGAGTATTGCATCAATATAAAATCCCGTTCCGCCAACAATGATTGCAGTGTCGGTTGTTTTAAAAATCGTTGCTAAGGTGTGTTTACAATAGTCAAAAAAGACTTTTACATTCATTGTATCATGAATAGAATGAGAATTCACAAAATGATGTGGAATATTTTTCAGCATTGCGTTATCTGGTTTCGCTACGCCAATATTTAATTCTCGAAAACATTGACGACTATCAGCAGAAATTATTTCTGTTTTACAATATTGTGCAATTTGATATGCCAAGTCAGATTTTCCAACAGCTGTTGGTCCAAAAATAACAACGCACTTTTTGTGCATGCAAAATTATGATTTAATAAATTTTTGTGTATCAACAATCTCTCCATTTATGTTGTAAATATACAACAGATAAATTCCTGGTGGCAAATCCATAACTTCTAAAAGAGTGTCTTTATCCACCAATTTAGACGAAGCAACAATCACTCCATTTTGGTCAAAAACACGTGCAGTATAACCAATTGTAAGAGCAGAGGCCTGTACCCAAATCGTATTTATAGCAAGGGTGTTAATCAAAAATTGTGGCGAATTAGATTGATAAACATTAATAAATACGGGTGAAATGTCTGCATTAGGATCAGAGATTTGATATCTCGCTTTTTTCATTTCTACATTACCTTTATTAGAAGATATCGTTTTTAAAACGATTGCCCCTTTTGAACTGTCTATTTGTTGTATCGTAACAATAGGAGCCAACCATGTTGTGTCAGATTCTGGCTCTGGTTTAACAATCCAATTTCTGACATTCGTATTAACAAAAACGGTGTCAAAATCGCCAACATAATGTCCTAATAGTGTTTGTTCTGGCACAGCATTGAGATAAAAAGCACTTGCTTCTTGTTTAAAATAATTTCTAAGCGTATCTGCAACATAAACGCTGTTTGTGCACCCTTCTGGATTACTTGTAATAATTAAATTTGCATATCGAGGAAAACGGCTAAAGCTTGTGTTATCGGTAAGTGTTCTCACTGCAACAGGGCTTATTTCATTAGGAAATGTATTTGTATTTGAAATATCTAACCAATCTACAGCAATGTCTTTTGAAACAATATACGGTGCATTTGAAGTAATAGAGATGATTTTGTTATTGCCTCGAGTGTTTGGAAAAAAAATGCCTTCAGCAGGAGAAATGCTATATTCTGACTTTTTTTGAATCGCAAAAATACTTTTGTTTGTAAACGTATTTGTTGTCGGAATAATACAGATATATCCTTCTTTTGGTGTTTGTGAATAATTGGTTTGACGCGAGCGAATTTGATATTCTACATCTTGAAAAGAATCTGTTAAAGTCGGCAAGGAAACCATAAACACGTCGGCTTCTAAGTCACTTCTTATACTAGAATTGCTTTGACTACAGTCTGTTTTATACAGCCGAAACGGTTCTCCAAATTCTTCAAACTGATTACGCAATCGACTAATAATCGAATTTGTGCGGATATAAAAATTTGTCGAAGCATTACACACATTCTCGACAATAACGGCATCGAAAGAATTCATTTTTTCTTTTTTGCTATTGAGGATTTCTAGCAAGAAAAAATCTTGTTTTACAATATAATCTATACTTCCAACCTTTACCTTTCCTGTGTTCTTTCTTCCTGTTGTGTTTTTTACCGTTGTATTAATCACCAAGGTGTCGTAGCCGGTGGGGGGGACAGATGCCACAACAGTTATATTAAAAAAATCATCTCCAAAACCAAGGTCGCGGGTCGCGATGTCTCCTCTTTGTATTCGAAAATTGCCCGGTTCTAATATTGGGGAAGACTCCATTGTTTTGTAATAAGGAAGCATAATCGTGTCTAATGCTCCCGCTGCCCCAGTTTTAATTCTAAACACCTTATTTTTATTTGATGATAAAGTTGTAAGTTGGGCAAAAAGTACCGATGATAATATAGCACAAAGGCAAAAACAAAAAATAGCTCTCATGTAGATTGTGGGGAGTAGAAAAATTAAATTGTGAAACCTGCTGCGGTCAATTTTATTTGTTTTAACAGCATAAACAAATTCAAATATAAACCATAAAAGCCAATTCAAATTAATTGTATTCTAATTTTTTTCTTCAGATTATTTTTCTTTTTCTATTTTAAATTAACCCTCAATGCTTGTTTCGTTCAATAAAAATCTTTATTTTGTTTACATTCCTAAAACATAAAAACTTTGTGTATGATTATTGTAAAAGTGCCAAGTGTTGGAGAGTCTATTTCTGAAGTTTCTTTACTTAAGTGGAGAAAACAAAACGGCGAATTTGTAAAACGAGACGAAGTAATTGCCGAATTAGAAAGTGAAAAAGCAACCTTTGAATTGAATGCGGACCAAGCAGGAACTTTAACATACGAAATAAAAGAAGGTGATACGTTAAAAATAGGAGACACAATTGCCCATATTGACGACTCCGCACCGATGCCGGTGAATGTGCCAAACGAAACACCAGTGTTCACAGAAACAACAATTGCAACAACGGTTGCCGAAACTCGTTCCGCACCAACAAAAACAACTGACGCAAGCATCAATGCAACGCCCTTAGCAAAAGAAATATTAACACAAGAAAAAATTTCTCCAACAACAATAACAGGAACAGGAGCAGGAGGAAAGATCAAAAAATCAGACGTATTAGAAAATCTTCTTCAACAGCAAGCACCTTCACCAACAAATAACAGGAGTAATAAAAGAGAAAAGTTAAGTCAATTGAGAAAAGTTATTTCTCGACGTCTCGTAGAAGCAAAAAACACAACCGCCATGCTAACTACGTTTAACGAAATAGACATGACGGCAATTATGGGAATTAGAACAAAATATAAAGATGCATTTAAAAAAGCCCACGATGTGAATTTGGGGTTTATGAGTTTTTTTACAAAAGCGTGTACGATTGCGTTGCAAGAATATCCTGCCGTTAATTCCCTCATAGATGGAGACGAAATTCAATATCATGATTATACAGATATTTCTATTGCAGTTTCAGCTCCAAAAGGATTAGTTGTTCCGGTTATTCGCAATGCAGAATCTTTGAGCATGGCAGGAATAGAAAAAGCCGTTATTCTCCTTGCAACAAAAGCAAAAGAAAATAAATTGACAATGGAAGAAATGACTGGCGGAACTTTTACCATTACAAATGGAGGCGTGTTTGGAAGCCTTATGAGTACACCAATTATTAACTTGCCACAGGCTGCTATACTTGGTATGCACAAAATTCAAGACCGCCCAATGGCAATCAATGGACAAGTGCTTATTCGTCCAATGATGTATGTTGCATTAAGCTATGATCATCGTATTATTGATGGGCGCGAGTCTGTAGGATTTTTAGTTCGAGTAAAAGAATTGTTAGAAAATCCAGAACAATTATTTACAAGAAAAGATCCAATTAAATACGTTTTGGATATTTAAAAAAACGTGAAAAGCAATTAATTTTTTGTCGTTTTCAATTTGAGTTCATACAAATTGAAAAAATCATTTACGCTTAAATTTTCGGGACGCTGTGTAAAAAAGGGATCTACAAGTTGTTCTTTTGTAAATAAAGGCGACAAAGAATTTCTTAGTTGTTTACGCCTTTGCTGAAAAGCCGTCTTTACAATTTGTGCATATAAGTTGTAGTTTTCGATAGGTAATTCCTTTTGTTTTTTTGTAAAAAGAACAACCGCACTACGCACCTTTGGTGGCGGATTAAAACTATTTGCTTCCACATTAAACAACAAACTTGTATCAAAAAAAGTTTGCATTAAAACGCTCAATATGCCATAGCTTTTATTGTGTGGCGAGGCGACAATTCTGTCCGCAACTTCTTTTTGAAACATCGCAACAATATGCGTGATATTGTTTTTCCAAAGTAATAAATGAAATAAAATTTGACTTGAAATATTATATGGAAAATTGCCAACAACGCAAAAGTTTTCTAAAAAAGGAAGTGGTGCAGTTAAAATGTCTTGATGAAAAATTTTTTCTTTTGCGTTTGGATAATGAAGTTTTAAGTGTTGAATTTTTTCTTGGTCAATTTCATAGGCTTTAAAATTTTTGATTGCGTCGTTAGCAAAAAAATATTTTGTAATCGCCCCCGTTCCTGGACCAATTTCTAAAAGGTGTGTCGGCTGTAAAGCAAATATGCTATTGGCAATTTGTAGGCAAACCGCCTCGTCAATTAACAAATGTTGTCCTAAAGATTTTTTTAGCCGCACGTCAATTTGATTGTGGCAATTTTTGTAAAAAGGTTTCTACAATAGCGTTAAATTCTTGAGGCGTTTCCATCATTGGAGCGTGTCCACACTTATCAATTAAAAATAATTCGCTATGAGCAATCAATTTGTGAAACTCTTGTGCAACAAAAGGAGGTGTAACAATATCATTGTTTCCCCAAATAAGCAGAGTCGGAATTTTTATTTCGTGCAATTTATCGCCTAAATAATTTTTCATTGCACTACGTGCGAGGTAAATAATTTTGATGACCTTGATGCGATTGTTTACAATTTCAAACACGTCGTCAATCAATTCTGGCGTTGCAATCGTTGCGTCATAAAACGTTGTTTGTGCTTTTCGTTTTACCCATTCGTAATTATTTCTTTTGGGATAAGTGTCGCCTAATCCATTTTCAAATAAGCCAGAACTGCCAGTTAAAATGAGTGATTTTACTTTGTCATTATCATTGTCTAAAACATACAGCAATGCAATATGTCCGCCAAGCGAATTGCCCAAAAGGTGCATATCACTTAGGTTTAACGCATCTGTAAATTGTTTTAAATATTTTTTTAATCCGATAACAGACGTGTGAAAAATATCTAAATCATAAAGCGGCAATAAAGGGACAATGACCCTGTATTTTTTTTTGAACGCCAGAATGGTTTCTGTATAATTGCTTAAACTACCCATTAAACCATGTAGCAAAATCAATGGTTCGCCAACGCCCTCTTCAATGTATTTGAATTTTTTAAATGATTTTATTTCAAAGTTCATAGCGGTTACGACAACAGATTTTTAACGAGTAGAGAAATTGTTTTTCCGTCTGCCCGACCCGCCACTTCTTTGTTTACCAATCCTATCAATTTGGCCATTTCAGCAATGCCAGAAATATTGTTTTCCGATTGTATTTTTTGAATCATTGCCGACAGTTGTACTTCGTCCAATTGTTGGGGCAAAAAACTTTCTATAACCGTCAGCTCTTCTTGTTCTTTTTGAAGTAAGTCAGGTCGATTTTGTGTTTGATAAATGGCAATAGAATCTTTGCACTGTTTGCTTAATTTTTGTAGAATTTTTATTTCGTCTTCAGCGGAAATAGCACCCTTATATTCTCCAGAAGTTTTAAAAATGATGATGGCTGATTTGATGGCACGCAAGGCTCTTAATGCACTTTCGTTTTTTGCAATCATTGCCTGTTTAATGGCGTCGTTAATCTTTGTTTCCATACAATAAATAGTAGTATTGAAATTAAAAAAGAAGAGTATAAATTATTTAAAAATCCTTAATAAATCTAAACCAATGGCGTAAAACATCAATCCAAAAAGCAAAATCATTCCAATTGTTTGTGCGTATTCTTGGACTTTCAAATTGGGCATTTTTCCTGTTATCCATTCATACAAAGCAAAAATAATATGTCCTCCATCTAAGGCAGGAATAGGCATTAAATTCATAATGCCTATGCTAATAGAAATAACCGCTGTCAAAATCCAAAATTGTTCCCAAGAGAAATTTGCAGGAAACATATTTCCAATACTAATTGGGCTACCAAGATTGTCTTTCACTTTCATTTCTTTTGACGTAAACAAGAGTTTTAAGCCCGTCAAATAATTTGCAAGTGTGTGATATGCTTTTGCTATGCCAACAGGAATAGATTGAAGAAACGAATACGTTATTTTTGTTGTTCCCAAAACGTCAAAATAGCTTTTTACACTAATGCCAAGATTTGCATTACTATCTAATTTTACAAGAATATTTTCTTGTTTTCCTGCTCTTTCAACGCCAATAATAACCGTACTATCTGCAAAATATTTTTTCATTAAAACGAGTTCATCAAAGAATAAAAGTGCCTTATTGTTGAAAGAAACAATTTTGTCTCCCGCCATTAAATGTCCTTTTGCAAACTGCCCACGCTCTGCAACACTATCAATAACCGAAGGAATACGAGGCTCTACAAATACTTTTCTTTTTGATGCATTTTGGCTAATAGATGCAATAAACCCTTTTGGAATAGGCAACACAACAGACTCTTTATTTCGCAATACGGTAATTTCATTTGCTTCAGAAAGTATAATTTCTGATAAAACGCGAGAAAACTGATCGACTTCCTTTGTACCTACTTTTGTAATGATGTCTCCATTTTGCAAACCAATTGTTTGCATTTCAGTGCTTGGGTGTATGCCGTATGTTAAGTTTTTGTTCAACAAATATTCATCACCATTCACATACGTAATGCCAATAAAAATAATTGCACCAAGTACTAAATTCAAGAAAACGCCACCCGCCATAACAATCAATTTTTGCCAAGGCTTTTTGCTTCTAAACTCCCACTCTTGAGGTTCTTTTTGTAAACTTTCTTTGTCCATACTTTCGTCTATCATGCCCGATATTTTTACATATCCGCCGAGAGGAATCCAGCCAATACCATAAACCGTGTCTCCAACCTTTTTTTTAATCACACTAAACCACGCATCAAAAAACAAATAAAATTTTTCGATTCGACACCCAAACAATTTAGCGGGTAAAAAATGTCCAAACTCATGAACAATAACAATGATAGAAAGCGACAAAATAAGTTGTAAAACTTTCGACAATATAGGATGTATGCTTAATAACAACATAGCGAAGATAAAGAGCGTAAACAGAAAATGCTTAAAACAGATTATGTTTTAAGCATTATATTAAAATTAAAACAAAAAGTTAGTCGTTTTTGCCAGATGTAAATTCTTGTTTGTAAACCGCTTTTAGGATTTCCATTCTTCTTTTAACAGAAGGCTTTGTAAATGTTTTTCTCTCTCTAAGTTGTTTTAAAGTTTGTGCTTTTTCAAACTTTTTTTTGTACTTTTTTAATGCTTTGTCAATGTTTTCAGAGTCTTTGGTGTCGATGATGAGCATGTTATTATGGCGTGTTTAAGTGTTAAAAATAAAAATGCAAGGGCGTGAATGTAATTTTTAATTTTAGACGATAAAAAAAATCCTTTTGTTGCCTTGCAGGATTCAAGATTTTGTACGAGCCAATTTTTTCCATAAAATTTCTGGCGTTAAGGTGCGCCAATTGTCTATTTCATATAAACGCAAATTGGCAACTTCGCAAATTCGATTAAACTCATATAAGCTTTGTGGCGGCATATTCACAATGCTTATCCAACCTTTATTTTCCGCAACGTCGTCTTGCCATTCTAAATAATAATCATCGTCGCCACGAAAAAAATTGAAAACATATTCTGCAATCAAAACAAACTTGAAAATTTTGTGCTTTAACAATTCGTCAATGATATTGCGTTTTAATTTCATTATGTCATTTTCTATTACATCATTCCATTCGCCGATAAATTCAATAATTGCAAAGTGTTTTTTATAGTCAATAAAAAGAATTTTTAAATAGAGAGTGGAAGAGTCAAAACTGTTCCAGTCTGGATGAATACAATAATTATAAACTGCATTACCTTCTTCATAACCATTTTTGTAAAAAAGGCTTTTGTTGTCTTCTTCATCATTGTAAAAAATCTTCCACGTCTGCAAGGGTGTAATTGTGTGCATTGCTTAATGTCTAATAAGAATACTCAAAAAACAACAAAAATATATTTTGCCTTTATACCACTTCAAAAGAAGTTTCATTCAGTAATTACAATCCATTAAATAATTAAATTCTGGTGATTTTGTTGCATCCGGAAACCCAAAAAAAAGATTGGATTAGAACAAAAACAATGTGTGGAAAATTTATCAGTAGATTTGACCCTTATTATGTTTTAGTTGAATTGAAAAAAATTATATGAATTCATATATCGTGGCTATCGTTGGCAGACCGAATGTTGGAAAAAGCACTCTGTTTAATCGTTTATTAGGTTATCAAAAAGCAATTGTAGATGACGTTTCTGGGGTTACAAGAGACAGGCAATATGGTATTGCTGACTGGAATGGAAAATCTTTTCACGTTATCGATACAGGGGGATTTGTGAAACAGTCCGACGACATTTTTGAAAAAGAAATTGCTAAGCAAGTACTCATTGCGATAGACGAAGCCGATTGCATTTTATTTACCGTAGATGTTGCAACAGGCTTAACCAGCATGGACGAAAGCATTGCCAAAATGTTGTATAAGTTTTCTAAAAAAATAATTGTCGTTGTTAATAAAGTAGATAACGGAGACCGCTTGCTCTTGGCATCGGAATTTTATGGATTAGGTTTTGATCATTTAATTTCATTGTCGTCAATTAGTGGAAGTGGAACGGGTGAATTGTTAGACGAAATTGCAAGAGGTATTCCTGCAGAACAAGAAGAAATTGCACCTGCTGGCATTCCTAAATTTGCAATTATTGGTCAGCCGAATGTGGGTAAAAGTTCTTTTTTAAATGTGTTGATTGGGGAAGAAAGAAGCATTGTAAGCAATGTTGCTGGCACCACGCGAGACAGTATTTTTACGAAATACAATTTGTATCAAAAGGAATTTATTTTGATTGATACTGCGGGCATTCGTAAGAAAAAAAATATGGATAATGATTTAGAATATTATTCTGTTATACGTGCTGTAAAAGCGATGGACGAAAGCGATATTTTACTTCTTATGGTTGACGCAACTTTATCAGTTACGCACCAAGATTTAACCCTTTATCAAATGGCAATTAAAAAAGGAAAAGGCATTGTGGTGTTAGTGAATAAATGGGACTTAATAGAAAAAACAACCAACACAGCGAAAGAGATGGAGGACGCTATAAAAAAACGCTTGGCACCTTTTTCTGATGTGCCGATTGTTTTTATTTCAACTTTAGAAAAAACAAGAATTTTCAAAGCCATTGAAGTTGCCTTAGAAGTATTTGCAAACCAACAATTAAAAGTCAGCACAAAAGTATTAAACGAGTTTGTTAAAGAATGCACGCAACAATATCAAGCACCTGTGTATCGTGGTCATAGCATCAAAATCAAATTCATCACACAGTTGCCAACACGTGTAATTTCTTTTGCTCTTTTTTGTAATTATCCAGAAGGCGTAAAACCGGCGTATCAGCAATATTTAGAAAATCAATTCAGAAAAAAATTTCCTCTTACGGGCATTCCTTTTCGTTTGTATTTTAGAAAAAACAGTAGCGATTAAAATTCGTTCCAATGTTTAAAAACATTTCATTTAATCAACAAGACACCATTGTTGCCTGTGCCACTGGCGAGGGCGTTGCCGCACTTGGCATTGTGCGTATGAGCGGAATAAATAGTTGGATTATTTTACAACAAATTTTTGTACAGAAAAGAAGTCAAGTCCCACAAGCGAATGTTGTTCGTTTTGGAAAAATTATACAAAACAAAAAAATTATTGATGAAGTATTGGTGAGTACCTTTGAGGCTCCACATTCTTTTACGGGAGAAGATTGTGTTGAAATTACTTGTCACGGATCTCCCTTAATTATAGAACAAATTATTGCAGCTTGTATGAATGCTGGCGCAAGGCTCGCCAAGGCTGGCGAATTTACACAACGTGCTTTTTTTAACGGAAAAATTGATTTGACGCAAGCAGAAGCTGTTGCAGATTTAATTCATGCACAAAATGTTGCAGGCCACGACAATGCCATCAAAAATTTACGCGGTGGCTTTTCATTACAACTCCAAAACATCAAACAACAGCTCATTGCTTTTTCTGCATTAACAGAATTGGAATTGGACTTTTCTGAAGAAGATGTTGCCTTTGCCGACAGGAGTGATTTTATCATTCGTTTGCAAAATATGCAACAAGAGGTCAATGTTTTATTAAATTCTTTTGCTTGGGGCAATGCGATAAAAAATGGCATATCAATTGCAATTATTGGAAAACCTAATGCAGGAAAATCGACTTTACTCAATGCTATTGTAAATGAAGAACGTGCGATTGTCAGCACGATTGCCGGCACAACAAGAGATGCAATAGAAGAATGTGTGCAATACAAAAATATTTCATTTCGGTTTATTGATACAGCAGGAATAAGACAAACAAATGACGAAATTGAACAAATTGGCGTTGCAAAAGCGTATGAAAAAATGGGACAAGCAAATATGATACTCTATCTTTTTGATGCCACCACAATGACGCAATGTGAGCTCATCGAGCAAGAAGATTTTTTCAAAAACAAAAATTTCAGTTATTTATTATTAGCTAATAAAATCGACCAATTATCTCCAGAACAAATACAAAAAAAATTCAAAAGCATACCTCACTATTTCTTGCTTAGTGCAAAAAACAAAAGCGGTGTCGACTCTATTTTAGAACATATTTATCAACACTTTGTACAACAAAACACAGGTAGCGTTATTGTTAGCAATCGGCGTCATTATGAAGCCCTAAAAAACATTGAAGACAATCTGCTGTTGATTAAAAATGGAATAGAACAAAATCTTTCTGGTGATTTGTTAAGCGTAGAAATTAAACAGTGCCTTCATTATATTGGGGAACTAACAGGCGAAGTTACCAATGAACATATTTTAGACGACATTTTTAGCAAGTTCTGTATCGGAAAGTAGCAACGTGTACAAACCACAAATAGTCGCAACGGCATTGTTAAAAATGTTTTTCAATTTTATTCTTTATGGCATAGTCAATCCAAAATAATTTCTCAATTTGGGCTCCAGTTCTTCGTTGAAGAGAAAATTGATTTTCCGAATATCAGAAAGAGCGATTTTTTTTCACCCAATCAACAATATAATTCACAATATCGGTGGTTGAAGTTCCTGGTTCAAAGAGTTCGCCAACGCCCATTTTTTTTAGTTCAACAATGTCTTCTTGTGGAATAATGCCCCCGCCTGTAATGAGAATATCGCTAATTGATTTTTGCTTAAGCAATGTGGTTAGACTTGAGAAAACGGTCATGTGTGCTCCAGAAAGAATAGAAACGCCTATTACGTCAGCATCTTCTTGTATTGCGGTCGCAACGATCATTTCTGGCGTTTGTCGTAAACCAGTATAAATGACTTCCATTCCTGCATCACGCAGTGCAGTGGCAATTACTTTTGCCCCTCTATCGTGTCCATCTAATCCAACTTTAGCAACAACTACGCGTATGGGTCTCATAGATAAAATATTCGGGTTATGAGTTATTTGCCATTTTCGCCTCTAAGCTCAATTTGGCATGAGGCACAGCTTTCAGTCTATCTCTGTCAATTAAATTGCCTGTAACAATACAAATGCCGTAGGTTTTATTTTCTATGCGAATGAGCGCTTTTTCTAAGTGGTCTATAAATTGAATTTGTCGGCGTGCCATTTGTGTCAGCTGTTCTTTTTCTAATCCTATTCCGCCTTCTTCTATAGAAAAGTTTTTGTTTTCAGACTCGTGAAATCCGCCTTGTTCATCTTTTTTTGACAAGACATTTTGCAAGTAAGATAATTCCGCTTTTGATGCTTCTAATTTTTGTTGAATAATTTGTTTAAACATTCTCAAATCTGCATCACTATAACGAGCTTGATTTTTATAGCTGTTTTCTTTTGCATCAAGAATAGAAGTCGCGTAATTTGGATTATACGGAATGGCAGATTTTGCTTTTATTTTTGGTAAAACAATGCCATTGTCGGGTTTTTTGTGTACAAAAGGTTTTGTGGGAATTGTACGCGTGTCTTTGGATTCTGATTTATTAGTAGTCTGTTTGGTTTTATTTAAAGCTACAACTGGCTTTGCTTTTGCGACAACTTTTTGTGTACTCGGTTTTGCATTCGCTACAACTTTCTTCTCAACTGGTTTTGCTTTCGCTACAACTTTCTTTGCAACTGGTTTTGATTTCGCTACAACTTTCTTTGCAACTGGTTTTGATTTCGCTACAACTTTCTTTACCACCGGTTTTGCCTTTGCTACAACTTTCTTCGCAACTGGTTTATTTTTTTGATTGACTATTTTTTTTGTTGGGGCTGCTTTTTTGGCGCTTACAGTTTTATTTTTTGTTGCCATAGAAGGTTAAATATTTTAAATAAAGAAAATAACTAAATAATTAAAAACCGTGCCGAAATTATTTTTTTTTAACTATTCATTGTGATTAAGAACTCGGCATTGTCTTTTGTGCCTTTAATATGTTTTAACAGTAGGTTCATTGCCTCTTCAGACTTCATGTCTGCAAGATGGTTTCTGAGTATCCACATTTTTTGGAGAACATCTTTGTCTAACAACAAATCATCTCTTCGTGTAGAAGATGCCATAATATCTATTGCAGGGAAGACTCGTTTGTTGGCAATTTTTCGGTCTAATACAAGTTCCATATTTCCGGTTCCTTTAAATTCTTCAAAAATTACTTCGTCCATTTTTGACCCCGTATCAATTAGTGCGGTAGCAAGAATTGTAAGAGATCCTCCATTTTCTATTTTTCTTGCAGCTCCAAAAAACTGTTTTGGTTTTTGCATTGCATTAGATTCTACGCCGCCACTCAATACTTTTCCTGAAGCAGGAGCCGTTGTATTGTGTGCCCGTGCTAAACGTG
This sequence comes from Chitinophagales bacterium, assembly GCA_031539345.1. GTDB lineage: Bacteria > Bacteroidota > Bacteroidia > Chitinophagales > Chitinophagaceae > JAVKMO01. The sequence continues at coordinate 13,099 of JAVKMO010000022.1, read as the reverse complement.
TTATAGAGTCTAATAAAATGACAACATCGTGTCCACTTTCAACTAAGCGTTTTGCTTTTTGCAAAGCCATAGTAGAAACTTTAACGTGCTTTTCGGCTGGTTCATCAAAGGTTGATGCAATGACTTCGGCTTTTACGCTACGCTCCATGTCTGTTACTTCTTCTGGTCGCTCATCAATCAAGACAACCATTAAATAACATTCTGGGTGATTTTCTGCAATTGCATTCGCAATTTCTTTTAATAGCATTGTTTTCCCAACTTTTGGTTGTGCCACAATCATCCCCCTTTGACCTTTTCCTATAGGGGTAAATAAATCAATGATGCGGGTGCTATAAATATTGGTTTTGGTTACCAAGTTGAGTTTTTGAAAAGGGAATAAAGGCGTTAAATAATCAAATGGAACGCGGTCTTTAATATCTTCGGGGTTTTGCCCATTCACCATTTCTATTTTTAATAAGGCAAAATATTTTTCGCCTTCTTTTGGTGGCCTTACCGTTCCTTTTACGGTATCGCCTGTTTTTAGTCCTGCGGCTTTAATTTGTTGTGGAGACAAATACACATCGTCGGGCGATGACAAATAACTGTAATCGCTAGAGCGCAGAAATCCATATCCCTCTTGCATAATTTCTAATACACCTTCACCATCTATTGCACCGTCAAAATTAAAATCAAATTGAACGCGTGGTGGACGAGGTGGCTCTGGCTTTTCTCTTTCTATGTGTGGTTGTGGTGCTGGGCTTGGTATTTGTTGGGGTTGTGCAGATGTTGTTTCGTTTGTAATCGGCAGAGTCCCTGTCGCCTTTTCTGTTTCCGTTTGAATTAGATTTTCTGCGAGTTGATTTGTTTGCAATAGGATAGTAGCTGCGTCTGTTTGAATGACAGATTGCTCAACAGGAGTTTTTTTTGCCTTTACAATTCGCTCTCTTGGCTCTTTTTTTTCTGTCGTTTTTTTGACCTTGGGAAGAGGCTCAGTCTTCACTTCTCTGTTTTCTGTTGTTTCATTAAGATGGACACCATCAGCGTTGGTTGGATTTGATTCAACAACAGGTTCGTTTCGCTGTTCATTTATTTGTTGCATTTGGGCTTGAGCAATTTTTAAAATTAGGTCTTCTTTTCCTATTCCGTCTAAGTCAGAAATTTGTAAGCGATTTGCGATTTCTTGTAATGCCAAAAAATCCAAATTACTCAATTGTAATACGTCGAGCATCTTAGTTGTGTTGTTGGTTTTAATTTTAAAGTATAAAGTATAGATAAAGTCAAGAATGAATCTTTTTGACAAACACGCACATTCTACAAGTGATTGTAAAAGGCGAATAAAAGAAGAGGGGATAAAAATTATCAATGATTATGATTGTCCATTGAACGACGACAATTTTAAAGAAATATTTGACAATACGTTTATTTTTTGACCGACCTATTCGTCATGTAAAGAATGCCAATGGTTAATAGTGTTGTGGCAATTGTATTTTGGAGAATGCCCAACATATTATGCCACAATGATTTGAAATTGAAAAACTCTAACAACATCAAGGTTGTATAAAAAATAAAAAAACAAGTGCCGATATAAAATACAAATAACGGCAACCCCAAAACCTTGACAGACGGCTTTTCTAAAGATGTTTTTTCTTTTCCTGCAACAATTTGAAGAATAAAAAATCGTAAAAATCCAATTTGCAAAGCGGCAATTGTATATAAGCCTACTGAAAAATTAAACATATCGACAATTAATCCTAAACTTAAAGAAAAAAACAGAACGGTATATTTATTCGTGTTAATGGGCATGGTTAACAACGGGATTAAAAACACCGACAGAATAAGACTAGTGCCTAATTGCAACAATATTTTGTCAATAAATAAAAGTTGAGCAGCGATGTAGATAAAGCAAAAGAAGATGTCTTTTTTGTAGTTACTATTTTTCATTAAAGTGGTGTAAATGAGTTGTTTGAAGTGTCAAAACTTCGTCTTGAAATTTATTATCGATCACATAGACATAATTCAATTCATAAAATTTAACGCTAAGCTGAATTTTGAGTGTGTAGTTATTTTTGTTGGGTTTGATGGTAAAACTTTTTACTGTTCCAATCATTGTGTGCGGAATAAATTTTTCAGAGTACATACTTGTAACGAGGGTATCTCCTATATTCACTTTTGCATTGAGGGGATAATTTTCAACAACACCTTCGTCTTCGGTTTTTCCATCCCATTGAAAATAGGCAATAGCATCTGAATTTTTAAGTTTTGCACTGACTTTTGTTGTCATATTTAAAATGCTTAACACGTTAGAAAAATTGTCCGATGTATTAACAACAATTCCCGCAATACCTTGGGTGGACATGACGCCCATATTTTTTTTTATACCTTGTAAAGTGCCCCGTTGGATTTGAAAAAAATTATTTCTATATGAAGTCGTGTTGTAGGTAACCTTTGCTTCTAACAACTGATATTGTTTAACTGCGTTTCTATAATTTGTTTCTGTTGTTGTGTCTATTTGAATTTGCTGTGTTGAAGATATTTGATTGTACGTGTTTTGTAATTGATTGCGTAAAAGAACGTTTTCTTGGACTAATTTTTTGTTCACATCTTCTAAAGAAAAATAATCTGACCACGAAGAAAAATAAGCGTTCACCCGTCCTGTAATACTCATCACTCTTTCTATAAAAATCGCATCTTGATACTCTTTGTAATGAAAAAAGATTTTAAGAAAAATCATTTCTAATATAAGGAACAAAACAAGAAATTGCGTTTTTCTAAGAAACTTGAAAATGTTAAACATAACACGTTAATTTTTAATAAAAGCGTACGCGTATAAACAAATAACTAATACTCCATATTCTGACACAAATAAAATCAATAGGTTTTTGAATTGCTGTTTTTTGATTACTTTTTGTGCTGCAAAAAAAACAAACATTTTTTGAATTATATACATCACAAAAAATGCCCATAACAGCGAAGAAACTGTGCGTTGATTAAGTGTACTTTGATTTAAAATAAGATAGGCGTTACTGCCACATAAAACAAAACCCAATAATTCCTTATGCATTACATTGATGCGATATTGTAATCTTATCCAAAGTGCATTGAGCCATTGTACACAAATCTGTGTTAATGCGTAGCGCAGAATTTGATACAAAAAAATGCTACAAAAAATACCGATCAAAGAAACTGCCATGAAATCAATTTTGATTCTGTAGTATGATATTATCAGATACAAGAAGAGCGAACTATTGAGAAAATAAAATACGAGCAGAATGTGGCTTTCTACTTTTATATGGCGATTGGGGTGGTTGCTTTCATTGGCAAAAAAATACGAAGAGCGAGAGACCCTATGCCAAACATTACGAATGTGTGCCTGCATTAAAAACAAAAACAAAACTCCTAATATTCCAAGGCATCCGACATAGTAAACTAAGGCATTATTGATTTTGGCGGATTTGCGAATGATATCTTTCTCATCAACCAATAAAATATTGTGTTGTTCTGTTACTAAAATAGAATTGATATTTGTACCGATAATGTTTTTTACAATAAGTGGCGTGTCATTAAGTCTATCATTTAAAAATCGATTAGGAAAGTCTTCTATTCGACTTTTTTGTACGCTGTTTGTTTCTCTTATGGACACTTTTTCCTTTTTAACAACTGTTATATTGGCTATTTTTGCTGTCATGTCTACGTCTATCGGCATATTGATTTGTTTGCCTGCCGTATCTGCAATTTGCTTCAACATATTACCTTGGGTTATGTTAATGAACCCAAACAAATACATACCCAAAAAAAGTATTTTATCCTTTATCACTTACAAAATAATTTCTAATAAATTGAGATTTTCATTCAAATATTCATAGGTGAATTTATTTGTTTTGAGCTTGTCGACAAGCTGATGAATGTCTTCCTTTTTTTGAATTTCAATACCAATCAAAGCTGGCCCGTTTTCTCTGTTGTTTTTTTGTAAATATTCAAAGCGAACAATATTGTCCGTGTCTGTAAGCACCTGATTAACAAATAATTTTAGTGCACCCGCCTTTTGGGCAAAGTTGATAATGAAATAGTGTTTTAATCCTTCATATAACATCGCTCTTTCTCGAATTTCTTCTGTACGTGTAATGTCATGGTTGCTGCCACTGACAACACAAACAACATTTTTACCTTTTAATTTTGGTGCTAATAATTGTAATGCGGCAATGGTCAACGCCCCTGCAGGTTCAACCACAATTGCCATATCGTTATATAAATTTAAAAGTGTGCCACAAACTAATCCTTCTGGCACAAGAACAACTTCGTGTACAAATTGAGAACTGATTTCATATGTTTTCGCCCCCATTTTTTGAACCGCCGCGCCATCTACAAATTTGTCGATGTGGGGTAGTTTGACTATTTTTTTTGCATCCATAGCTGCTTTAAAAGAAGCGGCACCTGCAGGCTCTACAGCAATAATTTTAGTATTAGGAGAAATGTATTTTGTATATAAACAAGCTCCTGAAATCAATCCGCCGCCGCCAACAGGAACAATTAAATAATCAATGGGGCAAGTGGCTTGTTGAAATATTTCATACGCAACGGTTCCTTGTCCTTCTATAATGGCGATGTCGTTAAAGGGGTGTATAAATTCCATGCCTTTTTCGTCAGCAAATGCTTTTGCAATATTAAAAGCATCGTCAAAAGTGTCTCCTTGCAAAATCACTTCTATGCAGTTTTTTCCAAAAAACTTCACCCGTTTTACTTTTTGTTGTGGGCTTGTTTCGGGCATAAAAATATAACCTTTGATTTGTCTTTGATAACAAGAAAAAGCAAAACCTTGTGCATGATTACCCGCACTTGCACAGACAATGCCTTTTTCTAACTGGGCTGGTGTGAGTTGTGAAATTCTATTGTATGCTCCTCTTATTTTATACGAACGGATTTGTTGCAAGTCTTCTCGTTTAAGAAAAACATTACACCCAGTCTCTTCGCTTAACAAAATATTATGTTCTAATGGCGTTGTTACACAAACGTCTTTGATGGTATTGACGGCTTCAATAATGTGTTGAATATTTTGTTCGTAGGGCTTGAGGTCGGGAGACATTGGTCAAAAATAAACGAAAGGAAAACGGGTTGCAATATATTTTTTAAAAAAAGAAAAAGAGGCTCAATTCGTTTCTGTTTAAATCCACTCTTGTAATACGCTTTGAAATTCTTGGATAAAACGCTCGTTGTTAAATGTGTTGCCATGTGCAACAATTTGTTCTCTTTCTATTATTGGGTGTTGTTCAAAATGCAGTACACAATTGGCAATTGCGGAGCTGCTTTGTTCATCAAAAAAATATCCTGTTTGATGTTCTATCGCCGTTTCTAAATATCCGCCTATTCGTAAGGCAAGCACGGGTGTTCCTAATTGTTGTGCTTCTACTGTGGTAATGCCAAAGTCTTCGATTGCAGAACAAATAAAGGCTTTGCTTTTTGCCATTATCTCCGTCCATGTGGCACGCGAAACGTTTGTGTGAATAGTGATATGAAGTGATTTTTTCGCCATTTTTTTTAATGCTTTTTCTTCGGGTCCGCCGCCAAGAAGAATAAGCCGACAGTGTTGCAATTCTTTTTTTTGGAAGGCTTGAATAATCAAATCAAATTTTTTATAGTCCACAAATCTTCCTGCGGCGAGGTAATAATTTTCTTTTGGTGGAAATGCTTTAAAATCATTCGTGCATACCGGCGGATAAATTACGCTTGCATTACGGCGATAAATTTTTTGAATGCGTTGTTGTACAAATTTTGAATTGGCGATAAAAGCATCGATGCGATTACTCCCCACAACATCCCAAATGCGTATTTTGTGAAGAACAGACAGTTGATAAAAACGGAGAATAAAAAACGAAGGACGTTCTGAAAAATAATCATGATACATATCCCACGCATAACGCATGGGCGTATGACAATAACAGATATGTGGCACAGACGCTGGGGCAATCACGTTTTTTGCTACCGCGTGCGAAGAGCTTAACACAAGATCAAATTTTCGCAAATCAAATTGTTCAATCGCTTTCGGATAAAAAGGCAATAAATAACGATAAAACTTTTTTGCAAAAGGAACGCGTTGTAAAAAAGAGGTATGAATGCGACGGTTGTTAATCGGCGAATCTTTGTCTTCATAAAAATAAAACAAAGTAAAAATTTCGACATCATGGTTTTTGACCATTTCTAGCATTTGCTCAACAACTCTTTCTGCTCCACCTTTTACAATAAACCAATCGTGAACAAGTGCAATTTTAAGCCGTCGATTTACTTTTTCCATATCAACAAATCTGCTTCAGATTTTCTGTATTTAGCAAGCGTTGCATTATAGTCTAAAGCAACATCTCTATTGCCAACAGCAAGCAATACGGCAGCGTGTAAGCCATATTCGGCTAAGCCTAAATGAGCATTGACCGCTTGTGCATCAAAGCCTTCTATTGGGCAAGAATCTACACCTTCTAAGGCGCAAGCCGCTAAGGCAAAGCCAAGAGCAAGATAGGTTTGTTTGGCTGTCCATGCAGTTAATGTATTGTCTGCTTGTGCTTGGCTTGTTTTTTGAATAATGAGATTTTTGTAAGCGTCTAATTTTTCTAAAGGCACGTTTCTTTTCTCAGACACTGCTTTAATATAGTTTGTTATATAATCTGTTGAAACACTTGTGAAAGCGGCAAAAATAATCAGCGTGTCGCATTCTGTAATATGTGGTTGTTGATTACACAGGGGTTGTAATTCTTTTTTGAGGGCTTCGTTTTGAATAAGAATAACTTGATACGGTTGTATGCCATAAGAGCTTGGGCTCAATTGAATACTTTCGATAATTCTACCTAATTGGTCTGTACCAATTTTGGTGTTATTCATTCTTTTACAAGCATATCTTTTTTGAAAGCTTTGAATATAATTTGTCATTGTTGAAAGGCGTTTACATGTTGTTTAAAATAATAAATATGCGTACAGTTTAATGCTATTTGTGTCAATTGTTTTACAGGTGAATCACTTCTCCATAGGCTTGTGCAACGGCTTCCATAACAGCTTCATTCATTGTTGGGTGAGGGTGAATGGTGTTAAGGACTTCGTGGTATGTCGTTTCTAATTTTCTGCCAATGACGGTTTCTGTAATCATTTCGGTAACGTTAGCCCCTATCATGTGTGTGCCAAGCCATTCGCCATATTTTGCATCAAAAATAACTTTCACAAAGCCTTCGTTATGTCCGCTTGCACTTGCTTTGCCTGATGCCGTAAAAGGAAATTTGCCCACCTTAATATCATAGCCCAATTCTTTTGCTTTTGCTTCGGTTAAACCAACAGACGCAATTTCTGGCACACAATAAGTACAACCAGGAATATTGTTGTAGTCAATTGGTTCTGGTGCGTGTTTGAATTTTTTTTCTTGATATGCAATTTGCTCTACACAAACAATCGCCTCTTTTGACGCAACGTGAGCAAGTGCTTGACCTGCCACAATGTCGCCAATGGCATATACGCCTTGAACATTTGTTTGATAAAATTTATCGGTTACAATTTTGCCTTTTTCTGTTTTAATCTGAAGTGTTTCTAAGCCAATGTTTTCAATATTTGCCGTTACCCCAACAGCACTTAATAAAACATCTGCCTCTAAAGACATTGTTCCTGTGGCAGTTTTTACTTGTGCAACAACCCCGGCACCGCTTGTGTTTACACTTTCTACCGAAGCAGAAGTAAGAATTTCTATGCCGTATTTTTTGTAAATTTTTTCTAACTCTTTAGAAACATCTTCGTCTTCAACGGGAACAATACGAGGCAAAAATTCAACGATAGTTACCTTCGTTCCCATACTGTTATAGAAATAAGCAAATTCAACTCCAATTGCTCCGCTACCCATAATAATCATGCTTTTTGGTTGCGTTGGCAAATTCATTGCTTCGCGATAACCAATAATTTTTTTGCCATCAACTTTAATATTCGGCAATTCTCTACCACGTCCTCCAGTAGCCAAAATGAGGTGTTTGCCTTCGACCGTTTGCGTTGTGCCGTCCATCGCTTTTACTTCAACTTTATTTTTCGCAATCAATTTTCCAAATCCATTGATCACATCAATTTTATTTTTTTTCATTAAAAACTGAACCCCTTTACTCATTTTATCTGCTACCCCACGGCTACGACTTACAACAGCATTAAAGTCATGTGATAAGCCTTGTGCCTGTATGCCATAATTGGCGGCGTGTTTTAAATACTCATACACTTGGGCACTTTTTAAAAGGGCTTTTGTTGGAATACAACCCCAGTTTAAACAAACCCCTCCAAGGGATTCTTTTTCTATTACAGCAGTTTTTAAGCCTAATTGCGAAGCACGAATTGCAGCAACGTATCCACCAGGACCGCTACCAATAACAACTACATCATATTGCATAATGATTTATTTTTTTAGTGAAAACAATGTAGCCGAAAGTAATAAAAAAGAAATACGAGAGGTTTGTTTCGTTGTGTTATTGAAATTATTTTTTCCAAAATTGAACGTGTAGTAAATGATTAGTTTAGTTGCTTTTTTATCTTCCATTCAATCGAATCGGTTTTTATTTATGTCTCAGAAGTACATTGAAATTTTAGGTGCAAGCGAACACAATTTAAAACACATTGATATTAAAATTCCTAAAAATCAATTGGTGGTGATGACTGGCGTGAGTGGAAGTGGAAAGTCTTCGCTTGCTTTTGACACCATTTATGCCGAAGGGCAACGCCGTTATTTGGAAAGTTTTTCTACCTATGCACGTCAATTTATTGGTGTCATGGAGCGGCCGAATGTAGACAGCATTAAAGGCATTTCTCCGGTTGTGTCAATCGAACAAAAAACAGTGAGCAAAAATCCGCGTTCAACGGTTGGAACGATTACAGAAATTTACGACTTTTTGCGTTTGTTATTTGCACGTGCCAGCAAAGCCTATTCGTACAACACAAATAAAGAAATGGCAAAGATGAATGAAGAGGAAATTATCTCTTCTATCACAAACAAATTCAAAGGTCAAACGATTCTGGTTTTGGCGAGTTTGGTGCGTGGACGAAAAGGACACTACAGAGAATTGTTTGACGAATACCGTTTAAAAGGATTTTCAAAGATGCGTGTTGATGGCAAAAACATCAACCTTGAAAAAGGGCTTCTTGTAGACCGATACAAAGTACACAATATTGATTTGATTTTAGACGTGGTTGATGTTGATGAAGACAACACAATTCGCTTACACCAAAGCATTCAAAGTGCTTTAAAAATAAGCAAAGGCATTCTTTTTATTGTTGATGAAAATGAAAAAGAACATTTATACAGCCAACATTTTTATTGTTCTGAAACTGGAATTTCTTATGAAGAACCCAACCCCAATAGCTTTTCGTTCAACACCCCTTTAGGCTACTGTCCTAAATGTCAAGGCATTGGGTTTCGTTATGAAGTGGATATAGAAAAAGTTTTGCCTGACAAAAAATTGTCAATCCGAGAGGGAGGTATTGCACCCATTGGCAAAGAGCGCGATGCGGGCGTTTATCAAGAGTTAAAAGTTTTTGCAACACAATTGAACATTTCATTGCACGTGCCAATTGGAGATATTTCAGAACAAGAAATGAAATTGTTGTTATATGGAAATGGGGCAAAGAATAACAAACAAAAAATATATAATTACAATAAAGGTATTGTTCCATTGTTAGAAAGCAGTTTTTATTATGGCGGAGAAGGTTGGTGGAAAGAATGGGCACAAGAGTATATGAAAGAGTCTCCGTGTGAAACCTGTGAGGGAACAAGACTAAAAAAAGAGAGTTTGTTTTTTAAAATCAAAGAAAAAAATATTGCAGAGTTATGTTGCTTAGATGTACAAAGTTTTTATGATTGGTTTGAAAATATTGAAGCCATTTTTAATAAACAAGAAGCCCTCATTGCAAAAGACATTCTGAAAGAAATTCGCACACGCACACAGTTTTTATTAGACGTTGGTTTGCATTATTTAAGCCTTCACTTGCCGTCAAAAACACTGAGCGGAGGCGAAGCTCAACGCATTCGTTTGGCAACGCAAATTGGTTCTCAATTACAAGGCATAACTTATATTTTAGATGAACCGAGCATTGGTTTGCACCAAAGAGATAATCAGCAACTCATTACCGCTCTCAAACATTTGAGAGACATTGGCAATACTGTGTTGGTTGTGGAACATGACAAAGAAATTATGCTCGCCGCAGACTATATCATAGACATTGGTCCTGGTGCTGGAAAATTAGGCGGACGTATTGTGGCAGAAGGCACTCCAAAAGATTTTCTAACTATTCCAACCCTCACATCTGCCTATTTATCTAACACAAAAAAAATAGAAATTCCAACACAACGAAGAGAAGGCAACAAACAACACATTTGCATCTACGGGGTTTCTGGGCATAACTTGAAAAACATAGATGTCCACTTTCCTCTTGGAAAATTTATTGCCATTACGGGCGTTTCTGGTAGCGGAAAATCTACATTGATTGGCGACACGCTTTATCCCATTTTATATCAACATACAAACAAAATAAAAAAAGCCTCTCTGCCCTACAAAAGCATAGACGGCTTAGACAATATCAACAAAGTCATTGAAATCGACCAATCGCCAATTGGCAGAACACCCCGCAGCAACCCTTCAACCTATTGTGGTTTTTTTACAGAAATCAGAGACTTGTATGGTGCATTGCCAGAGTCGCGTGTAAGGGCATATAAGGTGGGACGATTTTCTTTTAATGTCAAAGGCGGACGCTGCGAAGATTGCCAAGGGGGGGGATTAAAAGTAATGGCAATGGGGTTTTTGCCTGATGTCTATGTGCAATGTTCAACCTGCAATGGCAAGCGATACAACAGAGAAACTTTAGACATTCGCTATAAAGGAAAATCAATTTATGATGTCTTAGAAATGACGGTTGACGAAGCCGTTGTTTTTTTTGAAGCGATACCCCTTTTATACAGAAAAATAAAAACCCTCCAAGACGTTGGGCTAGGTTATATTACACTCGGACAATCATCGGTAACTTTTAGCGGAGGCGAAGCTCAACGGATTAAATTAGCCACAGAATTATCAAAACGCGACACAGGAAAAACCTTTTACATTCTTGACGAACCAACAACAGGCTTACATTTTAAAGACATTCATTTGCTCATACAAGTGCTGTCTCAACTTGTTGATAAAGGAAATACCGTACTCGTTATCGAACACAATTTAGACATGGTAAAAATGGCAGACCACGTTATCGATTTGGGTCCAGAAGGAGGCAAACACGGCGGCATAATTATTGCCGAAGGCACACCAGAAGAAATTGTTAAAAACCCTAAAAGCCAAACAGGCAAATATTTAAAAATGGAGCTAACGTAATTCGTCAATTAACCCATAGCCCAATCTTAAATTCAACCAACAAAGGCAACTTTCGGGGGATATGAAATAAGCAGATAGTTTTAACAATATCCCCATTCATTTCAACCCCAATACGCCTGCTTAGCAAACAATCGAATCTGCTCTCAACCATCAAGTTTTTTAACTTAGGTCTTTGACATCTTTTAGAAATTGATTATCGAAGAGCCGATAAGTTGTGATTTGCTTTCAAAATTTTTAACTTAGGTCTTTGACATCCTTCAATACGTGGCTAACACGTTGTTACCTGTTGTGATTTGCTTTCAAAATTTTTAACTTAGGTCTTTGACATCTTGATTGTGATTTTTTCTTGTGTGTCCATAGTTGTGATTTGCTTTCAAAATTTTTAACTTAGGTCTTTGACATCTTAAAATGAGGAACTTGTGCATACATGCTGTTGTGATTTGCTTTCAAAATTTTTAACTTAGGTCTTTGACATCAGTGACTTGCATTGGAATTGATTCCGGTAAGTTGTGATTTGCTTTCAAAATTTTTAACTTAGGTCTTTGACATCTTGAAAAAAAAAAGTTCTCTCTAAATTATAGTTGTGATTTGCTTTCAAAATTTTTAACTTAGGTCTTTGACATCTGATGATGTACATGAACGTTGGACATAGCAGTTGTGATTTGCTTTCAAAATTTTTAACTTAGGTCTTTGACATCCAACTTTTTAGAACAAAAACAATACACATAGTTTTGATTTGCTTTCAAAATTTTTAACTTAGGTCTTTGACATCGGATTGCGAAGTAAGATGATGGGCGGATTGGTTGTGATTTGCTTTCAAAATTTTTAACTTAGGTCTTTGACATCTTCAATCTTATGCTTTGCAAGCAATCCGTAGTTGTGATTTGCTTTCAAAATTTTTAACTTAGGTCTTTGACATCTTTTTAAAACTATAGATACATTATTTTATATGTTGTGATTTGCTTTCAAAATTTTTAACTTAGGTCTTTGACATCTATTTAACACGCCATAGCCAGCGGGCAACGTTGTGATTTGCTTTCAAAATTTTTAACTTAGGTCTTTGACATCTACCTTTTTCGCCTTTGCCTTCATAAATGAGTTGTGATTTGCTTTCAAAATTTTTAACTTAGGTCTTTGACATCCTTTGTGCTTGAATTGATGAGAAAACAAGAGTTGTGATTTGCTTTCAAAATTTTTAACTTAGGTCTTTGACATCCCTAAAAAAGCCTTTTACGTGTGTAGTACTGTTGTGATTTGCTTTCAAAATTTTTAACTTAGGTCTTTGACATCATACCGTTGATTTTCATCACAATCTTGTCTGTTGTGATTTGCTTTCAAAATTTTTAACTTAGGTCTTTGACATCACAATTCCGTTTTTACATCATGAAAGACAAGTTGTGATTTGCTTTCAAAATTTTTAACTTAGGTCTTTGACATCACAGATGTTGTTAACAATACTCAGTTTACAGTTGTGATTTGCTTTCAAAATTTTTAACTTAGGTCTTTGACATCTTATGATTGATTATTCAATCGTGGAAATTGTTGTGATTTGCTTTCAAAATTTTTAACTTAGGTCTTTGACATCAAATTTTTTAGCGGTGCGGCAGCAGTGGCGTTGTGATTTGCTTTCAAAATTTTTAACTTAGGTCTTTGACATCCAGTTCTTTTGAGTGGTTGTGCGAAGAGGAGTTGTGATTTGCTTTCAAAATTTTTAACTTAGGTCTTTGACATCACAATTGCTGATTTTAACAAAAGACGAAGCGTTG
>JAVKMO010000021.1:0-12694 GCA_031539345.1 Chitinophagales bacterium | reverse complement strand
TGTAGTACGTTTTACTCCGCTTTCTATTCGGGTTACTAAACAATAAAACATCTGAAAAGGTCATCGCTTTTTTCATACAATATTTTTTCTTACAAAATTATTTTATTTCTTTACAATAGGTTTTGCAAAGAATTCTAAAACAAAGAGCCTTTCTTTATCCTAAAAGATATTTTACTTTTATTTCATGTTATTGTTTGACCTCAACCTTTTTTTACAAGCACATACAGAGCAGATTCAATCGTTGCTTTTTAATGTTATGATGTTTGTCGCCTTTTTGGTGATCCTGAATTTAATTACGAATAAAATCAAACAGCATATAGAAGCTGTGTATCGCAATACAGAATACATGAAGCAAGATTTCAGGACGATGAAAAAAGAATTTGAAATTACACGAGAACATATAGACACATTAAAAAACAACGTCGATGTGCTTGGCATCGTCTATAAAAATTTATATGATACGCCGAGTCATTTGAAGAATGAATTTATTGTCATCAAGAATAAAACAATGCAACTGAGTGCACAGGGCTACATTGTAAGTAGAGAAATTGGACTGCGAGAAATGGTGAATGAAAATTGGGATAAAATTTTGCCGTATCTCAACGACAGTAGAGACAATCACAGCAATCACCCGTATGATTTGCACGTGTATTGTTTGTATATTGGTTCGTGCATTGATTTGTTTTTTGCAGCAGATGATATTCTTAGAATAAAACACTATGCGTTTCAAGAAGGACACCTCGTATCGGCTTATTTTTCGATCATCGGCATTATTATTAAAGAGCAATATTTTGAAGAAAATGAAATTCGTTTAGAAAAATTTTTCAAACTCAAAAACAGCTAACCCAATGTTTGAATCATTAAGTAATAAAATTGCCTCGTCATTAAAACATATTCGAGGAAACGCCCACATTACAGAGTTGAACGTTGCCACCGCAATTAAAGACATTCGCAAGGCGTTATTAGACGCAGACGTACAGTATAAAATTGCGAAAGATTTTTCTGATACAGTAAAAGAAAGAGCCTTAGGGGAAAAAGTAATCGGCGCTTTGCACCCCGAACAAGTCATGGTAAAAATCATGCAAGACGAATTGACAAAATTGTTAGGCGGAGAAGAGAAAAAATTTAACATTAACGGAAGCCCTGCCATTATTTTAATTGCTGGCTTGCAGGGTTCTGGTAAAACAACCTTTGCTGCAAAATTAGCCAAGCATGTAAAAGCCCAGAACAAAAACGCCCTTCTAATTGCTGCAGACGTTTATCGCCCAGCAGCAATAGACCAATTAAAAATTTTGGGCAAACAAATTGACGTTGATGTGTATGCCGAAGAAACTGAAAAAAATGTACTCGATATTGTACAAAGAGGATTGGCGTTTGCTCAACAAAACAACAAAAACCTTGTTATTATTGATACTGCCGGGCGATTGAGCATTGACGAAAAACTCATGCAAGAAATTCAAAGCATCAAAAAAACATTCAAGCCACAAGAAACACTTTTTGTTATTGATGCGATGATTGGACAAGAAGCCGTAAACACAGCAAAAATATTTAATGAATACTTAGATTTTACTGGCGTTGTTTTAACAAAATTAGATGGCGACACAAGGGGCGGGGCAGCGTTATCCGTAACCTATACTGTTCACAAGCCGATTCTGTTTGTCAGCAATGGGGAGAAATTAGACGCATTAGAAAAATTTTATCCCGATAGACTTGCACAAAGAATTTTGGGAATGGGAGATATTGCCTCTTTAGTAGAAAAAGCAGAACTCCATTTTAATGAAGCGGAAGCAAAAAAATTAGAAGCCAAAATTCAAAAAAACAAATTTGATTTTGAAGACTTTAAACAACAAATTCAAACCATTAAAAAAATGGGCAACATGAAAGACATGTTAGGAATGATCCCGGGTGTAGGAAGCCAATTAAAAAATGTTGATTTAGACGACAAACGATTTATACAAATTGAAGCCATCATCAATTCGATGACGTCGCATGAAAGACGAAACCCTCAAGTGTTAAACGCAAGCAGAAAAGCCCGAATAGCAAAGGGTTCTGGAAAATCAGCCAACGAGGTCAATGCGTTTATTCATCAATTTGATCAAATGAAAAAAATGATGCAACAATTTACAAAAGGAGGCATGCCGAATATGTCGAACATGGCAAGCCTAAGCAACATGATGCCGAAAGGCTTTAAATTATAACAACACGATTATGGTCTATCCTATAGTTCTTTATGGCAATGCAATTTTACGCACTGTTGCACAACCCATAACCAATGCTTACCCCAACCTTGCACCCATCATTGCAAATATGTGGGACACGATGTATGCCACAAAGGGCGTGGGGTTAGCCGCACCACAAATCGATCATTCCATTCGCTTGTTTGTAATTGACAGCGACCAAATGTTTCGAGATGACCCAGCTTTAGCGAATGAATATCCTGATGCTCCTGGCGTAAAACAAATTTTCATCAATCCAAAAATTATTGATGCAGCAGGCGATTTATGGGGATACGAAGAAGGCTGTTTAAGTTTCCCTTACCTCAAAACAATCATACAACGCCAACAACACTTAACAATACAATATCAAGACGAAAATTTTGTCCAACACACAACCTCCTTTTCAGGCATTACTGCACGCATTATTTTTCACGAATATGATCATTTAGAAGGCAAACTTTTTATTGACAAAGCATCACCATTAAAGAAAAAATTATTCGCAAGCCGACTGAGTGAAATTCAAAAAGGCAAAGTTCAAGCCTTCTATAAAACAATGTAACGTATCTTTATTTTTTTACAACACACTAATTCTGTTTCTATTGAAAACAATCATAGAGGTAAAAAATTTGTATAAACAATACGGCAATTTTACTGCCCTCAAAAACGTTTCTTTTACTGTTAATGAAGGAGAAATTTTAGGCATATTAGGTCCAAACGGTGCCGGCAAATCAACCCTTTTAGAAATTTTAGAAACACTCAATACAAAAACCACAGGAACAGTTTCTATAGACGGGTTAGACTTAGATAAAGACGCGTTTGCCATCAAAAAAATAATTGGCGTTCAACTTCAATCCAATGGATTTTTTAACAACCTCAATTTGGTAGAACTCATCAACCTCTTTGCAGGATTGTATGAAACAACAGTGAACGCATTGTATTTGTTACAAAAAGTAGGATTAGAAGAAAGAGCAAAATCAAAATATAAAATTTTAAGCGGAGGGCAAAAGCAACGATTCGCTATTGCCAATGCGCTCATCAACAAACCAAAAATTCTTTTTTTAGACGAACCCACAACAGGCTTAGACCCTCAAGCAAGGCGACAAGTATGGAATTTAATTCAAACCTTTCGAGAGCAAAATATCACCGTAATTATTACGACGCATTATATGGAAGAAGCCGAATTTCTATGCGACAGAGTCGGCGTTTTAGATAGCGGCACATTGCTGGCATTAGACAAACCTTCGGTGCTGATAGAAAATTTATTAAGCATTGGCTTTGCAAAAAACACAATCGTTCAACAAGCTAATTTGGAAGACGTGTATATGCACTTAACAGGAAAAAAATTAGCCATTGCATAAAACCCCAACAATATGCGAATTATAGGAAATTGTGTGTACGCCTTTTATTTAATTTATGCTGTCTGCATAACGCTTGGTATGATTTTTGTGATGTTGTTGTGCATGATTCCCTTTCTCTTTGTGCCTATAAAAAGCAGAACAAAAGCAGCTTACGCAATTTTTCATTTTACGTTTCAACTCAAATTGTTTTTCATCGGCATTTGGATAGAAAAAAAATATCAAAGCCCTTTGGCAAAACATAAAAAAAAGTGCGTTTATGTAAGCAACCATCTTTCTTATTTAGACGCGATTGTTGTAACTGCTGCCATTTGTAATGTGTTTAGACCACTTGGGAAAGCGGGCATTGCGACCATTCCCCTCATTGGTTTTTTATATAAACAATACGTCATTCTTGTAGACAGAAAAAGCATACAAAGCAAAAAAGAAAGTTTGAAAGAAATGAAGCAAACTTTAGACAATGGCAATTCTGTATTGCTTTTTCCTGAAGGCACTTTTTATGACACCATCACGCAACGCCTCAACGAATTTAAAGATGGAGCATTTCACCTTGCCATAGAAACCAAAGTCATTGTACAACCCCTCATTTTACAATATACGCGGGAACGCCTGAACCCTAAAAGCATCTTATCTTTACGCCCTGGAAAAATCATTATCCATTTTTTAGACCCAGTCAACAGCCACGACTACACCCTGTTACAAGCCAGCGATTTAAAAAATAAAATCCACGCCCAAATGGAAGCATACCTTGAAGGGTTGAACTATCCGAGGATTGAGAAAAATACTTAATTAGCAGTGCAATATCAAAAAAAGGGAAAGATTTAAAATAAAAAAAAGCGACTTGCGCCGCTTTAGATGTTTTCACAACGGAATAATCCTTATTGTGATTTGCTTTCAATAGATAACAAAATTATATAAAAAACTTAAAGGATAAAATATGAACAAAAAAATTCTTGGCCTTGATTTGGGGACTAACTCAATTGGTTGGGCTTTAATCGAACAAAATTTAGAAACTAAAACTGGAAATATTATTGATTTAGGAAGTAGGATAATTCCAATGAGCCAAGATATTTTAAGTGAATTCGGACAAGGAAATACAGTTTCTCAAACAGCAGAAAGAACCTTTAACAGAGGTGTTCGTAGATTAAGAGAACGCCACTTGTTGAGAAGAGAAAGATTGCACCGAGTGCTTCATATTCTTCAATTTCTTCCAAAACATTATTCGGCACAAATTGACTTTGAAAAACACTGTGGGCAATTTATTGCCGATACAGAACCTAAATTAGTTTATGATGCTGATAAGCATTTTATCTTCAAAAAATCATTTGAAGAAATGCTTGCTGATTTTGCAAAACATCAACCCGATATAGTTAGTGATGGAAAAAAGATACCACATGATTGGACAATTTATTATTTACGTAAAAAAGCATTAACAGAAAAAATTGAAAAAGAAGAGTTGGCTTGGTTACTTTTAAACTTCAATCAAAAAAGAGGGTATTATCAATTAAGAGGCGAAGAGGAAGAAGCTACAAACAAATTAATTGAATTTCATTCGCTTGTCGTTCAAGATGTAATAAACAGCGGTGATAAAAAAGGAAACGATGAATTGTGGTATAATGTAATTTTAGAAAATGGTTGGATTTATAGACGAACAAGTAAAACACCATTAGAATGGAAAGGGAAAACAAAAGAGTTTATTGTTACTACAGATTTAAATGATGATGGAACGATAAAAAAAGATAAAGAAGGAAAAGAAAAAAGGTCGTTTAGAGCCCCCTCTGAAGATGATTGGACTTTGCTAAAAAAGAAAACAGAATTTGATATTGATAAGAGTAAAAAAACAGTGGGGGCGTATATCTATGACACTTTATTGCAAAACCCAAAGCAAAAAATTAATGGCAAATTGGTTCGAGTTGTAGAACGAAAATTCTACAAAGACGAGTTGAAACAGATTTTACAAACACAACAAAAATTTCATACAGAATTACAGGATGAAAAATTATATAAAGAATGTTTGCATGAATTGTATGAGTACAATACCTCACATCAAAATAGTATTAAAACAAGCGGCTTTGTCTATTTATTTTTAGACGACATTATTTTTTATCAACGGCCATTAAAAAGTAAAAAATCATTGATAAGCGACTGCAAATTTGAAAGCAGAACATATTTTTTGAAAGGAGAAAGGAAAGAGAAAGCAATAAAATGTATTGCTAAATCGCATCCGCTATTTCAAGAATTTAGATTGTGGAAGTGGATAGCAAATTTAAATATCTATAATCGAGAAAATGACAATGCCGTTACTAACGAATTTTTAGATAGCGAAGAAGATTTTGTTGCTCTTTTCAATTTTTTAAATGAAAGGAAAGAGATAGAACAAAAAGCAGTATTGAAATATTTTAAGCTAAATGAGAAAACGCATCGCTGGAATTATGTTGAAGATAAGGCCTACCCATGCAACGAAACTCATTCCTTAATTATTGCCCGATTAGCCAAATGTGAAAATGTACCTCTTGATTTTTTAACTAAAGAAAAAGAAGAAGCCCTATGGCACATTCTATATTCGGTGAATGACAAAATTGACATTGAAAAAGCTTTAAAAACATTTGCCGCTAAAAACAATTTAGGAAATGATTTTTTTGACAACTTCAAAAAAATCCCTCCGTTTAAAAATGAATATGGAGCTTATTCTGCAAAAGCAATTAAAAAATTATTGCCTTTAATGCGAATGGGAAAATATTCGAACGAAGAAAGCATTGATGCAAAAACAAAAGATAGAGTTAGAAAAATAATTACCGCAGAATATGACGAAACAATAAAAAATAGAGTAAGAGAAAAAGCTTTGAACCTTACTGATATTAAGGATTTTAAAGGATTGCCCGAATGGTTAGCAAGTTATATTGTTTATGATAGACATGCCGAAGTAGGTGAAATCAATTTTTGGAAAAAGCCGATTGATATTGAATTTTTTTTAAAAGAGTTCAGGCAACATTCTTTACGTAATCCAATTGTTGAACAAGTGATTTTAGAAACATTACGATTACTAAAAGATATTTGGGTGACTTACGGAAATGGTGCAGAAAATTTCTTTGATGAAATTCATGTTGAGTTGGGTAGAGAAATGAAAAACGATAAAGCTACCCGAGAAAAAATGACTACCCAAAATACAGAAAACGAAAACACAAACCTTAGAATAAAAGCGCTATTGGCTGAATTGATGAATGATTCAAAGATTGAAAATGTGCGTCCCTATTCATCAAGTCAACAAGAAATTTTAAAGATTTATGAAGACGGCGTTTTTAATGCCGACAATAATATTGATGAAGAAATTTTAAAAATCCGCAAAGCTGCACAACCTACCCAAGCACAATTATTGCGCTATAAACTATGGTTAGAGCAAGGCTATGTTTCGCCTTATACTGGAGAAATAATTCCTTTGAGTAAACTATTTACAATCGATTATGAAATAGAGCACATCATTCCGCAATCAAGGTTTTTTGATGACTCCTTTAGCAACAAAGTGATTTGTGAGAGTCAAGTAAATAAACTAAAGACAAATCAATTGGGATTAGAGTTTATTAAAAATCACAAAGGTGAAAAAGTAACCTTGAATTTTGGCAAAACTGTTGAAATATTTTCAGAGAAAAATTATGAAGAGCACGTGAATAGATATTTTGAAAAAAGTTTCAGTAAAAAGAAAAAAATGATCTTGGAGGATATTCCAGAAAAGATGATTGAACGCCAAATGAATGATACCCGATACATTAGCAAAGTAGTTAAAAGCTATTTGTCGAATATTGTAAGAAAAGAAAAAAATGATGATGGAACTACATCCATAAATGTGCTTTCAACAAATGGACAAATTACATCAACACTAAAACAAGATTGGGGGCTGAATGAAGTTTGGAATGAAATAATTGCCCCTCGATTTGTTCGATTAAATGAAATGACACAGAGTAATAGCTTTGGAAAAATTAATCCCAATATCAATAAATTTTTGCCCGAAATTCCTTTGGAACATTCAAAATGGTTTAGCAAAAAAAGAATTGACCACAGGCATCATGCTATGGATGCCTTAGTAATTGCATGTGCAACACGAAACCACATCAATTATTTAAACAATAAAAATGCTGCCGAAAAAGGAAAGGCAAGAGAAGATTTAAAGCATCTGCTGTGTGAAAAAAAATACAACGAAGGCAACGATAAAAACTACAAATGGCAATTCAAAAAACCTTGGAAACATTTTACAGTAAATGCAAAAGATCAATTGAATACAACCATTGTAAGTTTTAAACAAAACTTACGAGTAATAAATAAAACAGTAAATAAAATTCAAAAATGGGAAACCAAAAAGGGCATTTCACAAAAGGTAACTGTTATTCAAACAAAAGGGGATAGTTGGGCAATAAGAAAATCATTACATACTCCAATGCCTTATGGTAAAAGGAATTACTCTTTTGATATTTTAAAGATCGCAGAAAATGTAGATAAGAGAGAGCTGATTATTGATGAATACATAAAAGACAAAGTGAATGAGACTCTGGGACAATTTGAAAGTAAAATGACAGCCACACAAAACTATTTAAAATCCCACCCCATTTTAGATAAAAATGGTAATTCAATTGTATCAACTGCCTTTAAAATTCCAAATGAAAAATTCAGAAAAAGACAACCAATTTCTACTCTTTCAAATAGGGGTCAAGGAGGAATTAAAACCACAGAAGACGCCGTTAAATTCATCAATAAAATTGCAGACTATCAAATACAACAAAGTTTATTAAATCATTTAAAAGAAAACAATAATGATATTGATAAAGCCTTTAGCCCTGACGGCATTGAGCTTTTTAATTCAAAAAGAAAAATACCTGTATTTAGATTGCCAATTGCAGAATCTGGCGATAAGCGTTTCCCTTTAGGAAAAAGAATGGGCACAAAACATAAATGGATGGAAGCAACAAAAGGAACAAATTTGTTTTTTGCAATTTATCAAAATGAAAAGCAACAAAGACTTTATAATACTATTCAATTGAATATTGTTGTTGAAAGACAAAAACAAGGGTTATCATCTGTTCCAGAAAACGATGAACATGGCAACAAACTATTATTTCATCTTTCCCCAAATGATTTGGTTTATGTTCCAACCAAAGAAGAAAAAGAAGATTCGAGATTAGTAGCTTTTCAAAATCTAAATGCCGAACAAGTAAAAAGAATTTACAAAATGGTTAGTGCAACAGGCAGTCAATGTATGTTTATACGAAACGATATTTCCACATCAATCGTAAATAAGATAGAATTTACATCTTCAAATAAAATGGAAAAAACAATTGAAAGCATAATGATTAAAGAGAGCTGTTGGAAATTGCAAATAAACAGAGTTGGTAAAATTGTAGCCGTTATAAAAGAAAATTAGAAGCCAGTTCGCTTTGTTATTTAAAAACAATCAATGAATACTTGTTGCTTAGCTGTAGAAGTACTAAAGAATAAAAATAATGGATGTCGCAAATTCAATTGTGCAATTGAAGGAAAGCATTTTGAAATCATGCCTGACGGAGAAATACGATGGATAGAAAATCGGCAATAAAAATTCGGTTCGTTTGCTCAAATATTTTCCATTATACAAAATGTATTATACAAAATGTATAATTATTATTGTAGAAAAACATTTTGAGCATGAACCCTTTTTTAATCAATGGTTATTCTGACCCAGATTCTTTTTGTGATAGAGAAACAGAAACAAAAACGCTCCTCAACACCATTGCCAACAATGGACACACCACTTTTTTTGCACAACGCAGAATAGGAAAAACGTCACTCATTTTACATTTGTTTTATTTGTTAAAACAAAAAAAACAAAACGGCATTTATATTGACATTTATGCTACGCAAAATTTAAAAGAATTTACAAATACCCTTGCCAACAGCATCTACAAGGCTTTTCCGCCCAACAAAGGCTTAGCCCAAAAACTACTCGAAGCACTTAAACTGCTCCGTCCTGTAATAAGCCTTGACAGCATCAGCGGCAATCCAGAATTGAGTCTCGACATTTCTCAACCCAAACAATTTGAAAAAACAATTGTTCAGTTGCTCCAATTTATTGACGACCAAAAAATAAAAACCGTCATTGCCATTGATGAATTTCAACAAATTTTGAACTACCCCGAAAAAAACATTGAAGCCCTATTGCGTACAGCAATACAACAACTCAAACACGTCAATTTTATTTTTTGTGGCAGCAACCAACGCATGATGCACACCATTTTTAACAGCGCTAAGCGACCCTTTTATGGAAGCACAAAAAACATCAATCTACAAAAAATAGACAAAAGCATTTATGCCCATTTTGTAAAAAAACACTTCGCTAAACACAAATTTAAAATTCAGGCAGAAGCGCTCGAACTCATTTTTGAATTAACAGACACGCACACGTATTATACCCAACGCTTGTGTCACGAACTGTTTATTGCTGGAGACAAAAACATACAAACAACAACGGTCTATCGCACACTACAAAACATTTTAAATGACAATGCCAATATTTATTTTCAATATCGCAACCTTATTACAACCTCACAATGGGCTTTATTAAAAGCCATCGCCATTGAAAAAAAAGTACATCAACCCTACGCACGCACCTTTCTCTATGCCCACAAAATAGGCACACCGGCAAACGTCAAGCGTGCTTTAGAATCTTTGGTTGAAAAAGAACTCGTCTATTATTGTGCAGACCATGTGCCGCCTTATTATGAAGTCAACGACAAATTTTTTATGCACTGGCTTGCAAACAAATAACTATGATAAAACAAACACTCTATTTTTCTAACCCTGCTTATTTAAGCCTCGCAAACGAACAACTCGTCATCAAAACCATTTTAGACGGCGGCGAACAGCAAGAACAAACAAGACCAATAGAAGACATTGCAATGATCATTTTAGACCATGCACAAATTACGCTCACGCAAAAACTGCTTGCATTTTTAACCCAAAACAACGTTGCCATAGTCAGCTGCGATGACAAACACCACCCCATAGGTTTGATGTTGCCCTTAGACACACATACCCTCCAAAGCCAACGTTTTCAAGCACAAATTGACGCAAGCCAAGCCCTCAAAAAAAACCTTTGGCAACAAACCACCATCGCCAAAATTCTAAACCAAAGCAACCTGTTACAAAAAAGAAAAATTGCCTATACTAAAATTCAAACTTGGGCAAACGAAGTAAAAACCGGCGACACCACAAACGTAGAAGCCAAAGCCGCCGCCTATTATTGGAGCCACCTTTTTCCTCACATCAACAAATTTACACGCGGCAGAGAAGACGCACCCCCCAACAACCTCCTCAACTATGGATACGCCATATTAAGAGCAAGCGTCGCCCGCGCACTCGTAGCATCAGGCTTACTCCCCACACTCGGCATACACCATAAAAACAAATACAACGCCTACTGCCTCGCCGACGACATAATGGAACCCTATCGCCCCTTTGTTGACAACATCGTTTGCAACATCGTTGATACACAACCGCCCAACGAATATGCCCAAATAACCAAAGCACACAAAGCCCTCCTCTTTCAAATTAACGCCCTTGACATTGTCATTGACGGCGAAAAACGACCCCTCATGATTGGCCTACAACGCAGCACCGCCTCACTCGTTGCCTGTTACGAAGGAAAAGCCAGGAAAATAATCTACCCCCATTTTCACTAATACAACACCAAAACAAAACTCTTGATGAACAAATTTTTTTGGTTTCCAGCAGCACCTATCTATGCAGCACGGTTGCGGCGCTCCGTTCATCGCCTGCCCATCGATGAAGCTTTTCTTTTTCTTTACAAAAACAAAACACCTTCTCACCCTACAATTTTCAAACAGAATGCCACTTTATTTAGACCGACTAAACGAATACAGAATTATGTGGATTATGGTACTCTTTGACCTTCCAACAGAAACGGCAGAAGAAAGAAAAATATATGCCCAATTTAGAAAGCAACTCCTGAAAAGCGGCTTTACGATGTTTCAATTCAGCATCTACATACGCCACTGCAGTAGCCGAGAAAACCGAGACGTTCATATTGCCCGCATAGAAAAACTTGTTCCTGAAAAAGGCCACGTTGGCATTATTGGCATTACGGACAAACAATTTGGCGACATCAAAATTTTTCACGGCAAAAAAGCCATCAAACCCAAATCGGGTTACATACAATTAGAACTTTTTTAAGCACCCGCTTAGAAATAAAAAAGCCTCCATGCAAAGCACAGAGGCAAGTTTACACTTAGTCTTTTTAAGTTGTATTTTTAACTAAAAGCCAATGACAGCGTGGTTTTTCAAACAAAGTCTGATGTCAAAGACCTAAGTTAAAAATTTTGAAAGCAAATCACAACAACGTTATGTTACACCCAACCGTTTACGCGATGTCAAAGACCTAAGTTAAAAATTTTGAAAGCAAATCACAACTAGATTGCTTTTGCACCCACTCCTTCACCCGATGTCAAAGACCTAAGTTAAAAATTTTGAAAGCAAATCACAACCCCTTTGCGTCGCCCACTTCTACGCTTATTGATGTCAAAGACCTAAGTTAAAAATTTTGAAAGCAAATCACAACACCTCAAAACGCAGAACAACAACAAATTAGATGTCAAAGACCTAAGTTAAAAATTTTGAAAGCAAATCACAACGTGTATGATACGCTCATTTTTATGGAAATTGATGTCAAAGACCTAAGTTAAAAATTTTGAAAGCAAATCACAACTCGTAACGCGCTGAATAATAGCACCATCGCGATGTCAAAGACCTAAGTTAAAAATTTTGAAAGCAAATCACAACATAGTTCTTGTTGTGTCATGGCTTTGGGTTGATGTCAAAGACCTAAGTTAAAAATTTTGAAAGCAAATCACAACATTATCGACAAAATCATACGCATTTACTAGATGTCAAAGACCTAAGTTAAAAATTTTGAAAGCAAATCACAACTCATAAGGCAACAACTCAAACCCCTTTTCTGATGTCAAAGACCTAAGTTAAAAATTTTGAAAGCAAATCACAACTCGATTGTAGGTTTTATAAAATGTTTTTGGATGTCAAAGACCTAAGTTAAAAATTTTGAAAGCAAATCACAACTCAATTTCC
>JAVKMO010000020.1:0-33328 GCA_031539345.1 Chitinophagales bacterium | reverse complement strand
GTAGTACGTTTTACTCCGCTTTCTATTCGGGTTACTAAACAATAAAACATCTGAAAAGGTCATCGCTTTTTTCATACAATATTTTTTCTTACAAAATTATTTTATTTCTTTACAATAGGTTTTGCAAAGAATTCTACTATTAAAATTCAAATTCCACATGATTTACAATAGCATTTTAAATACAATTGGACAAACGCCAATTGTAAAAATGAACCAACTTTTTGGCAAAGACCACGATGTTTTTGTAAAATTAGAACGTGCGAATCCAGGGGGAAGTATTAAAGATAGAATTGCTTTAGCCATGATTGAAGATGCAGAAAAAAAAGGCATTTTAAAAAAAGATACTGTTATTATTGAGCCAACATCTGGAAATACAGGCGTTGGTTTAGCGATGGTTTGTGCAGCAAAAAAATACCGATTGATTTTGACTATGCCAGAATCTATGTCGATTGAAAGACGCAGATTGATGGCTTTGTACGGTGCAGAATTGGTTTTGACCCCTCGTGAAAAAGGCATGAAAGGAGCAATTGAAAAAGCACAAGAATTGCTTGCAGAAAATCAAAATGCTTGGATACCACAACAATTTGAAAACGGTGCAAATCCAGAAATTCATAGAAAAACGACCGCCTTAGAAATCCTTGCTGATTTTCCGAATGGCTTTGATTATTTAATTACTGGCGTTGGCACAGGAGGTCATATTACTGGTGTTGCAGAAATTGTCAAACAAAAATATCCCAATTTAAAAGTGTTTGCAGTAGAGCCTGAATTATCACCTGTATTAAGTGGCGGAAGTCCATCTCCACATCCATTACAAGGCATTGGTGCAGGTTTTGTTCCGAAAAATTTGAATACAGCAATTTTAGACGGCATTATTCAAGTGGGTAAAGATGAAGCCTTTGATTTTACAAGAAGGGCGGCAAAAGAAGAAGGTATTTTTATGGGGGTATCCTCTGGAGCTTCTTTGGCGGCTGTGCATAAAAAATTAAAAGACATTCCTCAAGGGGCAAAAATATTGACTTTCTGTTATGATACTGGCGAACGTTATTTGTCTATAGAGGGTTTATTTGTATAGGTTTTTTTTGAGAGCATTGCTGGCTGGAGTAAAACGTTTCAATTATAAAAACGTTATTTTATTTTATTTTTTACTTATTATTAATGACCGCAGTGACCAAATTTTCTCTTGCCTTTTTTATTTTTTTTATTGCATATCAGATTCCAACTATTTATGCTGGTACGCCTTATTTATTGGGAATGAGTTTGACTCTACCTATGCCTATTCTTAAGCAAGTGATTGAAAAAAAAAGTGGCGATGAAATCATTGATGTTCCCCTTAAACCGACAAGAAAAACTGTTTCTACCGCTTATTACAAATTAAGAAAAAATAAACAAATTGAATTTTCTTATAGAATAGATACTGTATTTCATATTATCAACAACAAAGAATTAATAGCTTCAATTCGTCAAACGATGGATGGAAAAACGATACTGATTGAAGAAAATCAATATACAAAAGACGGACAAATTGCTCAAAAGTTTCTTTACAAAAACGGAATTTTATCAGTAGAAGAAGAAAATACATACAATAAAAATAAAAATCTCATCAATACAAAAATTAGAGTTGACGGGGTTGCAATAAAACAAATTGATTATTCTTACGATTTCTTGAATTTATGTATTCAAGAGATATATAAAAACCAATTTGGACAACAAATTAAACAGAAACAATTGAGTTATTTTCCAGATAAAAAACTAAAAAAAGAAACAGTGTATGCAAATACAAGTGAAAAATTGATTTTAGAGCAAATTAAATATGTGTATAAAAAAAATAAATTAAAGGAGAAAATCTATTTAGGAAAGGCATTGGAAATGCAAAAAGAAGAATTTTATGATAAAAATGAAATGCTAACCGATATTATTATTTATGGAATGAATGATAGAGAAGTTGAAAAAACACAAATTTTGTATGATGAAAAGTTTTTGACTATCCCAGTTGAAAAAACAATCATTGGTGGTAATGGGAAAATTATAGAACAAGTTCAGATAACTCTTGATAATTCAACAGGTCTTCCTGTACAAGTTGTGGTTTTGGATAAAAACAAAGCCGTTTTATCTCAAACGTCTTTTGGATACAATAAAAAAAATGAGTTGATTAAAGAAGATGGAATAAAAAAAAATGTTCAAGACTACATTAAAGTATATAAACGAGATTCACAAGGGTTTTTGATGGAAGAAATCTTATCTAACGGAAAAGAAGAAGTGGTTGAAAAGAAGATATTTTCGTATTCTTTCGCGTCTTAGAACTATTTTTCTTTTACTGTAGTTGAGGTGAGATGTGTTTTAATTCTTTCTCTGATTGTTTGAATACTGTGTTCTTGTAATAGTTTTCCGTTTTTCCAAACTGTTTTTAATAAGCCACTTAGCTCTTGCTGTTGTGAACAACACTCTGTAGTAACCCAATTATCATTCTTGTTTTCTAAACACAATAAGCCTTTGTGCGATTTTTTATTTTTATCTGTAATCGGAGATTTGTCTATTAAACGAGGTTCTCCATTGATTTCAATATAGGTGGCTTTCAGAGCAAACCCTAACGTGTCGCGATTGAAGTCTCTTAAATATCTGCCTACACCAATGACCAGATTAGAAGCAGCAAAGCCCATTTTTTTCATTGTAGCTAAAATGTTTTCATATCGCTGAAGATACATTGCATCTCCATAAATTAAGCCTACTTTTTCATGCAAAACTTTGTAGCCTTTGTCATTTGTTGTGCTACCAAAAACTTCTTCTAATAATCGTAAAGCACCTTTGTATTCTCTTGAATCAACTGGTGCGTGGGGATTTCCGCAAATAACGTATTCCGGATTTCCACTATCTGGTCTAAAAACAGTTTTGCCTTCTCTGGCTAAAATTTGAGGCTTAAGTTTTAACGCAAACTCTGATAACACTTTAAAAATATCATACGTGTCTGACACGATACTAACAATGCCTTTTGGATACAAATTGAGCATGTGCTTGAAGGCTTCAATTTCATTATGTTGCCCAAAAGAACTCATCACGCTATGTTCGCTTGCAGGAACAGATAGCATATTGATTTCATTTAATTTGGCATGGTAATATTTTTGTAAAAATGGCAAAGCAACAACTGTGTCGCTACCCAAAAAAACTGTTAAATGTGCGGCTCCGCTGATTGCTGCTGCGTCTTCACTTTTGTCGCCTCTGTAACCAAAGTCGTGAACCATAAAATCTTTGATGTCTGCGTCTTGTTGTGTGCAGGTGATGGAAAAATATTTTTCAATCACTTTTCGATAATTATAGCAGCACGTTGCCACGGTAATTGGATACCAAATTTTGAGAAGTAAACTTTCTACAAACCCAACAACCCAATAAAATTCAGCTTGTGTATTTGTGATGGTGAGTAAAACGTTTTTTGTAGGAATAATTGTTCCTTCTTCAATTGTTTTTATTTCTAAAGGAAAATAACCTAACTCACATAAACTTCTGATTTGTAGTTCTACATTTGGTGAATTATAGCCGAGAATGATTTTTCTATAAGTCAAAAATTCTTCACCCATTTCTGGGGTTAAAGGAATTGAAAAATATTCTTTGAGATAATATTGCAATCCAAAAAAAACAGTATGGTCAAAAAAATCGCTGTTGCGAGCCATTAAGTAAGAATAGACTTTCGTACAATGGGGAGCATACTGTTCCATGTGTCCCATTTTATAAACGTCTGTTGCCAAGAGGGGATTTTTTTTGTAGTCAGTCATTCGTGTAGGATTATTCTATGCTAAAAAAAGGTTGCCGATTAAATACAATTTCCCGTGTCCACTCATTTCAACTCGATCGTTTAAATGAGAGCATTGTAAAACCCCTTTGCGTTGTGAAAGCTGTATTGCTTTGAGGTTTTTTTTCTCTAAGCGTTGTGCCCAATAGGGAATTAAAATCGTATGAGTTGAGCCTGTTACTGGGTCTTCATCAACACCAATTTGCGGTGCAAAAAAACGAGATACAAAGTCCACGTCATCACCTTGAGCTGTAATGAGTATGCCGTTGGCTTTTAGATTTTTAATGTGATTGAATTCGGGGTTGATATTTTTGATTTCTTTTTCGTTGTTAAAAACACACATATAAAATGTTTTGCTTTTAAAAACACTTTGTGGTGCAATGTCAAAACAAGAAAGAATGTTTTGGGTTAATGGTATTGATTCAATCGTATTTGCAGGAAAATTCAGCGTTATTAAATTGTTGTCTTTGCGTACAATAAGTTCACCACTTTTCGGAGAATAAAAATGAATGACGTTACTGCTATGATTTTCATGATAAAACAATACAAATGCCGCCGCCAATGTGGCGTGTCCGCAAAGGTCAATTTCAATTGTTGGTGTAAACCATCGAATGATGTAACGGTCATTTTCTTTAACATAAAAAACAGTTTCTGATAAATTATTTTCCATTGCAATTTGTTGCAATAAGCCATCCCTTAGCCATTCTTTAAGTGGGCAAACAGCAGCAGGATTGCCTCCAAACAGTTCTGTTGTAAAGGCATCAACTTGGTATATTTTTTGTGTATTCATGTTGTTTTTTTATGATAAAACTGCGTTTTAATTCGTCAGATTGTGCAAGAAAGGATTTTGATTTTTATGCTTATTTCCTTGCAATTTGGCGGTTCTTATATTTATTGCTTTTCGTCTAATTTTCCTAACAAATTCACCAATTCTAAACTTTGATACATATTTTTATTGAGTTGATTGGATAGAATAATGACGCTTAATTTTTTATCAATATCTCGAATAAACATTGACCTATTACCATGCCACCAACCATAGTGATAAGGGATAAATCGGTCTAACGTTGGAAAATATTTGATACGCCAACCTAAGCCATAATTGTCGGCACTTTTTCGCTCTAAACTATATGGTTGATAGGCTTTTCGCAATACTTCTCGACTGAAAAATTCTGGATTGTATAGTGCTAAATCCCAACGCAATAAATCTCTTGCTGTTGTATAAATGTTTTTATCACCATAAATTAAATCTAAATATTGAAAGCGTTCTTTTCGTCCTCTGTTGTCATAAGATGGCGTACAAGTGTTGCTGTCTGCAAGAGAATAAATATACGTGTCGGTCATTTGTAAAGGACTAAAAACAAATTGCTTCATATAATCAACAAAGCGAGTGCCTGTTATTTTTTCAATAATACTTGCAAGCAAGGCATAGTTTGTATTGGAATATAAAAAACGTTTATCAGCACGAAAAAGTTTGGTTTTTTTGTAAACAGCAATATTGGTTAGAACGTCTATATTGTTTGCAGGTTCTTTTTTATTATGCCAGTATAAATCCATAAAATGGTCATACGTATTCAGCCCGCTGCGATGATTAAGTAAATCTCTAACGGATACATCTTCATAAGGAAAGTCTTCCAAGTAAGTTTGAACGGAGGCATCAATGTTTAGTTTTTTTTGTTCATCTAATTTCAGAATAACCATTGCGGTAAATGTTTTTGAAACAGATGCAATATGAAAACTCGTTTTGCTATTGACAGGAATATCCCTTTCTCTATCTTGCCAACCCGAATAGCGTTCATAAATAATTTGACCTTGCTTGGCAATTACTATTGCACCATTAAATTTATGGCTAGGTAATAAGCGATTAAAAAAGCTATCAACTATAGTTTGATAGGGTTTGAAATAAGCATCATCTTCTTCTGCAAGAACAATATCATTACTTGCATTTTTTAAAAAATAATTGTTGAACGTATAAGTTTTGTCAATAAATTTATTGTGTACAGTTTCGCTTAATGCGGTATGGCGACGATGACGAATTTTGCGTGACGGTCTTACAAAAGAACAAAACAAAAGAAATATAAAAACACTCACCGTTGCTAAACGAAGATGTTTACTCACACAAAACTTCATTCTTTAATTCGGATTTTGAAGAAATAAATAAATACTTTGAATTTGTGTTGATGACAAATCTTTGTTGTCTGTCATCGGAATTTTCTTATTCGCATTAAATAGTGCAACTGCTTTTTTGTCACCCGATTTAATCAATGCCGAAGAAGAACGAACCCATTTTGTAAACCAAGCCAAGTCATACTTTTGGGCAGTTCCTTTTAATGGCGGACCAACGAGTTTTTTATCCATTGCATGACAAGATGTACACTTACTTTTGTATAATTTTTTTCCTTCTTCAACGCTTGCTTTTTGAGCAGTAACAACCAAACAGCATAAACTTAATACGATAGTTGAAAATAATTTTTGATAAAACATAAATAACAAATTTCCAAAGCCAATTCAAGAATAAATAAAGTGTTGCCAATATATTTTTTTATATAAAAATAGGTTTACGATATGATATCTTTATTCTTGTTGAATTTTCTGCAAACAACACGTTCACTTTTTTATTTATGACAAAAAATAACTACTACATTTTTGCGACTTTGTTTACTGTCTTTGCCGTAACGCTGAGTGCAAATTTAGAAGTGCCTTTATTTAGAATTTATGCCCTTCACGCTTCACGAGGAACCGGTGTTACAGCACTTGCATTTGCTGTTTATGTTGGCGGAATGATTCCCGTTTTAATTTTTTTAGGTGGCTTGTCAGACATTTGGGGGCGTCGCAATGTATTACTGTTGGCACAGTTTTTTGTGTTGATTTCAGAAACGCTCATTACTTTTTCCCCAACTTTAGATACACTTTTTTTTACTCGCTTTTTTGCTGGCATGGGCGTTGCATTTACAATTAGCACCGCAACTGCTTTTTTAAATCAAATTTATGTTCATGCTCATCAAGAAAAAATAATTGCCACGTGGGTGGGAGCAGCAAGTACACTTGGTTTTGGTATTGGACCTTTTTTGACGGGCTATGCGGTATTACAAAACGAAATGGATTTGTCGCCGTTGTCTTATAAAATTGCCATTGCATTTGTTTGTTTTAGTCTTATCAATTCAGCGTCTTTGCCTAATTTAAAATATATAGGCAACACAAAAATCATTCGCATTCCTTATTTTCCTCAAGGCGTTTGGATTTACAATTTGTCTATTTTTTCTTGTTGGTCAACAACCGCTTTTACGATTGCCATTATGCCCACACAACTTGCCCATTTGCATCTCATTGGTCATACTGGAAACGTTGTGAGTATTACCCTCATGTCAGGCTTTATTTCCATTTATGCGATGAGTAAATTAAGCGAAAAAACGAGTATTTATGCGTCTTATATATTGCCCATTTTGGGTATTCTCTTGTTAATGTTGGGTCTTTATACACAGCAAATTGTTTATTGTATTATTGGCGGAAGCGTTACTGGCATTGCATCTTGGGGCTTAATGTATAAAACAGGAATGACAGCGGTGTCTAAATTGTCTGGACAAAATAAAGCACGTGGTATGTCAGGGTTTATTTTAATGGGGTATTTGGGGTTTGCTATTCCTGCTATTTTTATTGGCTATTTGGTAGATCAAATGGGTTTTTTTTATAGCCTTTATAGTTATCTCATTTGTTTGATGGTATTGAATACGACTTTATTTTTCTTCTATAAAAAACAACATGCAAAAAATCTTCATCCTATTCAAAGCATAACAACTTAAAACAATAATTAAATCATCAATATAAAATTCACGCACATAAAAAATATTTCAATCGCCAAAGTGAACAATGAATTTTAAATTCGTTGCCATCTTCATTTATTTACTCAATTTGTTATGGACATTATTGAATATGGAAAAAAAATTATTGCCGCAGAAATTCAAAGCATACAAAATATGCTTAACAGCGTGGACAAGAATTTTGAAAAAGCCGTACAAATCATTTTGAATGCAAAAGGAAAGTTAGTCATTTGTGGTATTGGCAAAAGTGCTGTTATTGGAAAAAAAATTGTAGCTACGTTAAATTCAACAGGCACACATGCAGCCTTTTTGCATGCGGCAGATGCCATTCATGGAGACTTAGGATTGCTTCAACAACAAGACATTGTATTACTCATTAGTAAAAGCGGAGAGAGTAATGAAATGGTGTACTTGTTGCCTCGATTAAAAGCATTTGGAAACACAATAATTAGTATGGTAGGCAATGTTGATTCTACATTGGCAAAACAAGCGGATTGCGTTTTAAATACGAGCATTGAAAACGAAGCGGGAGAGTATAATTTAGCTCCTACATCAAGCACAACTTGTCAGCTTGTTATGGGTGATGCACTGGCTATGTGTTTGATGAAATTGAAAAAATTTACGGCAACTGATTTTGGTAATTTTCATCCTGGTGGTGCATTGGGAAAAAAACTCATTACAATAAAACAAATTTGTCGTTCTCATCACGCCCCTTTTGTATTTGATGATGCAACGTTTAAAAACAGTATTGTTGAAATTAGCAAAGGCAGATTGGGTGCAGTTGCGGTATTGAATCAAGAGAAAAAGATTGTAGGCATTATTACAGATGGCGATATTCGACGTGCAT
Organism: Chitinophagales bacterium; assembly: GCA_031539345.1. Classification (GTDB taxonomy): domain Bacteria; phylum Bacteroidota; class Bacteroidia; order Chitinophagales; family Chitinophagaceae; genus JAVKMO01. Next base: position 24,882 of record JAVKMO010000020.1, on the reverse strand, counting down.
TTGAAAACGCATATAGCATGGATAAAAATGCCGCAAGTTTGATGAATCAACATCCACAAATTATCCAGGAAAATGAACTTGCAAGTGTGGGATTAGAAATGATGAATCAAAAAAACATCAATCAACTTTTAGTCATCAACCAACAACGAGAATATCAAGCAATTGTTCATTTGCACGATATTTTAAAAGAAGGTGTTGTATAAATTCTTTAAGTACTAATTAAACACTATGGCACAATTAAAAAACAATAATCATCACGTTGCAATTATGGCAGGTGGTATTGGCTCTCGCTTTTGGCCCAAAAGTAGAATTGCAAAACCAAAACAATTTCTCGACATTACACAAACAGGCAAAAGTTTATTGCAAATTACCTACGAAAGATTTGCAAAATTTATTCCTGAAGAAAACATCTATATCGTAACTTCAAAAGACTACGTTGCCTTAGTGAATGAACATTTGCCACAAGTGTCTAAAGACAATATTCTTGGTGAACCTGCAAGAAAAAATACCGCACCTTGCATTGCGTATATCTCTTTCAAACTTCAACAAAAAAAACCTCAAGCTCAATTAATTTGTGCCCCTGCTGACCATTTGATTTTGCAAGAAGAAGAATTTGAAAAAACTTGTTTGCACGCCTTACAATTTATTACCAAAGCAGAAAATTCATTTGTAACAATTGGCATCAAACCGACACATCCAAACACCGGTTTTGGTTACATTCAATTTGTTCCGCAACAAGATGCGACTATTTTTAAAGTTAAAACATTTACAGAAAAACCAGATTTAGAGTTAGCGAAAAATTTTGTAGAAAGCGGTGAGTTTTTATGGAACGGAGGAATTTTTATTGCTTACACACATAATCTCTTGTCGGCGTTTGAAAAACATTTGCCCGACGTGTATGAATTGTTTCAAAAAAATGAAACTTGTTTTAATACCCAATTAGAAGCCAATGCAATAGAAAAAATTTATCCTCAATGTCCCAATTTGTCTTTTGATTATGGCATTATGGAAAAAGTGAAGGACGTGTTTGTATTGCCTGCCAGCTTTGATTGGAATGACCTTGGAACATGGAATAGTTTGTACGAAGTGAATACAAAAGATGAACAACAAAATGTATGCTTGAGCCAACCGATGATGACGATAGATGCAAAAAATAATATCATTAGTGCAGAAAAAGAAAAATTGGTTGTCATTAAAGGATTAGAAAACTTTATTGTTATTGATACGCCAGACGCTTTAATGATTTATCCAAAAAATGAAGAGCAAGAAATTAAAACTCTTACCGAAGAATTAAAGGCAAAAAAAATGACTAAATATTTGTAAGCGGAATGGGTGAAAATCAAAAATCTTTAGAAGAGGTTTTTCAAAGTGTTGAAACCAATCAAAAAACAGGGTGGAAAAAAATCTTGTCTTTTGTCGGACCTGCCTATTTAGTTAGCATTGGCTATATGGATCCCGGCAATTGGGCAACCGACCTTGCAGGCGGTAGTAAATATGGCTATACACTCATTTGGGTTTTGTTGATGAGTAATATCATGGCTATTTTTTTGCAAACCTTAGCAGCACGTTTAGGCATTGTTTATGGTCGAGATTTAGCACAAGCAAGCCGAGAAACTTTTCCTCGATACGTTAATTATGCCTTATATGCTTTTGCAGAAATTGCCATTATAGCAACTGACCTTGCAGAAGTTTTGGGCATGGCAATTGGCATTCAATTGCTCTTTGGGCTGCCCATTGTTTGGGGTGTGAGCATCAGTATTTTGGATACTTTTTTATTGCTGTATCTACAACAATTTGGGATTAAAAAATTAGAACTTTTTATTATTTCTCTCATCGCCATTATCGCCACTTCATTTATCATTCAGTTGAGTATTGCTCAACCCCAAATGAGCCAAATCGTCAAAGGGTTTGTTCCCTCTTTGCCTAATTCTGAAGCCCTCTATATTGCTATTGGCATTATTGGAGCAACGATTATGCCACATAATTTATACTTACATTCAGCATTGGTACAAACAAGAAAAATCAGCAGAAATTTTATTGATATCAAAAAGGCATTAAGAATTAATTTTTTTGATAGTGCAATAGCCCTCAACATTGCATTTTTTATCAATGCCAGTATTTTGATTTTAGCAGCTTCCGTATTTCATTTTGCGGGGCGTACTGATGTGGTAGAAATAGGACAAGCTTATCATTTATTAAGTCCCATGCTAGGCAATCAATTAGCACCGATTTTATTTGCGATTGCACTTATTGCTGCAGGACAAAGTTCAACCATAACTGGAACGCTTGCAGGACAAATTGTGATGGAAGGTTACTTGCAATTTCGTATCAACCCTTGGATTCGTCGCTTAATTACAAGGTTATTAGCCACTATACCTGTTTATCTTATTGTTGCTTTTCATGAAGAATCTCGCATGACAGAAATGCTCATTTTAAGCCAAGTTGTATTAAGTTGTCAATTAGGTTTTGCGATTATTCCTCTTGTTCATTTTGTGTCAGACAAGCAAAAAATGAAAGAATTTGTTATATCTAAAAAAGCACAAATTGTGGCATGGGTTATTGTTGCCACTTTAGTTGGCTTGAATGCAAAAATGATTTTCAACGAGTTCGCTTTATTTTACGCAACCTCATCATCACTCGGCCTGAAACTGTTGTTTGTTTTCATTCTACTCATTCTTGTTGGCTTGTTATTATACGTCCTGTTTTATCCCTATAACAAATCCATTCACGCCATAAAACAAAAAATAGCAAGTCCTATTACGCCTTTATCAAAAATCGACTTGTCGCTTACAATACAAAAATCATATCATACAATTGCCATACCATTAGACTTTAGTAATGATGACAATAAACTTTTACAATATGCCATTACACAAAAAAACGTGCACACAAAATTTATCCTCATTCATATTATTGAAACCGCTAGTGCGAAATTTTTAGGCAGTGATGCAGATGATTTTGAAACAAGAAAAAATGAAGCTCAATTAAATCAATACAAACAAATTTTAGAAAATATGGGCATTGCCACAACTTGTATTTTGGGATATAAAAATAGAAATAAAGAAATTATTGCAATTGTCAAAAAACAACGTGCAGACCTTTTGGTCATTGGTTCTCATGGGCATACAGGCGTAAAGGATATTTTATTTGGAGAAACTATCAATCAAGTCAGACATGCACTTAAAATTCCCATTTTTATTATCAATTTAGACGATGCAGAATAATCAGATTTGTTTTTATTCTATTGTAATATAATTAGAAATACATTTTATTTTAGACATTTTTTGTACCCTTTACTTTATTATGAAAAAACAATCTTCATTATCACTGAACGACTTTAAGCGACAGGTTCTTAAAGATTATTCTGCAGCCTATTTAAGTCGTGAAATTAGCATCGCTGGACGCAAAGAGGTATTGAATGGGAGAGGTCGCTTTGGTATTTTTGGAGATGGAAAAGAAATTGCACAAATCGTCTTAGCAAAATATTTACAACCAGGAGATTTTAGGTCAGGTTATTACCGAGACCAAACACTCATGTTAGCCCTTGGTGTTGTTACCCCAAAACAAATTTTTAGTCAATTGTATGGTAATACGCAAGAACCATTTTCAGGTGGAAGGCAAATGGTCAATCATTATTGCACACCCTTTGTCAATGAAGACGGTTCATGGAAAGATTTAACCCAACAATTTAATGTTTCGTCTGACATTTCACCAACAGCTTCACAAATGCCAAGAGCTGTAGGGCTTGCACTTGCCTCAAAATTGTTTCGACAAAATAAAGACCTTCATCAATTTTTACATTTGAGTAACAAAGGCAATGAGGTTTGCATTTGTACAATTGGTGATGGTGCAACATCTGAGGGACATTTTTGGGAGTCTTTAAATGCCATTGGGGTTATTCAAGCACCGCTTGTTGTATTGGTATGGGATGACGGTTATGGCATTTCTGTTCCAAAACAATTACAAACAGCAAAAGGTTCTATTTCAGACGCATTTAGCGGATTACAAAAAGAAGAAGGGACAAATGGAATAGAAATTATTGTTGTAAAAGGCTGGGATTATCCAACACTTTGTGTTGAAATGGAGCAAGCCATAGAACTTGCAAGAACAAAACATACCCCAGTATTATTACATATTGAAGAATTGACGCAGCCACTTGGACACTCTACATCTGGTAGCCATGAAAGGTATAAAACAGCAGAACGATTACAATGGGAAAGAAACTGGGATTGCTTAAGCAAAATGCGTGAATGGATATTAGAAAGCGAACTTGCAGAAGAAACCGAAATACAAAGTGTAGAAGAAGGCATTCATGCCGATGTGCAAGACATTGTAGCAAAAGCATGGGGTGAGTATTATTTTCCGCTTGAAAGTTATGTTGAGCAAATTAACCTCATCGTTACAAAAATTTCGAAAACGTATCCACATTTTATAGAAAAAATAGAACCTTTACAAAACAAATTCAACAGTACTGTAAATTATACCTATAAGGATATGATACAGTACTTAAGTAACCTCAAACAATTGTTGCCTCAAAATGAACCAGACGTATTTTTGTTAGATAAATATTTGCAGAAATTTATCATTGAAGGAAAAGAAAATTACAATACGAATTTATTTTGTAGTCCAGCAAAAAGTCCTTTACGCATTTCCACCAAAAAGGTAAGTTTTGACGAAAAGGCGAAAGAAGTAAATGGTTATGAAGTACTCAATCATTATTTCACAGAGCTATTTAAAACCAATCCTTTAGTGGTTGCTTTTGGAGAAGATGTTGGACAAATTGGAGACGTGAACCAAGCCTTTTCAGGTTTGCAAAAAAAATTCGGCAAACATCGTATCATGGATACAGGCATCAGAGAAATTACCATTATGGGAAAAGGAATTGGACTTGCATTAAGAGGATTGAGACCGATAGCCGAAATTCAATATTTAGATTATCTAATTTATGGTTTACAGCCTCTTGTTGATGATGCTGTAACGACAACATATAGAACAGACGGAAAACAAAATTGTCCTCTCATTGTACGTACACGAGGACATCGTTTAGAAGGCATTTTTCATAGTGGGTCTTTATTGGCAATGCTGATAAATGGATTGCGAGGGATGCACATTTGTGTGCCAAGAAATATGACCCAAGCTGCCGGTATGTATAATACTTTGTTACAAGGCAATGACCCAGGAATTGTAATTGAATGTTTAAATGGCTATCGACAAAAAGAAAAAATGCCCAATCAAATTTTGGACATGACGGTGGCACTTGGCGAAGTTGAAGTGTTGCAAGAGGGTTCAGACATTACCATTGTGTCTTATGGTTCTGTATTGCGAATTATTAAAGAAGCCGCAACGCAATTGGCAAATATTTACAATATTCATTGTGAAATTATCGACGTGCAAACCTTATTGCCTTTTGATAGAGAACATGATATTGTAAAGTCATTACAAAAAACAAATAGAATTTTGTTTATCGACGAAGACGTGCCAAGCGGAACAACAGCCTACATGTTTCAACAGGTAATTGAAATTCAAAAAGGATATCAATATTTAGACGCAAGTCCAAAATGCCTTTCTGCTAAAGAACATCGCCCTGCTTATGGACCAGACGGAGATTATTTTTCAAAACCAAATATTGAAGACGTTGTTGCCGCCGTATTAGAAGTTTGCAAAGAATAAAAGCCCGCTACACACATCAATAGAAATAATACTTGGCAAATATTGAAATCCTTTTAAATTCGCATTCCTTTCACATTTTATATTCTTACCCATCCTCACAAATAAAAACTTATCAATGCCTCAATTAACGAAAGAAGACAAAGTAAAACTCTTTACCACGTTTGGTGGAAATCCTAAAAATACAGGTTCTATACAAGCACAAATTGCTTTGCTAACAGAAAGAATGAATCACATCAATGCCCACAGACAAACGAATGTAAAAGATTACTCATCACACAAAGGTTTGATGAAATTAGTAGGTCAAAGAAAAAGACTACTCACTTATTTTAAAAGAAAAAATATTGTAGAGTATCGAGTTCTAATCGAAAAATTAAATATCAGAAAATAAATTTTACTCCTACGAGTTTAACTGATACCTTAAAAAGTATCAGTTTTTTTTTGTTCTTATGGTATCAACATTTCATTCACACGAGGTGATAGAGAACGACTTTTCTATTTGTATTTTTTACATTGCCATTTTCTTCGTTTAACCATTCTAACCATACAATATGCTTAAAAACACTTGGACCAAATCAGAAATTACTGATATCTATAATTTACCACTTCTTACACTCGTTTACAAAGCAGGCGCAATTCATCAACAATATCAACCTCAAAATGAAGTTCAAGTATGTACTTTATTATCGATTAAAACCGGTGGTTGTAGTGAAGATTGTTCTTATTGCCCACAGTCTGTAAAATATAATACAGACCTTAAAGTAGAGCCTTTGATGCAAACAGAATTGGTATTAGCAAAAGCAAAATTGGCGAAAGAAAAAGGCTCAACAAGGTTTTGTATGGGTGCGGCGTGGAGAGAAATTAGAGACAACAAAGATTTTGATAGAATTTTAGACATGGTCAAAGGCATTAATGAATTAGACATGGAAGTATGTTGCACCTTAGGGATGTTGACAGAACAACAAGCACACAAATTAAAAGATGCCGGTTTGTATGCTTACAACCATAATTTAGATACATCGGCAAATCATTACGATAAAATTATTTCTACACGCACGTACGAAGACCGTTTAAACACTTTGCAAAATGTTCGTGAAGCCGGCATTTCTGTGTGTTGCGGCGGTATTATTGGTTTAGGAGAAACGCATGAAGACAGAATTAGTATGTTACATACTTTGGCAACTTTGCCGAGCCATCCTGAAAGTGTTCCTATCAATGGGCTTGTGCCAATCAAAGGAACGCCTTTACAACACAATGAAAAAGTGGACATTTGGGATATGGTTCGTATGATAGCAACAGCAAGAATTATTATGCCACAGGCAATGGTTCGTTTAAGTGCAGGCAGAAATGAAATGTCGCCTGCCGAACAAGTGCTTTGTTTTTTAGCTGGGGCAAATTCAATTTTTGCAGGAGAAAAGTTATTGACAACGCCCAATCCAAATTTTGATGATGATAAAGTATTGTTTGATTTGTTAGGCGTACAAGCAAGAGAATCTTTTAAGGCTGAACCGAGTGCATCTTTTGTAGAATAGGGTAGGTGAAAATTTTGATGACAGCACAAAATGTGCATATAACCTGTGGTCTTTTTTTTTATTCAATTTTTTTATTCATCAAAAATTGATTCATCGCTTAAATTTATATATCACCAAAATGAATGTTTCTTTTGCCACGTCTTTTTTATTACGCATACACTTTTTTTTCTTATTCTCACTTTCTCCGTTTGTGTTTGTAACAGCACAAGCGTCAAAAGATACCGTTCTTCAACCGACAGTATTAAATATTACTTCAACATTTAAGCCCACACTTTTAGAGAATAAAAAAATTCCGCTTCTTGTGGAATCAGTTTTGACTGATACGTTTAAAATCAATTTGACGTATTCAAACCAATATCAGTTGAATACAATTAGAAGTTTGCCTTATGAAATGCCGAGATTAACCCCTATCATTTACAAGAATGAAGTGTTAGCACAAAATTATTTCAACGTTTTGAAAATAGGCTATGGTAGTGCGTTTCGGTCTTTTCCAACAATAGACTTTAATATAGAAAATGGCAATGGAGAAAATAAAAATTTTGCCGTAGGACTTTCGCATTATTCATTACAAGGTGATATTCAAAATCAATATCAACACGCATCAAAAATCAATGTTGGTTATGTGGTAAAAAATAAAACGAAATTTTGGAACATTCTTTTGAATGCACAACGAAATGAGATTGGTCTTTTTAACGTGAATGAAAAATTAGCTTCTTTGCGACACAATGAATTTTACTCGGGTGGTTTTTTTGTCGATATGGCAACACAAAATCGCCCAATACAATTTCACCCCCAACTGGCTTTGCAATACAACAGATTAGGGCAAAAAGCACAAGAAATCAATATGAATACAGGGTTTCAAACGAATTATTATTTTTCAAATCCATATTATTACAAACACGTTTTTTATAGCGAAAGTGAATTGAATGCTAATTATGATATGGCATGGAATAATGATAAGCAATTTCAAAATATGCTTCTTGCTGCACAAACAAAATTTGTTTATAAAAAGAACTTTTTTCATGGGCATGTAGGCATAAAAGCTTTTGTGTCTTTTCATTCGGTTTTTGTTCGTCCACTTGTTGCGTTTAGTTTCAAAATTGCAGAAGGTTTTCAGCTTGGCTTAGGAACAAATACGATCGCTCAAAATCAAAATTTATTACAGTATTTTCATACCAATACTTTTATTGCTGATACGCCCTTACGCTTGTTTAACACAACGACACAAAAATTTCATATTGATCTCAACGGCTCTTTTAACAATCGTTTTTATTATTTGCTTCAAGCGAGTTTAAATTATGCTGATGACGCCATTTTATTTAAAAATGACACGAATAATGTCAGCCGCTTTTTAATTCAAAAAGTAGACCGCTTAAAATCGTTTTCTTTTTTGAGTGAACTCAAATATCATGACCCTAAATTTCAACTCAAATGGACACTACGCAACGATAATTATCTGAATTATGGCGTAGATTCTTTATGGGGAATACCTATAGCACAATCAGAAATAGAAAGCAAATTAAAGTTGTACAAACAATTGTTTTTAACCTTGTCGTATCAATTTTTTATAGGAAATTATTATCTCAAGAAAGAAATCATTGATAATAAATCTGTTTTTTCATCAACTCAAACATCTGTTTATCATCAATTGAATATTGGCACAGAATGGAGAATCAATAAACATTGGGGCATTTGGGTGAAAGGCTATAATTTATTCAATCAGCGTAATGACCGTTGGGGAAATTATCAAGAATTACCTATTCATGTTGTTGGTGGAATCGAATACCACTTTGTAAAAAAGCCTATTTTTTAGCATGATGCTTAGTGCCTTTGTGAGGTAAAATGTCGCTTTTACTTGGTAATAACTTTTTATAAATCACATCTAAAATTTGTTCTCGTATTTTTTGATTTTGAATTTTTTTGTTTTCAGAAGAAGGGTAGATGCGATTGGAAAGAAAAACAAAAGTAAGGTCAAAATTAGGGTCTATCCAAGCACATGTGCCAGTAAAGCCTGTATGCCCAAAAGTTTGTGGAGATGCGTATTGACTTGGATAAGTGATAGACTTTTCCTGCTCTGGTTTGTCAAAGCCTAAACCTCTTCGGCTTGTTTTATTGACATAAGATGTAAATAATTTTATCGTTTGTGGCTTGAGGAGATTCTTTTTGCCTAAAGTGCCTTCTTGTAAAAAAAGTTCACACAATAAAGCCAAGTCTGTGGCGTTAGAAAACAATCCCGCATTGCCTGTAAATCCGCCGAGCATTGCTGCCGTGTAATCATGAACATAACCACGAACCACTTGCTTGCGAAAAACATCTTCGTCTTCTGTTGGTACAATATCTGAAAGTATCCTTTTTCCCATTGGGTTTGCAAACGTATTTGCCAAGCCTAATGGTTCATAAAAATGAGTTTGTACGTAATCTTCTAATGGTATGTTCGTTATTTTTTCGATGACTTGTGCCAATAAAATAAACCCTAAATCACTATATACATATTTTTTGTTTTCATCAAGTTTGCTTCTGATAATCACTTGAAGCAAAGAATCTTTCCACGCATAATGCATGTATAAATTTTTGGCAATGGGAATGGTAAACGGATAGCTTTTTGTTTTGCTGTAAATGTTAGACAAAGGATTGCCATTATCATCTAAGGTTTCTTTGTAAAAAGGTATCCAGGAAATTAAACCTGATTGATGCGACAACAGTTCTTTAATCGTAATTTTTTGTTTGTCGGTATTTTTTAATTCTGGTAGAAATTTTGAAATCGGGTCGCTTAATTTTATTTTTCCTTTGTCATATAGTTTCATTACTGCGAGTGTTGTCGCAAAAACTTTTGTGAGAGAAGCAATGTCATAAATACTTTTTGTGGTTACTTTTTCATTGTCGCTATAAGTATAATTGCCAAAGTTTTTTTGATAAATTACTTTGCCTTTTTGTGTAGCCATAATTTGACAGCCAGGAAAAATTTTCTCTTGAATGCTTTTATTTACAATGCTATCAATGGCTGAAAAAGAAGCATCTTGTTGTGCATTTTGTTTTTCTTGTAACAGCAGTTCAAAAGAAGATAAGCCACTCCCGTATAATGTATTTTCATCTATCGAAATCGGCAAAACGCCCTTGGGATAGCCCTCTTCTTTAATCATATCTACAACAGCAGTTTGAGATTCAAACGAATTGTGATACATCATTAAGACGTTTACCGCATTGGGGAATTTTTTTAATACATAAGGATTGCCAAAAAACACAATTAAGCTATTCGGTAACAAAGAAAACTTGTCAATTAAAAATTCATTTTGTTTCGTCATTCCAAAATCATTGCTCACAGAATTACTGTAATTGTGTACGCCAATCAAAAACAAAATACTGCCGGTTTGATTTTTGTAAAAATCGTAAATATCCTTTGCGTCTCTTTTTGAATCTTCTTTTTCTAATTCTAAATATTCAATTGGTGCATATTGATTGAGTAAAAAGCTCAATCGATTAGGCAATTTCTCTCCAATTGAGATGTACACAATTTTTTTATAAGTTTTCTTAAATAAATTTTTGTCTTCTAAGCGGACTAAGGTTGCTGAATTTTTAACCAGTTGAGATAAAAAGTTTGTGCTGCTCCATTTGTTGATATCCTCTGTAATATTATTTGTTGCTATTGGTGTAAACTCATGAACTTTAAGATCATATTTTGCATATAACATCTTCTTCACTTTTGCATAAATCTCTTTTTTAAAATCGGGATTGATAGACATTTCTTTCCGCACAGATAAAATCGCGAATTGAATATTATCAGGCATACACAACAAATCATTGCCCGCTTTTAATGTTTTTAATGCCACCTCATCATCTTCAACAAAACGCCTTAACCCCTTCATATTTAAAGCATCGGTAATCACCAAACCATTAAACTCTAAGTCATTCACCAGCATACCTTTAATAATTTCAGAAGAAATGGTAGAAGGCGTTTTTCGTCTATTGACAATTTTTGGCAAACTTAAGTGTGCCACTAAAACAGACTTTACATTTCCATTTTCAATGGCAGCTTGAAACGGCCGCATTTCTAATTTTTCTAAATCCTCTTGTGTTTTTAATAAGACAGGCAAGTCTTCATGCGAGTCTGTACTCACATCACCATGTCCTGGAAAATGCTTTGCAGAAGCATAAATATTATTGTCTTGTAACCCATTGATATAATGCACACCATACTCGCTCACTTTCTGCACATCTTCCCCAAACGACCGATACCCAATCACAGGATTTTTAGGATTATTATTTACATCCATTACAGGAGCAAGGTTAAAATGAATGCCTAATCGCTTACATTGTTGTGCAACAATTTTTGCATAATCATACACCAAAGAACCGCTTTGCATAGCCCCCAACATAATTTGATAAGGCAAATCAATTGCACTGTCTAAACGCATTCCAACGCCCCATTCTGCATCCATAAAAATCATCAATGGCGTCTTTGCCATTTGTTGATATCGATTGACCAATTGTGCATGACGAGTCGGCGTACCTTGAAAAAAAATCAATCCACCCACGTTGTACGTTTTGATAATTTCCATCAACTCTTTTTCATGCGTTGGGTCGCCCAGAGACTTTGCTGCAATCACCATCAATTGCGCAATACGCTCTTCTTCCGACAAAGAATTAAACACACTATCAACATATTTGTCAGCATTCGTAACACCCGAAAAACACAGTAAAACGCAAAATTGAACGAATACAAAAAGGCAACATTTTTTCATAACAAGAGAGCTAAAAACAAACAAAAACACGTGTCCGTCAAATGTAAATTTATTGACCATACCCTGCTTCGTAATATTTTTTGTTCTCGAACTTTACGCCCTGATTGAGCATTGTTGCGACGCTCCGTTCATCGTTCGCCTATACATGAAGCCTTGCTTTTGATTTTATTATCTTCAAAAAATATTTTCTACAAAGAACTCTTCATCAACATTTTAAAATGATTTAATTAGCACCCCTTACAAAATTTATACACCCTTTTATTCATCAATTGAATTGTAAACATCTCTGCCTTCAATTGATAACCCTCTTATCATGTTAAAAAATAAAGAATTTAAAATAGGCGTCATTGTTCTTGTCGCCTGCATTATTGCCTACTATGGTATTTTGTATTTAAAAAATAACGGACTCACACAAAAAAAACAACACCTCTATTTTACGTATAACACAACAACAGGCTTTGCTGTTAATATGCCCCTTATTGTCAATGGTGCAATCGTTGGTAAAGTAGAAAAAATACGACCACGTAATGAAGAATACAACGAATTTGTTTTTACACTCAGCATTATTCAAGACGTACACATTCCCAAAAATTCAACCTTGCAGATAGAACAAAATTTGCTCAAAAACAATCAACTTGTTTTGCAATTAGGCAATGAAGAAACCCTTTTTCAAAATAATGATACAATACAAATTGACGCTTCTTTGTTAAACACAAAAGATGATTTTAAAGCCTTGATGAGTAAAACAGGAAACGTGTCTGACTCTATCAATTTGCTCATTTCAAATTTCAATCAATTGATGGATGTTAAATTGAAACAAAATATTCATGTTCTTTTAACCAATCTTGTTTCGGTTACACAAAATATGCAGCAGTTTTCTGATGCACTCATTCGTTCACAAATTCATATTACTAACAGTTTCAAAAACATAGACAATATCAGCACAGTCTTAAATAAAGAATCCCAACAATTACATGAAACGATGAGTAACTTGAATAAATTTTCTGCTACGCTCAACACACTGCAATTGAACCAGCTCTTAGAACACGTTGATACTGCAGTGATGAAAATAAAGGCTGTGGGCGACAAATTAACTCACAAAGAAGGCACGTTGGGGTTATTAGTGAATGACAAAAAGCTGTATGAAAATTTAGACCTTGCGTCTAAAAATTTAAATTCACTCATTGTAGATATTAAAGCAAATCCAAGCCGTTACGTCAATATTTCTGTTTTTAACAAAGCGAAAAAAAGTTTTAAAGACACGACAAACAATTAAATCAAGTGTGCGAATAGCCTTGTATCTATTGTTTTTCTTGTTGTATCATTTTATACAAAGCCTTCATTATGCGTCTTGCCCAGCAAATTTTAGAAAATGAATTAAACATTTTCAATAAAAAAATGGAAGCGTATATCAGTAGTCCTATTTCTTTGTTAGACTATGTGATGCGTTATATTATTCGCCGAAAAGGGAAACAATTGAGACCACTACTTGTTTTGTTAAGTGCGAAAATGCACGGAGAAATTTCAGATACAATTTATCGTGCTGCCGCTTGTGTAGAAATTTTGCATACCGCAACTTTAGTACACGATGATGTGGTTGATAATGCAATGGAGCGACGCGGTTTTTTTTCTATTAACGCTTTATGGAAAAATAAAGTTGCCATTTTAGCAGGCGATTATTTATTGTCAAAAGGTATGTTGCTCGCCTTAGAACATAAAGAATTTACAACCTTAGAAATTCTTTCACATGCGGTTAAAAAAATGAGTGAAGCAGAATTACTGCAATTAGAAAAAGCAAGAAATTTTTCAGCAACAGAAGAAATTTATTTTGATATTATCAAAGGAAAAACCGCATCCTTGATTGCCGCCGCTTGTATGCTGGGTGTGCAAGAACAAGCCACTCAACAGCCACAATTATTACAACAGATGTATGCACTTGGCGAATCACTTGGCATCGCTTTTCAAATTAAAGATGACATTTTAGATTATAGCGTTAATTGGATAGGAAAACCTAAAGGACAAGATATTGCAGATAAAAAATTGACCTTGCCTTTGATTTATACGCTTGAAAAAATTAGCCTCAAAGAAAAAAAATCTGTCGTTGAAAAAATTAAAAACAAACGCAAAACGCAACAAGACATTAAATATATTATTGAGCTGTGCCATCAAAGTGGTGGTATAGATGCGGCACATCAAACGATGTTGTCGTATGCAGAAAAAAGTAAGCAAATTGTGTTACAATTTCCGCCATCACTCACACGCAATGCCTTTGAACAAGTTATACAAGCCATGACAGAACGAAAATTATAGCATGAAAAAAACGTGGCATTTTTTATATGAACATATTCCTCAACAACAAGTGGAAGAATTGCAACAACAATTGCAGATAGATACAACGTTGGTGCAACTTTTGGTGCAACGAAATATCACCACCTTTGAACAAGCAAAAAAATTCTTTAGACCAAACGTTCAACAATTACATGATCCTTTTTTAATGAAGGATATGAACAAAGCCATCGATTTTATATTAAAGGCAATTGCAGAAGAGAAAAAAATTTTACTCTACGGAGACTACGACGTTGATGGTACAACATCTGTAGCGTGTTTGTATTTGTTTTTTCAAACTCATTTTCCAAATGCACAAGTTTCTTATTATATCCCTAATCGATTAAAAGACGGTTATGGATTGACACAAAAAGGGGTAGCACATATTCTGCAACAAAACATCAACCTTGTCATTACTTTAGACTGTGGTATTAAATCTGCGGACATGGTTGCCGAATTAAAAACAAAAAAAATTGACACTATTATTTGTGATCACCACTTACCTGACGAACACCAAATGCCTCCTGCTATTGCCATTGTCAATCCAAAACAAAATGATTGTCTATATCCATTTAAAGAATTATGTGCCTGTGGTATTACCTTTAAATTGATTACGGCATTGTTGGAAAAAATGCAAGCGAGTAAAAAATTTCTAAATACTATTTTAGATTTTGTTGCCTTAGCAACAAGTGCTGACATTGTGCCTTTGGTTGATGAGAATAGAATTTTTGTTGTTGAAGGAATTAAGAAAATCAATACGCAACCTATCACCAGTATCAAAGCCTTGAAACAAATTTCTCGCCTACCTCAATACATCACGAACCATCAATTGGTTTTTGCTTTAGCACCTCGTATCAATGCTGCAGGCAGAATGGATACGCCGGATAAAGCTGTAGAATTGTTTTTAGAAAAAGACTTTGACCTTGCGTTACAAAAAGCCGCCGAATTAGATGACTACAACAAACAACGAAAAGAAATTGATACAGAGATGACAATAGATGCAACAGAAATTGCCGCTATTGCCAACAATAATGAACATTCATTTACAACAGTTGTTTTTCAAGACAATTGGCATAAGGGAGTATTAGGAATTATTGCCTCGCGTTTGGTAGAAACCTATTACAAACCAAGTATTGTATTGACAAAATCAAACAATGTATTAGTGGGTTCTGCACGTAGCATTCCTGGTTTTAATATGGTAGAAGCGCTGACGCAATGCCAGCACTTATTATTAGGATATGGAGGACATTTTTATGCAGCAGGATTACAAATGGAAGAGCAACATTTGCTTTCTTTTCAGCAGGCGTTTGAAGCAGTTGCCCAAACAATTTTTCCACAACAACCAATTCCCCAAATTGAAGTTAATATTCAAATCAATTTTACGCAACTCAATCAAAAATACATCAATATTCTTCAACAATTTCAGCCCTTTGGGCCCTTAAATATGCGTCCTCATTTGCAGACAATGCAAGTGTCCATCCAGCATATTTTTATTGTGAAAGAAAAGCATTTGAAGTTTCAAGTTGTTCAAGATGGCATCTGTTTGAACGCCATTTATTTTGGTGCAATAGAAATGCAAAAACAATTAGAAAAAAAAGTCTTGTGGAATATTGTCTATACTATTGATTTACACACGCATCACGACACAACAGAATTACAACTCTCCATCGTGGATATGCAAGAAGCACACAATTAAAACCGTATTTATTTTTAGTAAAAAAAACTATGCAACAATTAGAAGACAACGCAATTCTGCTTATCAATAAACCACTTCGTTGGACATCGTTTGATGTAGTGAGAAAAATCAGAGGCATATTAAAAATTAAAAAAGTAGGACACGCAGGCACATTAGATCCTTTGGCAACAGGCTTGTTGATTACTGCCACGGGCAACAAAACAAAAACCTTAGAACAGTATGTCAAATTGCCCAAAGAATACGTAGGTACGTTTACACTTGGAGCAACAACGCCAAGTTTTGATTTAGAAAGTCAGCCCGAAAATGAGCAACCTTACGCCCATTTAACAGAAGATCAAATTCGGTCTGCAACGCAATTTTTTATGGGCGATATACAGCAATTGCCACCTATTTTTTCTGCAATTAAACAAAAGGGGAAGCCTGTTTATTTATTGGCAAGAAAAGGAGAAAATGTTGTTTTAGAGCCACGCAATATTTCAATTTTTGAATTTGAAATTACAACGATTGCCTTGCCAATTATTCATTTTCGTGTTGTTTGTTCAAGCGGAACTTACATTAGAAGTTTAGCAAACGATTTTGGACAACAATTGGGTTGTGGTGCCTATTTGTCTTCTTTGTGTAGAACAAAAATTGGCACGCATGATGTTCAGAATGCAATTGATTTGACTCAAGCAATTGCATGATTTGCGGGCGATAGTTTTTCTGATTTTTAATGTCATTCAAATCGCCTTACAATCGATTTGGTTTTGTGGCTATATGCCCCCTTGCTTAATTTTTCGGTCTTTTTTGGAGCATATCAAACAAAGCATATTGCAAAACTTTGTGTTGCTGAAATTTGAGAATAAACTCTCTTTCATTGCCAGCAAGTTTAATTTTCATTAAATGAAACAAAGCCGTTTTATCAGTATCACTCCATGTTTTTATTTCTGCTATCATATCATAAAACAGCACGCTTGTTTTTTTAAATGATTCAGTTTCTGTTAATGATGCCGCAGAGGACAGTATTCTAATTTCTAAAGCATCTAATAATTCTTTACTCATTTTATTTTCTAATTGCTGCCGACTGCCGTTGAATTGTTGTTCAATTAAATAGCCGATATAAAGTGATACGTCTGTTGGATTGATAGACGGAACGGAGCTTGAAGCAAGGCTCAATTCTAAATTGGCTTCCGCCAATTGTTCTAAAACATTTGTCGATGTTTTATATGATTTTGTCTTTGTTATTTTTTGTTGCTCTTTTGAGGCAAGGTGTGCCAATTCGATGTCTGTTGGTCTAAATCCAAGTTTGTAGTAAAACCAAAAGGCACCAGAAAGAATCGCCTCTTCATTGTTTTTTCCAAATTGATACGGTTCAACAATCAAGCGATTGACGTGATAATGTTGAACTAATATGCGTATAATTTGACTAAAAATAAATTGAGACTCGCCACCACGAAAGGCTTCAAAAATATTAAACGCCACTTTTGCTGTATAGCCTAAAATCCAGAAAGCACCGTAAGAAATAGAAACTCCGTTTTTTAAAATCGTATATCCAATGAGGCTTTCAACTAAATTTCTTTTGTGAATTTTTTGATAGTAGAGACAGATATACAAACCTCTTTCTAAAGGCAATACTTCTACGCTGTGGTCTTCGGCATACGTAATCGCATCTAATTCTCTAAGCAAACAAAACAATTGTGTTTGAGCAACATCAATCAATTGTTGTTTTTGTTCTCGTAAAAGAACAAGCGGCTCTTGCAAGGGTTTTCTAATCAGTTCTTTAAAATCAATATGTTTTTCTAAGCCTGTTGTTGGTGTGTAAAAATAGTCGAATGAAAAAGGAGTTGTTAAAAATGTGCGAGAAAAATGGTCATTCAAATTGATGCGTACAAAGAGTTGCAAATTTTGAAAAAAGTGCGTTTTCATTCTTTCATTGTTCGTACTATTTTCTATCAATTGAATAATTTGTGCCAATTTATCTTTGGCGTTTGATGATAAACTTTGTTTAATCCAAGTTTGTATATCAAATGTATCATCCGTAAAAGCCACTTGTTCCCCTTCGCTTACAATCAGTTGAAACGTATTGAATAGCGTTTCATCATCGGCACCAAAAGAATCAAATTCCAAGAAGAAAATATACTTCTCTATCATCACTCTTAAAATGTCAAAATTATATGCAGCTTCTATGCTTGTGTGTGCAATGCCCGTATTGTTGAGTGTGTTAAGTTGTTTTTGTTTTTGGTGTAATTGCAAAATGGTATCACTCAAGAGTTTTAAGTTGTGATTTGCTTGATGATAAACGGACTCATTATCTGCATATACTTTTAAAAACAAAAGCATATCGTGCAAGGTTGGAATCACTTTAATTTTAGTCCAGTCTGCTTGAGCAAGTTCATTTAATAGTTGAAATTTTTCTGTTGCCCTGTCCTTGCTGTATTGGGTTTTAATCGCATCTAAGCGTTCTATGAGTTGTTGTGGAGACATATAAAAAAAAGAGAAAATTAAAACACAATCATTAGGCTGATGCGCTTGTTGTAAGATTTGAAAAAATATGTTCTAAAGAATTTTGTTCATCAAAAATACTTTCTAAGCCCCATTGATTCTGATGTGCAAGTTGAATGATTGCTTTTTTGATATCGTCTTTGTGTTGTGTTTCAATATGCCACGCACTATTTTTTTTTGTAATTTTTGAACATTTTTTTTCTATAAGTTGAAAGTCTTCTCTTTGTACTTCTTTTTGAAACTGAGCAATAATAACAGCAGATGAGTATTCTCTTTGTATCGCTTGAAGGCTATTGTGGGCAAGAATTTTCCCTTTATTGATGATGATTAATTCTTGACAAAGTGATTCTGCTTCTTGTAAAATATGTGTAGAAAACAAAATTGTTTTTGTGCTACTTAATTGTTTCAATAAGCCTCTGATTTCTGCAACTTGGTTCGGGTCTAATCCTGATGTTGGTTCATCTAAAATTAACACTTCTGGGTCGTGTAATAATACTGATGCAATGCCAACACGTTGGCGATATCCTTTTGACAATTGATTGATTTTTTTATTCCGTTCTGGGGTTAATCCTACTTGATGCATCACTTCTTCAATCTTCTTTTTCGCTTGTCGAACGCCATGTATGTTGGCGATAATTTCTAAATATTCGCTGATATAAAAATCAACATATAAAGGATTGTGTTCAGGCAAATAACCAATCTTTTTTTGTGCTTGTAGAGGGTAGGTGTTGACACTAATTCCGGCAACAAAAATTGTGCCTTCATCAGGAGTTAAAAACCCATTGAGCATCTTCATCGTTGTTGATTTTCCTGCACCATTAGGTCCTAAAAAACCAATGATTTTTTTTTCTGGCAATGAAAAGCTAATGTCATCAACAGCTATCTGTTCGCCATATTTTTTTACGATGTTTTGGACAAGAATCGACATTCAAAAATCAATTGATGAAAATAAAAAAATGTTATACAGTTTGTGGTTTTGAGAAAGAATTTATTTTGTTGTAACTCCATAATAAAATCAAACTAAACACGGCGGTTGCAAATAAACTATTGATATAAAAAGGAACCGCATCAGTCATACATTGTACATATCCACTGAATGTATGAGGTCTGCTATAACCACCAAAACTTATCCATACAATTGTGTTTGATAGAACGTAATAAAATGTTGCTCCCAATACGCCTTTTGATAACCAATTCAATTGTGATGGCATTTTATTTACTCGCCCAAATAAAGCGACTGACGCAATTAATATATAATTGATGAATTGTTCGTATCCATAAAAACCAACGATACTCGTTGTGCCTAAAGCGTATAATCCTTGATAAATACAATCAGATAAAAATAAAGACACTAAAGGAATTACAAACATTATTTTTCTGTTTGTAGAAAAAAGAAAACCCGCAAATAGAGACAGTGCAAGTTGTGGAGCAAAACCTGGAGAACGAAAAGGAATAACCCGGTAAAGAGATAAAATTAAAATAGAAATAATAAGAAAAACGATGCTTCTTTTTAAATGATTGTTGTGTTGCATAAAGTATTTTTTTTAACTGAGAATGTGTCGAATATAAAAGTTTTAAAGCCTTATTTCTTCTTTTTAAGTAGGCTGTGTAAAAGTGCGTTAAATGGTTTTGAAATATTGGCAATTTGTCTTTAATCCACACGCATTACAATTCGGTTTTTTTGCTTTGCAAACATAACGCCCGTGTAAGATAAGCCAATGGTGGGCTTTGTGTATCAACTCTTGTGGAAAATGTCGTATCAATTCTTTTTCGACTAAGAGGGGAGTGCGTGCCGTTTTTTTGACTAAGCCCAAACGATGAGACAAACGATAAACATGTGTATCAACCGCCATATTCGGTTGTTCGTATAATACAGATGTAATGACGTTGGCCGTTTTTCTACCTACGCCTGACAGTGTTACCAAGTCTTCGACCGTGCTTGGAATTTGTCCCTCAAAAACACTTTCAACACGTTGTGCCATTTGAATTAAATGCTTTGCTTTATTGTTTGGATAAGAAACGCTTCTGATGAGTTCAAATACTTCTTCTTGGCTTGCTTGAGACAATGTTTTTGTATTGGGAAAATTGTCAAATAACCTTGGCGTTACAAGGTTAATTCTTTTGTCTGTGCATTGGGCAGAAAGAATGACGGCAACTAATAATTGATAATCATTGTCATAAATTAATTCCGTTTCGGGGTTAGGCATTTCAGCAGAAAAATAATCAATTAACACTTGATATTTTTCTTTTTGTTTTAAGTTCATGGGTTTTGATTTGTGTTATTTTTATTCAATGGCGATGATAGTCATTTACTGTTCATCATACAAAAAACCAGTTATTTCATTCTCTAACTTTGTAACATCAAAAATGGGGATATTCTACTAAGTGTATTCGGTGTATTTTTTTTTAATTCGCCGAAAAATATTCTTATGTCCCAAGTCAAAATTTTCTCCGCAACTTCTTCCACGTATTTAGCCGAAAAAATCGCCCATGCTTATGGACAAAAATTAGGTGAGTTTAATACCCAAAAATTTAGCGATGGGGAATTTCAACCCGTTTTTAATGAAAGTATTCGAGGAGACTATGTTTTTTTAGTGCAAAGTACATTTGCACCTGCTGACAATTTATTAGAATTATTATTGATGATAGATGCCGCAAAACGTGCGTCTGCAGGTTATATCACCGCTGTCATTCCTTATTTTGGTTTTGCGAGGCAAGACAGAAAAGACCGACCGCGCGTTGCCATTGGGTCTAAATTGATTGCAAATTTATTGACCATTGCTGGTGCAAATAGAGTGATTACAATGGACTTGCATGCCCCACAAATTCAAGGTTTTTTTGATATTCCTGTTGACCATTTAGACAGTTCTGCCGTATTTATTCCTTTTATTGAAGGCTTAAAATTAGAGAACTTTATCTTTGCTTCTCCAGACATTGGTAGTGCGAATCGTGTGCGAGAAATATCGGCTTATTTCGGTGTTGATATGGTTATTTGCGATAAGCAAAGAAAAAAAGCAAACGAAATTGCAAGCATGACCGTGATTGGAGAAGTCAAAGACAAGCATGTCATTTTAATTGATGACATTTGTGATACTGGAGGCTCTTTGGTAAAAAGTTCTGCGAAAATTATGGAAAAAGGAGCCTTATCTGTTCGTGCGATGTGTACTCACCCTGTATTAAGCGGTCCTGCATATGACAACATTCAAAATAGTGTATTGAAAGAATTGATTGTTTGTGACACGATACCCGTGGAACAGAAATGTGATAAAATAAAAGTGCTGTCTGTTGCCGATGTTTTTTCTCAAGCCATGAAAAATGCAAATCAAAACAAGAGTATCACCAATTTATTTAAATTCGTGCCACGAAAATTTGCTAAACAATAATTTCTTACCCATCAACATCTTTATTCATATAAAACAAATACACAACAAATGAAATCAATTTCAATTGAAGGACAAATCAGGACCGAATTTGGCAAACAAGTAGCTCGTCAATTACGCTCTGAGGAAAAAGTGCCTTGCGTTATTTATGGTGGCGAAACAACCATAAACTTTGTTGCAGGCCGTGCAGCGTTTAAATCTTTAGTTTATACGCCAGAATTTCAGCAAGCAAAAATTAGCATCAATGGTAAAAACTATTCTTGCGTATTAAAAGATTTGCAATTCGACAGAATTACAGACGAATTGATTCACGTTGATTTTTTAGAACTTGTTGCAGATAAAAAAGTATCTGTTAACATTCCTATAAAATATGTAGGCACACCAGCAGGGGTAAAAGCAGGCGGAAAATTATTGATTAAAATGAAGTCTTTAAAAGTAAAAACCTTGCCTCAACATTTAAGAGAAAACATTGAAATCAATATTCAAAGTTTAGAACTCAATAAAAATATTCGCGTAGAAGATATTAATATTGAAAATTTAGAAATCTTAAATGCAAAAAGAATTCCTTTAGCTTCTGTTGTCTTAACACGTCAATTGAAACAAGAAGAAAAAGCTGCTGCTAAAGCTGCTCCAGCCGCCGCAAAAGCCGCACCAGCTGCCGAAGCAAAAAAAGCTGAAGCCAAAAAATAATCACTTTTATCTTTATTCTTTGCCCAAATCTATTCTTAGTTTTGGGCTTTTTTAATTTTAATATACTATGAGAAAGATTGATTTAGTCAATATCATATCAACAAATACAGGCATGAAAAAAATAGACGTATTGATTATATTAGAAAATGCGTTTAGAGAAATAAAAAAAACAGTGAGCCAAGACCAACTTGTTTCCATTCGTGGGTTTGGCACTTTTATGACCAAAACACGTGCCGCTAAAAAAGCCCGTATTGTCAAAAAAAATATCGAAATTGAATTGCCCGAGAAAAAAATCCCTTTTTTTAAAGCCTCTAAAGAATTTAAAAGTCTGCTTTTAAAAGACACGCAAAAACAATAAGAAAAGCGTTTGCTTATCGTTCGTCAACGCACAAGCATATTCATTTTTTTGTACCTATTTTGGCTCATGTCGTCCATTTATATTCATATTCCTTTTTGTAAAACGGCTTGCAACTATTGTAATTTTCATTTTACGACTTCGTTGCATTACAAACACAAAATGGTCAACGCATTGGCACAAGAAATTGTTTTACAACAACATTTTTTTCAACCACATACACACATTCGTAGTATTTATTTTGGTGGAGGAACGCCGAGTATTTTAGACGCTACAGATATTGATGCTTTACTTAAAGCCATCAAGCAACATTTTATTGTATCGCCACAAGTAGAGATTACGATTGAAATTAACCCCAACGACGTAAGCCAAGAAAAAATAGACGCATGGAAAAGTGCTGGCATCAACCGTTATAGCGTTGGCATACAGTCATTCTTTGAACCTGATTTGGTTTATTTGCAACGCTCGCATAATGTCGAACAAGCTTTGCATAGCCTAACTTTATTAAAAAAAAATGGCGTAACGAATTTTTCGGCTGACCTTATTTTTGGTATCCCCACCGGCACAATACAAACCATACAACAAAATTTAGACATTTTAATTGCCCATCAAGTTCCTCATATTTCTTGTTATAGTTTAACTGTAGAACCGCATACCCTGTTATCAAAATTGACAAAAAAGAAACTCATTCAACAAGTTGACAATGAGCAACAAGCTGAAGAATTTTTATACATCAATCAGTTTTTAACGCAACACAATTATGAGCAGTATGAAATTTCAAATTACGCGTTGCCTCGTCATCATAGCCTGCATAATTCACATTATTGGAGCGGTCAATCTTATCTTGGCATTGGACCTTCTGCACATTCTTTAAACGGGCCAATAAGGCAATGGAACACCAAAAACAATATGCTTTATATGTCTTCTATAGAAAAGGGGCTTGTGCCGTTTGAACAAGAAATTTTGACTACCAATGCACTCTATAATGAATTTGTGATGCTCAATTTGAGGCAGTCTCAAGGGCTTTCTTTGCTTGTTTTAGAACAACAATTGGGCAAACAATATAGCGATTATTTTTTCCAGCAATTAGCAACAATCAATAAAACATATTACAGTTTTAATGAGGAAAAAATTCAACTCACTAATGCAGGAAAATTGCATTGCGATGGTATTGTCAGCACACTGTTTTGTGTTCATTGATGAAAAATGATTAGCAGGATTCAACTCATCAATGTGCAAACAAAACAAATATTCTGTTTTATTTATTGTGAACATTAAAACGGTCTCTTCCGTACTTTATCAGGCGGTCGGCTATAATCACCCACATAGCTATTGGGGTGATAATCAGTAATATACAAACTGTCTTTTGTGGGAGAAAAATAATACGTATTGACGTTTTTGTGGGGTTCATTCGGATTATCACCTGATGAAATTTCTACATCATAAATTGTATATTGATTGTTTTCAGCACTCCAATATAATAACTGCACATTGCCAGGCTTTCCTGCATTAAAACCTACAAAATCTTTTTTAAGTGTATCGTAGCTTATCGCGTCACACCGCCCATCTTCATAAAATATATCTTTTGTACAGGCTTGAGGGGTATTATAAAATAACGCATCTTGTATATAAAAAACTCTTACGTCATACCATACTCCCATTAAGTCTTTATCACGAGGCAGATTAGAAGGATAGTTCCAATTTGCAATTAGAAAATCATTTTTTTTGCACCCTAAAAATGTAGTCAATAAGGCACACATCAAAATAAATTTATTCATATAAAAACAGTTTATTTATTGTGAACATTAAAGTCATTCGCAAAATATTCGTGTGAATGATAACAGACAAAATAAAATCTTTTTGAATAGGTTCTACTTTATAGAACCCTTTGCAAAAGCCATTTCTTGGTTAGGTGCTTTTTAAATTAGGTTGTTTTGAGGATTTTCGTTTTAAAAAGCATGATCATAAGCATGAATTACTGTTTATTTTTTGTTGTTTGAATGGGTTTGCTTGTTTT
>JAVKMO010000019.1:0-2411 GCA_031539345.1 Chitinophagales bacterium | reverse complement strand
TTGTAGTACGTTTTACTCCGCTTTCTATTCGGGTTACTAAACAATAAAACATCTGAAAAGGTCATCGCTTTTTTCATACAATATTTTTTCTTACAAAATTATTTTATTTCTTTACAATAGGTTTTGCAAAGAATTCTATAAGTGCTACTGTTTGTTCCCACGTTCACGTTGTTTAATTTCCATTGATAGCTTGGTGTTGTTCCTCCATTAGTTGGCATTGCCGTAAACGTTACGTTAGTGCCTGTAGAAATTGTTGTACTGCTTGCAAAAATACTGACGCTCGGCGTTACATTTGCACCTGTCGTTATGGTTACACTATCGGAGGTTGCTTGGCAACCGTTTCCATCGGTTGTTGTAACCGCATATTTTCCACTTGCTGTAATATTTGTCGTTTGTGAAGTGCCCCCATTAGACCATAAATAACTTGTAGAAGATGAAGAATATAATTTTACACTTCCACTTGGACACACAACAAGTGGCATATCGGCACTAATGCTTGGTTTTCTTGTTTGAGGATGTACTGTTACTGTCGTTGTAGAAGAGATGGCGGTGCAAGCACTTGCATTGGTTACGCTTACAAAATAAGTACCGCTTGTATTTACTGTAATTGACTGTGTCGTTTCTCCTGTTGACCAAACGTTTCCCATTGCAGCAGAAGAAGTGAGCGTAACGCTATCGCCTTCACAAAATGTTGTTGAAGCACTTGCCGTGATTGTAGGGACTACGCCTGCACAATTGTCTGAAAGAATAACCCCATAATCTTCCACTTGTCCAATAGCAGTATTCGATATGGCATTGGCAGCTAATGAAGATAGTTTATCTACAACCCGCAGAGTAAGCATTTGGTTTTTTACAGCAGTGGAGGGAATAGTAAAAGTGGCAGTATGGGTTTTATTAGAACCTGCTGAAGACGATAATATTCTTTCTGTTGCATTATCAAATATGCCGTCATTATTCCAATCTATCCATGCATTACCACTTTCATTTTGCACTCCTGTTGATACACTGATGGTTGCACTTGTTGTGCCTGCAGGAATGCGTGTAAATTTCCTACATGTAAAATCTAAATAAACGGCAGCATCATTCCCGGTCGTAGGAGAATTATCTCCGGTACTATTATTAATGTCTAATAAGGTTACGTTCATAATACCAAATCCAAAAGAAGTGCCAGCTGCACTCACCGTATATGCTGAGGTGAAATTTGAGGGATAAGTTTTATTTCTAAAATTGATGACTCTCAGTTTTTTAGTTTTAGAAAAGGCTGCGCTCATGTCACCATTTGCACAAGCAACGTTATTGCCAACCGTATGGGTTACAAGATAATCTCCTGGAGCTGAAAAACTTGTTTGAATACTTCTTGCATTGCCACTGGTTGTAGAGCCATTGGGTATGCTCCAAGCAAAACTTGTAGGGTTCTTTGCACTATCACTTTTCAGTCGCACAATTTGATCAACGCAGTAGGTGGATACAATTTCAAAATTGGGCACTGCCGTTCCCGCCAAAGAATAGAGACTTAAATTACAATGTGCAGACGCCTCTTTGTTATTGATAGCCAGTACCGATAGAGGATGCCATTCCAAAGACCCGTATGCCACAAAAGGACTCATTATGCCACCACCTGTATGTTCACACCCAAAGTTATGACCAAGCTCATGACTGAAAATAATTCGCTGTACATCTAAAGAATTCCCATCTATTTGGATATTATAAGCACCTCCTTGTGTGCATAACTGTCCCAAACCTGCAACGCCTAAAGTGGAATTCTGAGGAGAACGAAAACGTCTACGCAAAAACAGTTGCATTACATCAAAAGTGGCACTACCATAACCACCCTGATTCTTGAAATTGCTCAGAGCACTTACTGTATTTCCTGTCGTTGTGGCAGTATCTCCGATAAGGCTATCTATCTTTGATTGGGGACTTGTAGTAATGACAAAGGTTTTTATTGTAAATTCTATCACCTTATTAAAGTCATCATCATAGTCTGTATTTGTTGCTGCAATAATAGAGGCTATTCTATCCCTTATAGCATTGACAGAACCATAATAGGCAAACATGTCGTAAGGGGTTACTATTGCTAAGTTTACCTTTGTACAACCATTGCCAGTGGACGCCTCTGACAGTGCCATAGTTGGGGGCGTAACGGTTTGAATGAAATTTGTATTCGTACTTGCATTTGCATGTGTACCCAAAGTGGGCAACCTTAACATCATGGTATTAGTTACATTTTCTTCTACTTTTTTTTTATCGTCCTCTACAGGGCATAAAACTTCTCGAGGAATAATGTCTTCTCTCTTATAGGCCACGAATAAATCAGCAGGCGCACCGTGTACAAAAACCATTAAAGGTTCTATAAAAAAAGCCTCTTTGCCTTTATAAAAATAACCCGAAATATATCCCTCATCAATGGT
>JAVKMO010000018.1:0-25740 GCA_031539345.1 Chitinophagales bacterium | reverse complement strand
TTGTAGTACGTTTTACTCCGCTTTCTATTCGGGTTACTAAACAATAAAACATCTGAAAAGGTCATCGCTTTTTTCATACAATATTTTTTCTTACAAAATTATTTTATTTCTTTACAATAGGTTTTGCAAAGAATTCTATAAATTAAAATTACCCGATGCCATTATTGCGCTTCTTCCATATACTATGATTTTTATACTTTAGACAAAAATTTTTACAAGATAAAAGAACTGAAAATTTTGACATAAAATTTTCTGCCGTGCTTGGTGTTATTATCAAGCACCCCAAAAGCCCTAACCGTCAGGTGTAAATACCTGACGTGGCGATAAAATTTTTTTATACTTGCAATGTGAAACTCCAACCTACAAGCCACGAAGCAAATAAAATTATTGAGCAACAGCGAGATGCTATACTCAATCTCATTGACACTAAAATTGAAACAGATATGAAAGAAGTGATTGCAAAAATAGAAAGCCAAAATCAAAAATTTGATATGCAAACTCAAAGTCTCAAAAACGAAATTAAAATTGTTTATTGGGTTATCGGTATTGCGATGACAATTTTATTAGCCATTATCGCTTTGAAGAAATAATTTTTTACTTTTCCTGAAAAACGATTAGCCTGCCATGCAACTGAACGAATTAGCAAAAGGGGTAAGCCGAATTCCAGAAAGCCACAGAGAGGCTGTTTTGAATATTATTGAACATAAAATTGAACACGATATGAAAGAAGTCATCAATGAAATCAAATTGCAGAATCAAAAATTTGATGGCATGAAAAACGAAATTAAAATTGTTTATTGGGTGATTGGTATTGCGATGACAATTTTATTAGTCATTATTGCTTTGAAGAAATAACTTCTTACCTGCTATGTCTTTTTACTTGGCGTGGCGATAAAAAAAACACGCCTAACGTCTTATAGGGAGTGGAATGGTTTGCGTTCAAAAGCAAGCGAGTGGAAGGATTCATAGAAAGGGAGGCGATGAACGGAGCGCCGCAACTTGGCTTCATCAAATGGTGAAGCTGGAGACCAAAAATTTAAAACGAATTTTATTTTGAATAAAACAATTTTTCATCTAAAAAATCGGTTACTGTTTGTTGCAAATGTTTTGTTGTGTTTTCGCCTTCATAAATTCCATGCGACCGATTGGGGTAAATCATCAAGTTAAATTTCTTGTTGTATTTGATAAACTCATTCACCATTACTTCTGTGTTTTGAAAATGTACATTGTCATCTCCTGTGCCATGAATGAGTAATAAATTGCCTTGTAAATTTTTGGCATAATTAATTGCCGAACCTTTTACATAATTTGTTGCGTTACTATCTAATAAATTCATGTAGCGTTCTTCATAAATATTGTCATACAATTTTAAATCTGTTACAGGGGCGATAGAAACTGCAGTTTTGTAAATAGAAGGATATTGTAAAATTAAATTGAGTGATAAAGAACCTCCTCCACTCCAACCCCACACGCCAACTCTTGAAGTGTCTATATAGGGATATTTTAAAATTTCTTTTGCACCATAGACTTGATCTTCTACGTTTACAATTCCAATTTTTCCATAAATCGCTTTTCTAAATGCTCTTCCTTTGGGTTGAGGTGCACCTCTATTATCGATGCCAACATATATGTATTCTTGCTTTCCTTTGTACAGAGAAAAATGATTTTTGTAGGCATCAACAACAATTTGCGAAGCAGGTTCGCCATAAACGTAAAATAGAACAGGATATTTTTTGCTTTCTCTAAAGCTGTCGGGATACACAATAAATGCGTCTAATTCTGTTTGGTATGTTGGATAAGGAATTTTAATGAACTTGATTTTTTGAACAAGAGGGGTTTTTGAACAAGAGTCTAAATAGGCGGTTGTGTTTTTTTCTTCTAATACAATGGTGTGTGTTTTTAGTTGAATGAGAGATTTGATTTCTGGTGTATAATAATTTGTGAAACTATGAATCGCATATTTTCCATCTGGTGAAATTTGGTAGCTATTTTTTCCTTTAAATCTTTCAGGGGTCAAAAGTTGTGCTTTCTCATTCAGGTTTTTGTATGATTTTTTATACAAATATTTTTGTGTGCTATTATTAGGAGATGCTGAAAAATAAACCTCGCGATTGATTTTGTCGATGTACAACAATTCCATAACATCAAAATTTTCATTTGTAACCAAAGTGTCTTCACCCTTTTGATTGACTAAATAAATACTCCTAAAACCATTTTTTTCTGACATCCATAAAAAAGCGCCGCTACTATCAACCCATTCCCAACCTTTCATATCATCATGTTTCCAATTTGATTTTGTTTCCATAAACATGGTATCTTTTTCAGACAGTATGAGGTCTGTTTTTTTGTATAAAAAATTGTAACTGTAGAGCTTCGATTTGTTTTGTTGACGATTGAGATATTGGCAAATGAGTTTCTTTTCATTTGGATACCAATCCATGCGAGGCGCGTAAAAACTGTCATTAGCAATGCTGAAATTCAACCAGCTGAAACGTTGCCCTGTTAAATCAACGATGCCAATTTTTACTTTTGGTATGGCATAATTTACTTTTGGATAAGGAAAAGAAATGGCACTTGGGTAGGTAGAATCTGTATTATTAAGCATCGTAAAATAAGGTATAGCACTTGCGTCAATATTCCAAAATGCAATGTGTTGTCCATCGTAACTCCAACGAAACCCGTCTTTACAACTAAACTCTTCTTCATACGACCAATCAAATGTGCCATTAGAAACTTTTTCACTGCCGGTATTTGTGAGTTGTTTCGTGATTTTTGTATTCAAATTTTCTACATAAATATTGTTTTGCATAATGTAAGCAACCAGATTTCCATCTGGAGAAAATTTCGCAAATGAGAGTGTTTTTTGGAGTGTTTTTCCTATTTGATGTACATTTTGATTTAATACTTCATAGACAAAATAATCGCCTTGTGTCTTGTGCCTCCATTTGCGTTTGCCATTGCAGAACAACAATATTTTTTGTTCGTTTTCAGAAAAATCAAAACTTTCAATATTGATTATTTTGTCCGTCTCTAACTTTTTAATATCAAGAACGAGCACGGTAGAATTGTCGATTAAATCCATTGCCCAAATTTCAGCATCTTTTACTAAAAAATAACATACGGCTTTTTGTTTACTCCATACAATTTTTGCATTGAAAAGTTTTTGTCCATAAACAAAAACAGTTAAAAAACAAGATAAAGCAAAGAGCGTTGAGCGTTTGATGAGGGACTTGGGAATAAGCATATATTAAAATTATTTTTAGGTGTAAAAATTTAAATTTGGGGTTTTTGCATAGCAAACGAATATAAAATCTGCAACCGAAGTATCAACGTTATTTTCATTTTATCTTTTGTGTTTTTCATTGATGCTTATGCTAGTAAACAAAACAATAAACAGGGCGAAAAAAGGTTCAACGAAAAAGCCCTTATCAAAAAAGACGCTTGTAGTAACAAAAAAGAATACCCCGAAAAAAAAATCTGTCAATACAAAAAAAGATTTGAAGGGCAAAGAGCAAAAAATAATTAAACGAATTTTGATTTCTCAACCAAAGCCAGAAAGTGAAAAGTCGCCTTACTTTGAAATTGCGAAAAAACATAACATAGAAATTGATTTTCATTCCTTCATTCGTGTAGAAGGCATTACAGGAAAGGTTTTTCGTGATCAACGAATTAATTTACAAAATTACAATGCGGTCATATTGAGTAGTCGCAACGCCGTAGAGCATTATTTTCGTATTCGCAAAGAATTGCGTTTGCCGATTCAAGATGAGACAAAATATTTTTGTATGTCAGAATCTGTGGCTTTGTTTTTACAAAATTTTATTACTTATAGAAAGCGAAAAATATTTTTTGTCAATGACAATATGGTAGAACTTTGCCTCCTTATAGCAACCCAACATAAAGACAATAAATTTCTCTTCCCTTATTCCAATATTGAATATAACGAATCCTTGATGTTATTAAATGAACATTCTATTGACTATAAAATTGCTTATATGTATAAGGTGTTGAGTAATGATTTGAAACCGATTTTTAAAACCAAGCAATATGATATGATTTGTTTTTTTACTAAAGGAGGTGTGAGAAGTCTGTTTGATAATTTTCCAAAATATCAACAGAAAGACTGCTTGATTGGCGTGCATGGTCATAACGCAATAAAAGAAGCCGAACACGTTGGCTTGCAAGTTAATATTCAGACACCGCAAGGCATTTTTAAATCGATGTCTGACGCACTGGATCACTTTTTGAATCAATATAAAAAATCAAAATAATGCACTACACGACCCTATTTTTAGTGTTTCTTTTTTTGTTTTTTTCGTTCGAGGGATTTTCGGCTGTGCCTAAAAAAAAACAAAATCTATTTCGCTTAAAGCCTAAAAAATATGAAAAAATAAAGCAAGACATCAATAAGAAAAATAAGAATATTCAATGTGCTTATTTAAAGATACAATTAGAAAAAGACACGATTGCACTATCACATGAAGATTCGCTCTGTTTTTCTCGAGAGGAGGATTCTTTGCTTGCTTATATCAATATTTTTCAAACCGACACGCAACCGTCTCGCATTAAGTATTATGATAGTTTGTTCATCAAAAAAATGGCAGGCTTAATGAAAACAAAAATGTCGTTTTACTTTCCTTTCACAAAGCTGCAAGACTATCTTTACCTTGTGTATCCTGATGATTCGTTATTTAGAATCTTTACTTGGCAATATTCACTTAATGGCATGACTGTTTTTCAACAAGGTGTTGTACAGTTAAAAACACAAGCTGGTGATGCTCTATTTTATCCGCTTTTAGATCGCTCTCAAGACATTCCAAATAGTATAGATACCATTACGACAAATACGTCCTGGATTGGTGCTTTATATTATGATGTATTGACCAATTTTGATCATAAAGGGCATAAAATTTATACACTCCTTGGATTAGATGAAAACACGGTATTGAGTAATAAAAAATGGATTGATATTCTTTCGTTTGATGAAAATTGTAAGCCCATTTTTGGTGGTGATTATTTTGATTTTTCTAAACAAAAATATGCCAAAGACGACCCGACAATTTTAGAGAAACAACAAGTGAGAAAACAACACAAGCGTTTTTTTATTGAGTACAACAAAAGTTTTAGTGTGAGTTTAAAATATGACGACGAGTTAAATAAAATTTTGTTTGATGCACTTGTGCCTTATGATGAAGGTTTGAAAACAAAAAAATACAGTTATCAAATTGATGGTGAATATCAAGGCTTTGAATGGCAAAATGGCAAGTGGCACTTTATTCTTAAAGTATTTGATTATGTATTACCCAATGGCGAAGTGCCAACCGCTACGCCATTACAATTCAACCCACAAGGTGTTCCAATTCTAAAACCTGTTTTAAAAAAATAATTGTTTAAGTAACTGCCATTTATGAAGTCATTTTTTTGTTTTATTCTAACTTGTTTGTGTGTTCTTTTGATGTGTTTTTCTTTGATGCATTGTGGCGTTCCAGGGTCTATTCAAGGTGGTTCTAAAGACACCACGCTTCCCTATATTGTTAAAACAAATATTCAACAAAAGCAAACAAATGTTCCTCTTGGTACGAAAAAATTCTCAATGGTTTGTAGTGAATTTGTTAACATTAGAGACCCTTCAAAAATTGTTATCAATCCATCTTTTCAAACTCCGCTGAAAGTGTTTTTTAATAAAAGAAAAATTACCATAGGCTTAGATTCTATCAAGCCTCAAACAACATACAAGCTTGATTTTAAAAATTATATCCAAGATTTGAATGAAGGCAATGCAATAGAAAATGTAGAGTGGATTTTTTCTACAGGACGTACAATAGATACTTTTTCATTACATGGTAAGATTATAAATGCTGAAACAAATGAAATCGACACCTTGACTTCTATCATTTTATATGCCACGATTAACGATTCTGTTGCCATCAAACAAAAACCAAATTACATTACAAAACCAAATGCTAAAGGCGAATTTTTATTCACGCATCTAAAGCCACAACCTTATTTATTATTTGCTTTAGAAAATGCAGAATCTGTTGGATCTTATACCAATTCGCAATTGAAGTTTGCATTTTTAGATCAACCGATACAACCAATTCATCAAGACTCCTCTTTTTTACTGCGTGTATTTGCTGAAAAAAAAATTGACAAAAAGAAAGAACAAATTGCCATGAAAAACGGAAAAAAAATCGCCCGTTATACAAGTAATTTGAATGGGCAAAAAATGGATTTAGAAACGCCTTTAAAACTCACTTTTAATACATCAATTCAATCTTGGGATTTGACAAAAATTTTGCTTTGTGATACGGCTTTTGAAACTTGCGATGCCATGGAATCTTTTTTGAAATATGATACAATAACGAATACGTTACTGTGCAATTTTAAATGGGAGGCAGACGAACATTACAACCTTATTATTCAAAAGAAATTCATTAGAGACTCTTCGCTTGATATGCAAAAAGATGACACACTAAAAATGCAAATTCAGCCGATTAAAGCCTACGGCAAAGCACTCATTGAGTTTAACGACACAACGATTCACAAGCCTTTATTGAGAATTAAAAACGGCGATGAAGTGATAGCGACAATACCCCTTATTCCAAACCAAACCATTGCAACTGCTTTATTAAAACCTAATAAATATAAGACGGATATCGTTAGCGATCGCAATCAAAATAAGCAGTGGGATAAAGGAGATTACAAATTGAAAATTCAACCAGAATGGATTTATCAAACAAAGCAAGAATTGGAAATTGTAGAAGACAAACTCATTAACTATAAAATCAAATTGAAATAATAATTAGCCTTATGATGAATAAAAAAGCACCACCGTTTAAAGCCACAGACCAAAACAATCATGTCATTACATTGAAGCAATTTTTAGGACAAAAAGTTATCCTTTTTTTCTATCCTAAAGATAATACACCAACGTGTACAAAACAAGCCTGTAATTTAAAAGATAACTATCAAACCCTTATTGATCAAGGCTTTGTTGTGATTGGAGTAAGTAATGACAATGTGCAGAGTCATCAAAAATTTGCACAAAAATTTCAGCTGCCGTTTCATTTGCTTGCTGATGAAGACAAGAAAATTGTTACTGATTATGGTGTGTATGGAGAAAAAAAAATGTATGGAAAATCTTATATGGGTATTATTCGTACGACTTTTTTAATTGATGAAAAGGGCGTTGTTATACACATCATTTCTAAGCCGAAGAGCTCTCAACATGCTGAAGAAATTCTGGCTTTTTATCAATCCATTCATCGTTAATTTTAAGTTTTATTTTTTGTTTTTGTGCGAATGGTAGTTTTTAGATTGTTTCTTTTTTGTATTTGTTGTTTGGCGGTCAATCAATTTACTGTGTGTCAGCAAACTCGTATTCATGGAGTTGTTTTAGACGCTGACAATTTGGAACCAATTTCGTTTGCACCAGTCCAATTTACGCAGTCGGGTATTGGCAAAATTGCTGACCAAAACGGAACATTTGATTTTGGAAGTACGATTCCAAGTGGAGGAGATACTTTGCAATTTTCTTATGTTGGTTATCAGCCTTATCAAATTTTTGTACAACAAAATGATAGTGTAATCAATAAACAAGCTTTGCGTATTTTATTACAAAAGGCAACGATGCAACATGAGGTTATTGTGAAATCAAAATTTACAAAATCTTTTTTGTTGTGGCGTAAAATTGTGAAGCATAAAGACAAAAACAATTTTAATCATTTGCCTTATTATACTTATGATATGCACAATCGATTAGAATTGAGTTTGAACGATATTAATAAAGACCAATTAGAAAAAAGTAAATTTTTGAAAAGTGTTAAATTCCTTTTGAAAAATACAGACTCAAGCGAATTTGGAAAAACTACGCTTCCATTTTTTATTACAGAAACGCTGTCAAAATTATTTTATCAAAAAAATCCTTATCAAAAAAGAGAAGAAATACAAGCCATTTTAAGTAGTGGAATTAAGAACGAAAGTTTTTTGAAATTATTAGGAGGCTCATATCAAAATTTGAATTTTTATGAAAACCAAATCACTTTTTTCAATAAAGAATTCATTAGTCCTTTTTCAACTCAGGCTGATGTGTATTACAATTTTAAAATTTTAGACACGCAATACGTCCAACAACAGCGATTGATTCACTTTTTATTTATTCCCAAATTATTTGCAGATAATGTATTTGATGGAGATTGTTGGGTGCGTGATTCTATCTATGCCATTCAAAAAATCAATTTGAGATTAACCAATAAGGCGAACATCAATTTTGTCAATAAGGCAAATTTTATGCAGGAATTACAGCCCATCAATGACAGCACATACTTTTTGAAGAAGGTTAGTTTTGTGGCAGAAGTTGCACCAACAGAAGGTAGTAAACTTGATTTTTTAGTTCGTCGCATTGCCACTTACAAAGATGTTACTATAGATAAAAATTCCGCTCTTGTTCACTTACAAAAAAATCAAAGTACAGAAGAAATTGTTTTGCTTGATAGTGCAAAACAACACGACAAAACATATTGGAATGCCAATCGACATGAGCCATTAACAAAATCAGAAACCCTTGCCCATGCAACCATTGACACGCTTTTTAAAATGCCTTTTTTTATTCGTCTTGTGAATGGTTTGCAATTGTTACAATCAGGATTTTTAGATGTAGGAAAATTTAAAATTGGTAAATGGTGGAGCATACTTGGACGCAATCCGTACAACGGTCCACGTATTCGTTTAGAATTAGCGAACAATGAAAAATTGTCAAAAAATTTCAATTTTCATCTTGCTGCAACTCTCAATTCTCGCCAACAATTATGGAATGGAGGCATTGTATTAAAATACATTTTTAACCACCGTTATTGGTCTGAAGTAAATTGGATTTGGAGCGACAATGTCGATCTTGGTTTTTATGACAATCAACCGAGCATTGTTTCTAAAGACAATGTATTTGTGAATATTTTAAAACGCAAGAGTGTACAGTTTTCGTTGCATAACATTATGCAAACGAGGTTGGCTTATGAAAAAATCTATCCGAATGGCTTAGGTCTGTATAGCCATATCGACTATCAACAATTTATCCCTATTGTAAGAAAAGACGTGATGATAAATGATGGTGACAATACGAATGTTGATTATGAAAAAATAAAATTTGTGCCAGACAAATTGCATGAAATGAAAAATGCATCTTTTACTATTGGATTGAGTTATCGTCATTTAGAAAAATGGATAGAAAATAATTTTCGTCAAATTAGTTTAGGGTCGCAGTATCCTATTGTGAAAGCGTCTTTTACACAAGGCGTTGCAGGCATTTTTGGTAGCCAATATGATTATCAAAAAGTTCAAATGCAATTACAACAAACAATAAAAAAAGAACCTTGGGGTAGTTTTGTTTTTTTTATAGATGCTGGAAAATATTGGGGAACGGCTCCTTATATGGTTTTAGAAAGACCCTTTTCCAATTTAACCATGTATGATATTAAACATACGTTTAACACTGTGCAGCCCTTTGAATTTATTGCTGACTCTTATGCCAAACTTCATTTTGAACATCGTATGGGGAAGGGCTTACTCCGTTTTATTCCGTATATCAAAAAATTAAAATGGCGGCAAATTTGGCTTGTTAATGCTATGATAGGAGGGCTTTCAGAGCAAAATCAAAAACACGCATTGCAACAACATCACCGTGTTCTTTCTACCTTACAAGAAAAACCTTTAGTAGAAATTGGAACAGGAATAGACAATATTTTCAATCTGTTTCGTGTGTCTTATTTCTGGCGATTAAGCCCAACTGCATCTTATTCGGCTAATACCTTTATGTTTAGCTTTCACTTGCAGTTTTAATACTTTCCATTTTCATTTTAAATCATCATTAGTATGAAAGATTCCATTTTTCTTAGACAATTTTTTATTCTGTTGTGTATTTTTTGCAACTCATTTTTTGTCTCTGCTCATGTAATACAAAATACTACAATTGATTTTGATGCTTTGTTAAAAGACTTGCAAAAGGCAAATCAAAAATCTACGGTTGATGCAGTTACCATTGCATCTTGGTTAATGTCTCAAAAAGAAGACGGGAGTTGGGTAGATATCATGTATGGCACATTGCCTCATGATCCGAAAGTAACGAATAAACATATCGAGCGTATTTTAGAATTGGTCAAAGTTTGTTCGAACACAGAAAGTGCGGCTTTTAATAGTGAAGCCTATAAAAAAGCCATTCAAAAAGGTTTGGATTATTGGTTTATATCGAATACGAAACATTGGAATTGGTGGTTTCACAAAATTGATTACCCTAAAAAAATAGGCATCATTATTGCGTTGATGCGCCAAATTCCAGACAATGGATTAGATGAAAAAAAATTGATGACGCTTTTTATACCAACAGAAATTAATGATATTACTTCATCTGGAGGTGGTGCAAATATGCTTGATATTGCAACGCATTATTTATATCGAGGGATTCTTACAAAAGATGAAAATTTAATTCAGCAAACTATTGCCAAAGTGAGCGACAGTTTGCTTACCAATATAACGAAAGACCTTTGTTATTTAGACCATGGACCTCAATTGTATATTCATGGATATGGAACAGAAATGATTAGAGCCGTTTTACAACTTGCCTATTTATTTAAAAATATAAAAAGCCGATTTAATACACGGAGTGGAAATTTTGTTTTGTTTTTACAATTCATTCGTGAAACGTGGTTACCTTCAATACGTGGTCAATATTGGGATTTTAGTATCATGGGGCGAGGGATTGTAAGAAAAAATAATTTGAAAGCCAATGTCAATTCTATCCTAAAAATGCTGGTAAACATTGACCCTAATAATGCTCGTGTATATGAACAAGCGATAGCACGAATAGAGGGTAACGCACTTTCTGGAGAGGGCGTAATAGAAAAAAACAAACACTATTGGGCAGCCGATTATATGCAGCATCAAAGAAAAAACTTCTTCTTTTCTACGAGGGCAATTTCTAAACGAACAGTAGAAGCAGAAGCTGGAAACGGAGATAATTTAAAGTCGCATTATTTTTCTCTTGGTGCAAATTGTATTATGACTACCGGTGATGAGTACTATAATATTATGCCAGTATGGAATTGGACAATGATACCTGGTACCACGTACAAACAAACCGATACTTTTTTATCAACGAGAAAACAATGGGGAGTGAATTATGGCAAAACAAATTTTGTTGGGGGCGTTTCAGATGATATGTATGGTGCATTTGCTTATGACTTTGAACACGGAACAAATCGTGCAAAAAAAGCATGGTTTATGTTTGATAAAGAAGTTGTTGCTCTTGGTGCCGACATTACCGACAACAGCAATCTGCCTACATACACAACCATCAATCAATGTTTAAGTACTCCTGATGACGCTGTTTTTTATAAAATAAAAAATGACAAAAAAGAAATTAAAAAAACATTTAATACCACAGACACATCTTCTTCGCTTGATTACATCAGGCATAAAAATATTGCGTATTTTTTTCTCCAACCTAATCAAGTAAGATACACTCATTTTAATCAAAGTGGTCGCTTGTCGCAAATTGCAAATGTATCTAACACAGAGCCTACTGATAGCGTTACTTTGCCTGTTTTTAGTTTATTCTTCGATCATCAAATTGCCCCTGTTCGTCAATCGTATGCTTATGCTATTGTGCCGAATATTGAAACAGAAAATGCAGCAAAAAAATATTCGATTGATGCGATAAAAATTATTGCAAATACAGATGTGCAACAAATTGTTTACCATGATGAATTGAAGATGTATCAAGCTGTTTTTTACAAGGCTGGAAAATTTACTCATCAAGACAAAACCGTTCAAGTGAATAAGCCTTGTGTGTTGATGCTCAAAAATGGAAAAGTACTTTCTATTGCTGACCCCACACAATTGCTCCAGACAGTTGATGTAACCATTTTGAGTAATGGGCAAGGCACAACAAAAACGATACCTTTTTCAGAAATAAAAGGAAAAACAACAAGCGTATTGTTTTAGCATCAACGAGGGTCATCTTTAAAATTGATTTGACTTTAAGGTTTATTTAAGCCTGTTAATGCGATGTCAATATGAATAAAAATTATTTTTGGGTTTTCATCTTTTATTCCAATGGCGGCGAGGCGTTTTTACTTTTTCTTTCTTTTCTTTTTTGTTTTTGCTTTTGTTGTTCAACAACAAAGTTATGCCCAAGAAACAGCAGAGGAGACAACTACACAACAAGAAGAGAACGAAGATGAAATTGTAGAAG
Source organism: Chitinophagales bacterium (assembly GCA_031539345.1). Lineage (GTDB taxonomy): Bacteria > Bacteroidota > Bacteroidia > Chitinophagales > Chitinophagaceae > JAVKMO01. The sequence goes on along the minus strand of JAVKMO010000018.1, from coordinate 13,496 downwards.
ACACCATTCCTAAACCTTTGAAATATCCTTTTTCGGATAGGCGAGGAGATTTCTTTTCTACGCCAATGACAAATTCTTTTGTTCAATATTCTGAGCCGCCCATTTCTATCATAAATAGAAGTTTGGAATACAGCCCACGCATGCAGGCTTTTATTACCCAAGAACAAATTGGTGATGAGAATGTACGGCATCCGTTTTTGTTGAGTAAAAAAGAAGTGAATGCCATTGCATCGAAACAAGCAGACCAAAATTATTTTACAAAGAAGTCCAATGTTTTACTTTTTTTAAGTCAGCGCGGCGGTATTCCTCGCTTCTCTGCTAAAAATTTTGTGTTCAACAATATATTTGGCGTGCAAGCTATTGGCACAGATTTAAATAGAATATATGATGAGAATAAACAACGACTAAAGGACTTAAAACAGACAGGAAAAAAAACATTCAATGTTGTTACGCGCTCATTGAAAGAAGCTGATAGCATGCTGAAAAATTTGCCTAAAATAGATAGTGCTCTAGTGAAAAAGAAAATAAAGCAAGCAGGAAATGCGATAGCTGATGAAGGAAAAAAACAATGGAAAAACACAAAAGAAGAAATTCAAAAAGCCACTAAAGAATTTGACTCGGCTCAACTTTTAAATATCAAACCCAAAGGATTTGTTGATTTAATTATTGGTGCAGAAAATTTTACAACCGACAATCCCACTTTGCCTTTACCGTTTCGTTCAACAACTTCTCCGTTGTTAGATTTGAAATACGACGGCAATTTAAATTCTATGATAGGAACAAAATTGGCATTGCCTGTGGGTTTTAGTAACCTGAATAATTTTGATTTAAAAAACCCTTTATATGTTGTTGGCGGAGTAAGTGCGGCAACGGCTGTGGCGAGTAATATGGCTGCGATTTCTAGCAGTTCTCCTACTGGTTCAGGTGTTAATACGTCTATATTTTCAACTGGCGTGTCACAAAATTTATTGAAACAAATTCGTATTGGATATAAAGGCGACCCAGATCAAATTATTCGACAAGTAGATGTTGGCGTAACTTCTTTTCAAACCAAGAGCGAAATTATACGTGGACCAAGAGAATTATTTGGCGTAAAATTAGAAACACAATTTGGCAGATTGAATTTATCATCTGTATTAGCTTATCAAACGTCGAAATTAAAAACGATCAATTTGAGCGACGGCACAATGTCTCAAAACATTCGGTTAAAAGCAAGCGATTATGAAGACAATAGAAACTTTTTATTAGGACATTATTTCAGAAAACAATACAATCAAGCTTTAAAAAAACTACCTTTTATACAATCTAATGTTCGCATTTTACGTGTTGAGGCTTGGGTTACAAATAGAAATGCAGTGAATGCAGACACGCGACAAATTATTGCATTTGCCGATTTAGGAGAAAACGGAAATGACATCGATAACCGCAATAGAATAGCAACATTGATCAACGGAAATGCTCCACCAGACAATGCCAACAATACTTTATACCAACAATTAAGGAGTGATGTCAATTTGCGTAATCCGCGTTATGCGGTTGATGTTTTAATTAACAAAGGTTTTGTACAAGGAAGAGATTTTGAAAGAGTGTATGCAAAAAAAATTCCACCCAATAGTATCACCATTCATCCTACTTTGGGGTATGTAATGCTCAATGAAAATGTAACGAATGAAAGTGTTGTCGGTATTTCTTATGAGTATCAAATAGATGGTAAAAATTTCAAAGTAGGTGAATTTTCTGAAGAGGTTATTTTGAATGATGCACAAGATTATTCGCAACTTATTTTCACAAAATTATTAAAACCAATTACGCCACAACCCGCATTGCCATTATGGAAATTGACGATGCGTAATGTGTATGCAATTGGTACAACAGGCATTCGCAAAGACGGATTTAATCTATATGTTTTGTATGATGAGCCTTCTAAAGGAGAAAAAATTTATTTGCCTTATGCAGACGCTCAGTATAAAAAAACAATCATTTCATTACTCAACTCGGATAGATTAAATACCAATAATGATTTTTTGCCTGATGGCGTTTTTGATTATGTAGAAGGAGCAACTGTTTTTTCTGAAAAAGGACGCATTGTTTTTCCTGTTTTAGAACCCTTTGGCAGAGACTTAGCTTACGCTTTTTCTGACCCCTCACAAGCCAATAAATATTTATTCACCTCGTTGTATGACTCCATTAAAAGCTATGCACAGCAACAAATAGAAGCGAATCGCTATGTGTTAAAAGGCAGTGTACGCAACACAAATTCTTCACAAATATTTTTAGGAGCATACAATATTCCACAAGGCTCTGTCAAAATTTCTCAACAAGGACACATTTTACGAGAAGGAATAGATTTTACAATGGATTACAATATTGGGGCATTGACGATTTTGAATAAAAGTATTTTAGACTCACGGTTGCCGCTTGTTGTTCAGTTAGAAGATAATTCAGCTATTGGCTTTCAGCAAAAAACATTTATAGGGTTAAGAGCAGAATATTTACTGAATAAAAAAATCAGTATTGGTGCTACTTATACAAGGCTCAATGAATTGCCATTTAATTTTAAAGTATTGTATGGGCAAGAGGCGGTGAGCAATCAAATGTTTGGTGTAGATGTTACTTATAAAACAAAATCTCGTGCATTAACTTATCTCTTAGACAAGGCTTTGCCCCGTTTTGTCAGTAAAGAACAATCACATATTACAGCGTTTGCAGAATTTGCAAAGTATGCTCCTAACTACAACAGCTTGTCGCAATATGTACCGGCAGGTTCAATTTATTTAGATGATTTTGAAAATTCTTATAGCAACATTTCTCTTTCTGTTGCTCCAGTTTTAAATTGGAATTTATCGGCTGTGCCTAAAGGGGCAACGAATGATAAAGGCTCTCCTTTATTTCCAGAATCAAATCTAACGAATAGCTTAGACATCAATAAAAATCGTGCTCATATTGCATGGTATCAAATAGACGCCAATTTTCAATATGCAGGTGGACTTGACAATCCTGCAAGCCAAACCAATTTGTTAGATCCGCGTTGGCGAAGAATTCCAACGGAAGAAATTTTTCCGTCTATCACATCAAACTTTAATAATTATTACTCTAACACGTTTGACATCGCCTATTTTCCTAAAGAAAAAGGTCAGTATAACTTTGCAACTGCAACAGATGAATTAAATGCTCAAAATGAATTTTTAAAACCACACGAAAAATTTGGTGCTATTAGTTTTGCATTTCAAGACCAAGCAAATTTTGAAGATAAAAACATAGAATATCTGCAATTTTGGATGCAAGACCCCTTTGCCAATCAAACTAATTCGGCAGGTGGTGATGTCTATTTTCATCTTGGAAACGTATCAGAAGATATTTTAAAAGACGATTTGAGAATGTATGAAAATGGTATTTCTACGCCGTCTTTTCAATCAGAAATTGATACCACAATATGGGGAAAAGTGCCTCGAAATCCAACCCCAGTTTCAACCACATTTATTGGTGTAGCCAATGAAAGAGTTTTACAAGATGTTGGTTTAGACGGCTTGTCTGATATTGAGGAACAAAAGAATTTTTTGTCGTATTTACAACAACTACAAAATAATTTTGGAGCGTCATCAACCATTTATCAAAAAGCATTCAATGACCCTGCTTCAGATAATTTTGTTGGCATTCGTGATGCGGTTTATCCAGCAACAGCAACTATTTTAGACCGATACAAATATTTTAATAACACGCAAGGCAATTCAGCTATTAGCAATAACGCAACAATAATTTCTGCAGCCACAAGCACACCAGATAAAGAAGATTTAAACAATGACAATATTCTCAACACGAATGAAAGTTATTTTCAATACGTCTTACATTTAAAACCGAATATGCAAATCGGCGATAATTATATTGTCGATAAAAGAACTGTTACAGCAAATTTGCAACTCAGCAATCAAAATTCGCCTTCAATTCAACCCATCAATTGGTATTTATTTCGTATTCCAATTCATTCTTATTATGCCAAGGTGGGCAACATTGCAGATTTTAAAAGCATTCGTTTTATGCGTATGTTGATGCATAATTTTAAAGATGAATCGGTATTGAGATTATTGAAATTTTCTTTGGTTGCGAATAATTGGAGAAAAGCAAATTTTGCGATAGATGCAACAGGAAGTTATCTGCCAGTCAACAATGGCAATAATGAAAAATTATTTGTCAGTAGCATTAACATAGAAGAAAATGACCGCCGACAGCCCATTCCATACGCTGTACCACCTAATATTTTTCGTATTCAGCAAAGTTTAGATAACAACAATCTCGTCTTACAAAATGAGCAGTCGTTATCATTAAGAATAAAAAACCTTCAAACAAATGAAGCACTTGGCGTATTCAAAAACATGAATTTGAATTTGATCAACTATACAGATTTGAATATGTTTATTCATGCCGAAACGCTGCAAGGAGAGCCTACCGTCAACGACAAAGAACTTGACGCAGTGGTTCGCTTGGCAACAGATTATGTCAATAATTATTATGAAATAAAAATTCCATTGACGATTACAAAGCCGCAATCAGCTTACACGCAAGTTGATATTTGGCCCACAGAAAATAATTTAGATATTGAATTGCAACTTTTGACGCAGATTAAAAATAGACGCAACCTTGCAGGAAAAAATCCGAATGAACTTTATACAGAAACCATTAACGGAAAGACAATTTCGATTATGGGAAATCCTACCCTTGCAGATATTAAAGGCGTTCTCGTGGCGGTACACAACAAAACGAGTTTTTCTAAATCAGCTGAAATATGGGTGAATGAATTGCGACTAAATGGACTCAATACAAGCAATGCTTATGCGGGTTTGGCAAGGGTGGATATGAAACTTGCTGACTTGGGAACAATGAGCCTTACGGGAAATTTCTCAACTACAGGCTTTGGTAGTATTGAACAAAAAGCAAATGAACGTGCAAGAGAAAATATTAAACAATATACCGTTACGTCCAATTTAGATTTAAGTAAATTTTTGCCTAAAGGGTTAAAAATGAATTTGCCTTTTTATATGAACTTTTCTCAAATTCTTTCTACGCCAGAATATGACCCTTTGAATAGTGATTTGAAATTAGACACAAAATTGAATGCACTCAATACGCAAACACAAAAAGATAGTTTGTTAGACGTGAGTGTCGATTATACAAAAACACAAACTTATAGTTTTACAAATGTCAGAATCTTGCCTAAAAAAGGAGAGGTCTTATCGTTTTATAGCATTAAAAATTGGGACATCTCTTATACGTTTACAGGCATTGATAAGCATTCGCCACTCATTCAGACTTATGATTTTTCTACGCATAATGGAAGTGTGAATTATACCTTCAATCCGCTCATTCATTATTATGAACCATTTCAAAATTTGTTTTTGTCACAAAGCACTTTAGCGATGTTGATAAAAAAAATCAATATCAATATCATTCCTTCTAATCTTTCTTTTAGAATGTTGTTTGATCGATATTTTGTTATCACAAAAGCACGGTCGATTTATGAAGAAAATGCTTTTCAATTGCCCGAATATTACGACAAGCGATTTGCCATTACAAGAATGTACGGATTTAAACATAATCTAACAAAGTCGATAGTGATTGATTACAAAGCCAATAATTTTTCACGCATTGATGAACCTTATGGACGCATTGATAATGCAGAAAAACGAATTGATGTATGGACAAGAATTTTAAATGGAGGAAGAAATGTACTTTATAATCACAATCTTTTAGCCACATATACAATACCAACACAAAGCATTCCTGCCTTGAATTGGACAACTTTACGCGTGTCTTACAATACAGATTATTCATGGCAAAGTGCCCCAGATAGTCTGTTTTATTTAGGGCATAGCATACAAAATACACGCAAGCAAGAAGCCGATATTGGGCTCAATTTTAACATGCTATTTAATCGTTTTTCATTTGCTCAAGCCAATAGTAATGTGCAAGAAAGAAACCTCAATACGTTTACCGGTGCTGGAGAACGAAGTCTGTTGAAGTCTTTGATTTTTTTTCTGCAAAGAGGAAGATTAAATTTTAAAGAAACGTATCAAACGTCTATCAATGGGTTTATGTTGAGTCCGCAATTGTTAGGTAACAATTTAGCACAGCTTGCACCGGGTTTAGATTTTACTTTTTTTGGAATGCAACCTGCATCTGCAGGAATAGAAGGTTTTGCAAAAAAAGAATGGATTACACATAGCACAGAATTGAATCAAAACTTTTTGCAGACATATACAAAAACAATTACCGCAGAATTAGAGCTCAAGCCTTTCCCATATTTAGACATTAGCTTGAACGTCAATTATAGTTACGGTAAAAATTATTCTGAATTATTTAAAGACATTACAGGCAACGGAAATTTTGCTCACTTATCTCCTTATTCAACAGGCAAATTTGAAATGAGTTATTGGGCATTTCAAACAGCATTTGACAACTATACAAACAATCAAACAAGCCAAGCATTTCAAAATTTTTTACTCCTTCGCAAAGACCTTTCTACACGACTTGGTAAAACGAATGAACAAAGTGTTTTAGAAAATGACGGGTATTACAAGGGCTATAATTCTTATGCTCAAGATGTTTTAATTCCATCTTTTATCGCCGCTTATACAAAAGCAAATGTGAATGGAATACCCCTTATCAACAATCAACATAACCGCATTGAAGACAATCCATTTAGCGGTTTTTTCCCTTTACCCAATTGGAAAATTTCTTATACTGGCTTAAGCAATGTGAGTTTTTTAAAAAGCCTTTTCACGTTGATTAAATTGACGAATGGCTATACAGGAGCACTGAGTAGTAATGACATTTCTATTAACCCGCGTTATGGAGAATTGCTCATCGGCATTCCGATGTTTATTGACCCTTTGTCAGGAAATTTTATCCCGTACTATCGCATTCCGAACATTACAATCATTGAAAAATTTGAACCACTTATCGGCATTGATATTACTATGAAAAACAAAATTACGATTGGTTTTAAATACAGTAAAGACAGAACAGTCAGTATGAGTATTGTAGATTTTCAAATTAGTGAAAATGCAAAAGAACAATTTGCGACATCATTTTCTACACGAATTAAAGGTAGCTCAAGTATGAATGAAATCAAAAAAATTAAACTTCGCAATGAGTTTGTTTTTAAAATTGATGTTCTATACGCCCAAGATTTTAATTACAATATTAAATTTAACCAAGATTATAAAACTCCAACAGGCGGAAATACATTGCTGAATGTTCTGCCATCAATTGAATATCTAGCACATACAAATTTGACCTTCAAATTATTTTATGAATATCGTGCAGCAAAAAACAATCTCACACAAATCAGCACGATTAATCAACGCGGAGGATTGCTCATTCGCCTCAATTTTTAATTTTCTTTTTCATGTTTGCGACAAATAATTCAAATGTAGCAAGCGAATAACTACTGATGTTATTTCGTTTTTGCAAGCCTGCTTTTTGTGCAATAGCAATGCCAAATTCAATATCAGAAATGCCATATACGGAGTGTGCATCTGGGTTAATCGATGTGAGAATATTAGCATCTTGCATACGATTTAAATAAGTCCAATCAATATCTAAACGAAATGGATTTGCATTGCATTCTATCGCCACCCGATGTTCAATACATGCTGCAAAAATTTTTTCATAATCTAAGTCGTATCCTTTTCTATTTAATAATAAACGCCCAGAACTATGACCAACAATATGCGTGTATTGATTTTTCATTGCATTCAACATTCGCGTTGTTGCAGTTTCTTTATCCATTTCTAAATTGTTGTGAATAGAAATAATGACAAGGTCAAATTGCGCTAAAATCTCTTCACGATAATCTAAACTACCATCACTTAAAATATCACATTCAATTCCTTTGAAAATTTTAAATGGAGCCAATGTTTCATTTAAATGTTCAATCTCTTTCCATTGTTGTTGTAAACGCTCTTCGCTCAATCCATTTGCCACAAAAGAACTTTTGCTATGGTCTGTGATAACCATATATTCTAAGCCTTTTTTAATACATTCATTTGCCATTTGTTGTATTGTATGTTCTCCGTCGCTCCATTGAGAATGACAATGAATCAGCCCTTTAATATCTTTTGTTTGAATGATGTTTGCAAAAAAATCAGCAGTATATTTTTTGTCTAAAAAGGTTTTGTCTTCTCTTAAATACGGAGGTAAATAATCAACATGCTTATCGTCAAAAATTTGCTGTTCATTTTCGCTTAAAGGCAATGTTCCCCAAGCGTCTAAAAAATTCTTCGAACTACTTGTTTCAAATAGCCTTGTTCCAAATGTATTTGTTGTTGCAAGAAAAAAAACAACATCTCTAAACAAGCCATGATAGGCATTAATTTCCTTTTCTGTTTCTGCCAAAATGTCGAATTGATTATCGACTAAAAATGATTTTAATTTTTCGATAGAGCAAGTTGTAACAATCGCAATATGTTTTACAATAGGCAATTGTCTTCGCAATTCATCTGTAATTTCATGCTTTTCATTTGGTGCAAAAAGAGATAGCTGTAAGCATAAATCTTTTGCTAATGCAATTGTTTTGGCAAATAATTTTAACCCCTTGTGTTGAAAATAAAATTCAATTCGTTCTTTCATTTTCTCTTCCATTTTCAATCCAAAGCCTTTGATGTTTTGCAATTCATTTTTCATGCAGGCTTCATATAATTGTTCTATTGATGAAATACCATGACCTTTCCATAGTGTCGCTATTTTTTTTACGCCTAACCCTCGAATAGAAAAAACGAGTTCTAAAATTCCTTTGGGTGTACTTGCCACATATTTTTTTGAAATGCTTGACGAACCTGTCGAAACAAATTCGCTAATTGTTGTAGCAATAGATTCTCCAATTCCTTTTATTTTATTCCATTGCATTGACGGAATATTTTCATCATTGATATCCGTGTTGTACAGTGTATTACTAGCACTGATATACGCCTTTGTTTTGAATGGATTTTCGTTATGTAACTCCATCAATTTTGCAATCAATTCTAAATGGTCAATAATTTTGTGCTTCATAAAATTTATTTTAAAGAAGGGTAGGGGAATTTGAATTTGCGTTAAACATTTTACAGGTTTACTTTTTCTTTTACAAGGTTGCACCAAGAACAATCATTACAGCCCGTATTGAATTCATGATTTTTCATACGCGTCCACGTTTCTGTAAGTAAATGAATCATAAATTCTTTATCCATTTTATTCGGTGCAATGCGATAAGTATCAAAAGATTTGTCAGGATGATTTTTATCATAAACAAAGTAAACAAACTCAATGCCCTCATTTTGAATGGCATATTTATTTTGACGGTCTAATAATAAAGTATATAAAATGGCTTGTCGCCAGTGCTTGCCGCCGTGTGGATTTTTTTCATTGGGTTCTTTCCAATCTTCTGATTTGAATTTACCCGTTTTGTAATCTACAATCACACTTTGCGTATCTATCAATTCAATTTTGTCAATTCGCCCAGACAGATACAAATCATCTTTGATTTGTTCTCTAAATTTATTTTCTATCAATACAGTTTGATGGCTATTAATCAAGTATTCTTTATGCAATTTCTCAATCAACCGTTTGCCATATTCTTGATTCGTTTCATATTCATAAGGGGTTGATAAATATTTTTGTTTTTGTAACACATCATTGTAATAAGCAACACACTCGTCAACGAGTGGAAAATCTTGATTCTGATTGTTTTGCATTTGTTGGTATGCGTATTCTAATACTTTATGCAACACATTTCCAAACACAATTGCATTGTTTTGTGTAGTGGGTACTTTTAAAATATGCGTAAAATAAAACCCAATTGGACACTTTAAATACGCATCTAATACTGATGCACTTAAATTTAATGTGCTTAATACCTGTTCTATTTTTTCTTTACTAATCCATTGTTTTAGATCGATTTCTAACTTTTGCTCAGGCATAAAACTTTCTAATTTGTAAGAGAGTAAAATGTGAGTTGGAATGTTTTTTCTCTCATACGTAATACAATTTTCATCTAACCCTTTGCTTGCTTCTAAAATAAACTGTGATGCTTCTTTATCTCCATTATCACTGCTATAAGACAGAATTAATTTTTTTTCTGCACGCGTTATTCCAACATAAAATAATCGTCTGCGTTCTTCTAAAAATTCATTTTCATTATTCGTATTAGAATCTGTTCCAATCAACGTGCGAGGGATTTTCAGAGTGTTTCTGTTACGTTGTTTTTCCCATTCTCCTTTAACGCAATTCATCATAAAAACAAGCGGATATTCTTCGCCTTTTGCAGCATGACATGTTTTTAATATAACACCTTTTTGTGTGGTTATATTTTGTGTAATAGGAATGCTAATGCCTTCTTGAATATAGACGTCTAATATTTCTTCCAATAAATAATGGAGCGTAAAAGTGTGCTTTTTCTTGCTTTCTAAAAGTAGATGATGATGAAAAGTTTCGATGAGTTCCATGAAATAAACTTTGTCTTCTTGTTTCATTATCCATTCAAAAATTTTGCATTGCGTACATATCGCCACAAATAAATCTGCTACTGACACAGAAGCTTGTAAGGCGATTAGGTTCTCTAAGGCTTCTATTCCATCAAACTTTTCTTTGACGTTTGTATTGATATAATACCGCAAACTATATCGATGCACAGGTTGTTCTGCAGACTTCATATTGATAATAGCATCGGCAAGGTCAAACGCCTGATTAGAAAAAAAATCATAGTGTAAAATTTCAAATAAATATTCATTGCTATCAAATGGCACACGCCATTCTGTATTCAAATAGCGAAAAATTGTAATGATTTTTTTTACCAATGGGGCATCTAAAATATTTGTTGTTTTGCTGATTTGAAAAGGAATGTGCTGACTTTTCAGCATGCTTGCCATGAGCATTCCTGTTTTGTTTGTGCTATATAAAATGGCAATATCATTGTAATCAAATCCGTTTTTTGTGGCGTGTTTTATTTCTTCTATAATGCCCACCATTTCTTGCATTGCGTTTTCATAACAATACACAAAAGGCTTTTCAGTTAAGGCTTTCCATGTTCCGTATGCAATTATTTTTTTTTCATCTAAGCCGCTCACTTCATTAGACAAACGACCTTGATTTTCTTGAATACAATTCATTGCCACATCAAGAATGGCTTGTGAAGACCGATAGTTTTTTGTTAAAGTAACCGTCGTTAAATTCTTCTGATGAGAATTGTAAAAGTCTGTAACATTAGCCACGTTTGCACCTTGAAAACGAAATATACATTGGTCTTCATCGCCTACAACAAACAAATTATTTTGTTCCCAAAAGCCCATCAATTTTTTGATGATATTATTTTGAGCCCCGTTTGTATCTTGAAATTCATCAACTAAAACATAATGAAAACGTTCCTGATAACGTGCAAGAATAAAATTGTCTTCTTGAAAACAGGTTAGAATTTTCTCTATCATATCGTTAAAAGTATAGCGTCGAATGTCGATTAAAGACGCTTTATACGTAGGAAATAAATCTACTGCAGACAGAAAGCGTTCTACACTTTTAATCTCTTCATCAATTTCTTTTTGTTTTGGATCGCCTTTTTTTTTGCCTGTTTTTAAAGACCTTTGGTATTGATAAATTTCTTGATTGGGCAAGTCCTTAATATACGCTTGGCAAATCTCATGTACGCTACTTAAATCAATATTTTCTTTTTGTACAAAATCAAATACCTGAGACAAATAAGCAGCACTCCGATACAAATTGCCCCTATCCACTTTTAAGACGTGTTTACGTGGCAAGTTTTCTATTAGATGATGGTATAACTTTTTTTCTTCTAAGGCAGAAATGATTTCAAAATCATCATTGTCAAAATAATTTGCATTTTCTGTGATAATGCTATTGCAAAAAGAATGAAACGTATGAATAGAAACTTTGAAAGCCTCGTTTCCAATGATATTGAACAAACGATTTTTCATATTCGCGGCTGCATCATTCGTAAAAGTGAGGCACAAAATATTAGACGCATTGCTATCCGTTCGGAGTAAAATGTTGGCAATACGCATCGATAAAATTTTTGTCTTTCCTGTGCCAGGTCCAGCAACGACTAACACAGGACCCTCTATGCGATCAACGGCTTGTTTTTGTTCAGCATTCAGGCTATTATAATCTGTTTTAAACTGTTCTTCTAATTCGTGTTTATTGACAAGCATTGATGAATGATTTTTTTAGGACAGCAAGAGTTCATTAGGGCATAAAAAAACCGCCACAAACAGTGCAGCGGTTAGATAGTTTCGAAAACTAAAAAGGATATTTATTCTAATGCGATACAATAAAAGTAAGTTTTATTTTTTTAAATTCATTTTCTCTAAATACGTTTCTTCTCTTGTGTTAGAAGAAGATTTTTTATCAATAAACCAAACAGAACTCAAACAAAGAACCAAAATGAAAATACCTAATATCCACGTTCCTCTTTCTAAAATGTTTGCTGATTGTTGTACACCAAAAATTTGATTTCCCGCACCACCCATAATGTTAGAATCCATTCCGCCACCTTTGGGGTTTTGAATCAAAATAAAAAGAGCAATAAAAAGAGCAGATAAAACAAGTAGAACTACAAATAAGAAAGTCATATTATAAATTTTTTAAAGGAGTAATTTTTTGCGTGAAGTAAATTTTTTTTTCTGGATAAAGTTCAATCAATTCTTCATAAATTTTAATTGCTTGAGCAATATTGCCTTGCTTAATATACAAGTCTGCCATTGTTTCTGTATAAATATTTTTTTTAGGTTCAGAGATAGTGCTTGGTTTTACATTTTTGCTATACGCAGACAACCACTCATTAAAATGTTTTGGTTTATTTTCGATGATGTCAACTCGTGTTTTTGTTACCATACTAGACGTGATGGTGGGAGGTATTGTCTTTTCTTCTTTTTTTTCTTCTATCGAGCCATTTTTTGTTTTGGACAATTTATTTTCATTGCTTTCTATCTCTTTTAAAGCCTTGTTGATATTGTTATTGTCTTTTTTTATTGTAAATTCTTTCACAGGTATTTTGGGCGTGATTTTTTCTCGATGAATAGAACTTGTACTCATCTTATCGTCAGATGTTGCTATTGTAGAAGGCGTTGGAATTATTTTTGTTTCAACGATCCCCTTTGATTTTATCACCTCTTTTTGGTTATCTACTTTTATTTCTGTTGCTTTTTGTTGCTGTGTTTCTGTAATAGCCGCCGCTGTTGTCGGAATTTCTTTTTCAACGACGTCTGCGGATTGCACATTTTTTTGTTCTTTTATTTCTGTTGCTTTTTGTTGAGATGTTTTTGTAATAGCAGCAGCTGTTGTCGGAATTTCTTTTTCAACGACGTCTGCAGATTGCACATTTTTTTGCTCTTTTATTTCTGTTGTTTTTTGTTGAGATGTTTTTGTAATAGCAGCAGCTGTTGTCGGAATTTCTTTTTCAACGACGTCTGCAGATTGCACATTTTTTTGCTCTTTTATTTCTGTTGTTTTTTGTT
>JAVKMO010000017.1:0-136480 GCA_031539345.1 Chitinophagales bacterium | reverse complement strand
AAACAAGCAAACCCATTCAAACAACAAAAAATAAACAGTAATTCATGCTTATGATCATGCTTTTTAAAACGAAAATCCTCAAAACAACCTAATTTAAAAAGCACCTAACCAAGAAATGGCTTTTGCAAAGGGTTCTTTTACAAAGAGTAGCGAGATCGGGAGTTGAACCCGAGACCTTTGGGTTATGAATCCAACGCTCTAACCACCTGAGCTACCTCGCCATTTTAAGGAGCGACTAAACTAAAAAAATATTTTACTTGTCGATACCGTTAATCCAAAAATCTACACGTCGATTAAAACTGTTCTCTTCTTCTGTTCCTGTAATGGCTTCTTGCTCGCCCAAGCCAACTGCTTGCAAATATTTTTCAGGCACATTTTTGTTGATTAAATATTTTTTTACGCTAATGGCTCTTGCATAAGATAAGTTAAGATTGTGGTTGTATTCTCCTATTTGGTCTGTTTTTCCAGCAATCGTAACAAAATATTTTTTTGCAAGAATAACTTGTGCCAACACATTAAGATAGGTAAACGACGACGGCTTAATCACATCTTTATCAAAATCAAACAAAATGTTTTTTGCAATCAACGCAAAACTATCGGATAAAGAAGGGCTTGTTAAACATCCTTCATATTCTTTATAGCCTTTTACTAAAGGACATTTGTCCATCAAATCTGCAACACAATCACCATCACTGTCAATGTTTTTGTTAGCCACAATTCTGAGGGTTGGCACGGTGCCTAAAGGTTGTGAAGAGTTAATGGGCAGGTTGATAACTTGGTTCGGTTTATTGTATTTGGAGAGTATGGCATCTCTCAATACTTGTCCACGTTCAGCAGAAAATTTCGTTTCATTTGTCAAATCTTTTGCGTAGGCTTTTGTTTCAAAGGGAGCAGAAATCAGCAAAGTGTAATCGGTATTGTTTGTCAAAAGGGTAATCAGTTCGTTTAAAATATTTTCATTAAAATTTTTCAACACAATGCTTGCGGGCTTAAAAGACAAACTCGAATTGATTTGTGCAAGACTGCGATACGCTTTCATATAACGTGCATCTGCCTTAAAGTCGTTTGTGGATGAAGGACATTGGCTTTTACTTGAAAAATTGCACGTACTAATTGATGCTCCATTCGACGCATTATTTTCTAATTCAAAAAATGTATTCGACGGGTTATAGTCTTCAAAGTTTTTGATTTTAATTTTATTTTCTACAATGCCGTTTGCATATAAATAATTGATCAACGCGTCACGACGTTCTTTGTATAAATATTCTACAGAATCTATGTTGTCAAATGGATAATACTTTCCTTGAACGAGCAGAGAAATATTTGTGTTTCGCTTCGCAATTTCTACAATGTTGTTCAGCACATTGACACTTTCGTCTGTAAGTTTTGGCGTATTGTATAAAAACAAAATCTTTTCGCTTAGGCTGTTTGTTAAATTTGCCGCATAACAAAACGGGTCCATCGTGATAATATTTTCATTTGTGTTCACAATTGGTTCTGTCGTAGAGGGGCTTTGAATTTCTGGGTCTGCGGGGGGGGGTTTATTTGTTTCAATCTTGCTTGTTATTTTCATTTTTTTTAACTGCTCTAACACTTCTGCACAACAATTGTTTGTGTTTCCTGCTTTGTTTTTGTTATTGGGACAATTGCCATATCCAGCTTCATTGGCAGGCAAGCAAGAAGAAGGGGTAATCAATTCTGCATCTCTAAAATCTGGAACGCCATCTCCATCGGTATCTAAAGTAACGCCTTTGGCATCAACAGGAACGCCAGGCGCTGTTGCTTCTTCTCGGTCTAATAAATCTGCAACGCCGTCGCCATCGGTATCATTTAATTTTGGTTGAGGAAGTTTTACAGCACGCGGTGAGTTAATTTCTTTATATAAATAATTGAGCGGGTTGAGCCAATATAAAGGTGCTGTAGATTTTCTTTTTCCAATATGATAGTTAATGCCGAATGATATTGTGTTTACAATGTTGTTTTCAAAAAAACTTCTAGAGCCGTTTTGATCTCTGCTGGCATCAATTTGATTTGTGTTCGTAAACGCCCATTGACTTTCTAACTGCAAAGAAAAATTATCCGCAAGTCGATACTGCACACCCAAACCAATAGAGCCTGTGAGCGTATTCTTGTTTGTGCTGTTAAAATTAGTTTCATAAGAGCCCTCAAAATCGTTGAATCCATTGACAAAGGGATATAATTCTGTTCCTTTGTACGCATCAACTTTTGTATCATAAAACAAATATCCTACACCTAACAAAGCATATACATTGTATTTTTTTTCTAAGGAGGCAAAGTTGATATTCGTTAAATTGATAAGTGCTTGTATGCTTATATGGTGGCTTATGGTTTGATAATTTTTGATAACATTTTGCCTTTGATTAAAATATAAATTATAAACAGAGTCGCTTTGTTGCACCGTAGATAGTGTCGCATTTTGACCTTTTGAAATGCCAAAAGAATATTGCCCACGAAGAGAAAACGTATAACCTAAAGCCTTGCGAACACTAACGCCTATTGAAAGTGGTGTTACGGTTGGAGTAACATCTCCGTAAACAGTTTGAATGCCGGTTTGAATGCCTATTTCGTACTTGTCTGTTGGCAGAGGCGGAAATAAACTGAGGTGATATAAAAAGTTTTTTAATGCGGGGCGTTTCGCTGGTGCATAAAAATTTGAATCGTATAAATTAAACGGGGTGTTTAATTGGGCTGATAAAGAAGACACAACAAAACATAAATACAAACAAAGACAACTATTTTTAACCCAAAGGGATTTTTGTTTCATTTTTTTTAATTGAAGATTTGCGACTGTTTTTAAACAGGCAAAAGATTAAAAATAGCCCGTTTTTTTTCTGTCTTCCATTGCAGCTTCGCTTGTGCGGTCGTCTATGCGTGTTTCTCCGCGTTCGCTGGTTTTGCTCAACAAAATTTCTTTAATAATATCTTCTACATTATTTGCTTCTGATGCAACGGCCGCCGTGCAAGTCATGTCTCCAACAGTTCTATAACGAACCCGTTTATTGACAATTTCATCTCCCTCATCGATGCGAATAAATTCACACATAGCGATGAGTTGATTTTCGTACTCTAACACTTGTCTTTCATGCGAAAAATAAATACTTGGCAAGGCAATTTTTTCTTCTCGAATATAATTCCACACGTCTAACTCTGTCCAATTGCTAATGGGAAAGCAGCGCACGTTTTCGCCTTTATTGATTTTGCCATTGTAAATATTCCACAGTTCTGGTCTTTGTAATTTGGGGTTCCATTGTCCAAATTCATCTCGCACAGAAAAAATACGCTCTTTCGCTCTCGCTTTTTCTTCGTCTCTTCTTGCACCACCAATACAAGCATCAAATTCAAATTCCTCTATTGTGTCTAATAACGTATAGGTTTGTAATGCGTTGCGACTGGCAAATTTGCCTTTTTGTTCGGTCAATCCTTTTTGTTGAATTGTGTCTGCAACATTTCTTACAATCAAAGTTTCTCCGAATTCTTTGGCTAAATTATCTCTAAAAGCTAACGCTTCTGGAAAATTATGCCCCGTGTCAATATGCACTAAAGGAAAGGGAAGTTTGCCCGGTCGAAATGCTTTTAACGCAAGGTGTACAAGGGTGATAGAGTCTTTTCCTCCACTAAATAACAAAGCAGGTTTTTCAAATTGTCCCGCCACTTCACGTAAAATATGAATGCTTTCTGCTTCTAATTGTTGTAAATAAGTTGTCATTAAAACAAAATGATTTGGAGTGAAAAAATCTTTGAAGTTGCACTCTCTTTTAAGGCAAGAGAAAAAGCAAAAAGTCCACAAGTTTACAATTTATTTTTACGAAATAAAGAAGTCCCTGTATCTCAAAGAATACGCACTATGGCAAAATTTTTATGCCGTTATATTTTTTTTCAAAAGCCATAATTTTTTCTTGTAATAAAACTAAAAATTGCTGATGTATTGAAGTCTCTGTATGTTGTGGACGATGATTTAAGGAATGAATTATGGGCAAAATTTCTGCAATAAAAGATTGTGTTTCTGCACCAAACAAAGACGATTGAAAATGTTCTAATACAAGCTCTGTTCCAATATAATTAGGGTGAACTAAATCTTTATCATAATACCGATAGTCTCTTAACACATCAATCATCAATTCATAAGAGGGAAAATAAAAAACGTGTTCAGAAAAATTTTCTACAAGCGAATGAACAGCCTCTAAAAGATTTGCCTTGCTGCGATTGTTTTCAATTACACCATCTCGAATGTGTCGGACAGGGCTGATATTAAAAATGATTTTTAGGCTCGGTTTAATTTTCAAAAGACTTGCTATTACGCTTGTAAAATCAGCAATAATTTCATTGCTTTTAATCAGTTTTTTTTGAAACGCTTGTTGTGGATATTGATGGCAATTGGCAACAAAAAAATCTTTTGCCGATAAATAATAACTAAAAGCACTCCCCAGCGTTACAAAAAGAAAATCTGCTTGTAATAAAAAATCATGTGCTTGCTGCGTTGCCGAGTCGATGTGTGTTGCAACACTTCTTTTTTCTGGATGAGAAAATTTTGAATGATGTTGCCAACTATGCCAAAGGTCTTGATGAAAAAAAAAGTGTTCATCAGTAGGACGACCACCCGACACATAATTTATCAAATGCTGAACAATACTTTTTGGGTCAAACAAAATGCCAGAAGGATTGGCAAGAACATGAAACCGCATTTTTTTTAATTGTTCGCTAATGTTTTCTGTAAAACAAGAACCAACAAACAAAATTTTATCTGAATAATGAATACGAAAAGGATATTCAATAGGCGGCAAAGAAAGCTGTAGTTTCATCTTGTATTTATGCTTGTTTTCTCATTTTTGCAATTGGAATTTCTAACTCAAATCTGTATTTGGCAATTGTTCTTCGAGGCAATAAAAACTTTTTGAGCAAGACAGAATTCGCTAACTCTTCATCTGTAAGCGGATTTTTTTTATCCTCATTGTCAATGCTTTGTTTTAATAAAGATTTTATTTCTCTTGCGTTGATGGCTTGTCCGTCTTTGTTTTCAAAATGTTCTCCAAAGAAAAATTTCAGCGAAAAAACGCCAAAGTCTGTCTGCACAAATTTGCTATTGATAATTCTTGATACGGTAGAAATGCTCATTTTAATAACGCGTGCAATGTCATCTAATATCAATGGTTTGAGGTCAATTTCATTGCCTGTAGAAAAAAACAATTGCTGCTGTTGAACGATTGTTTGCATGGCGATCAATAAAATTTCATCGCGAGATTTTACATTATCCAAAAGGGCTTGTGCTTGGTCAATTTTTTCTTTTAAAAAACTCATTGCTTGTTGGTGTTGCACAGAGGACTTTTTTTCTGCTTGATATTGTTGATATAAATGTTCGTAATAAGTACTCATGCGTACTTTTTTGTGTTTGTATTTTGTGAGTTCTACTTTCAAATTTTCTTCGTCCCAATACACAATAAAATCTGGCGTAATACGATTCGTTTTGTCTTCTGACAAGTCTGTATTTCCCGGCACGGGGTTTAACTTTTTAATGTGTTCCAACACTATCGCAAGGCTTTCGCTGTCAAGGTGCAACGCATTTTGCAACGCAATGTAGTTTCTGTTTAAAAAGTCTTTATAGTGTTCTTGAATAATTTGTTTTGCAAGTGCAACCCATTGTTGCGGTTGTTCTTGTTGTATTTGCTCCAGCTGAATAAGTAAACATTCTGGCACACTTGTGGCCGCAATGCCAATTGGTTCAAACCCTTGTACGTGTTTTAACACAGCCAAAAAAGTTTCTTCTGCAACCTCGACATTTTGTTTGAATAACAAATCGTCGATAATGGAATGTGTATTCCTCAATAACAAACCGTTGTCTTCTAAACTTCCAACAATGGCTTGAGCAATTAGTTTTTCTGTTGGGCTAATCGACAGGTTTTCTATTTGCAACAACAACGATTCTGTAAGGCTTTCGTTATCTTTTAAATTCAAAAGGCGGGTGTCATTCAGCTCAGGATAACTTTCTTTTTCGCTATACCCATATTCATTGCTATCGCCATCGTTGTATTCATCTGTAGCCTTGTTTGCATTTTTATTTTCATTGTTGATGGGTGGAATATCACTTGCAGGAGTTTCATCAAATTCTAACACAATGTTTTTTTCAACCTCTTCTTTCAACTTGTCTTCCAATAAAATATTTGGCGTTTGGATAAACGAAAGCAATTGCAATAATTTGGGCGATAGCTTGATGTCTAAATGTTGCGACAACTGTTGTTCTGCGGACATAAATTTTTAAATATGTGGTTCAAAAGTACAGTTAAAAAAATAGACGAAGTGGTTCAAGTTTATTTTTGTCGATTTTCTTCTATTGCCAAAAATAAGAGTTGCCCAAAAGAAATGTTTTCATCATTCGGACTCAACTGTTCATGAAAAAATAACGTGTTTGTTTTTTGTAATTGTACGCAAAGTAAATCTACAAGAACAGCATTTTGAAAAACGCCACCACTAAAACAAATTTTTGTAATGCCTTGTACTTGTCTTACTTGTTCAATGATATCAACAATGCTTTGATAAAATTGAGCCACGATTCTTTTTTTATCTACTCCTTTTATTGCGTCTAAAACAATCTCGTCAATGATTTTTTTCATCGGTATTATTGTATCATGATTGCATTGAGCAAAATAAGATTCGCCTTTTTCATAACCATAAGTGCCAAAATATTCTGCCGCCATTTGTTCTATTTGCATTGCGGCTTCACCCTCATACGCATTTTCATTACACACGTTCAGCAATGCCGCCACAGCGTCAAAATACCTTCCCATACTACTGCTTACAAGCCCTTTTTTTGCAATGGTTTTTTTATAGAAGAGTTGTTCTTGAGGGGTAAACTTTTCATCTAATAATATTTGTGCTGATTGATTTTCAGAACAAATCGACAATGCACACAATTTAGGCAATTGAGCCATTTTGTCGTTTGCAACGTGTACAAATTGTTCGATGTGATGAATGCGTTCTATTTGAAAATGCTGATATACAAAAAATTCACCGCCCCAAATTGTTCCGTCTTTTCCCCAGCCCGTTCCATCAAAAACAACTCCCAATATGCGTTCTGGACAATCGATTAAATTATGCTCTCCGAGTATTGCTGCAAAATGAGCTTCATGGTGTTGCACTTGTACAAACGGAATGTTGTTTTCATGTGCCATTTCGATTGCCAAACGCGTGCTTGTATAGTGCGGGTGTAAATCACAAACAAAAATTTTTGGCTTAAAATGAAGCATCGTTGTTAAGTGCTTCAACGTTTGTTTAAATTGTTGCTCTGCGTCATAGCTTCCCAAGCTACCTAAAAATTGACTAACGTAATATTGTTCATTTTGAAATAAGGCAAAACTACTTTTCATATCTGCACCAAAAGCCAAAACGCTTTTTGACAGTTTTGTTTTAATATCAAAAATGCTTGGGGCAAAACTCCTTGACCGACGCAAGACAATCGATTGTTGCGTATGCGTATGTTTAATTACGCTGTCGTCTTGCGGCATAATAATTTCTAAATTATGGTCAATGACAATGTCGGCATAAGCAAACAATTCGTCGCTGTCTTTGCTGTCATAAATAATCCAAGAACCACTTTTATTCGCACTTGTTGCAACTAAAGGCTGCGTTGTGTTGGACAATAACAATTCTAATAAAGGCGTATAAGGCAACATTGCTCCAATCGTTTTTAAATTGGGGGCTATGCTATTCATTGCTAATTTTTCAAAACACTTTTCTTTTGTTTGCAACAATACAATTGGAGCAATTTGATTTTGTAAAATGTTGGCATCTTGTTTTTGCAAAACCGCATATTCTTTGAGCATTTCTATGTTACGAAAAATCAATGCGAAGGGTTTCGATGGGCGATGTTTGCGGTGTCGCAAAGTTTCTATTGTGGCAGAAACGCTTGTGTCGCAGAGCAACAAAAATCCGCCAAGCCCTTTAACTGCAATGATTTTTTGTGCTGCAATTTGTGTTTTAAATTGAGCGGAAATTTGCTCTATGCCAAGTGGCAAACACTGGTCTTTGGTTTTCCAAAACAATTGAATGCCGCAGTCAGAACAGCTATTTGTTTGAGAAAAAAAACGCCTATTAAAAACGTCGTCATATTCTTGATGACAAGTTGAACACATGACAAATTTATGCATGGTTGTTTTTTCTCTGTCATAAGGCATTTGTTGTAAAATCGAATAACGAGGTCCACAATTGGTGCAAGAGGTAAATGCGTAGTGGTGTCTGCGATTTGAAGGGTCGTTTATTTCTTGCCTACACTGTTGGCATAATCCAAAATCAGGTGCAAGAAAACCAGATTGCTTTTGAGTAATGTGTTGTTGTGTTGGCACAATTTGAAAATCTGAGAATGTTCGACTTTCTATTTGTTGAATAGCAGAAAATGTGATTCTTGCTTGTGCTGGGGCTTGATGTAAAATACTGTCTAAAAAGGATTGTGCTTGCTGTTTTGTTTCTGTTGTAAGTGTAATATGCACGCCGTCTGGTTCGTTGCTTACTATACCACATACATTCATTTTTTGTGCGAGGATATAAACAAAGGGTCTAAACCCAACGCCTTGCACTCTGCCAGTAAGATAAATATCAAAAGTCATGATGTGTCTGAAATTTGAATCGTATGCTTTTGTATGAAATTGAAAAAAGGGAGCGTGTTTTAATTCTGAAAGAATTATAGGCAACAACAAAGAAAAGAGGAAGAACAGCCCAAGGACAATTTTATATTGAATTTCTTTTTTAACGGACTCCAATTAAAGAGCGGAGAGAGAGGGATTCGAACCCCCGGACCTGTTACAGTCAACGGTTTTCAAGACCGCCGCAATCGACCACTCTGCCATCTCTCCGCAACGAATATAACCGAGACAATGACTTTGTAAAATATTTTACAAAAAGATTGTTGGTAGGGCGTTTGCGAAGGAAAATGAAAAGGTCAATAGTAAGGGGAACGATGAACGGAGCGTCGCAACATTGGTTCATCAGGGCGTTGTCGGTCGAAACCAAAACTTTTTTATTGGCATTGTGTTGTTTGCTTTGGCTTGTGTTTTTATATTGGCTGGATTATTTTTATACTTATGACAGAAGACCAATTAAAAAACATAAAAAGTCGTTTAGACATTTTGAGGGGGTTTCTTTGACGTGCTTAGTCGCAAAGAAAAAATTCAAGAAAAGAAACAATTGACGGTTGCTCCCGGATTTTGGGATGACACCAAAAGGGCGACAGCTGTAATAAAAGCAATGCAAGATGACGAGGTGTGGGTAAATGTGTATGAAGAAAATGAGCAGCGACTTGGTGAGTTGGAAATATGGTTTTCGTATTACAAAAATGGCGATATTGAAGAGGCGGAATATGCGGCGTATTATCAAAAGGCAATGCTTGAATTAGAAGCCTTAGAATATAAAAGTACGCTAACCGATGCTGAAGATAAATTGACGGCGTTGTTGCAAATTAACCCGGGTGCTGGAGGAACAGAAAGTCAAGATTGGGCAGAGATGTTGTTGCGGATGTATAGAATGTATGGTGAAAAAAAAGGTTGGAATGTTTCTGTTGTTGATTATCAAGATGGTGAAGGTGCGGGAATTAAAATGGCAACTTTGCAATTAGAAGGAGATTTTGCATATGGGTTTTTAAAAAACGAAAATGGGATTCATCGCCTTGTGCGTATTTCGCCTTTTGATGCGAATGCAAAACGCCACACGTCGTTTGCGTCTGTGTTTGTGTATCCATTGATTGACGACAGTATTGATATTTTGGTGAATCCGAGCGATTTGATATGGGATTTTTTTAGAAGTGGCGGCAGTGGAGGACAAAATGTAAATAAGGTAGAAACGGCGGTTCGTCTTACCCACGTGCCTTCTGGCATTATTGTTTCTTGTCAGCAAGCACGTACGCAAGGAGAAAATCGAGAAAAGGCAATGAAGATGCTTCAATCCAAATTGCACGAAATAGAATTACAAAAAAAGAATGCGGCAAAGGATAGCGTAAATGCGAATAAGAAAAAAATTGAATGGGGCAGCCAAATTAGAAGTTATGTTTTTCACCCCTATAAAATGATTAAAGACCACCGAACAAATTATGAAGTGTCTAACCCAGAAGGCGTTATGAATGGTGATTTAGACGGCTTTGTAAAAAGTGGGTTGATGAAAAAGTGATTTTTTTTTTTTTTTCATGCGATATAAAAAGAAATAAAAATATTTTGTCGAATAATAAAATCGGATAAGTTCGCACCCCGCATAAACGGAAGTTGATTTCGTAGCTCAGCTGGTAGAGCATTACACTTTTAATGTAGGGGTCTTGGGTTCGAATCCCAACGGAATCACAGAGCCACTCGTTCAAACCGAGTGGCTTTTTTTTATTATGCCGTCAAGCGAATGCCACAAATCATACCTTTTAATTAAATTTGAAACAGCCTTTTTTAGAAAATATTGTTTCAAAAAAATGTTTCCCTTTTTCTAATTATTTAAAATCAAAATTATAATGAAAGTTTTTTTTTCTTGTTTATGCTTGTTTGTTTTTTCAAATTACGCCATAACGCAAGGCTTGGTGAAGATGGTTTTGGTTGAAGGCGGAACATTTGATATGGGGGCAACGGTTAAAGAAAAAGCGATAAGGGGGCTGGTACCCTCTCAGCCTATGCATAGCGTTACGCTAGACAGTTTTTATATTTCAAAATATGAAGTTAGCATAAACGAATGGAGAAGAATTATGGATACCATTCCTGAGAAGGCAATAAAAAATTGCCCAACTTGTCCAGTTACAATGGTCAGTTGGTATCAAGTCCAAGATTTTATCAAAAAACTCAATCAAGCTGCACATAAAAATTATCGCCTACCCACAGAAGCAGAATGGGAATATGCTGCACGCGGAGGAACATCAAGCAAAGACTATCTTTATTCTGGAAGTAATGAAATTGATGAAGTTGCTTGGTATGAGATGAACAGTCAAAAAACAGTTCACCAGAAAGGACAAAAAAAACCAAATGAGCTCGACATTTATGATATGACAGGCAATGCATGGGAATGGTGTAGTGATTGGTATGGTTGCTATTCTTCAAAAGCACAAACAAATCCACAAGGTCCAGATCAAGGAGCATTTAAAATTTTAAGAGGCAGTTCTTGGTATAATCGAGCACAAAGCTCTGTCATTGCCTTTAGAAACAGAAACGAACCCGATAGGCAAAGTAAAAACATTGGGTTTCGGTTGGCACATGATGTAAAATAGCAATCATTTTTACTCTTCAAATCGTCTTGATGGAACAGCACTTTTTAACCCCCATTCTTAGTCAGTACAATAACCTACAAAATTTTTCGGTTGAAAAAATTTCTATAGGATTGATTAACCAAGTTTTTAAAATCACCGATGTCAGCAACCAGCAAGAATATATTTTGAGAAACATCAATCAGCAAGTTTTTGTAGACCCGCTCAAGATTATCAACAATATGGCATATGTCCATAACCATTTAAAAAAAAAGAAATCAACCCTTCTTTTTACCCATTTAATTGCCACAAAAGCCAACCAACATTACGTTAGCCACCATCAAGAGTGTTACGTTTTAATGCCCTTTGTGCAAGGAGCAAAAACGCATACGATTATTCATGATGCGGATCTTGTTTTTGAAGCCGCAAAACAATTTGGCGTTTTTACAAAAGCCGTTTCTGATTTAGATGTCAGTTTATTACAATATCCCATTTTGCATTTTCATCACTTGGGGTTGCGTTACAAACAATTTTTAAACGCCACAAAAAATGGGAATCAACAACGCATTCAAGAATGCAAAAACGACATTTCTTTTTTGCTGAGTTTAGAGTCTTTGTGTTTACAATATGAAACCATTCTTGTCGATACAAATTTCAAATTGCGCCCAACACACCACGACACAAAAATCAGCAATGTTTTGTTTGACGAAAACAACAAAGGATTGTGTTTAATTGATTGGGACACACTAATGCCCGGACATTTTATTAGCGACATTGGCGATATGTGTAGAACTTATTGTTGTTCTACAACAGAAGAAGAAAAAGATGTCCAAAAAGTGTTTTTTCAAGAACACTATTTTGAAAAAATTTTACAAGGCTATCTGCACAATATGCAAGACGAACTAAGCACAACAGAAAAACAACATTTTGTGTATGCTGGAAAATTTATGATTTATATGCAAGCACTTCGGTTTCTAACGGACTATTTGAATAACGATGTGTACTATACAATAAAATATCCTGAAAATAATTATGTCCGAGCGTTTAATCAAATTCAGTTATTAAAAGATTTTCTTGCAAAAGAATCTTTGCTCTTCATGTATCAACAAAAGCATATTGCCTAAATTTATTTGAATTCTTATTCGCATTTTTATTCTCAAATATGCCCCTTAAAATTGCCTCTCGTACCAGCCCCTTAGCACTTTGGCAAAGCGAACAAGTGCAGCAGCTTCTTGCACAACAAAACATTTCAAGCGTCATTTTGCCCATAGAAAGCTCTGGCGATTTGCAACTCTCACAACCTTTGTATGCACTTGGCATTAGCGGCGTGTTCACAAAAGAATTAGACCTTGCATTGTTACAACAACGTGCCGACCTCGCTGTTCATTCTTTAAAAGACGTTCCCACAACACTCGCACAAGGCTTGATTTTAGGGAGTGTTTTAGAGCGGGCTGCTGTACATGACGTTTTACTTTTTAAACAAAAAGAAAAAGTGTTGAGTTCAACAAGTGTCGCAACGATTGCCACAAGTTCTCTCCGTAGAGCTGCCCAATGGAAACAAAAATATCCTCATCATCAGATTGTTTCTATTCGAGGCAATGTGCAAACACGATTAAAAAAATTTAATGAAAACGAACAAATAGACGGCGTAATTTTTGCACAAGCAGGCTTAGACCGAATGAAGTTATTGCCAATAGAACATGTTGTTTTAGATTGGATGACACCTGCACCTGCACAAGGAACAATCGGTATTGTTTGCAATGCGGGGGACGCAAAAACAATTGCCATTTGTAAACAAATCAATCACCAACAAACGTGGATTCTTTCTTGCATAGAGAGAGATTTTTTAAACACCCTTCAAGGTGGCTGCTCTGTGCCGATTGCGGCCTTAGCAACGACAGAAAATACACACATTGATTTTATTGCCACCATTCATGATTTTGATGGACGTGAAGCGTATAAAATACAAAGAAAAATTTCTTATGATTTAATAGAAGGTGCTGGAAAAAATATTGCAACAGAATTTTTACAACAAAGTGGCGTAATGCAATTGTTACAAAAAATAAAAAGCCAGAAGCAATAAAGATGAATGTGCTTTCAACAAAAATTTTAGATGACAGCGTTTTGCAATATGGGGCACAATACAACATCAATATTGTGTGCCACGCTTTTACACAAATCGTACCCTTGTCTTTTTTTCTTTCTACACAGCAGTTGAATATTTATGACAGCATTGTGTTTACAAGTCAAAATGCGGTGTTTCAATTTTTTTCTCAAGGATATAAAATATCTTCTTCTCTTTCTGTTTTTTGTATTAGTGAACAAACTCAAATCGCCTTAAAAAATTATGGCATTACAACAGTGCAAAGTGCATTGAACGCAAAGGCGTTAGCAGAAAAAATCATTCAACATCAAACAAAAAAAATTCTACACGTGTGTAGCAAACAACGACTAACAATTTTAGAAACAAAACTAAGCAACCATCATATTCAATACGATTGTTTAGAAGTGTATGACACAATTGCAAAAGATGTTGTTGTTGACATGACTTCTTTTGATGCAATTTTATTTTATAGTCCTTCTGGGGTTGAAAGTTTTTTTGCATCTCATCAACTTGAAAAAAGACAAATTATTTCTTGTATTGGCACAAGCACTGCGACCGGAGTACAAAATAAAAACTTGGGCAATACGATTCTTATTTCGCCAATTCCGACACCACAAACCATGATTCATCAATTGCGATTGCATCGTCATCAATGTAACGCATCAAATTGTGAATGAAAATAAAAAAGCCACTCCGAAGAGTGGCTGGTGACCTCGTTAGGATTCAAACCTAAAACCTTCTGATCCGTAGTCAGATGCTCTATTCAGTTGAGCTACGGGGCCAAGAACGGCGTAAAAATAAACGAATATTTAGTACATCGTTATTTTGTTTTGGATTGTTTTTGATGACGCATTTTTTTGTCTGTTATATCAAAAAAAACGGTTAGAATAAATCCACTATTTTATTTGTGTAATTCGTGTTATTCAAATCATTAAAAATTCTTACCTTACAAATTCATCATGATTGTAAAACATAATCTGTTTTGTACACGCTTTAAAAACTATTCTTATGACAGACTTAAACAGCATTGCAAAAAAAACCGTTGCCTTGGTAATGGCGGGTGGACGTGGTTCTCGCTTGGGACCACTAACAGAAATTCGCTCTAAACCAGCCGTTTATTTTGGCGGAAAATTTAGGATTATTGATTTTGCTCTTTCCAATTGCATGAACTCTGGCATTAAAAAAATCGCCATTTTCACCCAATACAAAGCCCATTCTTTGATTCGGCATTTAAACAATGGCTGGTCTTTTTTAAAGCCTGACATGAATGAGTTTTTAGAAATTATTCCTGCCTCGCAAATGGTTGATGAAACAATGTGGTATCGTGGAACAGCAGATTCTATTGCTCAAAACATTAGCATCTTATCCGAATATCCGTGCGAATATTTTGTAGTTCTTGCCGGCGACCATATCTATAAAATGAACTATGCAAAAATGGTGCAAGACCATATTGAAAAAGGTTCTGGTTGTACTGTTGCTTGTATTCAAGTGCCTAAAAAAGATGCCACAGAATTTGGCGTAATGAAAGTGGACGACAGTTATAAAATTATAGATTTTTTAGAAAAGCCGCAAAACCCACCAACCATTCCTGGCTCAGACACCATCTGTTTGGCAAGCATGGGCATTTATGTTTTTGATAAAAAATTCTTGTTAGACATTTTGCAAAAAGATATTAGCAATTCTTCTTCTAGCCATGATTTTGGAAAAGATATTATTCCTGCTTGTGTTGCACAAGGCATTACGTATGCACATCCTTTTGAAAAAAGCTGTATTAAATCTTCTCCAGACGCTTTAGATTATTGGAAAGATGTTGGCACAATTGATTCTTATTGGAATGCCAATATTAACCTGACAATGCCCTTGCCAGAATTTGATATGTATGACAAAGAATGGCCTGTATTAACACACCAAATTCAATTGCCTTCAGCAAAATTTATTTACAATGATGGCGACGCAAATCGAAAAGGGTTTGCTGTTGATTCTTTGGTTTCTGGCGGTTGTATTATTTCTGGAAGTGCTATCAATCGGAGCATTTTATTTAGCGAAGTGCGCGTCAATTCGTTTAGCTCAATTGACAATTCTCTTCTTTTGCCTCGTGTTGAAATTGGTCGCAAATGCACCATTTCAAAAGCCATTATTGACCGAGGTTGCGTCGTTCCGCCAAACACACAAATTGGACAAAACAGAGCCGACGATGAAAGAAGATTTTTTGTTACAGAGTCTGGCGTTGTGCTGGTTACTAATCAGCATTTAGAAAATTTGAAATAATCTGTTATTAAATTTCTTTTCCTTCTTTTTCTAATGCAAAAAAATATGCCTTAACTTTGGGTACTTATGGAAAAATCAAACTTTATAGATCAAATCAGAATTTTTGCAAAATCGGGGAAAGGCGGTGCTGGTAGCATACATTTTTTAAGAACAAAGTATAATGCTACGGCTGGCCCTGATGGCGGAAACGGTGGACGTGGCGGACATATTATTTTGCGCGGAAATAAAAACTTGTGGACCCTGTTGCACTTGCGTTACAAAAAAAATATTACTGCTGTTGATGGCGGCAATGGCTTAAAAAATGACTGCACAGGTTTGAATGGCATCGATGAAATTATTGAAGTGCCACTCGGCACAATTGCAAGAGACGAAGCAACTGGCAATATAGAAGCCGAAATTTTAGAAGACAAACAAGAGGTCGTTTGGTTGCGTGGCGGTATAGGGGGGAAGGGGAACGCTTTTTTTAGAAAGCCCACTTTACAAACGCCAGAATTTGCACAACCCGGAGAAAAAGGAACAGAAGGTTGGAAAATTTTAGAACTTAAAATTCTTGCTGATGTTGGATTAGTCGGTTTTCCCAATGCAGGAAAATCAACATTACTAGCAACCATCACGGCCGCAAAACCCAAAATTGCAGACTACGCTTTTACCACTTTATCACCCAATTTGGGGATTGTTGCTCACCGCCATAAACACTCTTTTTGTATTGCAGATTTGCCAGGAATTATTGAAGGTGCTGCAGACGGGAAGGGCATTGGGTTAAGATTTTTAAGGCATATTGAACGCAATGCTGTTTTACTTTTTGTAATTGCAGCCGACGAAAAGGACATTGCTAAAACATGGAAAATTTTGTATCAAGAATTGCAACAATTTAATCCTGATTTGTTGCATAAAAAAATGTTGTTGGGTATTAGCAAGGCGGAATTATTGTCAGAGCCAGAAAGAAAAAAAGCAGTAAAAAAATTACCCAAAACAATTTCTCATTTATTTTTTTCGTCTGTAACAAATGAAGGCTTGGACAAACTTAAAGACGAATTGTGGCAATTATTGCAATAACGATTATTGCGATTTGTTTTTCTTTTAAAATCATTTAACCCTTATGCGCTTATTTTTTCTTTTTGTTCTGGGAATATTTTCTGTGCAAAGCCTTTTTTCTCAATGTTCTCTCTGCACAAAAACGGCACAACAACTTGGTCCACAAGCCGCAAGTGGAATGAATTTTGGCGTATTATACATGATTGTTATTGTTGCTGTTATTATTCTTTATCTCGTTTATCGTGTCAAAAAACACATCCTTTAATTGTAAACCACGAGTTTGTTTTCATCACACTTTTGTATTGTGTTTGTCGAACTTTTATTTGCTATAAAATTTTATGTCATTAGAACAATTCATTCAAACCCTTAAACAAAAAAAATTTCATCCTACATATTGTATTTGTGGAGAAGAAACATTTTTTGTCAATCAATGCGTTGAATATATTGAGCATGAATTATTGACTGAAGCAGAAAAGCAATTTGATCTTTCTGTTTTTTATGGCAAAGACGCTAGCTTTGAACAAGTGTTTAATGCCTGCAGAACACCTGCCATGTTTTCGTCGTTTAAAGTGGTGTTATTAAAAGATGCCCAATTATTTAAAGACCTTAAACGCTTTGAAACTTATCTGCAAAAACCATTGTCCCAAACGCTTTTCTTTATTGTTTATAGAGACAAAGTTTTAGATACAAAAACTGCATTGGGCACACTATTAAAAACAAAAACACAATACGTTGCTTTTCCTGCTTTAAAAGAAATGGAATTGCTTGTTTGGGTAAAAAATTATTTGGCAGAAAGAGGATTTATGATTCAAGAAAAAGCCCTGTTTTTATTGTTAGAGCAAGTGAATCACGACATAGAAATGATTGTCAATGAATTACAAAAACTCATCGTCAATCAAAACAAAAAAGACATTAGCATAGAAGCCATTGAAGAATTTGTGGGGATTAGCAAAGAGTATAACATCTTTGAATTGCAAGATGCACTCGGCAAAAAGGACAAAAAAAAATGTAGTGAAATTATGAAGCACTTCATCGAACATCCTAAACAAAACCCATTTATGTTGTTGCACAATGTGCTGTATAAATTTTTCTCCAAAGTTTTAATTGCTACAGAAAACAAACAATTAAGAGATATAGAACTCGCTCCTTTGCTTGGCGTTTCGCCTTATGCTGTAAGAAATTATACTGCAGCGAGCAAGTATTTTTCTATCGAAGAACTTGAAAAAACGATTTTACTTTTATCTGCCTATAATTTAAAAGCCCTTGGCATTAACACAAGCTCAATGACAGAAGAAGCATTAAAGAAAGAATTTTTAAGCAAATTGTTTTCCTTGTATGGGTAAAAAGTGGCGTTAAAAAGATGCGTACAACTTATCAAAAAAAAGTTGGCTTTTCTGTTAAGTTCGACCGAAAAATATTTCTGTCATGCCACGTAATACAAATATCAAATCAGTTTTAATTATTGGTTCTGGGCCTATTGTAATAGGACAAGCCTGCGAATTTGATTATTCAGGAACACAAGCTGCTCGTAGCTTACAAGAAGAGGGAATAAAGGTTGTTCTTATCAATTCCAATCCGGCAACGATAATGACCGATCCGTCGATGGCAGACAAAATTTATTTGTTGCCTCTTACACCATCAAGCATTGAAAAAATTTTAGAAGAAAACAAAATCGATGCGGTGTTGCCAACTATGGGCGGACAAACGGCACTCAATTTGTGCAAAGAAGTTGATGAATTGGGAATATGGAAACAATACAACGTTGAACTGATTGGCGTTGATATTAAAGCCATTAACAAAGCCGAAGACCGAGAACTGTTTCGTCAATACATGGTCGAATTGGGCATTCAGGTTGCCCCTTCAAAAGTTGCTAATTCAATGTTGGAAGGCAAAGAAATTGCACAAAAAATTGGCTTCCCTTTGGTGATTCGTTCGTCGTTTACGCTTGGTGGTGCTGGTGGTGCTTTTGTTCATCACAAAGAAGAGTTTGACGTTTTATTAGACCGAGGGCTGAAGGCTTCTCCCATTCATGAAGTGTTGGTGGAAAAAGCTGTTTTGGGCTGGAAAGAATTTGAGTTAGAATTATTGCGAGACGCTGCCGACAATGTTGTCATTATTTGTACGGTAGAAAATTTAGACCCAATGGGCGTACATACTGGCGACTCAATTACCGTTGCACCAGCAATGACGTTGAGCGACAGTGCTTATCAAAATATGCGAAACAATGCCATACGCATGATGCGAGGCTTAGGAAATTTTGCTGGCGGTTGTAATGTTCAATTTGCAATGAACCCAGAAACAGAAGAAATTATTGCCGTAGAAATCAATCCTCGTGTAAGCCGCTCTTCGGCATTGGCATCAAAAGCGACAGGCTACCCTATTGCAAAAATTGCAAGCAAATTGGCAATTGGTTACACTTTAGACGAATTACAAAACCCAATTACAAAAACAACTTCTGCTTATTTTGAACCCGCTTTAGATTATGTAATTGTGAAAATTCCTCGATGGAATTTTGATAAGTTTAAAGGTGCTGATGACACACTCGGCTTGCAAATGAAAAGCGTTGGAGAGGTGATGGGCATTGGACGTAGCTTTAATGAAGCCATACAAAAAGCATGCCAAAGTTTAGAAAATGACAGAATTGGCTTGGGATATTATGGACACAATTCAATGCATCAAGACGAATTGTTACAGTATATTAAAACGCCCAAAAGCGACCGTATTTTTAAAATCAAAGAATTGCTGACACTCGGCGTAACGGTGAATACAATTGCAAAAACAACAGGCATAGACCCTTGGTTTTTATATCAAATTCAAGATTTGGCAAAAATAGAAAAAGACATTGCCAAGCATAAAAACGTCAATAGCATCGATAAAGAATTCATGCTAAAGATTAAACAAAATGGTTTTTCTGATGAACAAATTTCTCAACTCGTCAATGACAGTAGTGCAGAAGAAGTGTATGAACAAAGAAAAAAATTAGGCGTTACGAGAGTGTATAAAATGGTCGATACTTGCAGTAATGAATTTGACGCAGAAACGGCTTATTTTTATTCTACGTTTGAAAGCAATATCAATGCATATTCCAACGAAAGCAAACCATCAAAAAACAAAAAAATTATTGTGCTTGGTTCTGGTCCCAATCGCATTGGTCAAGGCATAGAGTTTGATTATTGTTGCGTTCACGCATTGCTTGCAGCCAAAGAGGTGAATTATGATGCAATTATGATTAACTGTAATCCCGAAACGGTTTCTACAGATTTTGACATCGCCCAAAAACTTTATTTTGAACCCGTCTATTGGGAACACGTACAAGAAATTATTGACCTTGAAAAACCCGAAGGTGTTCTCGTTCAGCTTGGTGGACAAACGGCTTTAAAAATGGCAAAAACCCTCCACGAAAAAGGCATTAAAATTATTGGCACTTCTTTTGACAGCATGGATATTGCAGAAGACAGAGGACGGTTTTCTGACTTACTCAAAGAACTCGGCATTCCTTATCCACGATATGGAACAGCCTATAATGCAGACGACGCCATTCGCATTGCAAACGAAGTAGGGTATCCTGTTTTGGTTCGTCCGTCTTATGTTTTGGGTGGACAAAGAATGCGCATTGTCATTAACAATGAAGAGTTAGAACAAAGTGTGGTGAGTTTACTCAATGATTTGCCAGGCAATAAAATTTTAATTGACCATTTTTTAGACCGCTGCCAAGAAGCCGAAATAGATGCTTTGTACGATGGAAAAAATTTTCATGTAATGGGTGTCATGGAACACATTGAACCTGCTGGCATTCATAGTGGCGACAGCAATGCCGTCTTGCCGCCGTTTAATTTAACGCCACTGATTATTAGCACGATGGAAGAATACGCCCATAAAATTGCTAAAAGTTTGCAAATCAAGGGGCTGATCAACATTCAATTTGCAATAAAAAACAACGACGTTTATGTGATAGAAGCCAACCCACGTGCAAGTCGAACAACGCCGTTTATTGCTAAAGCATATCAAATTCCATATTTGAATTATGCCACAAAAATTATGCTCGGCACGCATACCTTAAAAGATTTTAAATTTGAAAAGAACCTCAAGGGCTTTGCCATTAAAGAGCCTGTTTTTTCATTCCATAAATTTCCAAACGTCAGCAAAGAACTTGGTCCAGAAATGAAATCCACAGGTGAGTCAATTTATTTTATCAAAGACCTCAAAGACCCTCATTTTAGAGAACTGTACAAAGAACGCAGCATGAGTTTGAGTAGGTAAAAAGTGAATGGCATATCGTGTTTAACCATCGCCTTTCAGTTACTGTTACAGAACACAGAAAAAGTTATACTTTTTGCTTTTCATCTCTTTCTTTTCGTTTTCTGTCTCTATAATTTAATACGTTAATGACTGCACTAACGGTGCTAACGAAAATTCCGACCAAAATTAAAATGAGTTGTAAGGTTGGCGGAATTTTTTCAATCAGCCCTAATACAATCAAGAAAGGTCCAGTAATACTTAAATTGTTATCCATAATCAAAATGATTTAGTGAAATGATTTTAGGCAATTTTCGTCAAATCTATTTTGTTTTTTTGAAACGTTTGATAGCACGACATGAATAGTGATTGTTTATCATTAAGACTACTCCACCTCAATTTCATCGACAAGCAAATGTGCTTTTTTGCCTGCACCAGAATTTCCAGGTTGTATTGTGCCAAAACCATTTACAATAACACGTAAGGCTCTACACGTTTTTATTGTAGGCAAATTGAAGGTTTGTAAGTTTGTTTCTGTATTCACCTTAAAAGCAAATTGCTCTATAGGAGCACCCGTGTTATTAATATTGGCATTATCTAAACATTGAAGAGAAACTGCCGTAGGCAAATACACCCGACTGTCGGGTTTATTAAGGGTATGAATTTTTACGATTGATATTTCGGTTGGTTTTTCAAAATCAATTGTTGCGTCCAAATTGTTGTCTTGAAAGCCTAAAAACTCACTGCTTTTTGCTAAGCCCCTTTGATTTTGAACGCCATTTACGAGTGTAAATGCACCATCTCCGGGATAAATATTCCCCGCTTCGGTATTTAAAGTGATTTTTTTTCCTGTTGCTTTATTAAAGAAAAATTTTTGCTTGTTTACGTTTGCAAGGATTTGATTATTGCCCTTGTCATTTTTCAATAAAAACCAAACATATTCACCGTTTTCGGTAATCTGCGTAAGGAGAGAATCTTTAGGACTTTTATTACTCACAAAACCTGCCGTAAACATATTGACGCCTTGACCAAGAAAAGAGTCTTTGTAAAACTTTCCTTTCAATAAAAAATTTACGCCATTAAAATCAGGTCTTGGCAAAACGGCTTCTTCTAAATCATAATAAGCATTGCTATAATTGATTTTTTTTTCGTCTAATGTTTTTAACAAATACGGCAGTCGTTGTGTGAAATCGCTCCAGTTGCGGCTTTCTTTAGCACTCCACAACACTTCACTTAAAGCAATCATTCTCGGAAACACTTGATATTCAACCTTGGATTCATTCTTCATGTATTCTGTCCACACATTGGCTTGTGCACCTAAAATATATTTACTTTTTTCTGGACTCAATTCTTTCGGTATGGGTTCATAATGATAAACGGCTTCTAAACTATTATAGCCGCCAATCGTAATGCTGTCTTCGTGTTTGCTTTGTCTGTGATCAAAATATACGGGCTTGTTTGGGGTCATAATTACGGTATGATTTTGTTGAGCCGCTTCTATGCCACCCGCCTCTCCACGCCAACTCATCACCGTTGCGTTTGGGGCTAAACCGCCTTCTAAAATTTCGTCCCAGCCAATAATATTTCTTCCTTTTGTGTTAAGATATTTTTCTATTTTATTGATGAAATAACTTTGCAAACCATGCTCATCTTTTAAGTTATTTTGTTTGATAAGGTCTTGGCAAAATGCACTTCGTTGCCAATTTTTTTTGGGACACTCATCTCCACCAATGTGAATATATTGACTCGGAAATAAAGCCAGCACTTCGTCTAATACATTTTCTAAAAAATGAAACGTGTATGCGGTTGGTGCAAAAACGTCATCAAAAACGCCCCATGTTTGTTGTACTTGTTTGCCTTTTTTACTGCGACTCCAATCACAAGAAGGCGGCACTTCTGTATCCTCTTCTGGAAAACAACTGAGTTGGGGATACGCAGCAATTGCAGCACTTGCATGCCCCGGCATTTCAATTTCAGGAATAATCGTGATATGTCTTTCTGTCGCATATCGTACAATTTCTTTGATTTCTCTTTGTGTATAAAACCCTCCATAATGCAAACTGTCATTGCCTGTTCCAGGATAATTTCCAATAATGGTGCCATTTCTAAAGCCCCCTATTTGTGTCAATTTGGGGTATTTTTTGATTTCAATTCGCCAACCTTGATCATCTGTTAAGTGCCAATGAAAAGCATTGAATTTGTAAGCGGCTAAATAGTCGATGTATTTTTTAATAAACCGTGCGGAATAAAAGTGTCGTGAAACATCAAGGTGCATGCCACGATAATTAAAGCGAGGA
The DNA here is from genome assembly GCA_031539345.1 of Chitinophagales bacterium. Taxonomy (GTDB): domain Bacteria; phylum Bacteroidota; class Bacteroidia; order Chitinophagales; family Chitinophagaceae; genus JAVKMO01. The sequence goes on along the minus strand of JAVKMO010000017.1, from coordinate 113,328 downwards.
TAATCTTGAATATATAGAGACGGTAATTGTATTTTTTTTTCTACCCTTATTTGTGCGGTCTGATTGGTTTGTTCTATCAGTTGGATTAAAGTTTGAATGCCATAAAATAAGCCTTCTTGTTCGTTTGCTCGCAATTCAATTTGTGTCGGCAGAATGTCTAATTCATAAGCCCCCTTTGTTTTGTTTTCTATCGGCTTGATCTGAAGATCAATATTTCCTTTTTTCATCACCCCTTTGCTTATGGGCAATGCAACGCCGAAAGAGGTTTTGAAATAAGCACTTAAAAACGCAGCTTCTTTTTGTTCTTGAGCAGACGCAACAACAATTGCGGTTTGCTTTTGTATTGAATATTTTTTGTCTCCTTCAGAGATAGACAAAGAAACGGGCTTTGGTGTAAGCTGTAATGTTTGTTGAGAAAAGCCTTTTAAAGACATCAACAAAATGGAAAGAATAAAAATTTGTTTCATAGTTGAAGATGTTTAGGTATGTAAATAAATAGAAGAATGTTCTTGGCGATACATTTCTTCTTGCAGTTGGTTTACTCTGTCGTCGGCAATGTATTCATCATAAGTCATCAGTCTGTCAATAATACCTTTTGGCGTTAATTCTATAATTCTGTTTGTTGCACTGTGCATAAATTGATGGTCATGTGTGGCAATAAAAACAACGCCTTTAAAATCAATTACGCCATTATTAAAAGCCGTGATACTTTCTAAGTCTAAGTGGTTCGTTGGTTGGTCAAGTAAAATAACATTTGGGTTTTGCATCATCATTTTACTAATCATACAACGCATTTTTTCTCCTCCACTCAACACTTGGGTGTTTTTAAACACCTCGTCTCCGCCAAATAACATACGCCCTAAAAAGCCACGTAAAAAAGGTTCATCAACATCTTTTACACTCGCTGGCACATATTGTCTTAGCCAGTCCATAAGCGGTGTATGTGTTGCAAAAAACTCATTATTGTCAACTGGCAAATAGGCTTTTGTTACTGTTGTTCCCCATTCTATTTCACCTGCGTCAGGTTTATTTATTTCAGCAATAATATCAAAAAAAGCATTTACGGCTAAGGCATTTTTGCTGATAACGCCAATTTTATCTGTTTTGTTTGTAACAAAAGAAACGTCCGTAAACAAAACTTCATTGCCGATTTTTTTGGTCAATTTTTTAACCTCTAAAATTTGATTGCCAACTTCTCTGTCAGACTTAAAAAATATGCCTGGATATTTTCTGCTTGAAGGTTGAATGTCTTCCAACACCAATTTGTCTAATGCTTTTTTTCGTGAAGTTGCTTGTTTCGATTTAGACGCATTGGCACTAAAGCGGGCAATAAAGTCTAACAAGTCTTTTCTCTTGTCTTCTGTTTTTTTGTTTTTATCTACTGCTTGTCTCGCTGCAAGTTGAGAGCTTTCATACCAAAAAGAATAATTGCCGGTATAAATTTTTGCTTTCTGTTTGTCAATGTCCACGACGTGCGTGCAAACGGTATCTAAAAAGTGTCTGTCATGCGACACAACAAGAACGATGTTTTGATAATCTGCTAAAAAATTTTCTAACCATTTTATCGTCTCTGCCTCCATGTCGTTTGTTGGTTCGTCAAGGAGTAAAATGTCGGGATTGCCAAATAAGGCTTGTGCTAAAAGCACTTTCACTTTTATGTTTCCCGCAACGTCTTTCATTAAGGTTGAATGCAGTTGTTCAGGAATGCCCAAATCGCTTAAAAGTGTTGCTGCGTCGCTGTCTGCGGTATATCCACCCATCTCGCCAAAAGCGGCTTCTAATTCGCCGGCTTTCATGCCATCTTCTTCAGAAAAATCTTCTTTTGCATAAATGGTTTCACGCTCTTTAAATACTTTCCACATGGTTTTGTGCCCCATTAAAACAGTGTTTAAAATTGTACACTCGTTAAACTCAGAATGGTTTTGTTTAAGCACAGCCATTCTATTATTGGGTGCAATTTCGATATGTCCTTTATTGGCTTCAATATCTCCACTTAAAATTTTTACAAAGGTACTTTTGCCCGCACCGTTTGCCCCAATAATGCCATAACAATTGCCTTTTACAAAAGACAAATTGACTTCATCAAATAATACGCGTTTACCAAAAGCAAGGGAGACATTGTGAACTGTGAGCATAAAGGGTTATATAAATGGATAAAAAAATAGTGCGGAGAAAAATATTTATTCTGTTGAAACAATGACAAATACAAAACAATTTTTGTTTGTCTTTATCGTGGCTATTTTTCTTGATTCCAAATACGCCAACTTTCTTCTGCTTGTAGAAGGAGCATTTCGTATCCGTTTTTTGTTTTTGCCCCTTTCATTTTTGCTTGACGCAAAAACAAAGTTTCTGTAGGGTTGTAAATCAAGTCATAACACAAATGTTCTGGAGTTATCAATTCATACGGAATATTAGGGCAAACATTTGTATTGGGCGACATACCCAAAGGACTTGTGTTGATAATTAACAAATGTTTTTTCAATAGCGTTTTGTCTAAGGCTTCATACACAAGTGCATTTTCGCTATTTGTTCTACTGACAAATGTTGAAGAAATATTGTTTTGTTTCAACACATAATCAACGGCTTTTGCGGCACCGCCTGTGCCTAAAATCAGTGCGTGTTGATGTTGCGGATGTAATAAGGGCAACAACGATTGTTCAAACCCAATAACGTCTGTATTGTAACCATACAACAAATTGTTTTTTATAGACACACAATTACAAGCACCAATGGCTTTAACAATATCATTTGCAGTATGCAAATAAGGCAATACAGTCTCTTTGTAAGGAATGGTAACATTAAAGCCGTCTAATTTTTGTTGTTGTAATAATATTGGCAATTCGTGAATGTGTGTAAGCGGAAATGCTTGGTACGTATGTTGCAACAAGTGTAAACGAGCAAATTTTTCAGCAAAAAAAGTGGGCGAAAAAGAATGCGAAAGAGGAAAGCCAATAAGACCAAAATGTTGTGCTGTCATTTTACTTTTGGTTGCAAATTTTTGGGCAAATAAAAATAAAACGAATCTCCTCGCAGTCCAATACGCATGGCTTCTAAGGCAATAATTTCATGCGGTGCAATATTACCAAGGTTCACATTGCAACCTAATAAATTGAGAAAAAAAAGTTGTTGTGATTTTTGAGGTGCTTCCCAAATAATTTTTGCGGCAGGAATTTTGGTTAAAATTTCATCTACCAAACCTTCACGCACTTCACCAGACGCACGATAAATGCCCACGTTGCCGGCCTCTCTAGCTTCTGCAATCACAAAGTTTGCACCGGCTTCTAATTCGCTTTGCATTAAAGCAATCCATTGATATGGAGGAATAATATGTGCAGCATCTTTGCTCCCCACTTCGCTCAACACTTGAAAATGTTTTGCAAATTTTTCTATCGTTTTACATTTTTCTTTATGAGAAATTTCAATTGACCCGTCACTAATTTCTACCGCATCAATGCCAAAATCTTTACACAAAGAAATATAATCGGCAACTTGATTGCGGATATAAAAGGCTTCAAATAAAGTGCCACCTAAAAAAATAGGCATCTTGTGTTTTTGATATAAAGCGATTTTTTTGTCTAAGTGTGGCGTAACAAAAGCTGTGCCAAAACCCAATTTGACAAAATCAATATGTGTGCTTCCAACACTCAACATATTGTCAATTTCATTTAAACTCAATCCTTTATCCATGACCATTGTAACGCCGTTGTTACGAGGTTGCTTTGTTCGTTTGGGCATGTGCGAGAGGGTAATTTTTTTTGTCATAATTTTTAATCTAAAAGTGATGTTTTGAATAAAGGAAAGTTGTTTCGTATGAGTTCTTTTTCTCCTCACAGCGAGTTAAAAGAATACCCACAAGGAAAGTAACAAATATAGATTAAACCAAAAGCCATACATTATTTTGTTAATAAGGGCAGTTTTTACATTTATTATGGCAACAATATCCTCGCCGAACGAGATAAAAACGAGAGAAAATTATTTTTTTACCAATTGTATCATAGTCAATTCCGTCGATTAACTCTCTCGCAAAATCCATGTTGTTAAATTTGTTTTTGCCTTTAATGTCGTCATACGAAAGTGCGTCAATTTCTTTTTCAATTTGAAGTCGGACGTGTTTTTTTAAACAACTGCTACAATAAAAATTCGCATTGTTTATCACAATATCACTTGGCAATTTTTTTTCATACCAACACAATTCCTTGGCATTTGCTTTCGCTTCATTCAAAATGTTCACTCCACAAGTAACACAGAAATTCTTTTCGTTTATATTATTCATTCTTTGTCAAATCCAATTCCATATAAATATCCGCACGGTCATAATCGTTTGCAATTAATGGCTTTTCTACAAAACCCATTTTGGTGTATAGCGAAATCGCAGGAACGAGCTTTTTGTTCGACAATAAAAAAAGTTTTTCTACTCCCATTTGTTTTGCTTTTTTTATACAATGTTCAATGAGCAACCTTCCTATTCCTTTGCCTTGATGGGCTTCATCTACCGCCATTTTTGCCAATTCAAACAGTTTGTCGTTTTCTTTAATCAAAGCTACTGTGCCAACGGGGACATTACTTTGTATCGCAAATAAAATTACGCCTCCTCGATTGACAATTTCTTCTACGTGTTCTAATTGTTCTTTGTCGTGCTCTTCTACAACAAAAAACTTTTGTATCCATGCTATATTGAGAGAGACAAAATTTGCCTTCCATTGAGGTACATAATCTTGTATAAAAATGGGGGCTTGTTTCATGCGTAAAATATAAGGCTTATTGAAGTCAGATTGATTTGTTATACAAAATTAAAATTGCGTTTCTTAATGAAGAACAAAAAAGATTTCTAATTTAATATATTCTTTTTCTTTCCACTCCTCACTTAATTTTAATCTTATGCAAACTTATCTTCAACAACTCGACGCTTTGGCTACCACATCTGACACAGACAGTGTTTTTGTTTTTCAGGCGAGTAGAAAATTATCCTTGGCGGAAACATTAGCAAGCGAAAAAGTATTGCAATCTTTTGTCGAAGAGTGGACTTCGCACGATGATAAAGTAAGTGCAAATGCGACGATTTTGTACGGTCAATTTTTAGTTTTTATTGTCAATGAAAAAGACGTTCGTTTGGGAGGTTGCTCGAAAGACAAATTATTTCATTGTGTTGAACAACATGGAAAAACGCTTGATATTGATTTTTTAAATCGACACTTATTGGCTTTTTACAAAAACAATAAAGTAGAAACTTTACCTTATCAACAAGTTGAGTATGCCTTACAAAATAAGCTGATCACTTCCGACACGTTATATTTTAACAATACCGTTTCAACACTTAAAGACCTTCGTCAAAATTGGCTTATCCCTGTTTCTAAAAGTTGGCTTGGGCAACAATTTTCACTTCTTGTTTAAACTTAAATCATACGAAACATGAACGTTATCGAACACATTAAAAATGCCAAAGGCAAAACTTTATTGTCGTATGAAATTTTGCCTCCACTCAAAGGCAAAGACATTAACAGCATTTACAAACACCTTGAAAAGCTCATCGAATTTAAACCGTCGTTTATCAACGTAACGTATCACCGCAGTGAGTTTATGTTTAGAAAAAAAGCGGACGGATCTTTTGAAAAAGTAGAAGTGAGAAAACGCCCCGGTACTGTGGGCATTTGTGCTGCAATTATGAACAAGTATAATGTAGATGCCGTGCCGCATTTAATTTGTGGCGGATTTAGTAAACAAGAAACAGAAAATGCACTTATCGATCTTTATTTTTTGGGTATTCACAATGTGTTTTTGTTGCGTGGTGATGCGGCGAAAAACGAAAGTTCTTTTGAACCAGAACCCGATGGAAATAAATATGCACTTGAATTGATACAACAAGTAACACAACTCAATCAAGGAATTTACTTAGACCCTGGAATTAAAAATGAAAGCAAAACGAATTTTTGTATTGGCGTTGCAGGCTATCCAGAAAAGCACCTTGAAGCACCCAACATGGAAAGTGATTTGAATTATCTAAAACAAAAAATTAGTGCTGGCGGAGAATATATTACAACACAAATGTTTTTTGACAACAAACATTATTTTTCGTTTGTAGAAAAATGTAAACAACAAGGTATCAATGTTCCCATTATCCCTGGTTTAAAACCTATCGTCAATAAAAAACAACTCACTATTATTCCTCGCACATTTAAAGTTGATATTCCTGAAGCACTTTCAAAAGAAGTGATGAAGTGTAAGACTGATGACGATTGTGCGAAAGTGGGAACAGAATGGTTGTTACAACAGTCTAAAGAATTAAAAGCGGCGAACGTACCGGTTTTGCATTATTATACTTTAGGCAAACCAGAAGTGATAGAATCTGTGGTAAGCAAAATTTTTTAATTGAAAAACAGACCCATTAACATATTGCCCTTGTTTGATGTTTTGCGTATGCGACTTGTTTTATTTTTGTTCATGGTTGTTTCATTAGCGAGTGTAATGATGGCACAACAACGACCGCCAATTCAACTGGGCGTAAATGACACCATCGTTGTGCAAGGTTTGTGGTATGGAGACGAATGGATGATGTTTAGAGAATTAGAGCCTGTCGATATTTATGCCGTTTTGACCGAAGAACAAAGAAACAGACGCAAAGAATGGTATAAATTAAAACGAACTGTATTTCTTGCGTATCCTTACATGAAAGCCATTAAAGAAATTATCAACGACATTAACGTGAGCAAACTGAGCATTAAAAACCCAAGAAAACTCGAAGCCTATCTTGCAGGAAAAGAAAAAGAATTGAAAGAAAAGTTCACCGACCGATTATTAAACATGACAACTTATCAAGGCAAAATTTTGATTAAACTCATTCACCGAGAAATGGGATTAACGTGTTTTGATATTATTAAATTACAACGCGGCGCAACAACCGCAATTACTTGGCAAGCATTCGCACTTTTATTTGGCAATTCTCTAACAAAAAAATATGAACCCAAGGGAGAAGACATGGAAATGGAAAGCCTTTTGATTGAAGCACAAAAAACCTACGGATTTTAATGAAAACAGACCTTTCAATTCGACTTGTTCAAGCACCCAGTTCTTGGGAAAATAAAGAAGCAAATTTGAGTTATCTCAATGCTGTCTTACAACAATCCAAAGAGCCTGCTCACGTGGTTATTTTACCAGAATTATTTACAACGGGTTTTTCTAACAACACTGTTCATGCAGAAAAAATGAACGGTGAAACAATAGCCGAATTAAAAACAATGTCTCAAAAATATCGTTGCATTTTAGTTGTTAGTGTGATGATTAAAGAAGATGAAAATTGTTTTAATCGCCTATGTTGGATTTATCCGAACGGTCAAATCAATACGTATGACAAAAAGCATTTATTTTCTTATGCCCAAGAAGACCAATTTTACACTTCAGGCACAACAAGAAGCATCAATTCTGTAAATGGATGGAAACTTTTTTCTACTATCTGTTATGACATTCGCTTTCCCGTTTGGTGCAGACAAAAACCAGCCAATACAGAATATGACATTTTGGTTTGCGTTGCCAATTGGCCCGCAACAAGAATTACGCAATGGAAAAGTTTATTGACCGCACGTGCAATCGAAAATCAATGTTTTGTGATTGGCGTAAACCGCATTGGGACAGACGAAAATGGAATTTTATATAATGGACAATCTTGCATCATCAACCCTTTGGGAGAAACGGTAAGTGCTTTAGGAGATACTGAAACAACTGCCACTTATGCCTTTCAACACAACGCAATAAAATCGATACGACAATATTTTGATTTTGGGCAAGATGCCGACAATTTTTTTTTACTACCAACGCAATAACATCTATTTTCTATGAAACAACAACTTAGTTTACCAAAAGGCACGAGAGATTTTTACGGCATTACACTACAAAAAAGATATTTCATCATCAATACAATCAAACATTTTTTTTCTTTGTATGGCTTTGAACCTTTAGAAACACCGTGCGTTGAAAACACAAATACGCTACTTGGAAAATATGGAGAAGAGGGTGAAAAATTGATTTTTAGAATTTTGAATAACGGTGACATTTTTAAAGATAGTACTGCCGCAACAGACACCAAACAACTCGTTGCAAAAATCAGCGACCGTGCATTGCGATACGATTTAACAATCCCTTTTGCACGCTTTGTTACAATGAATTACGGCTCTCTCACAATGCCTTTTAAACGGTATCAAATTCAACCTGTATGGAGAGGAGATAGACCTCAACGTGGGCGATACAGAGAATTTTTTCAATGTGATGCTGATTTGGTTGGCAGCAATTCGTTATTGCATGAAGTAGAATTTGTCCACATTTATCAATCTGTTTTTGACACTTTAAAAATCCCCCAAACGAGTATTAAAATCAATTCGCGAAAAATTCTAAGTGCATTGATTGAACACGTTGGAATAACAGAAAATGCGACAAGCGTATTTATTGCGATAGACAAAATCGACAAAATTGGCGTAGATGGTGCTTTGCAAGAACTTGAAGGAAAGTTGACCCAAACAGAAATTGAAACATTGCGTACTTTTTTTTCTATCAATGCAATGCTTAAAAATGCCGAAAAAATAGAAGCGTTAAAAACTTTTTTTGCATCGTCCGAATTGTCGAAAAAAGGTCTTAATGAAATAGAATATGTACTCCAACATCAAAACAACTCTTCACATACAACAGTTGAAATTGACCTTACTCTTGCGCGTGGGTTAGATTATTATACTGGTTTAATTTTTGAAGTAAAAACGAAATCTGTTCAAATGGGCAGCATTGGTGGCGGCGGAAGGTACGACAACCTGACGGCAAGTATGGGAGTAGAAAATTTATCTGGAGTGGGCATTTCTTTTGGTATTGATAGAATTTTTGACGTAATGGAAGAGTTACAACTTTTTCCATCAACCTTACATCAACCATTCTCTTGTTTATTTTTTAACATGGGAGAAAGCGAAATGAAAACTGTTTTAGAACTCTCTGTAGCACTTCGTCTGCAAGGAGTTGCGTGTGAAGTGTACCATCAAAAAGACAAACTCGAAAAGCAATTCAAGTATGCCGAGAAAAAAAATATTCCTCTTGTGATGATTATCGGAGAACAAGAAATTCAACAACAAATTGTAAAGGTCAAAAACATTGTTACAGGAAAAGAGAAAGTACTGCCTTTTGCTGAAATCAAAACCAACACAACGTTAAAAATCGAATTGCAAAACTTTGCTTCAATATAACCGCTCTTTATGCACATACCGAAACAATACAGAAATGAAGATTCAAAAAGCATTTTGTCTTTCTTACACGACAATACATTTGGCACGTTGATTAGTGTTGGAGAAAAATTTCCAATGGCAACGCATACCATTTTTGAAATTGTAGAACAAGGCAACGATAAATTTTATTTGCGTGGACACATTTCAAAAGCCAACCCTCAAACAAAAAAAATTCTTACAAACCCAAATGTGTTATGCGTTTTTCAAGGCCCTCATACTTATATTTCTTCTTCTTGGTATAGTATTCCAGAAGTGCCTACGTGGAATTATATTTCGATACAAATAGAAGGTAAGTTGACAATCATTGACGATGAAAAAATAGTCTATGAACACTTAGACAACATTGTTAAACAACACGAAGCGACGACATCTACACACTTAGACCTTGCTCGTTTGCCACATCAAACTGTTCACGGACAAATGAAAGGACTCGTTGCTTTTGATATAGAAATAATAAATATTGATGCTGCAAAAAAACTATCACAAAATCGAAGCGAAAAGGATTTTGCCAACATTATTCAAGAATTAAAACAACTCAACCGCACCGACAGCCTTGCCATTGCTCAAGAAATGGAACAAACCAAATGCCCTTATCCGCATTGATGATTATTGAAAATGAAATAGGTGAAATACCTGTTTAGTTGATCTGAAAAAAGCAAGTTGATCAACTGTTTTTCATACCCTAACAAATACAACAACGTATTCAAGCACTATTTTTTAAGCAAACATTTCCTTCATGCGTTGAAAAAACGATTTGTCTTTTCTGTCTGGTTGCGGTTGAAAGTGCGGCGAATCTTTTAGTTGAAGGAGGAGTTCTTTTTCGGCTTCATTTAATTTTTGAGGAGTCCAAATAATAATATGTATCAATTGGTCGCCTTGGTCGTAGTGGTTTTCTACAGACTTAAAGCCCTTTCCTTTCAAGCGAAAAACCTTTCCACTATGCGTTCCTTCGGGAATTTTAATTTTTGCTTTTCCGTCTAAAGTTGGAGCTTCTACATTTGTGCCAAAAACAGCATCTGTAAAAGAAAGATACAAATCGTGCACAATATGCAAGCCGTCTCTTTGAAAAAGGGTATGCTCTTCTTCTTCGATAAGAACATATAAATCGCCTGCTGGCCCGCCATTTTCTCCTGCATTTCCTTTGCCTTGAATGTTCAATTGCATGCCCTCTTGTATTCCTGGCGGCACTTTAATGTGTACGGTTTCTTCGCCCATTACTTTGCCTTGTCCGCTACATGTATCGCATTTTTTTGTTATTGTTTTTCCTTGTCCGCTACACGTATTGCACGTTACGGCTGTTTGCATTTGTCCCAAAAAAGTATTGACTACTTTTTTTACTTGCCCTGCACCTCCGCAACTTTTACAGGTGCTGATGCTATTTTTATCTTTTGCTCCAGACCCGCTACAAGTTGTACAAGAAACTGATTTTTTAATTTTAACAATTTTGGTTTCACCTTTAAAAATTTCTTCTAAAGTGAGTTTTAATTTAATGCGGAGGTTTGTTCCTTTTGCTCTTCCCCCTTGTGAACTCCTGCCTTGTCCGCCAAAGAAGCCACCAAATCCCCCGTCTCCAAAAATGTCACCAAAGTGTGAAAAAATGTCTTCGTTATTATTGAAGTTGCTTGACCCGCTGCCCATTCCTGCGTGTCCAAAGCGATCGTATTGTGCTTTTTTGTCTGATGTACTAAGCACGTCATAGGCTTCTGCCGCTTCTTTAAATTTTTCTTCTGACGCCTTGTCGCCGGGATTCTTGTCCGGGTGATATTGCATAGCAAGTTTGCGATATGCTTTTTTAATCTCTTCAGCACTTGCGTTTTTGCTTACGCCAAGTGTTTCGTAATAGTCTCTTTTAGCCATTGATAGCGTTCTAAAATGAAATAAAAATTATTTGCCAACCACGACTTTTGCAAAGCGAATTAGCTTGTCATTTAAAAAATAGCCGTCTTGTACAACATCTACAACAAGCCCTTTTTTGTCTTCGGCGGTTTCAATTTCTGTAATTGCTTCTTGCGTTTCTGTGTTGAATGGTTGATTCAGACTGTCCATTTTTTTTAAACCTTTTTGGAGCAGGATACTTTTGAATTTAGAAAAAACCAATGTTGTTCCTTCTTTAATTTTTGTGATGTCGGTTTCTTTTTCCAATTGTGCCGTTGCTCTTTCAGAATCGTCTAATACGTCTAACAAAGAAAAAAGAATGTCTTTTCCTGCGGTTTGAATCAAATCTATTCGCTCTTTTGCGTTTCGTTTTTTATAGTTGTCAAATTCTGCCACCAAACGGAGATATTTGTCTTGAAGTTCTTTTTTTTCGACTTCTAATTGGTCTGCTTTAGAAATTTCTTGCGTGTTTTGTGCTTCTGGTTGTATAAGATTTTCTTCTGTACTTTGTATAACGTTGTCGGGGGTGTCGTTGTCCATAAATTAAAATTCAGTAAAATGAGATAAAAAAAATATTTTGTATTGTAATGCGTTTCGGGTTTAACAATCAAATCTTATGCCAATAAAAACGCTTTGCCGAAAAGTCATTTTTTTCTTTGCAAGCAGGTAATTATTACTCAAACCAAAAACCTTTTAGGCAAGATTGTCAGCTCAGTCTAAATCGTGTCCAAGTTTGTTTTTTTTAGTGGCGAGATAGGTTTTATTGTGGGCGTTACTGACAATTTTAATCGGCACACATGCGGTAATTTCTAACCCATAACCTTCTAAACCCTTTCGTTTAATGGGGTTATTAGAAATGAGTTTCATTTTTTTAATTCCTAATGCTCTCAAAATTTGTGCCCCTACGCCATAGTCTCTTTCGTCTGCTTTAAAGCCTAAGTGCAGATTAGCTTCTACTGTGTCTAAGCCTTGTTCTTGCAATTGATACGCTTTTAATTTATTCATGAGTCCGATGCCTCGACCCTCTTGATTCATGTATAATAATACGCCCTTGCCTTCAGCCTCTATCATTTCCAAAGAAGCGTTTAACTGTTCGCCACAATCACAACGCAAAGAGTGTAAAATGTCGCCAGTAAAACAAGACGAGTGAACCCGAGTTAAAACGGATTCTTCTGCCTTCCAAGAACCTTTGCAAAGGGCAAAATGCTGTTGATTATTTTCTATATCCTCAAAGGCTTTCAATACAAAATTGCCATATTTCGTAGGCAACTGTACTTCTATTTTTTGTTCTACAAAACTTCCATACAACATTTTATAGGCAACTAAATCTTTAATCGTAATAATTTTAAGTTGATGTTTTTGGGCAAATACAAGCAATTGGGGCAATCTCGCCATTGTGCCATCATCATTCATAATTTCTACCAAAACGCCAGACTGCTCTAACCCAGCAAGCTGACTCAAATCAACCGCAGCTTCTGTGTGTCCGGTGCGTTTAAGAACTCCGCCTCTTCTTGCTCGCAAAGGAAAAATGTGTCCAGGACGACCTAATTGTTGTGGGCGAGTGAGCGGATTTAATAATGCAAAAATGGTTTTGGATCTGTCGTGTGCTGAAATGCCGGTTGTACAACCTTCACCAATTAAATCTACAGAAACGGTAAATGGTGTTTCGTGAGATGCGGTATTGTCTTTGACCATAAGGTCTAATTGCAGTTCTTTGCATCGGTCCTCTGTAAGGGCAATACAAATCAATCCGCGCGCCTCCTTGCTCATAAAATTAATGGCTTCTGGGCTTGCAAAGCGAGATGCAATAATTAAATCGCCTTCGTTTTCTCGGTCTTCGTCATCAACCACAACAACCATTTTTCCGTTCTTAATATCTTCTAAGGCTTGCTCTATGGTGTTCATTTAACAATGTGATAAGGCGATGAAATGGTTATTAACATTTAAATTATTTAAAAAACTGTAAGGTGCTTTTAATTTCTATGTTTTTACCTATCGCCAATAAGCCCGTTTCTAAAATTGTGTTTAATGTAAGTCCAAATCGACTTCGTTCAATTGCTCCTGTTATTTTTAACCCAATTCTCTCCTTGCCCCATAAATCTTTAATAGACTTGCTCATTTTAACGTCTAATTCAACTCCTTTCGTTATTGCCCTTATCGTTAAGTTTCCTTTTAACTTGTAATTTATGCTGTCTATTTTAACAAATTGTTTAGATTCAAAAACCATTTTCGGAAACTTTTCTACATACAAAAAATCATGACTTTTAAGGTGTTTGTCACGCTCTTCATTTCCTGTATTAACGCTCTTTGATGAAACAAGAATTGTTGCGGTTGCTTTTTCAAGGTCAAGTTCATTCATGTTTAAAAGGACGTCAAAATCAGAAAATCTTCCCTCAACTTCAGAAATCTCCATGTGCTCTACAGCAAAGGTTAGTTTAGAATTTCCTTTGTCTAATTTCCATTTTTCTAATTCTGTTTTTTGAGCCAATGAAACATGAGGGATTACAAAAAAGCAAAAAGCAACAAGAACAGAAAAAATAATTTTAATCATAATGCTTTATTTTTAAATACAAAAAACGTGGTAGAGATGATGGTCAAATATAGTAAAAGCCGTTTAAAATTGGCGCGTAAATGTTCCCGAAACCTTTCCTCCATCATTACAAATTTTACTCCAAATAAAATCCTCATCTTCTTCACCAAAAATACGTGCCGTAAAACTAATGACAACCCCATCTTTTATTTTTGTTGGAGTAAGCACTAAAGACGACTTTGCTCTTTTGTTAAAATCTTTAAAACTAACGACAATTTGATTATTAACAAATGGCGCTTTTGCTTTTAGGATACAACCATGAGTCATTTGTGTGGACTTGTTAAAAACAACCTCAACCAAGGCGTCATTAAAATTTTGAATGTTAATAATGCGTGCCCCTTGCCCCTTTATCTGTTTGGGATTAAAATACGCACCATTGAAATCTTCTGCTTTCAACAGTGTTTGTTTTGTTAATCTGTATGAAGTTGAGCGGGCGTTTGTATTTGTTGCTCCTTTGTCCGCTTGAATTTTAACAAGTACACTATCCGACTTAATCAGGTATACTTGGTTAGGCAAATTGGGGGAATTTAAAATATAAGAGTCTGACACTTGCTTCCATTTTCCTTTTTTAATTTCTAAGGCTGGCACACTTCCAGCAAGTCGATGCTCTTCTGTTAGAACAAAATGACCATCTTCAGAGAATACAATTTTTTCGTTCAATTTACATTTTTTTTCACACGGCAAATTGCCTTCATATAAAAAATTTGTACTCTTTTGTGAACCACTTTGCTCTTTGTTGTCTGTTGAGGGTGGAGTACTATTTGTTTGGGGTTGTTTCTTCGGTGTGCAATAAAACAGAAGAGGAAGTATGAATAAAAAGACTTTCATAAAAATAATTCAAGAAAAACTTTTGCTACAAAATAGTAGTAAAACGAAACTATAAAAACTTGTTGCTTGTGTTTAATAATAAAATGTTAATCATTGAGATTAGGACGCAGCCATTTAGTGGCTTCTTGAATACTCATTTTTTTTCTTTGGGCATAATTTTGTAATTGGTCGTGTTCGATTTTTCCAATAGCAAAATATTTGCTTTCTGGGTGAGAAAGATACCAACCAGAAACACTTGCACCAGGCACCATTGCCAACGATTCTGTTAAAGAAATGCCTGCATTTTCTGGTGCATTTAAAAGGTCAAAGAGTTTCCACTTTTCTGTGTGGTCGGGGCAAGCTGGATAACCTGGGGCGGGGCGAATGCCTTCATATTTTTCGGCTACTAATTCGTCATTTGTCAGTTGTTCTGCATCGTTATATCCCCAAAAGTCTGTCCGCACTTTGTGGTGTAAATATTCTGCAAAGGCTTCTGCCAAGCGGTCTGCAAGAGCTTTTAACAAAATAGAATTATAGTCATCGTGTTGGGCTTCAAATTTTTTTACTTGTTGGTCGATGTTAATGCCACAAGTAACCGCAAAAGCACCAATATAATCGCTATACGGAGAAACAAAATCGGCTAAACAAACATTTGCTTGACCCGGTGCTTTTTTTATTTGTTGTCGCAAAAATTGAAGTTCATACGTTTTGTTTTCTGTTTCTAATAAAACGTCGTCATCGTTAATTTGTTTGGCTTTGAAAATGCCGCATACGCCGTTGGCAACTAACCACTTTTCTGCAACAATGCTTTTGAGCATGGCTTGTGCATCTTGATACAATTGTGTTGCAGCAGTGCCGACAACCTTGTCTTCTAAAATTTTGGGAAACTTTCCATGCAATTCCCACGTAATAAAAAAAGGAGTCCAGTCAATAAATGGAATCAATTCTTCTAAGGGTAATTCTTTTAAAATTTGAATGCCTAATTGTTTCGGTTGAACGGGTTTGTATGTTGTCCAATCGATCGGGGTTTTATTTTTTCTTGCATCATCAAGACTCAAATATTCTTTAAAAGATGTTTTGTTTTTAAAGTCATAGGCAATTTTATCGTATTCAATATTTGTATTAGAAATAAAGGTCGGCTTATTTTTGGTATTCAATAATTGACTGACAACAGTAACCGCTTTTGACGCATCTAAAACATGGATTACACCGTGTTCATAAGCGGGTTTTATCTTTAATGCGGTATGTGTTTTTGACGTTGTTGCACCTCCTATTAACAGCGGAATGGTCAAATTGTTTTTTTTCATTTCTTCTGCAACGCTAATCATTTCGTCTAAAGACGGCGTTATCAACCCGCTTAATCCAATCACGTCAGCTTGTTCTTGTAGAGCGGTTTCTATAATTTTTTTTGTTGGCACCATCACGCCCATATCAATAATTTTATAGCCATTACAACCCAACACAACGCCAACAATATTTTTGCCAATATCGTGAACGTCGCCTTTTACTGTTGCCATAACAATTACGCCGCTATTACTTTTTTTTGTTTTTTCTAATTCTATATATGGCGTTAAAACGGCAACGGCTTTTTTCATTACGCGTGCGCTCTTTACCACTTGTGGCAAAAACATTTTTCCACTACCAAACAATTCGCCAACAATGCTCATGCCTTGCATCAAAGGGCCTTCTATGACTTCTATCGGTTGTGCATATTTTTGTCTTGCCTCTTCTGTGTCAGCATCAATATAGTCTGTGATGCCATTGACGAGTGCGTGTGCCAATCTATCTTCTACGTTTTTATTTCGCCACTCTAAAGTAACCACAACTGCAATTCTGTCTTTGTTTTGAAGTTGTTCTGCAAAGACAATGAGTTTGTCTGTTGCGTCTTTGTGTTTATTTAAAATCACGTCTTCACAAAGTTGTTTCAATTCTTTTTCTATTGTATCATAAATGGGCAATTGACCTGCGTTTACGATGCCCATATCCATACCTGCCTGAATAGCATAATACAAAAAAATGCTGTGCATCGCATCTCTTACAATGTCATTTCCTCTAAAAGAAAACGACAAATTGCTCACACCACCACTAATTTTTACTTGAGGCATTTTTTGTTTGATTTGTCTCGTTGCTTCAATAAAATCTACCGCATAATTATTGTGTTCTTCCATGCCTGTGGCGATGGCGAAAATGTTCAAATCAAAAATAATATCAGACGGAACAAAGCCAATAGACAGGAGTGTTTTATATGCTCGCTCACAAATATCTACACGACGTTGCAACGTGTCGGCTTGCCCCTGTTCATCAAAAGCCATTACAACAACAGCAGCCCCAAATCGTTTGCAAATTTTTGCTTGTTCTATAAATTTTTCTTCGCCTTCTTTTAAAGAAATTGAATTGACAACACACTTACCTTGTACACATTTTAATCCGGCTTGTATAATAGAAAACTTGCTGCTATCTATCATTAACGGAATTTTTGCAATATCAGGTTCAGCTTGTAACAAATTGACAAATCGTGTCATCGTTCTTTCGCCGTCTAACAACGCATCATCCATATTGATGTCTAAAATTTGAGCCCCATTTTCTACTTGCTGACGGGCGACCGCAATGGCTTCTTCATATTGCTCTGCACGAATTAATTTGGCGAATTTTTTTGAACCGGTAACATTTGTTCTTTCTCCAACGTTAATAAAATTAATGTCTTGTCTTGCGATTAATGGCTCTAAGCCACTTACACAAAAATATTTTTCAAGGAGTGATTTTTCTTGCGTCATTTTCTTTTTATTTTTAGGCTTGAAAGTTACAGTGATTTTTTTAAGTCGTTATTAAAATATCCTTAACTGTTTATTGAAAAAAAGTCCTTTTCAAAACTTGAATGACCGGTTTTATTCAATCACAAATCTTTCAATCTAAAATTTCAACTTTTTATGTGATTACAAAAACAATTTTTTTTATGTGCATTTTCTACCTTTGTGTTATCTGTTTTTTTTATTCTTTATCATGTTATTGTCTTCTGAACAAAATAAAGCGAGTTTCATTACGCTTGTTTCTTTGTTGTTACTATTTGTTTTTTTGTTTTTGTTTAAATGGCAAACGCATCAAACAAAGCCGCCTGTAATGCGAGATTTTTTAGAAGTCAATTTAGGCAATGTAGAAAACAGTGCGGGCGACATTCCTGTATTAAAAGAAGGCAACGGCGGTCAAGTAAACGAAACGCCAACGCAAAGTGCAGTTGCACCTCCAGAACCCATTAGCGAAACAGAAAACGTAACAGACAAAGTTGATGCTGTAGCTCAAAATGAAAAAGAAATTCCTGCGGTAAAACCAATTGCAAAAAAGAAAGTAGTAAAAAAAAATACACCAGTTTCCAAACCAATTCCCAAACCGACACCAAAACTAATTACGCCTAAGCCACTTACGCAAACGCTTGCAAAAAAAGAGCTTCTTCCCAAAGCAGAAGTTAAACCCATTGTGCAAAAAGTCGAAACAATACCAGAAAAACAAATTGCGCCTCCTGCTCCCAAAGCTGTTTTTGGTGGAACAAAAAACAATGGCGGCAACGGTGCGGCGACTTCTAATGGCGTTACTTCTCAAGGCATCGGCAAGGCAGAATTAGGCGATATGGGTAAGCCAAATGGCAATATCAATTCTAATAATTATGAAGGAAATGGCGGAAATGGAGGCACACAAATCAATATATCGTCTGATTTAATCGAAAGAGGAATTGCTAATATGCCAAAGTTTGAAGCCGATTTTACGCAGAATGCAAACGTGAAAATTGAAATTAAAGTGAATGAAAATGGCGATGCAAGTTTTGTGCGAATCGTTAAAACAAACACTATCAATCCTGCGTTTATCAATATCATCAAACAAAAATTGCTACAAATAAAATTTAAGCCCAAAGACGACGAGTCTTTCGGCACAATAGATTTTAATTTTAAAGTTGGGCGTTAGTTTGTTGTTTCCAAAAAGCATTTTTTTCTTAAGCACCGGCGCCTTGGTTCAAATTCTTTGCAAAAGAAGTGAACATAAAAAATAATATTGCGAAGCATTTTGGGGCAAGGGCTTTTAATTTTTTTTCAATCAATTTTTAATATGAAAACAGGCGTTTTATTAGTGAATTTAGGTAGCCCTGCAAGCACTTCTGTTGCAGATGTAAAAACCTATTTAGACGAATTTTTGATGGACGAAAGGGTGATTGACGTACCCTATTTGTTGCGGGCTTTTTTGGTGAGGGGAATTATTCTTCGTACACGCCCAAAACGCTCTGCCGAAGCCTATTCAAGAATATGGACAAAAGAAGGATCTCCTTTAGTTGTAACATCAAAAAATGTAGAAAAAAAATTGCGTTCGCTCGTTTCTGTTCCCTTGTCTTTGGGCATGCGTTACGGCAAACCAAGCATTGAAGACGGCATAAAAGATTTGCTACAACAAGACCCTTCAATAGAAAAGATTTTTTTAATTCCGCTCTATCCACACTACGCATTGGCAAGCAGCGAAACGGTTATTGTAAAAACAAAAGATATTTTAAAACAACAATTTCCGCATATTCTTTTGTCTGTTCAAGCACCGTTTTACAAAGAGCCTCACTATTTAAACGCATTAGAAAAAAGTATTCAACCCTATCTAAAACAAAACTTTGACCATTATTTGTTCAGTTATCACGGCATTCCTTATCGACATTTGCGAAAAACAGATGCAACAAAAAACCATTGCACAAAAACAAATGATTGTTGCAACGTGTCTTCTGTGGCTCACGAAACTTGCTATCAACACCAAATCAAACAAACAACAGCTTTGCTTGCGGAAAAATTGCAAATACCAAAAGACAAATATAGCATCACGTTTCAGTCTCGCTTAAAAGGAGACTCTTGGTTACAACCCTATACGGACTATGCTTTTAAAGAACTTCCTCAACGCGGCGTAAAACGCTTGGCGGTTGTTTGCCCAGCTTTTGTAAGCGATTGTTTAGAAACTTTGGAAGAAATTGCAATGGAAGGAAAACATTCTTTTTTGGAACATGGCGGAGAATATTTTGTTCAAATTCCTTGCCTCAACGAACAAGAAGAGTGGATCGATACGTTAAAACATTACATTGAAAACAATACATAAAAACGGTTTTTGATGTTATATTTATATGTAAAAGCGTTCCATCTTGTTTTTGTAATTACATGGTTTAGTGGCTTGTTTTACGTTGTGCGATTATTTATTTATGTCGCAGAAGCAAACGAAAAAAAAAGTCCAGAAAAAGAAATTTTACAACAACAGCTCTTGTTAATGACCAAACGTTTATGGTTAATTATTACCTGGCCTTCTGCAATAATAACGTTGTTATTAGGGCTTCGTCTTTTACTTGTTATTGGTTGGCAAGATTGGTTTTTGTGGAAAGCGATTTTTCTTGTTGGGTTATACGCGTATCACTTTTCTCTTCATCGCATTTACAAGCAACAGCAACGTAAAATCTTTTTTTATACACCACAACAATTGCGATTGTGGAATGAAGTGGCAACAATTTTTGTATTTGCTATTGTACTCATTGCCGTATTAAAAAATGCGTGGAATATGTTGTATGGTTTGTGCGGATTGCTTTTGTTGGTTATGGTTTTGTGGATCGCAATTCGTTTGTATCAGCGATATAGAAAAGGATAAAACGATTTTGCACTCACGTCATTTTCGGCATCTTATTCAAGCAAATAAAAACAAGTTGGTGTTGATTATTTTCCTCATCACAAATCACACAAATATCTGGCTGCACAACGGTATTGATTTTTTTCAGCAGAAGTTGTTGTTTGTAAAATGACATCGCCAAGTAATATAGTCGGCATAAGTATATCTGCCTTTAAGGTCTAATTGGTTAATATTTGTAATCATAAAAATCTTAATGCTCAAAAATGTTTTCCCATTTAATTTCTAAGCCGTCAAATATTTTACTTTGAAATAACGGAGCATCCTTGCTTATTCTTTGGTGCAATTCGTATTCATTGTTTTCTAAAACATAGATTTCTGCTGTTTTATCGCTCGGGTCAACGAGCCAATATTCACGGACTTCATTCTCTTCATACAAATTAAATTTTTCGTTATAGTCTTTCTTTTTTGTTGTCGGAGACAGTATCTCAATGATTAAATCTGGCGAACCAAAGCAACCGGTTTCTTGAAGTTTTGTTTCATCACAAATTACACAAATGTCCGGCTGAACAACCGTATTGACTTTTTCGGCAGAAGTTGTTTTTTGTAAAATAACATCAAAAGGAGCAACAAAAACATTGCATTTATTAGTTTGAAAAAACAAATTAAACCCAAAACTTAATTGATTAGATACCCTCTGGTGCGACATTCTTGGTGCAGGACTCATTCTTATAATTTTTCCTTTAATCAATTCTACCATTTCGTCAAACTGCCAAGTAATATAGTCGGCATAAGTATAAGTACCCTTAAGGTCTAATTGGTCGATGTGTTTAATTGTCATTTTGGGTATTTTTAGTGTTTGTCGGCATTCATGAAAAAATCACTAATGCTCTATAAAACAATGAAATTGTAAGCATAACAAATTGCTTTGTTCTTCCAAAATTAAACCATTTTCTGCAATCCCATTTTAAGCAATTTCAAACCATAAATCCCATATCGCATTGGCTTTGAATACTTTGCCCATTTTTCATGCACTAATTTTTTATGCAATCGGTTTTTTACAATTTTGGATAAAGAGTTGTTTTCATATTGAGCAGATAAATATTGCTGGGTTTGGTGGAGTTGGTTTGTCGTTTGGTGGAGTTGGTTTGTCGTTTGGTGGAGTTGGTTGGTCGTTTGATCTAACTGCGTTTGGATGTGATGGAGTTGGTTTTGTTGGACCTCTACATTATTGTTCAATTCTTGATTTTTAAGCGTTGTCAGCAAAGCTGTATATTGAACAGAATATACAATTTGAAATTGCTTAAATTTTTGTTCTAATAAAATTTGATAATATTTGTCCCCTTTAGGAAAAAGAACCCCCAACCCATAACAATGTAAAAATTCAAAATGACATTCATATTCATTTTTTATTTCTTGCCAAAATCTATTTGTGCCAAAATGTGGCAAACTATATACATCGTGAAATAACACAATGCCATTCTTTTTTAATTTGGGTAACCAAGTATTAAAATCATACGTTACTGCTTCATACGTATGTAAACCATCTATATGAATGATGTCAAAATATTCATCTTCATACTTTTTTAATGCTTCGTCAAAAAGCATTCTATGAATTACAATATTATTTTTTTGATAATAAGTGTTTTTGATTTTAACAAACTGCTCATATATGCTTTCGTCATAAAAGCCCGCATGTTCTTCTCCTTGCCATGTGTCCACGGCTACTAACTGAGTATTTAAACTGTAATCTTTAATTGCTTGTGCCATAGCAAAAAAAGAACATCCATGATGTGTTCCTAATTCTACAATATTTTCAGGCTCTAAAAAAGAGACTATATCATAAGCAAAGTTCCGATGTCCTACCCACGCTTCTAATATTAACCCTTTATTTAGGCTCTCGGATTCAAATTTTTCTATCAAATTTATTTTATAATCTTTCTTCATTTTCTCTGAAATTTAATTAACGGTTGATAAATAATGGACAGTCTTATCTATTTCCTTTTTTAGCTATAATGGTTCGAGTCTAATTTTTATTTCACTGGCATAAAATCAAAGCACCTTCTTTAACCCCAACTTAACCAACTTCAACGCATAAATAAAATATCGTATAAGCTTGGGGTACTTTGCCCATTTTTCATGCACTAATTTTTCTTGCAATCGAGTTTTGATAATTTTTACTAAAGCCTCTTTTGCAAATATTTGGTGCTTCAACGACTTTGCTGGCAACTTGATGGATTGACTCTCTTCACCGATTTTTTTTAAAATATCCAATCGATTGAAATCGGTTAATGGGGCATTTTTTTGCAGAGTTAAATAAAATTCGCATCCGTTAGTTTCAAAAAATGCAACTTCGCAAAATGAAATATATCCGAGTGCATTGAGGTCGTGAATCAACAAACGAAAAGAATGTGGCGTGAAGACCCATGAATGAAAATCTACATATTGCTTTTGTTCATAAACGTCTTTCGCATTTTTAACGTCCCCTAAATGATGGACAAAATTAAAATTAAATTCTGTTGTGTTTTTGTCCCAAGCGATGTGGTTGTTTGTATTGACTACATTTAAAAAATATTCACTCATTGTGCCGATAGAATGAAGCGTATTTTTATTGTAATGGGCGTCGATAATTTTTGCAATACCTGTAATGGGTCTAAAATAATCAAAACAACACATTTTGTCGGGAATGACTAAGGAAATGATACCGTTGTGATTTAAAACATCTTCACAATTTTTCAAAAAGCCGATCAAGTCTGGGGTGTGTTCAATTACATGTGATGCAATGATGTAATCAAAAAAAAGACCCTCCCCAATCGTATTTCTATAAGATTCGCCTTTCCAAATATAATCGACGTCTTCAATACACTTTACATCAAACCCATGCCCAGTATATTTTTTCATCAACTCCTTAGCAGAGCAATGATCCAAAATTTTAATATCGTACCCTTCTCGCTTAGGAGCAATTGGCTGATGTAATGGCCCAATTTCTAATCCTTTTTGATTTTTATTGATGAGGTGCAATGCATTTTGATTTCTTAGTTCCATAGTATTTGTTTTATTCATTCAATCTAAAATCATTATGTTCTAAAGACAGATTAGGATTATAATAAGGGTCTTGATATCCTTCTGGTATCCATCTGCTTACAAAATCTTGCATTTCTTGCCTAAAACGAGCGTCATTGACAGTATCTATACCCCTAGATTTTGATTCATAATGATACAATTGAGCAAATGGTGTATATACTACTAATTTATTTAAAGCTCTTATTTTTAAACAAAGGTCTATATCATTATAGGCAACTTTAAAAATGTGTTCGTCAAATGTCCCAACTTGTTCAAAAAGTTTTTTTGATATCATCATACAAGCCCCTGTTACCGCAGAATAATTGCATACAAAATCATTTCTGTAATCAATATGGGGGATAACCACTGCCGCTACTCCTCCCGCTCCAATTACAACCCCTGCATGTTGAATCGTATTGTCGGGATAAAATAACTTACACCCGACAACGCCAACGTCTTCTCTTTGTGCATACATCAATAGCTCTTCTATCCAATTTGGCGTGATGACCTCTGTGTCGTTGTTTAAAAATAAAAAATACTCTCCTTTTGCCATGCTTGCACCATCATTACAAATGGCAGAAAAATTAAATCCTTTTTGTTTATGCGTAACAATGCGTATTTGAGAATTATTTTTTAACTCTTCATAGTAGGCAAATGTTTTTTTTTCTGTGCTGTTATTTTCTACAATAATGATTTCAAAATTTTTATAGGTAGATTGTTTCAAAATAGAATTGACACATTTTTTCAAGTCTTGAATATGGTCTTTGTTAGGGATAATAATGCTAACGAGAGACTTTTGCAAAATGTCATAATTCACTTTGTATCGAGAGCACTTGCCAATAGGGGCAATAACGTTTCCTGTTAAGTACAAATCTTTTAAATGATCTTCTATGGCTTTTATGCTTGAGGCAATACACTTGTCGATGTTCTGATTTGAAAGCGACGAATTGACGGTTTTCCAATTGTATAATACCTTGGGAATGTGAACGATGTTTTTTGCCACAGTCGATAGTCGGAGAACTAAATCATGGTCTTGGCTACCATCAAAGCCTGTTCTAAAACCACCAATAGATTGTAGCAATTTCGTTTTGACAAGCAAAAAGTGGCAAATATAATTACAGCTTATCAGCGTGTCTGGAGAAAAGTCGGGCTTACAGTGAACCAGTCTAATTTTGCCATTATTTGCAAAAGTTGAATATTCGTCTGTATATAAAAAATCTACTTTGTGTTCGTGTTCGTGAATACTTTTTACACATTCAAACAGACAATTTGGCATTAGCGTATCATCATGGTCTAATAAGCCAACATAATCACCTGTTGCCATGGCTATAGCCACATTAGAATTGCCCACAATACCTTTGTTTTCAGTTAAATATTCCACTTTAATTCTACTATCCTTTTTGCTATGACTGTCTAAAATTTTTTGTGTGTCAGGGCTATTTCCTGCATCTATGACGCACAATTCCCAATGCTTATACGTTTGATTGATCACGCTGTCTAACATATCGGACAAAAGCGAAGGGGGCGTTTGATAGACAGGCACAACAATACTAATGAGTGGTGTTTTATCAAAAACAAAACGGCGTTGTTGTGACAATTCTTGCTGAGTAGGATAATTTTTTTCGAACCAGTGTTCAAGTTGTTCTTGTTTGCGATGAGCTAAATCGTTGGCAGACTTTGACTGTTCTATGTATTTTAAAATTTTTGTACGCGATTTGAGATACGTTTTTTTTAACCCGTGTAATTTTATATACATCGGAACTTTAATAATATTCTTGAGTAAATTCAACAAAGTTTTAAGTAAAGTTTTGCTTATTGAATTAAACGCAGCAATATTGTTTTTGGCCCTTTCTAAGAAAGTGGGATATAAGACTATCGTTTGAGTTATACTGTCTTTTGTGTCTGAAAAAATCAATTCAATTTCATGGGATTTGTTTATTTTTATAACAAAGCCTTCATCAAAAGGATATTCAAAATCAACGCAGATGTTTCTTTGAACATCCTCTCGTTTTAGCCAATCTATAGTATACAAAAGGCGTGCATTGTCAATATCAATACTCACCCGAGAGCCGTTTTTACTAACTGCCCAGCCACAAATAAAGAACGTGTTTTTTTCTTTTTTGATAGAATCAATATGAAATAAGATAGACATTTGTAATTAGTTTGTTTTCAAGTTTACAGTATCTCTAATAAATCCCTCAAAGCCTGCATAGTCGCCATAACCCATGGCATTTTTCACATCATCTCTACGCAATCCACAAACAGCATAACCAACAATTTGATTTGCTCTGTTTTTAAAAGCAATTAAGGCTGGACTTTTTTTATTCTGTTTACTGCCCCCCCAGCCCCTAATAACATAAGTTTTTAAAAAAGTGTCATTTTTAATTTCATCGATATAACCTTCTAAAACACTTGAGTCCCATACCTGAGCATGATGTAAGTTAAAAGGATAGATATTATTTTTAATCTGTGGTAAAAACTCAATAGTATCTTTAAAGGCAGGATAAAGAGTTGTCAAAAATGTAGGCGATTGAACCCCCATTCTAAAGGCTAAAAATTCTTTCTTTTGATTAAAAATAGATTCCGATTTATTTCCAAAAACATTTTGTTGTAACAGAATTGCTGGAGTCATAAAAAGAAAAATACTAATAATGGCTATTCTGACATTTGCATTATTATAAATAAAATAAAACACGACAAGGCTAATCCATCCAAAAAGCACAGGCGTTTGATATCTACTGGCTGTTGCCGAATCTATTCCAAATTTAATTCTTCCTGTAGCAGTTATGAAAGCCGTTAATACAACAAAAGCAATAAGCAAAAGCAAAATGATTGTATAGGGATATTTTTCTTTATGGCGAAAAAACATCAAACAAGCTGTTCCCGACAGGATTAGAAATATAATTCCAAAAGCGTCTATAATTTCAAGCTTACTGTTGAATACATGGTGAATGGGTCCTCCGAAAAAACGAACGACATAATGAATCACTTCGATGGGGTGATTTTTTATCGAATCGGATATAGAACTATGCCCGTTTACTTGGTGAAAATTCCACAAATAAAGGATAATACAAAAAATACTAAACGAGATAAAGACGATAGTTGTTTTTTTGTTACCCGAATAGAAGAGCATAAATAAGCAGCTAATAACCAAAGCTAACAGTCCATTTGCAAGTGTAAAACAAGTTAGGAAAGCAAATAATAAGGAAAGATAGAAGTATTTTTTTTGCTGTGAAAACGCCCAAGTATAGATACTGAAAAACAAAATTAACGCGTTTGTGTAAACTCCAAAAAATTGGCTTTGAAACCCCCATGTAAAATTGTTTGATTGCATCCAAGTGAAACCCAATATAACAACAATCGACCCTAAAATATACTTTAGATGTTTTTCAATGTCTTGTTTCCATATAATGTAAGATATAATAGATAAAGATAGGATTTGCAAACAAACATTCACAATCAATTGAAACCAAAGATGCCCTTTAAAAAAAGTAAAGCCAATCCAAAACCATATTCGTGTGAACAAAATTTTGTGTTCATTGTGTTGCTCAAGGAATGCTTTTAATAAATCAAGCCCTCCGTTTTGCATTCGATTGTAAAAGGCTAAATAGCCATTCCATTCGTCCCAAAATGGAATTCCTGAATAATTGTTTACAATGCCATATATGGTGGTCGTAAACATTGCGACGGCAACAGCGATAAAAAAATAGGATAAATATTTTAGTTTCATTTATTCTTTTTGAAATCTCCTCGTGAAAAAAACATTTCAACAAGAACATACAGATAAATAAAAAAATACCGGCTACCCATTTCTTTGATTTTGAGTTTAGAAACACCAAACTTTCTGTTATGCCAAGAATTAGGGATAATTGTGTATGAATAGCCCCTTACGATTGCCTTTAATGGAATTTCTAAGGTTAGGTTAAAATGTGGCGACAAAAAGGGTTGCACTCCTTTAATGGTTTGTTTTTTATACATTTTAAAAGCATTCGTCAAATCTTTATATTTCAACCCAAAAGACCAAGCAACGCCGATATTAAACAATCGGTTAAATATTTTTTTATGAATAGGGTAATCAACAACTTTACCGCCCTTTCCCCAACGATTACCAAATACGCAGTCCCAATTTCCTTCTTGCATTTTTCTATAAAATTTAACAAGGTCTTGTGGGCTATCAGAAAGGTCTGCCATCATAATGGCAACAACATCTCCATCAAAATTTTCTAGCCCTTTTCTAACAGCATATCCAAAGCCATTAGGCCCGAAATTTGTAATTACAGCTAAGGTTGGCATTGTTGCTTGAATGTCTTGCAGAACCTGTAGGGTATTATCTTTAGAATTGTCATTAATAACTAAAATTTGGTGTGGTATATTTTCATTTTTTAGTTCTTGGTATAAAGTTTCAAGTGTTTCTGTAATCGATTCTGCCTCATTGTAAGCAGGAATCACTATGCTCAGTTTCATATATGGTCTTGGGTATAATTTTACGATACGCGTTGTTTCATACTATTGAACATTTCGACGAGTGTTTGTTCTAAATTAAAAGTCCAATTCCAGTTTGGGTAGTGTTGTTTAAATTTATTTACATCGCTCACCCACCAAATATGATCGCCAATTCTGTTAGTTTCAGAATAGCTATAATTCATTTTATTTCCGGTAATTTTTTCGCATAGGTCTATGGCTTCTAACATTGAACAATTAGCGTGTCTGCCGCCGCCAGCATTATAGACTTCGCCCATTTTAGGGTTTTGATAATAATGCCAAAACATATTGACCAAATCATAGCTATGAATATTGTCTCTAACTTGTTTCCCCTTATATCCAAAAATAGTATAGGCGTTTTTAGAAATCGCACATTTCATGAGATAGGCTAAAAAGCCGTGTAATTGTGCCCCAGAATGGTTAGGGCCAGTTAAACAGCCCCCTCGAAAAACGCCCGTTTTCATATTAAAATATTTGCCATATTCTTGCACCATAATGTCCGCGGCAACTTTTGACGCACCAAAAACCGAGTGTTTCGTGTGGTCAATACTCATATTTTCGTCTATGCCGTATTTGTAATACGTATGCTCTGAGTCAATTTCCCAGCGTTTATCAAGCTCTCTTAACGGCAAATAATTCGGCGTATCACCATAGACTTTATTTGTAGAAGTAAAAATGAATACCGCATTAGGACAATATTGTCGAGTCAATTCTAACAAATTGACGGTACCTGTTGCGTTTACTCCAAAATCTGTAAGCGGCTCTTTGGCAGCCCAATCATGGCTGGGTTGTGCGGCGGTATGTACAATTAGCTTGATGTCTTTAGCATATTCTTGAAATATTTTTTCTAAGCCTTCATAACTTCTAATGTCTATTTGTAGGGACTTAAAATTATTATGTTTTTCTGTCATACGGTTTACATTCCAATTGGTTGATGCTTCTTTTCCAAAAAAATAAGAACGCATGTCGTTATCAATACCAATTACTTTGTCAAATTTTTGGGCAAAGAAGTCGACTGATTCGCCGCCAATGAGTCCGCCAGACCCTGTAATAAGTGCAATGTTCATAATTTTAATGTTTTTAGAGGGTTAAAAAATTGTTGAGTGATAAAACGAAATAAGAAACCAAATGAACCCAAGGAAACAATTAGAAAAAAATAATTGATGTGTTGTTCGTGTTTGAAATTTAATGGAATAAAAAGCAATAAATATAGACCTTGAAAAATAAAAAACATGTATAAAGCTGGTTTAGGGAGAATAGACAAACACATGATTTTTATGAATATTGGAAGTATCAAATAGGCATGAGAAGATTGATGAATAACGGAGACTGGGATAATAAGCAGATGAATAAATATATTTAAACCGAGTAACAAAATTAATTTAAAAAGATGGGGGGTATTTTTTTATTGAATCTAAGATTCTTAAATAGAATGAAAATGAAAAATGAAACAAACAATAGATAAAAAGCAGATCCAAAATGAAAGAATAGTGTGGTAAAATGTGACGAATCGAATGAAGTTAAGTCTTTTATATGTGACAAATAGATGTCTTTAAAAATATGCCATCGATTATCTAACCATGTTGACAACGTAAATCTTGAATAATAGTCTTGTATTGTTTGCAATAAACTAATGTGAGAAAGGTCGTGCGGACGCAAATCATCAGCTAAGTGCCATCTTAACAAACGATCTCCTGGAGGATCAATTAATTTTTGAAATAATATCCAAGATGCATATAGTATGATAACCGTCAAGCCAAAAATAACCAATGATTTGAAATTGATTTGTTTTAACAAAGTTGTAATAAAAAACAAACACAATGCAATTAATGAGAATACATTTCCTCCATGCAATAACATTAACGCTACAAAAGTCCAAGCTAAAAGGATTGACAATGTTGTTGCAATTGACTTTTCAATAATTGTTGTTTTGAAGATATCTAATATGATAAATCCTAAAACATACGGCGTAATAGAAATAAGTTTGGGCCACAAAAACATTGAATTATTAATAAATGTAGCCGAACAAATAGCAAAAACAAGAGCGAATCCTATTAGCCTTTTTTTTAGTTTTAAATAATCTCCTAAAGCCAAAAATGTAATAACCCAAGAAAGTTGCAAGAATGTTCCAAATATTTGATAAAAAAAGTGAAACGAAAAAATATTGAGGGGTCTTAACAAATTGATACCGGCAGCAAATAAAGGAGGTCTGTCGCTGGCTAACCAGTCTCCAATAAAAGGTTGAAAAGGTTCTGCTAAATAAATCTTGTTCGCAAAGAGTAATGGGAAAATATTATCACAAGTTCCTACTCCAACCGGATAAGTTCCATTGCTCATTAAAGATGTGAAATCTATATTGAAATTGGAAACTCTTGCTAATAAAGAACAGACATAAGTTAATCCTATGAATAAAATCAAAAGGCATATCTCTAAATTAGATTTGCAAAAAACAAATTCTTTAAATTTTATTTCTCTCTTGTATTTATTAACTACTTGTATTAGCGAAACAATGATTATTGCCAAACCAAAAATTATTCCAATTATAGAACTAAAAAAAGAGATAATTAAAACAATATAAGCCACAAAGAAAGAAAGGCAAAAAGAAACCAATAGAAACAAAGAAGATGTGCTAAATCTATTCGATAATTTTAACCTATACGTTATTAAAACCCCAGGTATGATGAATAAAATGAAATAAACGAATATGATTAAAACATTTACAAATACAACCATGCTTTGTGCAATATCTTTGAACGCCCCCCAAATATTAGGACAATACGGTTCTGAAAAAGCAACCCAAGACGCTATTAAAGAAGAGGTATCTTTGGCTATGACTCTAAATTTTCCCTCGGAAACTTTTATTTCTTTGCTTTCCCATTTTTCTCCTACGCTAAAACCAGCAAAACGGATTATTGTATCGGGTTTAAAAGGGAATCTTTTATTTTTAATGTATAATTCACAATTGTTCAGATAGCCACTGATAGAAAAGTGCAAATCGTTTAATCCTTCTGTGCTATACCAAGGCGAAATTACTGTGCCTTTTTGTTCGTCTCCTTTTGCCGTATAGCTTCCCAAGGTTTGAAGTTGAGAATATTGTAATGATTGCGTTGTATAAAAAACGCCATTAGGAACAAATCCGCTATCTATAGTTGCAGTAGCGTTATCAACAGTTTTTATTTTTTCAATGGTATATTTTTCGGGAAGCCAAGAAAAAAAACCGATGAATAAACCACTCGCAATAAAGACTCCGAAAACGACATTTGCTTTTTTGTTCATAAACTTAATTTAAAATAGGTTTCAGTTGTGTTTCATTTTCTTTTAACCAATTAAAAGTTTCTTGAATGAGTGCCTCAACAGATTTTTTTGGTTTCCAACCACATAGTGCTGATATGTTTTTATTGTCGGTTACATATATTTTAATATCAGCGGCTCTGTTTTCTGCATGGGCATGAATTTTAATTTTATTTCCTGTTACATTTTGGCAATGTTGGGTTAATTCTAATAAGGAAAAGCTTGACTTTAAGCCGCCGCCGACATTAAATGTTTGACCATTCAACTTTTCTATATTGTGTATTTGCAAATCAATTAAACAAAATAAATCATGGATGTGTAAAACATCTCTCATTTGTTTTCCGAACCCGCCATAACCGATATAGCTTAGTTCTTTTTTAAAAAAATGTCTTGCCAACCAAAGGACTAAAACTCCCTGATCGACTTTGCCCATTTGCCAAGGACCACTAATAACACCACAGCGATTGATAACCGTTTTCATGTTTTTATTTTCATGATACTCGTTGATCAGCAATTCTGAAGCTAATTTGGTTGCTCCATAAAAAGACCGTCCACCAATGAGTGAAAACTCTTCTGTTATGCCTTGTGATGAAATGCCACTTTGGTCTTGGATATCTGTCCATTGAAAGCGCGTTGGCAATTCTTCAAAATTGGCATTTTCCAAATCTTTGATTGGATAAACTCTGCTCGTAGAGAGAAAAATAAATTGTGCGGAATTTTGTTGTGCATATTCTAAAGCATTTGCCGTTCCCATTAAATTTGCATTGATCAATGGATAAACCGGCGACGTAATGCCGGCTAAAACAGATGGGTCGGCTGACGCATCAATCAGCGTATCGATTTTTCCAATTTCATTAAAGTCTTCTCGGTTACGAATATCGCCATGAACAAAAACAACCCCGTGTTTTGCCAAACGGGCTAAATTTAATTCGGAACCCCTACGCCTCAAATTATCAAATGCGATGATTTTATAGTTTGGATATTTTTCTTGAAGATTGATGGCAAGGTTTGAACCAACAAAGCCCGCACCACCAGTAATTAAGATTGTTTTCATAATATTTGCGTTAAATGTTTTTTACAAAATCGTCGCTTTTTTTTGGGCAACAATCATCGACAACGTAAATAGTATGGACGCTGTCGTCTATTTGAAGAATGACCTGTTCGACATGATGAACAACTTTGTAAGCAGGTATGATAACAGCTATTTTCATTGTGGTTTGATTGACGAATGTGTGATCAACAAATATACGTTTTTTGTGTGGCAATTTGTTTTTTGAGGACATCTGGTTTTAAAGGGTAGTTTGCCCACAATGGTTTCTTGGCTTGTTTACCTTGAAGATGAATTTGCCTTATTGGTTATTCGTAGTTGCTTCTTTTTTATGGGTTACAACAAACCCAATAATTCCAAAAACAGCCATACTTAGGGTAAAATAGACATAAAATTCTACATTGGTCATAAAAATAATTTTTTATTTCGAAGTAAAAAGAGATAAATAAAATGATGAGAAAAATGACAAAGAATATAATTTTTGAGAAAAATTGCTGGTGAATAAAATCGTCGCTAATCAGTCCTCCAACGACTAAACCTGCAATGATGATTTTTAGAATATCTCTTGTTTCTTCTAAAAATATTTCATAAAATCTTTTCATAAAAAACCGTATAAAGCATAACGATTGTCGATATCTTGAATAGCTTTATAAGCAAGTATGATAACGGATATTTTCATTGCAAATGATTGACTCTAAATGTAAACTACGAATATAATTTTTAGAAAGTATTGGCGAAATGATTCTTGAAAACGAGGGACTGTGCAAAACAGATAATGGGGATGTTTTTTTAGTTAATTGATTTCTTTCAAGCCTGTACTTTTAACCGCTGTAGGGCTTTTTTTACTAAGGCATCAAGGTCTGGACTAAATTTGAAAATGTAAGTACACAATAGAAATGTGCCACAAAACAAACTTGGTTTTACAAAGAGTTGAAAGTAGGCATTTGAAAAGTTGAGCATAATTTCTACGCCCATAAAAAGCGCAAATGCAATCAAAACAAGCCCAATAAAATGAACGTGTAAAGGGTGTATTTTTAATTTATAGTAGATAAACCAACAGCGTGCCGTATTGACAATAATCATCATGATTAAGTTAGAATACGCCGCCCCCAAAATACCGTAATGTCGAATTAAAAAATAGTTAAACGGTATGGCAAGAAGCAATAAAAAAATATTAAAGTACAAATCATACTTCCAATATTTTGAGCCAATAATGATGTATAAATTCACGGAGGTGAGCATATCAAAAAGTTTACTTAACCCCAAAATCAAAATGACCGTTTTTGCACTTTGGTAAATCGGGTTGATATTAAACACTTGAAATAATGCATCAAAACCAAGTAAGACCGCAAGAAGGATAAGCAAACCAAAAATAACCAAATTGATGCTGGATCGGTAATAAATGCGTTGCACTTCTGGTATGTTTTTTAATTGCAGGGCTTCATAAATTTTTACGCTGGCAATGTTGTTTAAATATCGTTGGGGTACTTGCATAAACGAAATGACAAAACCACAAAAGGTAAATACACCAGCATCAGCAAGTCCGTTTTTTGAGATGCCTGCAATAAGAAAAGAATCTATGGTGCCAGAAATGGTAAGGGTTGCAAACGCCGCATAATTGAAGAAAGAAAACAAAGCCATTTTCTTTTTCATTTTGTGTGTCAAAGAGCTGATGCCAATCGTCCACTTGAGACGGTGTTGCAAAAAAAAATAAACTGCAAAGATGCCAAAAAGAATAAGTGGCACAAAGGCAAATAGTTTTAAAAAAACACTAACATTAAAAAAATGAAGGACAAAAAAAACAACTAAAATAAAGACTAAAAAACGTTGAATGATTTCTTTAAATAGGCTGACAACAATGGCTTTGTTAATCGTATATAAATAATATTCAAAAATGGAGAACAAGACTACGCCCCAAGCATAGGGCAATAAATAAAAATAATATTCGTTAAATAAAGGCGACTTCGTAGAAAAGTAGTAACGAATGTTTTCGCCGAAAAAAAAACTCATTACAATCAAAATGAGTAAGCCAATATGAGAAATCCAAAGCGTATATTTTAAAAGTTCAACATTCCCATCTTGCGGATAGTGTCTTTGATACATGGGCGAAAATTTCACCAATACATTCGCCATACCAAAACTTACAAGCGAAAAAACAAGCAGCCCAATGTCTATAAAAATGCGTGTTAAACCGTATTCTTCTGGTGTAAAATATTGGCTGTTGATAAAGAAAAAAATATTCACAATGCCAATCGCATGACCACAATAATTTAAAAGAGAGCTGATGATTGTTGTACTACGAATGTTAGACATAAGGTGCGAGTATATTTTCGTATAAACTTCTGTTGTAGAAGAATTGATTATTTACGAATAACAATATTGCCAGTCATTTCTTTGGGAATAGGAATACTCATTAAGTGTAAAATACTCGGAGCGAGGTCGCCTAATTTTCCTTGTTCTAAAAGATATTTTTCATTTTGATCAACCACAATGAGTGGAACAAGATTTGTGGTGTGAGCGGTGTTTGGCGATCCGTCTTCGTTTGTCATTACGTCGGCATTTCCATGGTCGGCAATAATGATGAATGTATAATTGTTTTTTAATCCTGCTGCGACAAGTTGTTGTAAACAAGCGTCTACAGTTTCTACTGCTTGGACGGCGGCAGAAAAAACTCCCGTATGTCCAACCATGTCTGCATTGGCATAATTGATACAAATAAAATCTGCGTCTTGTTTTTCAATATGTGGCAATACGGCGGCAGTAATTTCTTTTGCACTCATTTCTGGTTGTAAATCATACGTGGCAACTTTGGGCGAAGGAATCATAATGCGCTCTTCTCCTTGAAAAGGAGTTTCTCTTCCGCCATTAAAAAAGAAAGTTACGTGAGGATATTTTTCTGTTTCTGCTGCACGGATTTGTTTTTTATGATGTGCTTCTAAAACTTCTCCCAAGGTATTTTTCAGATTGTCGGTTTCAAAAACGACGTGAACATTTTTGAAGTTTTTATCGTATTCCGTCATCGTTACAAAATGCAAATTGAGTGCTTGCATTTTAAATTCGGGCATTGCTTTTTGTGTCAGCACTTCGCTAATTTCTCTGCATCGATCTGTCCTAAAATTAAAACAAAACAAAACATCTTCTTCTTGTATCGTGGTGTTGGTTGTTGTATTTTTAATGACAGTAGGAAGAATAAATTCATCAGTTATGTTGTTGGCATAATTTTTTTCTATTGCCTCTAAAGCACTATCTGCATGTTCACCTTGTTGATGTACCAAACAATTATACGCCAAGGCAACTCTCTCCCAACGCTTGTCTCTATCCATTGCATAATATCTTCCACTGACAGAACCAATCACATAATTTAAAGCGGTTACTTTTTCTTGCACACGCCCAACAAATTGAAGACCACTTTTAGGGTCAGTGTCTCTGCCGTCTGTAATGACATGGACGACAACATTTTTTACGCCTGCATGATGGAGCGTATCTAACAAATACAACAAATGGTCAATATGAGCATGAACACCACCATCACTAACCAATCCTAATAAATGAAATGTTTTATTGTTCTGTTTTGCATACGTCATTGCTTTTTGTAAAACAGGATTTGTCTCTAATTCTTTTTGTGCAATGGCAACATGTATCCTTTGCAATTCTTGATAAACAATTCTGCCGGCACCAATATTTAAATGTCCGACTTCGCTATTTCCCATTTGTCCTTCTGGCAAGCCGACTAAAGGTCCAAAAGTGGTGAGTGTTGTGTGTGAATATTTTGCAAACAAAGAATCGACAAACGGCGTATGTGCATTTTGTATGGCATCGGCACTTTTATTTTTTCCTAATCCCCAACCATCTAAAATAGTAAGGACAATTTTTTTTTCATTCATAAAATACTTTTTGAAAAGAGTGTGAATGTGCCGAATATAATTTTTCAGATTTTTTATCATTAGTGTCCGATAAAAAAAGTCGTAATTTTTGGGTTACGGCTTTTTTTATACGTTTATATTGTTTCGGCACGCTATAAACATACGCCTATGTAAACTAAACAATTTTTGGAACGAGACAATATTTTTCACTTTTTTAGTGTAACCCTAATTTTAGGAGAAGACGCTCAATTACAGCATCATTACTGCATAAATTGGAGCAACTCTTGATTTGTAAGTGTGATTTTTTTTGCAATGTGTAAGCGTAATTGCCGACGCTTGAATGCACTTTCATACAAAGCTATTTCTTCTTGCGTTTGTGCTTGTATTGGTGCTATGGGAGTGGGCTTTCGAGTTGTTGAGTCTATCGCCACAAAAGTAAAAAATGCTTCATGGGTGAGTTGTTGTTTTGCTAACAAGTAGTTGTGTCCCCACGCTTTAATGTGTACTTCTAAAGAAGTGTTGAATGTGCGTGTAACTTTTGCTTGAATTTCTACCACCTCGCCCAGTGGAATATGTTTTTGAAAAGAGAGTTGGTCTAAAGATGCCGTAATACAGACTTTATTCGTGTGTTTCATGGCAGACATTGCTGCCGCTTCGTCTAACCAATACATCAATCGTCCGCCCATTAAATTGTGCAAAAAATTCGTGTCATTTGGCAATATCAATTGCTGCATAGTAACCAAGCTTTCCTGACAGGTTTTTATTGTTACCATTATTGCGTAGTTATGATGAGATGAATATAAAAGCGGAATGATTACGTGCGGACAATGAGAACTATAATACCATGCTCAATGGTTCTTCTAAAAACATTTTGAGTGTTTGCAAAAATTCGGCTCCCATTGCTCCATCAACAACTCTGTGGTCGCAGCTAAGGCATAGCTTCATTGTGTTGCCTACAACAATTTGTCCATTTTTTACAATAGGTTCTTGTTGAATTCCGCCAACAGCAAGAATACACGCATCTGGGGGGTTAATAATCGCCGTAAATTCATCAATTCCAAACATTCCTAAGTTGGATATGGTAAACGTGTTTCCTTCCCAATCTTTAGGTTGTAGTGATTTGTCTTTTGCTTTTTGTGCAAGAGATTTTACTTCTTGTGCAATGGTCGTCATCGATTTTTTATCGGCATGGCGAATAACGGGAACGAGCAGTCCGTCTGGAATTGCAACAGCAACGCCAATATTTACGTCGTAGTTGGTTCTTATTTTGTCTCCAAGCCATGAGCTATTAATGTTGGGGTGTTTTTTTAATGCAACGGCAACGGCTTTAATAACCATGTCATTAAAAGAAATTTTTGTTGTGCCAAGTTCGTTCAATCTTTTTCTACTGTCAATAGCTTTGTCCATATTCACTTTCATGGTTAAGTAAAAATGCGGGGCGCTAAATTTACTTTCACTCAAACGGCGTGCGATTGTTTTTCGCATTTGAGATATTGAGGTTTCTTGAAATCCTTCAGACGGAAAAGATGCCTGCGAAGAATTCGTGTTTTGTGTAGCAAGAGGCGTAAAATTTTCAATGTCTTTTTTAATAATTCGACCGCCGTCGCCACTACCTTGTATATTCAAAATGTCAATTCCTTTTGTAGAAGCAATTTGTTTTGCAAGGGGAGATATTTTTACGCGTTTGTCATTCGCCTGTGTTGATGTTGCCGCTTGTGATATAGAAGAAGTTGTTTGTGTTATAGGTGTTGCGACTTGCGTTGTAGTGCTTGGTGCTGTTGGTTTGCTCGGTGCATTAAGTTGTGCAAGTAATGCACTCACATCAGTCCCTTTTTTTCCAATCAAAGCAATGACGCTATTGATTGCTGCATTGTCACCTTCTTTAACACCTATATGCAGAAGAGTTCCAGCTACGTAAGGAATAATTTCCATCGTTGCTTTGTCGGTTTCAACGTCGGCAATATTGTCATCGCTTTTTATTGTATCTCCAATTTTTTTATTCCACTTAATTATTTTGCCTTCTTTCATGGTATCGCTTAATAAAGGCATACGAATAACAGACACGCCCAAAGTGGCAGGGTCAATTTGTTGTTCTGTTGAACTTGTCATAGGGGTGTTTTCTATTTGAGCAGGGGCGGCGGCATTGTTGAGTAATTGCTGATAATCTTCTCCTTCCTTGCCAATAATAGCAATCACGGCATCTACGGCAACAACACTACCTTTTTCATTGGCAATGTAAAGAAGTGTACCTGCGGTATAACTTTCTAATTCCATTGTTGCTTTGTCGGTTTCTATTTCTGCAAGAATGTCTCCAGACTTTATTTTGTCGCCAACCTTTTTTTGCCAAGTAACAATTTTACCTTCTGTCATTGTGTCACTCATTCTTGGAAGTTTAATTAAGTCTGCCATAGTATTTTTTAGAATTAGAATTAGAAATCGGATTTGTTGCCAAAATAAAAAAAAAGAACACTAATTTCTTTTTATGGAAATTGTTGTTTAGACAGATTAAAATTAACTGTAATTAGTTCAAGGTTGTGTTATTGATTGAGTGGGAATTATTGTATAGATAAGGGTGGTTAAAAAGCCATCATTTTAACAACAAACTCTTGCTCAAATTGTTTTGTTACAATTGTTTCTGTGCTTTGAAATATGCCATACAAAGCAGCACCAGAGCCTGAAAGAGAGGCATATAAAGCCCCGCTATTATACAAACTGTCTTTTGCTTTTTTGAGTTGTGGGTAAGCATTAAAAACAGGTTGTTCAAAATCGTTCACAAGATTTGTTTTCCATGTTTGAATGGGTTCACAAATCACTTGTTCCAAAGAATGTGTTGTGGGTTGAGGAATAATTTGTTGATATGCCCATGCTGTATTCACAGCAATTTGTTTGGGTAATAACAAAACCAATTGATAGCCTTCAAGAGTAACTTCAAACGGTTTTATATTGTCGCCTTTTCCACTTACAAAGGCAGTTTTTTGATGTAGAAAAAAAGCACAATCACTGCCAATCTGTTCCGCCATAGAAAAAAATAATGCGTCATCAATTTGCAATTGAAATAACTTTTTCAACCCTGTCATTATAGCAATTGCATTTGCCGACCCTGCCCCCAAGCCCATGCCTGTGGGTATTGTTTTGTGGTGATGGATGCGACACTCACCAATATGCGGAAAGTGTTTGCGTATCAATTGATACGCTTTGTGGCAAGTATTTTTTTCAATCGGGCAGTCTATGAGTATGCCTGTATTAACATATTCATAACCCGATTGGTTGGGAACAATTTCTATGATGTCGTGCAAAGGAATAGGCACGAAAATAGATTCTATATTGTGATAACCGTCTTGCCTTTTTTGAACAATGCGTAACCCAAGATTAATTTTTGCTGGCGATAAGAATATCATATCAACACAATTGTATGTTTATTTTATACGGATTGTGGAATTGATGTCTTATGCGTCTTGAAATTTTTTCTCGTTCTTTTTTCTGTCATCTTCATTTAAAAACACTTTACGTAAACGAACAGATTTAGGCGTTACTTCTATACACTCATCGGGTTGAATATATTCCATGCACTCTTCCAAAGTCATCAATATTTTTGGTGCAATACGAACGGCGGCATCTGTTCCGCTGGCACGCATATTGGTTAATTGTTTGGCTTCTGTGGCATTGATATTCAAATCTCCTGGCTTGATATGTTCTGCAAGAATTTGTCCTGTATATACTTCATCATTCGGGTCTATAAAAAACCGACCTCTATCTTGTAATTTGTCTATTGAATAAGCGGTTGTAGAACCTGTGTTTTTAGAAATGAGAACGCCGTTGTTGCGTCCGCTAATAGTACCTTTAAATTCTTTATAGCCCGTCAATCGATGTGCCATTACGGCCTCTCCTGCGGTTTGTGTAAGCATTTGAGAACGCAACCCAATAAGACCTCTTGAAGGAATATCAAACTCAAGATGTTGCATTTCTCCTTTGGTTTCCATAATCAACAATTCGCCTTTTTTTTGTGTTACAAGGTCAATCACTTTTCCGCTAAATTCTGCAGGTACGTCCACAACTAAATTTTCATAAGGTTCCATTTTGTGATTGTTTTCGGTTTTAAACAATACACGTGGTTGCCCAATGGTTAATTCATATCCTTCTCTACGCATTGTTTCTACCAAAATGCCTAAGTGCAAAATGCCCCTTCCATATACTAAAAAACTATCTGCACTATCCGTTTCTGCAACGCGCAAGGCAAGGTTTTTTTCTGTCTCTTTAAACAATCTGTCACGAATGTGGCGAGACGTTACAAACTTTCCTTCTTTGGCAAAAAAAGGAGAGTTGTTAATTGAAAACAACATACTCATTGTTGGTTCGTCAATGGCAATAACAGGTAGTGCTTCTGGATTATTCGCATCGGCAATCGTGTCGCCAATGGTGAATTTTTCTAACCCTACAACAGCACAAATATCGCCCGCTTCCACTTCAGTTACTTTCTTTTTGCCCAAACCAG
The DNA here is from genome assembly GCA_031539345.1 of Chitinophagales bacterium. GTDB lineage: Bacteria > Bacteroidota > Bacteroidia > Chitinophagales > Chitinophagaceae > JAVKMO01. The sequence goes on along the minus strand of JAVKMO010000017.1, from coordinate 72,941 downwards.
CAAACACATATAATTCTTTGACTTTCGATTTTGTAATTTTCCCATCGGCACTCATCAACGCTATCGTTTCATTTTCTTTAATTTTTCCTCGTGCCACTCTTCCAACAGCAATACGCCCCAAAAATGATGAATAATCCAAAGACGTAATTTGCATTTGAAGCGTTCCTTCAACATCAACTTTTGGTTCTGGAATATGTTCTAAAATGGTGTCTAAAAGTGGGTGAATATTTTCAGACGGTTCTAATGAAGTATTCATCCAACCATTTTTTGAAGACCCATAAATAGTAGGGAAATTCAGTTGGTCTTCTGTTGCATCTAAGTTGAAAAATAGTTCAAACACAGCATCATGCACTTCATTTGGTCTGCAGTTTGGCTTATCCACTTTGTTGATAATAACAATTGGTTTCAATTTTAATTGCAACGCTTTTTGTAACACAAAACGTGTTTGCGGCATTGGTCCTTCAAAAGCATCTACCAATAAAACAACGCCGTCTGCCATTTTCAAAACGCGTTCTACCTCTCCACCAAAATCGGCGTGACCAGGCGTGTCAATTACATTAATTTTAACGTCTTTGTAAACAACAGAAACGTTTTTGCTAAAGATGGTGATGCCTCTTTCTTTTTCTAATTCATTATTGTCCATAATGAGTTCGCCTGTTTCTTCGTTGGCTCTAAAGATATTTGTTTGATGAAGAATCTTATCTACAAGGGTTGTTTTTCCATGATCAACGTGGGCAATGATGGCAATGTTTCTTAAACTCATTGGGAATGAAATTTTTGATTTGTTTTAAAAAGGGTGCGAATTTATTTTTTCTGCGTAAAGACTGAGAAGATGTTTTACTGATCTTCTTTTTATGGTCATTTTTGAGTTGGAAAGAAGGAATAAAAACCGCTTTTTTATTACAAAAAAATAGGTTCGCCAACTATCATTAAGCCTTTTTATTGCATGATTTCAAATTCTCAAACATTTTCAATCGACACGCATTGTCATTTATACGAAACTGTTTTTCAACATGATTTGGCTCAAGTAATCAAAAATAGCGTTGATGCTGGTGTAGAAAAAATTCTTGTTCCCAATATAGACCAATCAAGTATTAGCGATTTATTGGCTTTATGCAAAGCTTATCCGCAAAATTGTTTTCCGATGTTGGGTTTGCATCCTTGTTATGTCAAAGAAAATTTTTTGTCTGTTTTACACGAGATAGAACCTTTGTTGAAAAAAGAAAAATGTGTTGGTGTGGGTGAAATTGGATTGGATTTTTATCACGACACAACGTTTCAAACACAACAATTGGAAGCCTTGACGATTCAATTAGACTGGGCAGAAAAATATCAGTTGCCCGTTTCTTTACACTCGCGCAATGCAACACAACAGGTGATTGACCTCATCAAAACAAACCATCGAAGCGTACGCGGTGTGTTTCATTGTTTTACAGAAAGCAAAGAATTGGCAAAACAAATTGTTGATTTAGGTTTTTCTGTCGGCATTGGCGGGGTGCTTACGTTTAAAAATGCAGGTATTGCCGAAGTAATAAAATCTATTCCCTTAGAAAAAATTGTTTTAGAAACGGACGCTCCTTATCTATCGCCACAGTCATTTAGAGGAAAACGAAATGAACCTGCTTACACAAAAATAATCGCAGAAAAATTAGCAGAAATATTACATCTTTCAGTCGCAGAAATTATTCATAGTACAACACAAAATGCCAATCAAATTTTCTTTCCTTAATCACAACTTTTAAATCAATGCAAACTTTTCACACGAGTTACCCAAAAGACAAAGTCAATATTTTGTTATTAGAAAACATTAGCAAACGTGCTGTAAAAATTTTTAATCAAGCCGGTTATGCCAATGTAAAAACAGTAGCAGGCGCATTATCAGAAGACAAGTTAATTGAAGAAATTAAAAACGTTCATATCATTGGCGTTCGGTCTAAAACAACGATTACAAATAAAATTTTAGAACACGCAAAAAAATTAAAAGCAATTGGGTGTTTTTGTATCGGCACAAATCAAGTCGATTTAAAAAACGCTACCGAAAAAGGCATTGCTGTTTTTAATGCTCCTTTTTCTAATACGCGCTCTGTGGCAGAATTGGTCATTGGCTGCTCTATTTTACTCATCAGAAAAATTGTCGAAAAAAACAAAAAAGCACACGAGGGCTTGTGGTTTAAAGAAGTGAAAGACAGTTTTGAATTGCGAGGCAAAACGATTGGTATTGTTGGTTATGGAAATATTGGTATGCAAGTCAGTGTACTTGCAGAAGCAATGGGCATGAACGTTATTTATTTCGACATAACAAAAAAATTGCCACTTGGTAACGCACAAACAAAAGACACGTTACAAGAATTATTGCAAGAAGCCGACATTGTTAGCCTGCACGTGCCGGAAAGCAATGGAACAAAAAACATTTTAAATGCCGAAACCCTGCCTCTTGTTAAACAAGGTGCAATTATTATTAACTACGCACGTGGCACGGTTGTTGATTTAGACGTGCTAACAAAGCTGATACAATCAGGACATGTGGGCGGTGCGGCGATTGATGTTTTTCCTGTAGAGCCTGAAAAAAATGGCGACACTTTTGTCTCTCCACTACAAAATTTGCCGAACGTTATTCTCACGCCTCACATTGGCGGTTCTACCGAAGAGGCACAAGAAAATATTGGTGCAGATGTAAGTTCTCGTTTGCTTGGCTATTTAGAACAAGGAATTACAACGGGTTCTTTTACAATTCCAGAATTGAGTTTGCCCCCTGTTGAAGGAGCACACAGAATTTTACATATTCATAAAAATATTCCCGGCGTATTGTCCGAAATCAATACCGTTCTTTCTGGTAACAACATCAATGTTTTGGCGCAATATTTAAAAACAAATGAGCGAATTGGTTATGTTGTTTTAGACATCAACCAAAAATTTACACAAGAAAATTTTGCGTTATTAAAAAATGTAAAAGGAACATTAAACGCAAGGGTATTGTTTTAAGAGTCGTTCTAAAATTAGCGTGTATTTGATTTGTATGGACTTGTTGTAATGTTTAATTGAGGCGAAATGTTTTTCGTTCTGCAAAAAAAACAACTGATATAAATACGCCAAAAAAGAGAATGCCAAGAATACACGCAAAGATAAAGTGCGAATGAAAAAAAAGAAAATAATGCCCACTGCCAAGAGCAACAGCGAGCAATAAATACAAGCTGATTCTGAATTTTGCATACGGAACGGAAAAATGTTTTTGTCCCCACACATATGCAACGACAAGCATCGCGGCATAACAAAGGCAAGTCGTCCACGCACAAGCAACATAACTGTATTGGGGAATAAATAAGTAATTGCCAACAATTGTAATGACAGCTCCGGCAAGGGCAATTGCAGCGCCGTATAAAGTTTTGTTTTTGATTTTATACCATACGGAAACGTTGTAATACATACCCAAAAAAATATTTGCACACAATAAAATGGGAACAATTTTTAAGCCTTCGGCAAAGCCAGCGTTTCGATGTGCATTGATAAAATATTGCCACAAATTTAAAAACAACATAACGCATAAAAATCCGCAACAACAAATAATGACAAAATAATTCATCACCTTGGCATACAATTCTGGGGCATTTTTTTCTTTTGCATTTTTAAAAAAAAAAGGTTCTGCACCCATTCTAAAGGTGTGAATAAAAAGCGTAATCAGAATAGACAGTTTATAGTTTGCCGCATAAATTCCATTTTGAGAAAAGCGATAAGCAATATCTCCTGTCAACAATTTAGGCAACATAATACGGTCAATTGTTTCATTAACCATGCCGCTAAAACCAACTATAAGTAAAGGACTTGCATAGGCAAGAGTTTGTTTTACGCTCTTCCAATGCCAATGCCACCGCCATTTGAAAAGAATAAAAAAAGTACAAACAAAAGAAAAGGCACTCGCAATAACGTTTGAAATAAAAACATATTCTATCGTCAATGAAGAGTTGTATATAATGAGTAGAGGATTATGCGGATTGTGTTTTTGTAAGTAAGGACAGTAAACCAAAAAAAACAAATTGAAAAAAATGTTGAGTACAATGTTGCTCATACGCAAAAAAGTATAAGCTCGGATTTTGTTTTCATAACGCAAGAGTGCAAAAGGCAGAGCCGACAATGCGTCAAATAAAATAATGACTAATGCGTAGGATAAAAATGTGCTGTTTTGCAAGCTGAGCAGCACTTGTATTTGAGGAAATAATAAAAAGCAAACTCCACCAAAAATCACATTGCAAACGAGCAATAAAGAAAACGTTTGATTGAATGTTTTTGTTTTGTTTTCTTGTGTGCACGTTCTGAAAAAATACGTTTCTAATCCAAACGTAAAAAGGATGTTTAAAAAGGTAATTGCGGCATAAATACTGGCAATTTCGCCATTGCCTTGTTCTTTAAAAACGTTCGTATATAAAGGCGTTAAAAGGTAATTTAAAAACCGTGCAAGAATAGAACTTAGACCGTACCAAGCACTTTGTGAAAAAAGCTGTTTTAGTTTATTGTGCATTTTGTGGTGATTGAAAAAGCGAATCTTCGCGAGGAATGGTTTGTAAATTATAGGGGATCATAGGTGCCGCATATTCATGATGACTTAAAAAAAGCGTTGCACGTTCTTTTGCGTTTGTTGAGGTCAAAAAGGTAATGTCAAACTTATCCAAGTAATAAAGCCCCTCGCCTCTTTTTATTGATTTGTGAGGACAACATTTTCCAACGCGTTCATATTCTATAGGCATGTTTTTTTCATCTCTTAATAAATCTAAATACGCGTGTTCACTTGCAGCTGGCCCTAAAATGCCTTCACCAACTTTAATTGGATTGGCAGAAGTATAACCATACGTTTTATCTTTTGTGCGACGAGTAAGTTGAGGCGTATGTTTGAGTGTGCGAATTTTTTTTTCAGACGTATTGCAATATTCACTCACAATAAATTCAGAAACAGGAATGGCGTTTTTAGACAACATAAAATCGGCACAAGCAGAATCATACTCTTTTGTATATGCATAAATAACCCCCCTATTGTAATAGGCCTCCATATTGTAAGGGTCTATTTTAATAATAGCAGAAAAGTCTTGCAAAGACTGTTCGTATTGCGTCAACCCTTTTTTAATAAAAGCTCGCATCGTCAGCAAAGACACGTCTTTGGGCTTTTGTTGCAAACAAAATTCAACATCTTTTTCTGCTTTTTCGTATTGTTTTAATTTGATATAACAAATACCTCTTTGATAATACGCCGAGTAATTTTTTTTTATTTTATCTGTGTCTATTGCTTTTGTAAAGGAAAGGCTTGCATTTGCAAAATCACCATCATTGACCATTTGCAATCCTTTATTAAAATGTTTTTTTGCGTCTTGGGCATTAGTTTGTATGCTATAAAGCAAGATGAAAAACAAAAAAAGAAACCTTGTCATAGTTTAAAATACAAAAGTTTAACGCACGATAAAATAGAAAGTTAGTTTTTGGGTAGTCAATTATTATTCTCCCATTTGTAATTTTTCACTGTTTTCTGCAAACTGCAACGCGTCTATCAGCTCTTGAATTTCTCCGTTTAAAACAGCGTCCATATTATACAATGTCATACCAATTCTATGGTCTGTAATTCTTCCTTGCGGGAAATTATATGTTCTAATTTTTGCAGAGCGATCGCCACTACTCACCATGCTTTTTCTGTGTTTAGAAATTTCGTCTTCTTGTTTTCGGACAGCCTCTTCATATAATTTTGTACGCAACATTTTCATTGCCACGTCTCTGTTTCCAAGTTGTGTTCTTTCGCTTTGCGACTCTACAACCAAGCCTGTTGGCAAATAAGTTAATCGGACTTTTGTTTCTACCTTATTCACGTTTTGTCCTCCGGCACCCCCACTTCGTGCGGTTTCCATTTTAATGTCGCTGTCTCTAATATCAACATCAACCTCTTCTGCTTCTGGCAAGACGGCAACCGTTGCCGCAGAGGTGTGAACTCGTCCGCTTGCCTCTGTATCTGGCACACGTTGTACACGATGAACGCCACTTTCAAATTTTAATATACCGTAAACGTCTTCGCCTTTAATTTCTAAAATAGCTTCTTTAAACCCTCCTTTTGTGCCTTCGTTTTCGTTGATCATTCGCACGCTCCAATTTTTTCCTTCGCAATATTTTACATACATTCTAAACAAATCACCCGCAAATAAAGAGGCTTCGTCTCCTCCTGTTCCAGCACGTATTTCTAAAATGCAATCCTTTTCGTCTTGTGGGTCTTTGGGTATCAATAATTTTCTGATGAAGGCCTCTTGAGCTGTTTTTTTTTCTTGCAAACTTTCGGTTTCGACTTTTGCCAAATCTCTCATTTCGTCATCATCTCCAAACAATACTTCTTTATTAAAATCAATATCGTGAAGAATTATTTTAAGATCCTTATAGGCGACCACAATCTTTTCTAAAGCACGATATTCTTTACTCAGTTTGATAAATTTTTGATTATCTGCAATAATTTCTGGATTAGTAAGAGAAACAGATAAGTCTTCAAATTTTGCAGCAATAGCTTCTAAGCGGTCTAACATAATGTTTAAGTTTTGGGGGCGAATTTAATTTTATCAACTACGTATCATTTTTTCTTGTGTGTTATTTTTTTGATTAACCCAAAATGATGGCAGAAGTGAATATTGATTGGAACGAAAATTAATATTTGATTTTGTGTATAGAGAAATGAACCGCACTTTATATCAAAAAAGCGAGGGAGTAAATTATCTGTTTATGATACTTTTTCTCATCAACACTTCTCTTTCTGGCAATGCGAATTCTATTTTATTGTGGTCTAAAGTTTGTTTGATTTTTTCTAAATTTTCCCAATAAACTTCTGACGCAATTAAGGTGTCTGTCCAACAACGCACAATTAAGTTTAACCCAAAATCACCCAGCTGATTGAGCACAACAATTGGTGCAGGAGTTGTTGCAATGCGGTCATCTTGTTGTAATACATCAAGAATAATTTTTCTCACAACAGCAAGGTCTGACTGATAAGAAATACTAAATGCAAGGTCAATCCGGCGTTTACTTTCTCGCGTATAATTCACAATATTGTTGTTCGCCAAATAACCGTTTGGCAAAATAATAGCCTTATTGTCACTCGTATTGATGGTTGTATGTAAAATGTCGATTCGCATAACTGTGCCAACACAGTTGTTGGATTCTATAGTGTCGCCAATTTTAAATGGCTTAAAAAATAAAATCAATACGCCCCCTGCAAAATTTGCCAAACTACCTTGCAATGCAAGACCAATTGCTAAGCCCGCCGCACTTAACACAGCAATAAAAGACGTTGTCGGAAAACCTAACAAGGCAATGATAGAAACGATCAATAAGCTGTTCAAAACAAATTTGATAATGCTTCTAAAAAAAGTTGCCAATGATGGATCTACTTCATATCGATTAAGCGACTTTTTTAGCAGTTTCATTAAAATTTTAATGAGCCACTTGCCAAGAATAAAAATGACAATTGCTAATAAAAGCGACGGCAAAAAGTTAATCGTCTTCGTGCTTATTTTGTCTAAAAAACGATCAACGTGAGAAATGTTAAACTTTAATTCTTTCATATTATGTTGTAGTATAAACAACAAATAAAAACTTCTGTTTGAATAACGAATACTTTATCATTACAATCGAGTAAAACAGAACGACCTGCCGTCATCTGGTGGCTGATTTTTATTAAACGATATACATTTCAAAATGAAGCACCAAATGGATAACTTAATTTTTTACATTCGTTGCCAAAAAAAATCATGGCAAAAAATTTATTGATTGTAGAATCTCCAGCAAAAGCAAAAACAATAGAAAAATATCTGGGTGCAGATTTTACCGTACGCAGTTGCTATGGTCATATCCGTGATTTGCAAAAAGAAAAAATGGGTATTGACGTGGACAATAATTTTGAACCACAATATATTATATCAGAAGACAAAGAAAAAGTAGTTGCCGAACTCATAAGGTTGATGAAAAAAAATGACGAAGTGTGGTTAGCAACCGATGAAGACAGAGAAGGTGAGGCGATTAGTTGGCACTTATGTGAAGCATTGGGGTTAGATGTACAAAAAACCAAGCGTATTGTGTTTCACGAAATCACAAAAAACGCCATTCTAAAAGCCATTCAAGAACCACGAAAAGTCGATATGAACTTGGTCGATGCACAGCAAGCTCGCCGTGTGTTAGACCGCTTAGTTGGTTTTAAATTGAGCCCTTTATTACAACGTAAATTAAGTTTTCAAGTTGCCCTAAGTGCCGGACGTGTACAAAGCGTAGCGGTTAAATTGATTGTTGAAAGAGAGCGAGAAATCAATCAATTTACAAGCCTTGCATCATATAAAATCAGAGCCACTTTCAATGCTCCTAACGCACAAAAAAAACTCATTTCTTTTTATGCAGAACGAGAAGACATCACAACAGAAAGCGATGCAATAGATTTTTTAGATTCTTGCAAGAAGGCACAATACACGGTTGATAATGTTGATATTAAAAAAGGTAACCGAAACCCTGCCGCACCTTTTACAACTTCTACACTACAACAGGAAGCGGCAAAAAAATTAGGCTATAGTGTAAGCAGAACAATGTCTTTAGCCCAAAAATTATATGAGAATGGCGACATTACTTATATGAGAACTGACAGTGTAAATTTAAGCGGAGAAGCAATAAAAAATATCCAAATACAAATAGAAAAACAATTTGGAAAAGACTATGCACAAGTGCGTCAATTCAAAAATAAAAATAGCAATGCCCAAGAAGCTCACGAAGCCATACGACCAACCAACATGACGCAAATGACAATCGACAATGCTGAAGGAAAAAGGTTGTATGAATTGATTTGGAAAAGAACAATGGCAAGCCAAATGGCAGAAGCAAAGACCGAAAAAACACAAGTTACCATTGGCATTTCAACACGCAAAGACAAATTAAAAGCAGAAGGTGAAGTGATTTTATTTGATGGGTTTTTGGCTTTATACTTAGAAAGCAAAGACGAAGACAAAGCAGACGAAGAAGACGAAAAAATTCTGCCTCCATTGCAAATCAGCCAACAGCTTGGCTTTGAACAATTAGAAGCAAAACAAAAATATAGTCGTCCCAGCGCTCGTTATGGAGAAGCCGCTTTAGTAAAAAAATTAGAAGAGTTGGGCATAGGCAGACCTTCTACGTATGCAGCAACTATTAACACGATAATCAAAAGAAACTATGTTGAAAAAAAAGACAGGGATCCGCAAATTCGACCATGCAAAATATTAACACTGACAAAAGACATTGTACATACGGCTACTGAAATGGAAAATTTTGGTGCAGAAAAAAATAAATTATTTCCAACAGACTTGGGCATTATTGTAACAGATTTTTTAAGTGAGCATTTTTCTGATATCATGAATTATCAATTTACAGCAGATGTAGAAAATGATTTAGATAAAATTGCAGAAGGTAATTTGAAGTGGAAAAAAGTAATTTCTGAGTTTTATACGCCTTTTTTAAATAGCGTAGAAAACAATTTAAAAGACAAAACAAGAATGAATTCTGAACGCATTCTTGGACAAGACCCCGCAACAAAAAAAACGATATTGACAAGGATGGCACGCTATGGACCAGTTGTTCAGTTAGGCACAAGCGAAGAAAGTGAGAAGCCTCTTTTTGCAAATTTACGGCCACATCAAAGCATAGAAACCATAACGCTCAAAGACGCGTTAGAGTTATTTACATTACCAAAAAATATGGGTCAATTTGAAGGCGAAGATGTCGTTATCAGCATTGGTAGATTTGGGCCGTATATTCAACACAACAAAAAATACGTTTCAATTCCAAAAGGTGCAGATCCTTATACCATTACTTTGCAAGAAGCCATTGCAACAATAGAAGATAAGCGGCGATTACCAAGAAATGTCGGCATGTATGAAAGCAAAGAATTACTTGTTAATGTAGGAAGGTTTGGGCCTTATGTTGCACATGACGACAATTTTTATTCTTTAAAAAAAGGCACTGACGTTTACACTATTAGCTTAGACGAGGTGATGCCAATGTTGATGGAACAAAAAGCAAAAAAAGAAAAAAACACTTTGCGTAGTTTCCCTGATCAAGGCATACAAATTATGACGGGGCGCTTTGGTCCATACATCAAAAAGGGCAGGGAAAACATCAAAATAACCAAAGACATTAAAGACAAAATAGAAACCATTGAAATCAAAGAGTTAGAAGAATTTATTGCCCAACAAACAAAAAAATCTGCACCCAAAACAAAACAAAAAATAAAAGCGGTTGCCGACAAAACATTCGCTCCAAAAAAGAAATCTGTCACAAAGAAGGTCGTAAAAAAAGTGAGTAAAAAAGTTACAAAAAAATAAAGTACTTTTTCAAAAATTGAATATTATGAATAGATACACATTTCTATTTTTTCTTGTTTTTTTATTCGCAATAAATCAAAGTCATGCACAATATCATAGCACAAGAAATGACAATCAATTTAATGATTACACCTATTTTGATTTGTTTGCAAAAACGCATTTAGGACTTGCCTTACCAGTGATTAACCAACAAACAAATTATGGCATAAACCCCGGCATAGGTATCGTTGCCGATTATTATTTTCATCCCATTTTTGCTTTTCGTTCTGGCATAGAATTTGATTATGTTTTAGCCGGAAAAAGCATTACAGAAACCGAATTTTCGACAGGCACGGCAACCCCTTCTTTACAAGACGCAAAATATACCTACATCTACTATTCTGCGAATATGAGAATTCCTTTAGGTATAGTCTGCAATCTTACGCATTTAAATCAAGGGATTGTTGTTAGTTCTGGTATTTATACGAACATTGGATTAACAGGAAAAATAAACATCAACAAAAATGACAAAATATATGCGTCTTATCCTGCCTTCGAATACAATGCTGCACAAAATGACTATACGAACAAGTTTAAACGAATAACATTTCAGTGGTATCTGAATACCGCATACAACGTAAATAAAAGAATGTTGCTTGGGGCAGAATTCAATCTTGGTGTTACAGATTTTTTAAACAATCAAAACATAAACGGCTATGCACATAACATCGCTGTTTATTTGTTATATCGCCTTAAATCAAGCAAAGGCAATCCTTAATTATATTCTATGCAAATTCCTACTCCACACATTGGTGTTACTAATAAAAACGAAATAGCTAAAACTGTTTTAATGCCAGGAGACCCCTTGCGTGCAAAACACATTGCAGAAAATTATTTAGAAAATCCTGTTTTATTCAACCAAATACGGAACGTGTTTGGTTATACCGGTAACTATAAAGGAAAACCAATTTCTGTTATGGCATCAGGCATGGGCATGGCAAGTATTGGCATTTACTCGTACGAGCTTTTTGCTTTTTATGGGGTAGAAAATATTATTCGTATTGGGTCTTGTGGTGCATATACAAAAGATATTGCGCTGTTTGATGTTCTTCTTTGTGAGGATGTATATAGCGAATCGTCGTATGCTTTAGCACAAAGCGGTAATACAAGAAATATTTTGAAAGCATCGACACAATTGAATAAAATCATCAAACAAACGGCACAAGAAAAATCTATGCCGCTACAAGTTGGATGCGTACACTCTTCCGATGTTTTTTATCGAAAGAATGCGGCTGATTATGAGCAAATTAGAGACCAATATCATTGTGTTGCTGTTGAAATGGAAGCATTCGCCTTATTTGCAAATGCCGACTTACTAAACAAAAATGCAGCAACCATTTTAACCGTATCCGATCATTTAGTTTTGCACCAAGCCATTAGCGCACAAGACCGCCAAATTAATACGAAAGCCATGATTGAATTAGCCTTAGAGGCTGGTATTAGAATGTAAAAACATTCTCTTTTTCTTTTTATTCTTTTCTGTAAATTTTTGCAAAAAAAAAGTGCTTGGAAATTTCCAAGCACCGATAAAGACAAGTGTTATGAGTTAGAATATACCTAAAAATCCTTTTCTGAATTCTCCACTTCCTGTTCCCACTTTGTAGCCTCTTTGATAAATAGTAACAGTATAAACACCTGTTACAAATTTAGCACTACTTCTATAATCATATTTTACAAATCTTTTTTGACCTTGGCTAATTTCTGTAGTCATTTTTGCGGTTGTTTGCACTTCAGAGCCATCTGCTAATGTGATTTTAATAGGGGCTGAACCTTCTGTTAAAGTTACACCATTAGGGTCTTGGATTGTTGCATAAAAATCATAGTTGCCTGATTCAATAATTCTATTTTCCAATACATTAAATTTCAATCTAAGCAAACTCATTTTATTTGTTTTTTGTAATTCAGACTCTTCGCCTCCGCTTACTTTAACACCTACCAAAGCAACATCGCCAGTTACTAAAATACTTGCCATATCAACTTTTTGCTTTAATACAACGTTAGTTTCTCTTAATGTATCAACTCTAATTTGTAAATCTTTATTTGCTACAGTAAGGATTTGTTTGTCTTTTGTCAACCCTTCGTTTTGTGCTCTCAATTGAGCGATTTCTTGCATATATTGAGCAATTTTTGCGTTTAATTGGTCAATTAAATTTTTAGCTTCTGTTAATTGTTGCCCCATTGGACCTCCTGTTGCCATAAGGTCTGCAATTTTCTTTTTCAAACTTGCCAATAAAGCACTGTTGTAGCCAATTCTTTTTTTCAAAGAATCATTCATTTTTTCTAATTGTTCAATACGCTCTAAAGCCATGTTATAGTCTAAAAGGGCTTTATCTCTTGCTGCAGAAACAGTGTCTATTGTTGCTGTCAATTCTCTTTTTGTTCCAGAGTAATTTGTCTGCATGATAATCATTGTGATACCCGCCAATATCAAAAGGGCGATAAGTATGATTAGTGATTTGTTAGATTGTCCTGTACTCATAATGATTTTGGGGATTAAAGTTTAAAATGTGGAAAATTTTTGTGAATAAAATAAGAATAACTTGTATAACCAACGACAAATATAAAAATAGAACTGAAAAAAAATTTTTTTTTTTAGTTAATAAGTAACCACTATCTCCCTATTGTGTAATTATAAGAATGGCGTTTTTACAGATGGCTAAAAAAAGTTTCTACAAAATCATTCGGATGAAAAATAATCAAATCGTCCATGCCTTCTCCTATGCCAATAAATTTAATCGGTATATTGAGTTGGTCTAAAACGGAAATCATAAATCCGCCTTTTGCAGTACCATCTAACTTGGTAATGATAAGCCCTGTAACAGCACTGTGTTTTAAAAATTCTTTTGCTTGATGAAGTGCATTTTGTCCCGTTGTTCCATCTAAAACAAGTAGTACTTCATGTGGTGCGTCGGGTAGCTGTTTTTTGATTACGCGACTAATTTTATTCAGCTCTTCCATCAAATGAGTTTTGTTATGAAGCCTTCCTGCGGTATCGATGAGGACAACCTCAACGCCTTTTGCTAAAGCACTTTTCATCGTATCAAATGCGACGGAAGATGGGTCTGCGCCTTCCTCTTTTTTGACAATGTCAACATTTACTTTTTTGCTCCATTCAAACAATTGTGTCGCAGCTGCGGCTCTAAATGTATCTGCGGCACCAAGCAAAACTGATTTGTTTTGTTGTTTGAATCTCCATGCTAATTTTGCGATAGAAGTTGTTTTGCCTACACCATTTACGCCAACAACTAAAATGACAAAAGGCTTTTGTTGTTCTTGTTGAGTAATTTCTTGATAATAGGAATGTTGGGCAAAAAAACTAAATACTTCGTTTTTTAAAATAGCCAGAACATCCTCCATTGTGTTTTTAGGCAATTGTGATTTTTCAACTGCTGCCAATAATTTAAAAATTGTATCTGTATTCATATCTGTATGGTACAGAGCTTCTTCTAATTGACTCAGCGTATCTGGGTCTAATTTTGTGTTTGTAGAAAAAATGCTTTTAAGTCGATCTAAAAACGAATGTTTTGTTTGAAACAAAGCCGTATTGAGCTTTGGTTTTGCTTCTGGAACGCCAAATAATTTGCTTAAAAAACTCATGGTTCAAAGTGTAAAAAAAGTTAAATAAAATATATTGTAATTTCAATGCGTGCAAGTTTCTGGCGAATAAATCCAATGTCTTTATAGTCCGTTGCTAAATTTCGTTCTGCATTAACTAACCTTGCAAATGAGGCCCCACGTACACCTATTTCTAAATAGTCGGCATGATTAAAAAGCATATAACTTTCACTGCTATCAACCTCATGCGGATTATTGACAATCTGGTCTATTTTTTCTGTAGGAGCATATTCATAAAAAAAATTTCTGCCTTTTCTTGCTTCTTCAAATTGTTGTTTTGTAATATTTAGAACAATCGAATCGTTGTGCTTCATTGTTAAAATACTGCACTTAATCATGTTGTCAAAAATTGATGCTGTTGGCGGATTTATTTTTACAAAAAAGTCTTTTTGTACACTTTGTTGTTCCCATATTGCTTTGTCATTTTGAGACTGAATAAGGGCGATTATTTTTTGTGTATAAGTAAAATGGTTGATTACGCCATTGGCATCAGAAAAATCAAAGATATAACGTTGTGGCGTTTCGGCATAATTAACCAAAGAAAGAAAACCATTGTTAATGCTTGCTATCATGCAATCGGCATGCTCTTCAATAACAAGTAGCGGACTGGCCAAATCTTCCAATCCAACATAATTGATATGCCATGTGTTGGCATCATAATAATTTAAAACAGATCGTAAATAATATGCCGCTGCTGGTTGATTGTTGCGTTCTATTTTGTGGTGTAAATGGTGTGGCGTAATGCCCTTTTTTTGAAACAAATAAGCCATTGTGTTAATTGTATGTTCATCAAACCACAAATCAGACAATAACGTTACGTGCGTATTCATTCGTTCAAAATGAGGGCAATTTATTTCTTTTCAGTTGAAAATAAAACTTCTGAAATGGGTTTGTATAAAAACATAAAAAAAGAATCGGTCGCCTCCTTTGGCTTGCTATTTAAATCACAGACATTAACCTTGGAACGCAACTTTTAAAATAAACGATTTTAGAAAAAAATTTTGTAATATCATTGAAGACGTAACGCTTTTGTTTGCAATAAAATATCCTCTCTTTTTAGTTACAATATTCAAATTACAACACACATGAAAGTAGTCATTTTTGCAGGAGGCTTAGGCACTCGTTTGATGGAGGAAACCGAAGCTCGTCCAAAGCCGATGGTAGAAATAGGAGGCAAGCCCATCTTGTGGCATATTATGAAAACATACGAGGCACAAGGCTTTAACGAATTTGTAATCTGTCTTGGATACAAGCAAGCCATGATAAAAGAATATTTTATGAATTATTATTTTGCCAACTCGGATATTACTATCGACTTGTCAAATAATGAAACAGTCGTTCATCAACCTACGCAAGAAAATTTTAAAATAACGCTTGTTGATACTGGATACGAAACCAATACCGCAGGGCGATTAAAACGCATTCAAAATTATATTGGCAACGAAACATTTATGCTGACCTATGGGGACGGTGTGGCTAATGTCGATTTTCAAAGTTTGATAAAATTTCATAAAACCAAAGGAAGAATTTTGACCTTAACGACAGTGCAAATGCCGGGAAAATTTGGAAATTTAGAAATGGACAATAGCGGCAATGTATTACGATTTATAGAGAAACCTGAAGAAGAGGGCGTTTGGATTAACGGTGGATTTATGGTTATCGAACCAACTGTTTTTGAATATTTAAAAGGTGATATGGATCATACCCAATTTGAAAAAGGGCCTTTGATTGAAATTACAAAATCAAACCAAGTGGCATCGTTTAAACACAAAGGTTTTTGGAAGTGTATGGATGCCCTCCGTGATAAAATAGAGTTGGAAGAATTGTGGAAAAACGGTTCTGCTCCTTGGAAAATTTGGAAATAATAATATGCCTGAGATTAGTCGATTTTATGGAATAATTGTGTATATGTTCTTTAATGACCATAACTCACCTCATTTTAAAGTGAAGTATGGAGAATTTGAAGCCAACATTTTAATTGAAAATGGAGAAATATGGAATGGAAGTCTGCCGGTTAATAAACATAAGCTTATACAAGCTTGGACAGAAATACATCAAGAAGAATTGATAAATATGTGGAACACAAAATATTTTCATGCCGTGAATCCTTTAATCTAACCCCTATGAATAAAATTTTTAAAGCTACCTATCTTGAACATTATAAACTGTTGTTATTCTTTAATTCTAACGAAGAAAAAAGATTAGACATGTTGCCAATGATTAAAAAAGATATGGTGCGATTTCAATCTCTTCAACATTTATTAGACCTTGAAAAGTTTAAATCCGTACAAATTGGAGAAATGGGGGAATTGTATTGGGCGAAGATGGTTTTATATCCCAATGGTGAAATTTGGGATTATGATATTTCGCCAGAATTGTGTTATGAATTAAGCAACAATGCACTTGTAAAAACGAATCAATGATTGTATAAAATGAATTTTAACAATGTCTATCAAGGCAAAAAAGTTTTTTTAACGGGAAACACAGGATTTAAAGGGTCTTGGATGGCTTATTGGCTGCAACAATTGGGTGCAGAAGTGGTTGGTTATGCCCTGCATCCAAATACAGAACCCAATCATTTCCATTTATTAAAAAGCCGTTATCAAACGTATTTTCAAGATATTCAAAATTTAGAAAATCTCTCGAAAGCAATAAGAGAAGCAAAACCAGACCTCGTTTTTCATTTGGCAGCACAGCCTTTGGTCAGATATTCGTATATAAATCCTATCGAAACATTTCAGACCAACATCATGGGTACGGCAAATGTGTTGGAATCGGCAAGAGGCATAGAGTCGGTTAAAGGTGTCGTGGTCATCACGACTGATAAATGTTATGAAAATATAGAGCAAACAAAGGGCTATGTAGAAACGGATAAAATGGGTGGACACGATCCTTATAGTAGTTCAAAAGGCTGTGCCGAACTTGTCGTTAATGCCTATCGAAATTCTTTTTTTAATCCACATGAATATAGTAAATCGCACCAAACACTCATTGCCTCTGCAAGAGCAGGCAACGTAATTGGCGGCGGCGATTGGAGCGTGGACAGGTTGATTCCGGACATCATTAAAAGTGCCATTAACAATAAAAAAACACAAATCAGATATCCAAACGCCACAAGACCTTGGCAACATGTTTTAGAACCTATTTCTGGCTATTTGATGCTCGGAGAAAAATTATTAAACAGAGACAAAGAGTTTGCCGAAGGCTGGAATTTTGGACCCGAAGAAAAAGATGTTTTAACCGTAGGTGCTGTTTTAGAATTGTCGAAAAAAAGTTGGAACAAAATTGAATATGAAATAGATGAACAAAACAAACATTTGCACGAAGCGGGATTATTAAGTTTAAATATCGATAAGGCTAAAACAAGATTAGGCTGGAAGCCGAAATGGAATAATGAAACGTCCATTCAAAAAACAATTGAATGGTATAAAGAATTTTATCTTTCAAATCAAATTATCACAGAACAACAATTTTATCAATACACACAATAAGAAATATATGTTTAAAAATTTTGACGGACCTCTTTTAGAGGAATTAAGAAAAATCGCTCACGCAAAAGTGCAGCAAACGATCAAAGCTGGAACAGATTATATTCCAGTAACGGGCAAGGTCTTAGACGCGAATGATTTGCTGTATAGCGTTGATGCAAGTTTAGACGGTTGGCTGACCACAGGGCGCTTTGGATTGGAGTTTGAAAAGGAATTTGCCGCTTATTTTGGTTCAAAATCTTCTTTGCTTGTCAATTCAGGGTCTTCTGCCAACTTAGTTGCTTTTTATGCTTTCACTTCTCCCAAATTAGGCGACAGACAAATCAAACCCGGTGATGAAATTATTACCGTTGCGGCGGGCTTTCCCACTACCGTAAACCCCATGATTCAATACGGTTGCGTTCCTGTATTTATTGACGTAGATATTCCTACTTACAATATTGACGTAACAAAATTGGAACAAGCCTATTCCCCTAAAACCAAAGCCATTATGATTGCTCACGCATTGGGCAATCCGTTCAATTTAGATGCCGTAATGGAGTTTGCAAAAAAATATAATTTATGGGTGATTGAAGATGATTGCGACTCATTAGGAGCAACCTACAAAGGAAAAAAAACAGGCACGTTTGGAGATTTGGCAACCGTTTCGTTTTATCCAGCACACCATATCACAATGGGAGAAGGCGGTGCCGTTTTAGTCAACAACATTAAATTGTTGATGCACGCAAAAAGCTTTAGAGACTGGGGAAGAGATTGTTATTGTGAAACGGGCTGCGACAATACGTGCAAAAAAAGATACAAATGGCAACTCGGCGAATTGCCTTTTGGCTATGACCATAAATATACATATTCGCATATTGGATTTAACCTAAAAGTAACCGATATGCAAGCGGCAATAGGCGTAAGCCAACTCAAAAAAGCTGATTCTTTTGTAGCGAAAAGAATAGAAAATCATGCCCTTTTAAATGAAAAGATGAAGCGCTTTGAAGAACATTTTATTTTGCATCAAGCCACGCCAAATAGCCAACCCAGTTGGTTTGGCAATATGCTAACCGTGCGAGAAGGCAGCCATATTGACCGAAATGAATTAGTGGAGTATTTAGAAAAAAATAAAATTGGTACACGCTTATTTTTTGCAGGCAATTTGATCAAACAACCTGCTTATATCAATATCAACAAACGCATTGTCGGCGATTTGAAAAATACAGACATCATTATGACTAGAAGTTTTTGGTTGGGCGTATGGCCTGGTTTAAACGCAAGTCATTATGACTATATTGCTGATGTAATTGATGGATTTATAAAAAGCAAAGTGTAGTTCATGTCTAAATTGCTCATCACAGGAGGGACAGGGTTTTTTGGCAAAAATGTTTTGAAATACATTTTGACTAACGAATCTTTGTATGCTAAATTTTCCGAAGTGATGGTATTGACACGAAAACGGGCAACCGATTTTTTAGACGAATATCCCGAATTTATTCATCCTAAAATTACATTTCATACTTCAGATGTTCGCACTTTTGAATATACTCAAACCGACATTGAATACATTATGCACTTGGCAACAGATGCCAGCAAAGAACTCAATGACAATCATCCCGAAGAAATGATCGATGTGATTATTGACGGCACAAAAAACATACTCAAGATTGCACACAAACAAAAGGAATTAAAGGCATTTTTATTTGCGAGTAGCGGTGCCGTATATGGCAATATTCCAGAAAATTTAGAAGGAGGCGTGCAAGAAACGCAACGATTTGACATCGACTTTAATAACCCTCTCAATGCGTACGCACAAGCCAAACAAACCGCAGAAATGCTGTGTAGCATCTACAAAGAAAGGCACTGTGTGCCTATTGTAATTGCTCGATGCTTTGCGTTTTATGGTGATTATTTTCCTACAGATAGGCATTTTGCAATTCAGAATTTTATACAACAAGCAAAAGAAAATCAACAAATTGTCATTCGCTCCGACGGCATGTCAAAACGCTCCTATCTACACAGTTCGGATTTAGCAAAATGTTTGCTTGAATTGTTAAACGCTCCTTCAAAAAAAGATTATATTTTTAATGTAGGATCGGAAGACGGCAAAACCCTAAAAGAATGGGCAAATGAAATTGCGAAAAAAAACGGAAATATAAAAGTTGAAATTTTAAACGAACCTCAAAAAGGATATCGTGCAGGCAATAATTATATTCCCAATATCGAACGATTGAAAAAAATAATAAAATTATGAAAGTATCAGAATATATAGCACATTTTTTATATAAAAATAACGTTGAATTTATTTTTGAATTGTCAGGGGGCATGATTACTCATCTGCTTGATGCCATATATTTAGAAGGTAAAATAAAAATAATAACAATGCACCACGAACAAGGTGCTTCATTTGCAGTAGACGGGTTCTCTAGGTGTAGCCCAAATGGGATTGGAGTAGCGATGGCTACCAGTGGTCCTGGCGCGACAAATTTATTAACAGGAATTGGCAGTTGTTATTTTGACTCGGTACCTTCCATTTTTATTACAGGTCAAGTCAATCAAAAAGAGCAAAAACAAGATAGGCAAATTCGCCAGCTTGGTTTTCAGGAAACGGATATCATTTCAATGGCGAAACCAATTACTAAAAAATGCTTTACAATAAATTCACCAGAAGAGGTGCTAACTGTTTTTGAGGAGGCTTTTGAGATTGCAAAATCGGGAAGACCAGGCCCTGTTTTAATAGATATTCCGATGAATATTCAAAGCCAACTTATTGACATTACTCCCCATCAAGTTCGTTTGATTGAAAGAAAAGAGGCTTTATTGAATACCATAAGTGATTCATTTTGGGATATTTTCTACGCCGATTTAAACAAATCAAAACATCCTTTAATTTTAATTGGCAGAGGACTCATCATATCAAAAGGAGAAAAGAACTTACAAACGTGGTGTGAAAAGATCAATACGCCATTGGTAACGTCTTTGTTAGGAATTGGCGCGATTGAAACCAATCATATTCTAAATGCCGGCATGATTGGAACATACGGGAATAGGTGGGCGAATCATACCTTGGGGAATGCAGATTTATTAATTGTAATAGGCAGTAGATTAGATATTAGGCAAACGGGTGCGGATATAGATAGCTTTATGTCTAACAAAAAGATTTATCATATTGACATCGATGTTCACGAAATAAACAACAGATTAAATAATTGTATTTCTGTTCCTGCAGACGCTAATGATTTTATAGAACATGCTATTAAAAACTTACCTAGTAATGGCAACTTTGACAATAAAGAATGGATAGATACAATCCAACAACTTAAGAACAAATGGCCTGACACAAATGAGCTAAAAGATATTAAGGGGATTAACCCTAATTTATTGATTAAAAAATTATCCTTAAAGTCTGAAAAAGCAGGAGTTTATACAGCGGACGTAGGTAGCCACCAAATGTGGGCAGCACAGTCCCTTCGCCTTCTTAAAAATCAAATCTTTATCACCTCCGGCGGCATGGGGGCGATGGGATTTTCTCTTCCCGCAGCAATTGGTGCCCATTTGGCTACCCAAAAACCGGTAATCAGCATCTCTGGAGATGGGGGATTTCAACTTAATATTCAAGAGTTGCAAACTATCGTTAGATTAAATATTCCAATTAAAATAGTCATCATAAACAACCGGTCTTTAGGAATGATTCGGCAATTCCAAGACAGTTATTTTAAAGGCAGACATCAAAGTACCGTTTGGGGATATAGTGCTCCTGATTTTGAAAAACTATCAACGGCATACGGCATAGAATCTTATACTATTCATAATGAAACTGAAATAGAAATTGGCATATCAAAACTATGGGAAAACGAATTCTCACCATTCGTTTTACAGGTACTTGTCGATTCGAAAACTAATGTTTATCCCAAAATTGCTTTTGGACGACCTATTACTGATATGGAACCTGATTTTTCCTCGATAGAAATGGAAGGGACTTAATTTAAAAATAAAGATTTGTATATATCATAATTATTGGCGTGCCGAACCCTCAAATTGTATAGCATAATTTAATAAAATATAAAATAAGACAAAAAAATTCATGAAAAAAATAATCAGTATCGTTACCCCTACCTACAATGAATCCGAAAATATTGGATTATTGATAGAGGCTATTCAAAAAGTGATGGTAAAATTTACTGATCGATATGACTATGAACATATTGTAGTTGACAATGCCTCTACTGACACTACTGCAGAAATTGTTAAAAACATTTGCAAGCAAAACGCACAAGTCAAACTCATTGTTAATTCAAGAAATTTTGGACATATCAAATCTCCTGTAAATGGACTATTTGCGGCAAAGGGAGACGCCGTTATGTTGATGGCATCAGATTTTCAAGACCCCCCTGAGCTAATAGAAAAACATATTCAAAACTGGGAAGCCGGCTACAAAATCTCCGTAGCTGTAAAAAATCAAGCCGAAGAATCTTGGCTGTTTTACAATATCAGAAAAACCTATTACAAAATGATAGGCAGACTGTCAGATACGAATTTGATAGAAAACTTTACCGGAACAGGTTTATTTGACCGAAAAATTATTGACATCATCAAACAATTTGATGACCCCTATCCCTATTTTAGAGGTATCATTAGCGAAGTTGGGTTTAAAAAAGCGGTCGTACATTTTAAACAACCCTTGAGAAAACGCGGGTTCACTAAAAACAATTTTTATACGCTTTATGACATCGGTATGCTTGGCATTACAAGCCATTCTAAAATCCCTTTGCGTATCGCCACATTCTTGGGCTTTGGCATGTCTGCTTTAAGTTTGTTAATCGCATTGATTTATCTTGTGTTGAAGTTGGTTTTTTGGTCTGACTATCCTGCGGGCAATGCACCCACCGTTATTGGACTTTTTCTTTTTGCATCAGTTCAGTTGTTCTTCATCGGAATATTGGGAGAATATATTGGCTCTATTCATACTATTGTACAAAAAAGACCTTTGGTAATAGAAGAAGAACGTGTAAATTTTTAACAAAAAGCATTTTCAAACAAGTTGAACACACAGATAAAAAAAATATAACACAATGGCATTAAGGAGTTGGTTCAATTCGTTTTTGAAAATTGATTTTGAAAAAATATCTTTTTTCTTATTGACGTGGATTTTGTCTATTTATTCTTCGTCTGTTCTCTTGAGTTTTTTTCATGTTGCAATGTCTAAAGACCTGGCATTAATTCTGTCTTTTGCCTATTTGTCTATTTCAATTTATGTCATAAAAGATGCTCGATTTTTCATAACAATAGGAAGCATTCTATTCGGAAGTGGATTATTTTCTTTTTTCTTTTTTGACTATTCGTATGACGGTCAAATGTACCATACGGAAGCCATATATAAAATAGCAAATGGCTGGAATCCTGTTTATGATCATTTTCAAGAAAATGGAATTTTAGACATTGTTTTCAATCATTTTGCAAAGTCTGCATGGATTTTTGGCGGATATTTATATGCATTAGTAGATGATATTAAGATATTGAAAATGATGAATTGGATATGGGCAATCATAACCTTTGGCATAATGAAAGAATTTTTAACGAAGTTGAATTTCAGCCATAAAATTTCTATTAGTTCAGCCCTTTTAATTGCATTTAATCCCATTTTTTTAAACTCCTACCACGCCACATTGATTGATTATCAAATCAGCTGTTCAATATGTATCTTGTTTGTATTCTTGTTGTCATACATCAAGTGGGAGGACAAAAAATACTTGTGGGCTATGGTTTTCTTAATTTTCTATTTTGTAAATATTAAAATTACAGCCTTAGTGTATGTAATTATATTTCAATTTTTTATCGGATTATATTTCCTGTATCTCAAAAAATATAAACAGTTGCTGAAAATTGTTTTAATTTTTAGTGTTATCAACATCTTAGCCTTCTCTGTCTTTGGGTTTAATACCTATGTTAAAAATTATTTACACCATGGGCATTGTTTTTATCCATTATACGACCAAAATGGGAAATCTATAGTTGATAAAAATCAATTTGTAGATGCAATTGATTATAGACGAGGCAATCGATTCTTTAATATCATAAAATCACATTTTGCAAAAACCTGTTTTAACGATTGTTTTAATGGGTCAGTGTCCTATAAAGTCCCCTTTTCTGTATCAAAATATGAACTTGAACGATATGCGTTTGCTGGGGTTATGATTGGAGGCTTTGGTGTTTGGTATTCTGGCATTTATCTTTTGACACTATTAGTTTTGGGAATATTTTACTTTCAAAAAAACAAACATCAATTCGAGCCTTACAAAGTGGCTTTGTTTTTTATCATTAGCACCGTTTTGCTCTCTGTATATATCAATCCTCTTTGGTATATTGCTCGATATGTTCCTCATTTCTATCTATTGCCTGTTATTGCGTTACTCATTTTGTCGAATTGGAAAACGCCAATTTTTTATCGCATTTTTTTGGGCATTATGCTGATTAATCTCTTTTTTATAATGGGTTATAGCTATTACAATGTCATCGTCTCTGCAACAAGATGGAAGCAACTGGCAAATTTAAAAGAAAGAAAAGGGCTATTATTGGTAAATTTCAATGACCATCGTTCTAACAGGCTACTATTTCAAAAACAAAAAATAAATTACAAAGAAGTAGATACTTTTGTAAATGAAACAGGGGTAGATACCTTTTTTAGGAGTAATGTTGTATTTAAAAAAATTGCAAAAAAGTAAAAATCAATATGCATAATCAAGAGAGTTATACCGAAATAAAAAATTGCTTAGTATGATTTTAAGGGGAAATGGTGTTTTATGAAAAAAATATTAGTTACAGGAGGAACAGGGTTTTTAGGAAGTTCATTTATCAAAACATTTCATAGCTCTTTTGAATTTTATGTTTTGCATAGGGAAAATTCTAACTTTCATAGGTTAAACGAAATTAAAGACAAACTCTTTTTATTTAATTTAAGTAAAAATAAAATCTCGGATATTATTAAAACAATATCTCCGGACATAATCATTCATTTTGCAACCGATTATGGCAGAGGAAATAAAAGTGACATTGAAATAATTGAAGCTAATTTGATTTTGCCATTAACCATTTTAAGTTCATTACCCAATCCTTCAAAAACTATATTTATCAATACGGATACCTTTCTAAACAAAGGCATCAATTCGTATAGTTTGTCGAAAAATCAATTTTTAGATTGGTTAAAAGTGTATTCAAAAAAAATAAAATGTGTGAATGTTGTTCTTGAACATTTTTATGGACCTGGTGATAATGATACAAAGTTTGTAACATTTATTCTTAAAAAATTGATTCATAATGAACAAGAGATAGATTTAACAGAAGGAATACAAAAAAGAGATTTTATTTATATAGATGATGTGGTAGATGCTTTTAAAATAATCGTTGATGGGGTTAATGTTGGCGAAGGATTTGAGGATTTCTTTGTTTGTACAAAAAATACAATAACAATAAGAAGTTTTGTAGAATCAATGAAACACATCTTAGAAAATTCTGATACAAAGTTAAATTTTGGCAAAATTGCCTACAGAGAAAATGAAGTTATGGATGTAGATATGGATAATTCAAAATTGATAGGCATGGGGTGGAAACCTAAATATGATATAATCAATGGGTTAATAAAAACTATTGCAGAAGAACAAAAAACAAATCAAAAAAGATAAAATTTACTCTTACTTAAAAAAAGATCTAATGAAAATATTGATAACTGGAGGATGCGGTTTTTTAGGATCAAATATCGCGTCAAAAATTTTAACAGAAGGTATTGGCGACCTCATTATCATTGACAATTTGTCGAGATATGGGAGCGCGTTAAATCACAAATGGCTATCAAGTCAAGGAGCTTATACTTTTTACAATTCAAGCATTTCAAATCAAAATGAAATTGAAGAGATAATAAAAAAGCACCAACCAAATGTCATTTATCATTTAGCCGGCCAAGTTGCGATGACAACTTCTATAGAAAATCCAAGAAAAGATTTTGAAACGAATGCGTTGGGCACTTTAAATATTTTAGAAGCTGTTAGAAAATTCTCAAAACATACTGCAATTATTTATTCTTCTACAAATAAAGTATATGGCGATTTTGCAAAATATAAAATGACAGAAACGACAAAGAGGTATCTTGTTGATGAAAGACCGCACGGATTTGATGAATCAGAATCTCTCAATTTTCATTCTCCATATGGTTGTTCTAAGGGGGCTTCCGATCAATACTTATTAGATTATTATCGACTATATGGAATTAAAACAATCGTGTTTAGACACTCTTCTATGTATGGAGGAAGGCAGTTTTCAACCTTTGATCAAGGATGGGTGGGCTGGTTTTGTAAAAAAGCGGTTGAAATTCAAACGCATAAATTAATAGAACCTTTTACTATTTCGGGGAATGGAAAACAAGTAAGAGATTTATTATATGCCGACGATGCTGTGAATTTATACATTGGAGCTATGCACAATATTGAGATGTTACAAGGAGAGGCATTTAATATTGGCGGAGGATTTGAAAATAGTATGTCGCTTCTAGAAGTATTTGACTTTTTAGAACAAGAGCTAAATATTCAAATGAGTTTTATTTATACGCCAGAAAGACATAGCGACCAAAAAGTTTTTATTGCTAATAATAACAAAATACTTTCCATGAATTTTTGGCAACCTAAAATTGACAAAATACAAGGATTGAGAAATACTTTGATATGGTTAAATCAGTCTGAAAAATGAAATATCCATTAGTAAGTATTTGTATTCCTGTATATAACAGAGTTTCACTAATAGAAGAAACCATCAATAGTGCACTTAATCAAACTTATGCCAACATAGAAATTATCATTAATGACAACCAAAGTACTGACGGCACTTGGACGCTCATTAACACTATTGCAGAAAAACATAAAACAAAAATCAAAGTATTTCAAAACGAAACAAATGTGGGTGCGGTCAAAAATTGGCAAAAAGTAATCGAAAAATCAAAAGGCGATTTTATCCATATTTTATGGTCTGACGATATTATTAACCCCGAATTTATTGAAGCAACTTTAAATCAATTTGATGATGAAACAAGCTTTGTAATTGCCGAAAATGCAGAGTTTAATGACGACGGCATTCAACATCATAAAATATATCCGTTTATAGAAATTACTTCAAAAGATTTTTTGAACGACATTTTATTGTTTAATAAAAACGGGTTTCTTCCATCTCCGGTTATCGCTTTATTTAGAAACGTCAATTTTCAGCGTAAAGTCATTTCGCATATTCCCAATAGCGACAATATTGATTTTAATAGAACTGGGGCAGGGCCTGATATTTTAATTTTTCTAATTTCGGCATTAGAAAGAAAAAAAATCAAATTTATTCCTCAGCTACTTGTATTAAACAGAAGCCATGAAGATTCAATTACCGTTATAGAAAACAAAAAAGAAGGATTAAAGCTGAGTTATGATTGGGGAAAATTCTACTTTATCAAAAACTATTATCGAAAGCTATTATTTCAATATACACTAATCAGCATTTATAGACTTTTTAAATATAATTTTAAACATAAAAATTTAATACGCCAAGTGTTTCAATAATGAATTCTATCTACCTCCTTTATTATTACGTATTTATTTATCCTTTTTATAAATTTCAATTCAAATTTATAGGACGTAGAAGTCGCATAAAACAGCCACTGAAAATTCAAGGTAAACGACATATCCATATTGGTAATCATGTGTTGATACAACACAAAACATGGCTTGCCGCACATGCTATTGACAAAAAAGAATGTTTGTTGCAAATTGGCAATAATACCGTGATCGGGAATTTTAACCATATCTACGCTACGAGTGAAATTATCATTGGAGACGCTGTCCTAACGGCTGACAAGGTCTATATTTCAGATAATGTGCATAGCTATGAAAATGTCAATGAGCCTATTTTAAATCAAAAGATTAAACAATTAAAAAGCGTTGTGATAGGACATGGAGCATGGATAGGCGAAAATGTGTGTATAATAGGTGCAAGTGTTGGTAAAAATTCAGTTATAGGAGCTAATTCTGTTGTAACAAAAGATATTCCTGATTATTCTGTAGCTGTGGGGAGTCCAGCATATATTATTAAAAGATATTGTTTTGAAACAGAGACATGGCGAAAAACAGACAAAAATGGCAATTTTCTATAAAATTCTGTATCCTTTTTAAGTGTTGTTTGTGCTCATTGGTGTTTTTATTGATGATTGTAATAGTTTTTCAATGGTCTCGTGTGTCAGCTTAAAATAAAACAATAAATTGGCGATTGTGCTTTACAAATAATTTTCAAAGACTTCACTCTATGAACAAAAACAGCATTGTTATTGACGACAAATTGATTCAACATTTAAGCGACCTTTCGTTATTGCAGTTTGATGAAAAAGAAAAAAAAGCCATCTCTGAGGATTTGAAGAATCTACTTACATTTTGTAACAAAGTCAATGAATTTGACGGAGTAAAAAACAATCATCACAAAGAACTGCATTCAAATCTTACTGTTTATCGTGCAGATAAAATAAAAGAAGAACTTTTAAAAAAAGATGCTTTACAACTTGCGAGCAATAAAAACGAAAACTTTTTTTTGGTGCCAAAAGTGATTGAAAAATAATCTACAATATCTCCTTTTGTGTGGTATTTAAACGACTGTTTTTTCTGCCATAAAAAAAATAAACAAGCAATCCTAGGCTTAACCAAACAAAAAAAGCGATCCAGTTGCCAAGCCCCAATTCTGTCATCAAAAACAAGCAACACAACACACCGCATAACGGAATAAGAGAAAGGTTTTTAAGATGAGTTACAATAAGAATGATAACAAACAAAAGCATAAACACATATTGAGGAAAATGTTGAATGCTCGGATTTGTCCACAGTATCGTTTTAATGTCATCAAAAAACAAAAACAAAACAGCGACGGCAATAAGTGGCAAAAAATATTTTCCATTCCAATACGGAATGCTGAATTGTCCTGATTTAGCTTCTTTTTTTGGCAAGAAGAAAACGCCCCCACAAACCAAAATAAAAGTAAACAGCGTGCCTATACTTGACAAATCTGTTACGGCGCCCATATCTAAAAACAAAGCTGGAACGCCAACCATTAAGCCCGTAATAATTGTGCCAAAAACGGGAGTCTTGTATTTGGGATGAACTTGAGCAAATTTAGGCGAAAGTAAGCCGTCTCTGCCCATGCTTAACCAAACGCGTGGCTGTGCAATTTGAAAAACAATAAACGCACTTGTTATAACAAATAAAGCACTTACAGAAACAATAAAACTAATTTGATTCATGTTGAGCGATTCAAAAATATATGCAATCGGGTCTTCTACGTTGAGGTTTTTATAGTTTGCAATACCTGTAATAACAAGCGTAATCATGATATACACCAAGGCACAAAACAACAATGAAAAAATCATTGAGCGGGGCAAATCTCGTTGTGGATTTTTTGATTCTTCTGCCATTGTGCTAATCGAATCAAAGCCAAAAAAAGCAAAAAAAATGGCAGATGTTCCCGCTAACACGCCCTTCATCTGATTGGGAAAAAGTGGCGACCAATGGCTTGTGTCAACATAAAAACTACCCACAACAATGACTAAAAAAATAGTCAATAATTTGATGGTTACAGTAATATGGGATGTCCATTTTGCTTCTTTGATGCCAATGAGAGCAATAAAAGTAAGAAAGGCGTTGAATGAAAATGCAGACAAATTCAGAATAATGGGAACCCCTAAAAAATGAGGACAGGCAGCATACAGGGCATCGGTTGCAGAGAAATAATTGGTTTGCATCCATTCGGGCAAAGTGATAGAAAAGGCACTTAATACATTTGAAAAATAACTGCTCCACGCAATTGCCAATACCGAATTACTAAAACTGTATTCTAAAATTAAAGCCCAGCCAATGAC
The DNA here is from genome assembly GCA_031539345.1 of Chitinophagales bacterium. Taxonomy (GTDB): domain Bacteria; phylum Bacteroidota; class Bacteroidia; order Chitinophagales; family Chitinophagaceae; genus JAVKMO01. Next base: position 43,548 of record JAVKMO010000017.1, on the reverse strand, counting down.
CCAAGCTGGCAATTCTCCAAGCGTAGCATAAATATAACTATAAGCACTTCCTGCGTTTTGAACGCGCGACGCAAATTCTGCATAGCACATCGCACAAAATAAACAGGTAATGCAAATGAATATGATTAAAAAGATAATGCCAGGGCCTCCTTCAAAAGCCGCCTTTCCAATGGTAGAAAAAATGCCCGCACCAATAATTGCGGCAATGCCCATAAGGGATAAATCCCAAACAGAAAGTGTTTTGTTGAGACTTGTTGTGCCATTGTGTTCATTAGAACCCAACGATTTTTTTCTGAATAAAGATGCGAATAACCAAGACATAAATAAAAAGTATTACTCAAAAAGACAAACCGTGTTTTAAATTTAAATCAGACAAATCAAAGACTTCTTTTTCTCGAATACCTTTTTCGGTCATTTGCAAATTACAACACGCAAAATAGGGGTCATGCTCAAAAAACAAAACGCTATTGTTTTCTATTGCATACTGCAACATTGCTTCTTTTTCTTGCATAGACACAAGTGGTTGCGAGTCATAGCCCGCAACGTATGAAATCGGTAAATGCCCAATGCTTGGAATGAGGTCGCTAATATAAATAATTTCAACATTGCCATATTGAATAATCGGCATCATCAAGCCTTTGGTGTGCCCATAAGCAAAACGGATGCGAACATTTTTCGAAAACGCTACGTCTTGTTTTTCTTCAACAAATTGAATTTTTTGTAAGGTTTGTAAAGGCAAAATATTTTCTTTAAAAAATGATGCTTGCTCTCTTGGATTGGGCTTAATGGTTGCTTCATTCCAATGGGTTTGGTTACTCCAATAAGTGGCATTTGGAAAAGCCGCAACAAGTTCGTTATTGACCCTGTCTATTGCACCACCAACATGGTCAAAATGAAAATGAGTAATAATGACGTCCGTAATGTCATCAACAGAAAAACCTGCTTTTTGAATCGAAATTTTGAGCGTATGCGAACCATATAAATGATAGTAGCTAAAAAATTTGTCGCTTTGTTTACTACCTAATCCGGTATCAATTAAAATAAGTTTGTCTTCATCTTCAATAAGCAAACAGCGCATCGCCCATACACAAAGATTATTTTCGTCTGCGGGATATTTCTTCTGCCAAATACTTTTGGGCACAACACCAAACATCGCACCTCCATCTAATTTAAAAAGCTCGGTGTCTATCGTATGCAGTTTCATAGGCATTCATTGTTAAGTGCATAAAATTATAAAAATTACTTGATACGTGCTTGTAATACGACTGTTGTTGTTCGATGGTGATTTGAATAAAAAGATTTCACAGCAACTTCAATTGATTGAATTCAAAGCGGGTTACAAAGCCAATAAATAGTTTTTGAATTGTTCAAAATCTGCTTTCATCAGAGTACTAACTTTTTGTTTTGCCAAACAAGATTTCAGTTGTTCGGGAATGTCTGGATCTATATTTAAAACATCTTTTACAATATCGCCAAACTTTGCAGGGTGAGCTGTCTCTAACGCTATAAAATGTGCATTTGAAGAAGGGTTTTGTTGTGAAAATTTTTCAATACCAAGATAAGCCACAGCGCCGTGTGGGTCTAAAACATATTGTGTCTGTTCATATACTTTTTTCATCGCTTGTTTTGTCGCATCATCACTAAACCCATAACCAACAATATCATTTTTTATTTTGTTGAGTTGTTTGTCGTAAAGGTTTTCTATACGGTCAAAATTACTTGGATTGCCAACGTCCATTGCATTGCTGATGGTGGCAATAGATTGTTGTGGACTAAAAATGCCATTTTCTAAATAGCGAGGGACAATATCATTTGCGTTACTTGCCGCAATAAATCCGCCAATTTTTATACCTGCTTTTTTCGCAAATAAACCTCCCGTCAAATTGCCATAATTGCCACTTGGCACAGAAAAGACAATAGGGTTTGTAGACTTGTTTTGAGCCGCCGTATAAGCATAATAAAAAGACTGCGGAATGAGACGTGCAATATTGATAGAGTTGGCAGACGTTGTGTTGAGGCGTTGTTGAATAGCCGTATCTAAAAATGCTTTTTTAACAAAACTTTGGCAATCATCAAAAGTACCTTGAACCTCTATTGCGTGAATATTGTTTCCTAAAGTAGTCAGCTGTTGTTCTTGAATATGACTGACTTTTTTTGAAGGATATAAAATAATTACACGAATGCCATCAACACAATAAAATCCATTCGCAACAGCACTTCCCGTGTCGCCTGATGTGGCAACTAAAATTGTGAGTTCTTTTTTTTGTTGTCGTAAAAAATGTTTTAACAAGCGACTCATAAAGCGTCCGCCAAAATCTTTAAATGCACACGTTGGTCCATGAAATAATTCAAGAACAGAAATGTTTTTTTGAAGAGAAATCAACGGAATGGAAAAGTTAATTGCGTCTTGAACAATTTCTTCTACTTGACTTTTTGATAAAGCGTCTTTTAAAAACAGCCAACTCATTTCTACTGCAAGTTCTTGAAGCGATAAGGACGACGGAGATTGTAAAACGGCCGTTGGCAACAAAGCCAATTCTGTTGGCAAATAAAGTCCGTTGTCAGGAGCTAAGCCTTGTAAAACGGCGGTTTGCAAATCAACGCGATGTTGAGGATTTTGGGTACTATAAAATTGTGGCATACTAAATAATTTTTCCTCCTTCTTGGTTAATGGGCGACGTGTAAACATTGCTTTTAATTCCGTGCTGAATAAACACACTTTGCATTTTTTCACTTACACGTTCGGCAATAATTCTATTTTCTGATAAGGCAAAAATTGTAGGACCAGACCCGCTAATGCTACAACCCAAAGCCCCTGCAGACAAGGCGGCTTCTTTGACTGCATAAAAATGCGGAATCAATTTTGCACGCACAGGCTCAACAATACAATCATGCATAGAACGACTAATTAAGCCCATGTCATTTTTTAAAAATCCGGCTACCAAACCTGCAATATAACCCCATTGTTTTGTTGCTAATTGAAGGGGGATTTCTGTAGGTAAAACTCTGCGAGAGTCTTTTGTATTGACAACCAAATCTGGGTGTAACACAGAACAATATAAATGCAAGTGTGTAGGAATGCTAACTGCTTCAAGAGGCTGATTGCTCTGAATCAAAACAATGCCTCCCAACAAAGAGGGAGCCACATTGTCGGCATGTGCTGTGCCACAAGCAACGCGTTCCGCCTCCATCACACAAGACAATAAATCTTCTTTTCTTAAAGGATAATTCATAAGTGCGTTTGCTGCCCATACACCAGCCACAGCGCTTGATGCACTGCTACCCATTCCACTACCCAAGGGCAATTTTTTATACAACTCAACCGCAATGCCTTGTTTGCTATCAATTTTTTTTAAAAATTCTATGATGCTAACACAACACGTGTTTTTGGTTGGGTCTAAAGGCAGTTTTCCTCCATCGCCTTCAATCTTTGTAATGCTTACTTCTGATTTATCTTGTAGGCGAAGCACTACTTCGTCGCCCAAATTTTCTAATGCCAAACCCAACACGTCAAAACCACAAGACACGTTGGCAATAGTTGCAGGTGCATAAGCACGAACTGATTTTTGAGTCATAAAAATAAGAATTAAGTGTTTTTGCAAGAAAGCAAAAGGCTACGATTTTTATTCAATAAAATATTCCTACAAGAATAATAATACGAAGCAAACCGATTACATCTTTTTAAAATGAAAGGGCTATTTTATTTCATAATTCTTTTTGTCTTTGCCGATGCCAACCAAAGTCATTTTTTTCCATTTTGTTGGAAGAGAAGGCGCATTTTGTAAAATCCCCTGAGTGGTAATTTCTAATCCTCCAAAACCCATTAACAAGCTTTGTATAATACCTCCTGCAGCCGTTGCAAAATAAGGATTTGTGCCTGCTTTCGTTTCTGCAATAACGCTAAATGGCGGATTCAAATTATGTTCATACGCATCTTTGAGCCAATAATACGCTTTGGTTGGTTGTTGTAAGCGAGCGTATAGCGTTGCAAAAGTTGCTTGTGTCATGCTTGGTGTACCAACATGGGGAACGCGTTGCGTATAAAAAGTCAAATCTTTTTCAATTTGTTCTTTATTCGTAATAACACCCAAAGGATAGGCAAGTAAATTGACATCTGCTTGTTTTATCGTTTCTCCTTTATAAGTTGCGTGTTCTTTTGTTGAGCCGTCGGGCATTTTTTCAAATACGAGCGTATTCGCAATCGTTTCCCAGATAGGCTTGTAAGTCTGTTTTAGAATTTTTGCGGCTTTTATGGCATATTCTAAATTCTTTTTTGCAGCCGCGTTTGTAAAGGCATTGTCGTTGACGTTTTCTGCCCATTCGTCAGCGGCAACTACATTGTTAATGTGATGTTTTCCTTGACTATCTTTTCCTACACGACTTGTCCAAAACTCTGCAGTTGCTTCGAGTATTTGCCAACCCTTTTCTTTAAGCCATGTCGTATCTTGTGTAACACAAAAATAATTCCATGCCGCAATAGCAACGCAAGCACTAATATGGTGTTCAAAAGGTCCCGACAAAGCCCATACAGGAGTTTCTTCAACCCCACTTTCTGCACTTTCCCAAGGAAACATGGCACCCTTAAACCCTTTTGAAAAGGTGTTTTGTTTTGCTGCCTCCAAACGATTAAAACGATATTCAATCATATTTTTTGCAATGTTCGGTTGCAGAAGCAAAAGAGCTGGATACATCCATAGTTCAGTGTCCCAAAAAACGTGTCCATTGTAACCCAATCCACTCAACCCCATCGGAGAAGAAGATAATTTTGAACCCTCTCGGTTAAAGGCATACAAATGATAAATCATGCTATTGATCTGTTGTTGAACAGAATCGTCGCCATCTATTTCAATTCGGCTTTGCCATAGATTGTTCCACGCCTCATGATGACGATTTAGCAACCGCTGTTTTCCTTCTAATTTTCCAAAAATGACAAGGCGCTCAGCTTCATTCAAAGGGTCGGGATGGTGAGCAGAACTAATACTTGCAGCAATAATGGAAAAAGAATATGACTTGTTTTTTTCAATGGATTTCGAAAATTTCATCAAGTGCATATTATTATCCCACATTTCGTGTACAATTTTGGGCTCTTCGTGTAGCGACTCGTCAAACAAAAAAGTTGTTGTTGCAACAATCTGTAATTTATTCGTTGGGCTTTTGGCTGTTGATCTAAGCAAGCGAATTAGTGTATGAGGGCGGTCAATTTCATTATAATAATTTTCTACATTTTTTAGTGCATCTGGCGCCTCTAAAACGCTTGCTCCACTCATTACAATATTTTCCAATGCGTCTATTTTGATTTCCATCAAAGTGTTAAAAGGCAAGTGCCGCAGAGCCATATAAGTACAAGTAATGACGGCTTTGTTATCATAAACAAATCGAGACGTAAAAATGCCCGTTTTAAAATCTAACGACTGCGCAAGTCCATGTATTTTTTCATATCAAAGGCACCATCAATTTGTATTTGAGCATTTAAAAAATTAAAGCCGCGAATAAAATTACTAACCCTGCCTCGACCGTAAGAATCATAAGTTCCGCCTAAAATCACCTCTTTAATCTTTAGTGGTTCTTGCGAAGACACAATCCCAATCATGCCGTTTGCACTTGTAATTCCATAATAATCATTTGCTTGTATGTTCTTTGCGTGAACCTCCCATACATCTGGCTGCTTGGTTTGACAAAATAAAGAGAGTGAAAAAAACTCATCACGAATAAAAAAATAGAATGCAAACACATAATCATTAGGTTCGATGAATAATAAAAGTAATAAAACAAACAGCTTACTTGTGAAGTAAGAAAAATTCGAGAACTCAATTACTTTATTTTTAAAAAGAAAAAACATTTTGACGTTTTAAAGAGAAAAATATATTTGTCAATAATTTTAGATTTCATAATAGGGCAAAATCTTTTCCACAATCAAAATAAATTTTATGAAAACCACATTTTTTAAGCAAGCACTTGTCGTTCTTTTTGTGCCATTGTTAACGGCCTCATGTTCTTTGTTTAAACCCAAAGCAGAAGTGTCTTCTGCCACAGGCTGGAGTTACAATAACGTTTCAGAAGGGGCATTTTTTACCCCTCCTAAAAATACAGAACAAGCTACTGGTCCGGGATTAGTCTTTGTTCAAGGTGGCATGTTTGTAATGGGAGATGTGCAAGAAGACGTAATGTCAGACTGGAATTCTTCGCCAAGAAGAATTACCGTAAACTCTTTTTATATTGATGAAACCGAAGTTCCGAATATTTTTTACAAAGAATATTTAAATTGGTTAAGCATTGTTTTTGACGACCCTGCGTATGCAACAATCAACAATTTGGCTCGTCCAGACAGTTTAGTTTGGAGAGAAGAATTATCCTTTAACGAACCTTTGGTAGAACATTATTTTCACCACCCTTCGTACAATTATTTTCCGGTTGTAGGGGTAACATGGAAGCAAGCTCAAGATTTTTGTTTATGGAGAAGCGACCGCGTAAACGAAAAATTATTAATTCAAAAAGGTTACTTAGACAAAGAATCTATCGCCTCTATTCAAGGCATAGGCGTTGAAGCATTTAATACTAAATCTTACATATTGGGGGAAATTACTCCTGATCCAGGAAAGTTAGCTATTAGTCTAAAAAATCCGCTTAAAAACCCCGACGGTTCCCCAAAAGAAAGATTAAGTAATGACGACGGAATTATGTTGCCTGATTATCGACTCCCAACAGAAGCAGAATGGGAATATGCAGCAATGGCTTACAAGGGCGGAAACTATGAAGCTAAAACTAAAGCAATTAAAGAAAGAGGCGAAGAGTTAATTACATCATCTCATCAATTTGCATGGAGAAACAATAGAACGGGAATTCGTTACAAAGGCAATATTTTATCTTTAGAAGGAGCTATGCAAGCCAATTTTAAAAGAGGAGATGGTGACTATATGGGTATATCTGGAGGGTTAAATGATAACGCTTGCCCTACAGCTTATATAAAATCGTATTTTCCAAATGACTTTGGCGTTTATAATATGTCTGGTAATGTAAGCGAATGGGTTGCGGACATTTACAGACCCAATTCACCACAAGACGGAGAAGATTTTAACTATTTCAGAGGTAACGTATTTACAAAAATGGACTTACGTTCTGGAAAAATTGAAAGAGATAGTTTAGGTAGAGTAAAAAACACCTCTGTCGCTGATGCTGAAATAAAAACAAGAAGAAATTACCAAACAAATGACTTGAGAAACTTTCTTGATGGAGATGCTGGTTCTGGTGTTGCTTATGGCTATGGAACAACAACTTTAATTGGAGATAAAACTCGCGTAATTAAAGGCGGAAGTTGGGCTGATATGCAATATTGGTTAATGCCTGCGGCGAGAAGATATTTGGAAGAAGACCAATCTAAAAGCACCGTTGGATTCAGATGTGCAATGTCAAGGCTCGGTTCTCAAACACAAGGCGCTGCCGATGGTTATGATTTCTCACCTAAAGGAAAAGCAAGAAGAACAGGCTTGTTTTAATCATAAATTTATTCAAATCTTTTGAAGGGGCTTTAGATAAAGCCCCTTTTTTTATACCTGCTTTTTGAGTAATTCAAATACTGTCTCATCCTAAAAAAAGTTTACAGTTGAGTTAGATAATCCTGATAGCAGTTTACAGTTGAATTTTAGTCCAGAACTGGCTTTACAAATGAGGTTGGTTTGGGGTAATAGCTTTTCCTTAATTTTTGTGGTTTTGTTAGAAAACTAGTGTCTGATAAAAGCAATCCGTAATTTTTCAAATACGGCTTTTTTTGTACGCCTATATTGTTTCGACACGCTATAAACATCCGCTTATGCAACCTAACCAATTTCCGGGCAACCCGATTTTTCTCAACTACTGAATTTTATTTCAAAAGACCCTACTAATCAAGCAGCCCAAAACACCAATCAGATGTTTATACAAAAACCCTGACGACTTGCGCGCCCCCTCATTACAATGCTCTATACCGTGTATAGTAACTGTGTTTCATTGCGGAATTGATCAACGGTTTTGCTTCGTTTGTGACAGAAGATCAATCACTTCAATATGTCGCATTTTCCAAAACGAAGCACCTTCGGTCATACCGATAAGCGACGAAAGCCAGAACCGTATGATGACCTTTTGGAAAAACATCAGCATTATTTGTCGGACAGCAGAAAGAATTGTGGTGGCTATAAAAACCGATGGAAAATCGAACTCTTATTGAAACGATTAAAACAAACCGTTTCATTGAAATGTTTTTTAGGAACTACCGAAAATGCAATCAAAATTCACATCTGGGTGACCTTAATGGCAGCTTTGATTCTGCAAAATTATTCATCAAATGGGTGCTAAAAAATGGGCATTTTCTCATCTTGTATCCATCATTACATATCCCCTCGATAGCTCTATCGAGCTATTCCAATTTCTCCGCAACCCGACAGGCAACTTCAACACAATAACAACCAAAATTTTTGACAACCCGCCTGAACACCTAAATCTACATTAACTAAGGTGAGTTTAAGTGTTCCGATACGAAGCATCGATGCCTATTTTAAAGGCTTTCAGAACTATTTATTGAAAGTTTTTTATTTTTATCGGACTCGAATTTTTTATATAATTTATATTTGATTTTTTTTATTATAAAATCAAATCGCAAACGAATATTCGCATAACACAAAATAACGACAGAAAGATTTTAACTCTTTTCTTTTGACTGTAAAAATTAGTTTGCAAGGTAACGACAGAACTTTCTGTATTTTATTTTTTTTGTTTTTTGATATGCCACTTTTTTTATTCAACAACATCACCAAAAAGAAAGAATTATTTGCCCCATTAACGCCACAGCACGTTGGCATGTATGTTTGCGGACCGACGGTAAGCGGAGAAAGTCACCTTGGACACGCCCGTCCATACATTACGTTTGATGTGTTGTATCGCTTATTTTTGTCTGATGGTTACAAAGTGCGTTATGTAAGAAACATTACAGATGCTGGGCATTTTGAAGAAGAAGGAAAAGATGCAGAAGATAAAATTAGTTCAAAAGCGGTTATCGAAAAACTCGAACCAATGGAATTAGTCCATAAATACACGATGCGTTTTCACGCGGCAATGCGTGCTTTTAATTGTTTAACGCCATCGATTGAGCCAACAGCAACTGGGCATATCATAGAACAAATCAATATGATAGAAACAATTTTAGAAAAAGGATTTGCTTATGTCGTCAATGGTTCTGTATATTTTGATGTGATAAAATATGCCGCACAACATGATTATGGCATTTTGAGTAAGCGGAAATTAGAAGACTTGATGGAAAATTCTCGAACACTAAATAATCAAGATGAAAAAAAGAATGCAGTAGATTTTGCTTTATGGAAAAATGCCCCCCAACAACATTTGATGAAGTGGAAAAGCCCTTGGGGTTATGGCTTTCCGGGTTGGCATATTGAATGTTCTGCAATGAGTGCAAAATATCTTGGCCCCACTTTTGATATTCATGGAGGTGGCATGGATTTACAATTTCCTCATCACGAATGTGAAATTGCACAAAGCACAATTGCACATCAATGTTCACCTGCAAAATATTGGTTGCATAATAATATGATTACGATCAACGGGAAAAAAATGGGAAAGAGCTATGGCAATGTCATTACATTCTCTGACTTATTTGCCGGCACGCATCCACTCATTACAAAAGCGATTGCACCAATGACAATTCGTTTTTTTATTTTACAAACACATTATAGTAGCACGTTAGATTTTAGTATGACGGCCCTTGATAGTGCAGAAAAAGCATTTCAGCGTTTGTGGACAGCACACCAATTGGTTCAACATTTTGATGCCGAAAAATTTAATGCAACACAAAGTGAAACTGATGCAAACGTTTTGAATTTATTGAACAAAATAGACAAGGATATTTATGATGACGTGAACACAGCAAAGGTGTTAGCGTCTTTTTTTGAAATCATTCCTCATATTTATTCTATCCATCATAAAAATTCAGATGCCCCCCAATTGGCAAAAACAACGATTGTTTTATTACAAACTTATTTTAAAAAATATATAGAAACTATTTTAGGGTTACAAGCGCCTCAAAATGTAAATCAAGAATTGACAGTAAGCGTCAATTTGCTATTAGAGCTACGCAACAAAGCAAAGCAAGAAAAGGATTATGCTACGTCAGATAAAATTCGTAAAGAATTAGAAGCCATCAAAATTGTCATCAAAGACAACAAAGATGGAACGACAGATTGGGGTTATTAACTTGTGTTATGAGTTACAGTTCAGCAACTCTTCAACGCAATGATGATGGCTTTTTTCTACATTATTACGAACAACAAGTTCTGATATAAACCCTGCAAGAAATAATTGCATGCCGATAATACAAGATAAAATGGCAAAAGAAAATAGCGGACGCTTATTGATTTCATAGACGTTGAAAAACAATTTTTCAATCAAAAATTCAATCAAAATCAATGCTCCTGTGAAAAAAAACAAAGAACCAATAGATCCAAAAAAGTGCATTGGTCGTTTTCCAAATTTGCTCATAAATCGAATGGTCAATAAGTCTAAAAACCCATTCACAAATCTCTCCCAACCATATTTGCTAACACCATATTTACGCACACGATGCATAACAACTTTTTCGCCAATTTTTTTAAACCCTTCTGATTTTGCAATGACAGGAATATATCTGTGCATATCACCATATAATTCAATGTTTTTAATTACCTTGTTTTTATAGGCTTTTAAGCCACAATTAAAATCGTGTAACGGAATTTTTGTCATCTTTCTTGTTACCCAATTGTAAAATTTAGACGGCAGGTTTTTCGTCAGCACATTGTCATAACGTACTTTTTTCCATCCACTAACAAGGTCAAAATTCTCTTCGCGCATCATTCGCATCAAGTCCGGAATTTCGTCTGGGCTATCTTGTAAGTCTGCGTCCATTGTAATCACAATGTCGCCTCGCACAATTTTAAATCCTTCATTGAGGGCAATTGCTTTGCCAAAATTTTTTCTGAATTTAATGCCCTTAATATTAGGGTTCTCTTGGAATAATTGTTGTATCAGTGTCCAAGAATTGTCCGTGCTTCCATCATCAACAAAAATTACTTCATAAGAAATATTGTGTTTGTTGCAAACGGTTTTAATTTCATTTGTCAATTCAAAAAGCGACTCTTCTTCATTTAATAAAGGAATAAGCAAACTGAGTTGTAAGGACGGTAACATAATTTTAACGTTGGGTTATTTTTTTATAATAGACATTCAGTAAAAGACAAATGATGGTATTTAAAATTGTTCCTAAAACAATCATACCAAACATAAAATATGCTGTCTTTAATAAGTAGTAATATTTTTTTATGGCTAATAAGTTTTGTTGAATACTTTCTTTATTAAACAATGTTTTGGTAATCGCAATTTCTTGATCATGCAAAAAAACAGCTTTAATACTTGGAAAAATTAATTCCATGATTAACACAATTCCAATTTGGCACAAACAATTAAAAACCACAAATCGAAAACCCGTAAACCATAAAGTGCCATATTTAAACCCCGCGTCTGATTGTTGTTGTTGTTGATAAAAAATAATGGCTATCAATATTGAGCTGGCATACACAACAAAAAAGAAGAGTGGATAAAATTGAGCAACAGCTTTTTGCGTCAAAGCGATTTGGTATGCGTCGATAATATATTTTACAATTGTTGTTACGCTCATCGCACCAATCAATAGGGTATAACACTTGGTTTTTGAAAGTTGCAATTGTGTTTGAATTTTTGAGATCATTTTTTAAAGATGGAGGTTGTTGTAAAGGCTTGGGTTTTTAATTTTCAAAGCACTTAAAGAATTGTCTAATTGAGTGTCGATATAAGATATTAGTGATGTATAATTAGTCGGTAATTGTTGTTTCATCGTTTTAATCAAGGCAATTGCGTCATTCATTGTTTCTACATTATTCGTTGCGAATATGCACTCTAAATAGTCTGTCAAAATATCAAACCGTGCATTCAAAGATATTTTTTTGTAATAGTCGTTTACATCAATTTTGGCATGTTGCTTTTTGTATTTCAAGAACAAAGAGAACGCTTGTTTGCGAATTTTAGGATTTGTTGCTTGTTGTAAAACTTGAACAATAGTGTTGTAATTTTTTATTGAATCGTAATCAAAAATGAGTTGCAAAGCCGCAACCGCAATTTTTGCCGATGGGCTATAAATTAAATTCTTATTGTTTTTGTAAAAATCGGGCAACTTGTATTTACTCAATAGCACAATCAGTTTTGCAATGACAAGGTTGTTTTTTTCTGTCTTGTAATTTTGAATTAAATAAGGACGCGCTTTTATTTTTATACTATCAATGTCAAACTGTATAGATGCTAAAGCGTGCAAACGAATGACATAAGAAGAATCATAAGTCGCTTCTAACAAGGCTTGCAAGGCTTCGGGGTGCGTTGTTTGGAAATTGGCAAGATGTCGTAGTGCATTCTGTTTTTCAGCATAAGAAGTTCCTTTTTTTAATTGATACACATACTCCGCAGGCGTTTGCACCTCGTCTTTAATCATCAACAAATCTCCGTCGGGATCTATACTCACCAAGTTTGGATAAAAAGAATATGGTATATTGAGCGTGTCTGTATTAGAATGATGTGCTCCCAACATAAAGTGATACAAATGCGTTGTATCTCGTTCGTACGTTTTAACAACAAGGGGCATTTTGTAAATCATTTCCCCTACTTGAATATTTTGTTTTACAATCAATTGAATTTTTTTATTCGGCATATCACGGAATCGTTGAACCGAAACAAAAGGATTGCCTGGAGAAAAATACCATTGATTAAAAAACCAGTCCAAATTTTGTCCACTGATTTTTTCAAACGCAATACGCAAATTGGCAACTTCGGCTGTTTGAAATTGATATTGTAATAAATACGTTTGTAATGATTTAAAAAAAACGCTATCCCCTAAATATTTTCTAAGCATGTGTAAAATTGCACCGCCTTTGTTATAACTGACTTCGTCAAAAATGTCTTCTGGTTTGTCATAATTCAACCGCACCAATGTTTTTTCCATAGCACTCGCATTAAAATAGGCTTGTGTTTCTTTATGTCTATAATAGTCTGCATAATCTTTTCCATACTCTTTTTCAAACCACAAATATTCACTGTAGTGTGCAAAGGATTCATTCAAGGTTAAATTGCTCCAGTTTTTACACGTAACCAAATCACCAAACCAATGGTGGGCAATTTCATGTGCAATAACATTCTCCCAAATATTTTCATCTTCTAAATCTTGATTGTCTTGCAAGGCTTGAGCGTCATGCGTAACGATGGTTGCATTTTCCATAGCCCCGCTTACAAAATTATGAATCACGACTTGGTCATATTTTGGCCATACAAAAGGCACTTGAAACAATTGTTCAAAAGTGCTTATCATCTTTGGCGTTTTTTTAAAAATTCTTTTTCCTGAATTTGCAAATTCAAATGGCACATGATACTGCAAAGGAATGCCATGTACAGAGTCGGCAAAACTTGTCCATTCTCCTACACCAAAAAAAACAAGATACGGCGACAGGGGGAGATTCATTGTCCATTTATCTGTTCGGAGTCCTGTATCGACAATTATGCTTTTTGTAAGCAACCCATTTGATAATGTTTTATAGGCTATAGGAACTGTAATTGAAATTTCTTGCGTAAATTTTTGCTGTTGCATTTCTGCGGTTGGAAACCAAACGGAATTGTTTTCAGGTTCTCCTTGCGTCCAAATTTGTTGAGGAAGATTTGCTTCAGTTTTATTTGGATTGATGAAATACAAACCTTTCGAGTCGGTGATCGCTTTCGATTCTACAGATCGAATACGCTTGGGGTCAGATAAATAAGAAATTAAAATATCAAATGTGTCTTTGTTGGTATACGTTTTATTTAAGACGATAGACAACATTAAACTATCATAAGTATAGCGTAAAGGCGTTGCTGTGGCACTGTCTTTGTGTTTTAATTTTACGCTGTAAATATCCATGTATTTAGCATCTAATTGAATGTTATTGATTGCGTGATACCAATAAGGACTAATGGTTAATTGAGCTTGTCCGTATAAAATTTGTTGATGAAAAACTGGCTTCACGTTAAGATTCATATGCAGTATCGAAAACGTCATTTCTCGATGTTGTATTTTTTCAGATTGTTTCTTATTCTCAAAAAATAAACTCATCGTTTCTTTTTGTTGAGAAAATATATTCATACTAAAGAAGAAAAAAAACAAACTAAAGTTGAAAAATTTCATTGTACAGCTTTTATATTGAATGAAAAATAACCGGTGAAACAGAGGAAAACAAAAGCGAAGAAAATTTTTTATTTGTTATTAAATATTCATTTCAAACAAACTCACAAGAGCTTGGTGGTAATGTGCTGGTAAGTCCCTTGTTTCAGACAACTGAACTAAGCCTAAAAAATCAAAGCCACATTTTTGATAATAAGTGATTAAGCCTTGATTATTGCCAACCGTATCCAAACGAATCAATTTTTTATTGTGATGAAGGGCATGTTGTTTTGACCAGTTTACAATATGTTGTACAAGATGCTGACCCCGACAGTCAATATGTGTTGCTATTCTGTGAATATAAACAGCAGGTGCTTGATTTCGTTCTTGCCAAATTTGGGCATCTGAAAATGTAGTTGTCCAAACACAAACAATTTTATTTTCTATCACCATTTTCCATTGTCGCTTTTGCTCAATTTCATTTGCAACAGCGTCGGCGTGAATTTTTCCCCAAATAGTTGCACCTTTTATTTTTTGATAGGACATTGCCATTTCATACAAATTCAAAATGTCATCAATGTCTGTTGAAATACAGTTTTCTATTTTCATTTTATATTTTTTAATTCTCAAAAATAAAAAGTCACAAAGAACTAATCACAATATTTGCTTTGCAAGTGCAATTCTTTATTGAAAAGAGTTCAATACAAAAGTAATATTGGCAACCTCTATTCGCTTCTCAAAACTTATCGTTTTAAGACAAATTAAATCGCATTATGATTTCATACATCAAAGGAATTATCACAGAAAAAAAACCAACAGAAATTGTCATTGACGTGAATGGCATCGGCTATCAAATTTTCATTAGCCTTTATACGTATTCAAAAATTCAACATTTAAAAGAAGTTAAGTTGTTGACGCACTTGCACATCAAGGAAGACGCTCATAGCTTGTACGGTTTTTTTGAAGCAAGCGAAAAAGAGATTTTTATGCAGTTGATTAGTGTTTCTGGTGTTGGTTTAGCAACGGCAAGACTCATGCTGTCGGCATTGTCTCCAAGCGAAATTTATCACATTATTACACAGAGCAAAACCAGCCTTTTAGAAAAGGTAAAAGGCATTGGAAAAAAAACGGCAGAACGCATTGTGTTAGAATTAAAAGACAAATTGTTGAAAATTAAATCCACTCCAGCGCATCACACTTCGCCTCTTTCTACAACCAATAATGACGCTCCAATAGAGTCTATTATTTCTGCTGCGGACAATGCACTATTTGAATTGCAGCACGATACGATTGCGGCATTAACGGCACTGGGGATTGCTCGGCAACAAGCAGAACATGCGGTTCAACAAGTTGTAAAGAATAACCCTTCAATTCAATCCATCGAAGCCCTTTTAAAAGCGTCGTTACAAATTATTTCTGCCTAATTCTTGTTTTGTTTTTTGATATGAAAGTTTTGTCTTGGTTAATTCTGTTGTTGTCAAAATTACCTCGCGTAGTTTTGTATGCTTTAAGCGATGTGTTATTTTTTGTTCTGTATTATATTGTTGGGTATAGAAAAGAAATGAGTGCGAAAAATATTGCACGCGCGTTTCCTAAATATACAGCGAATGAAAAAAAAATCATTCAAAAAAATTTTTATCGCAACCTTATTGATTGGCTGATAGAAACAATTATGTTGTATAATATTTCTGAAAAAAAATTGTCAGAAATGGTAAAATGCGATTTGTCTTTATTTGAAAAAGCCGCTCAAGACGGGGACAATTTTTACGGTCTTTTAGGTCATCAATTTAATTGGGAATTTGTGAATTTGGTTTTTAGTCATGCTGAACATTTTCCTTCTTTCAACGTTTTTTATTTGCCTCAACAAAATAAATTTTTTGATCGGCTATTGCTCAATATCCGCTCTCAATATGGCTCACGACTCATCAATGCGTATTCTTTTGGAAAAGAAATGCGTGGTTTTAAAAATCAACAACACAGCTTGGGCATATTGGCAGACCAAAGACCTTTCCATCCACACAAAGCGTATTGGTGTAATTTTCTCAACCAAGCAACGCCGTTTATGACAGAGGCAGAAAAAAGCGTTTCATTATTTAATGGAAAGCCATTTTTTGCTGAAATAAAGAAAATACAAAGAGGGAAATATGAAGTTGTGTTGCATGAAATTGTTTATGATAAAAACATTGCTGGGGATTTAACCAAACAATACGTTAAGCATTTAGAGGCATCTATTCAACGCAATCCAGACAATTATTTATGGACGCATAATCGTTGGAAATTTTCTTTTGATGTTTCTTACAAACAAATTGATGTATAAAAAAAGCCCCAAACAAAATCGTCTGGGGCTTTCTCTTTAAATGTCTGCAGCTTGAACACAAAAGGCTGTTTTACCTGTTTTTTTCTTTATCATCAGACTTGTCGTCTAAATCTATTTCATAGAAAAACTTGCCGTCATATTCTGGATAAAACCCTTCAATTTCTATTCTACCTTCTAACCCATTTAAAAGTTCTTTTAAATATTCTACGGTTGTAATTTCTTTGCGTTCGATTTTTGTAATCACAAAGCCTTTGCGAATGCGCGTTTGATTTTGAATTTTTCCATCTTGAATTGCTTTCACTTTGATGCCGCCTTTTACTCTAAAATCTTCGGCTTCTTTTTTTGTTAATGCTTCTAATTCTACGCCTAAAGAATTAAATTTAATTGATGCGTAGCTACCTGATTTTGCACGTAAAATAACGGCTGTTTCAACTTCTTTACCTGCACGTTTGTAAGTAATTTTCACTTTGTCTCCAGGGTGAAAGCGCGCAATTTGTTCTATTAATTCTGCACCCGTTACAACTTTTGCGTCATTGATTCTCACAATCACATCACCTTCTTTCATACCCGCTTCCTTTGCCGCCCCATCAGTTGCCACATCAACAACCAAAACTCCTTCGCCTTGTTTGTAATCATATTTTTTTACTTGTTCTTCAGAAACATTTTCTTGACTTGGATATGAAATGCCCAAATAGGCACGTTGTACAGTACCAAATTTAATGATGTCCGCAACAATTTTCTTTGCAATGTTTACTGGTATTGCATAAGAGTAACCAGAATAATATCCTGTTGGAGATGCGATAGCAGAATTGATGCCGATGAGTTCTCCTTTTGTATTAACAAGCGCACCTCCGCTATTTCCTTTGTTCACGGCAGCGTCTGTCTGTATAAATGATTCTACAGAAGAAAGGTTTCCTGCTGCTTGTGCGTTAATGCCCAAAGACCTTGCTTTTGCACTAATAATACCCGCAGTTACAGTAACATCTAAATAAAGAGGGTAGCCAATTGCTAAAACCCATTGACCAATTTCTGCTTCATCAGAATTGCCATAAATTAAAAATGGAAATTTTGAACCTTCAATTTTCAATACTGCTAAATCTGAACTTGGGTCTTTGCCAATTACTTTTGCGGTGTATGATTTTTTATTACTGAATGTAACTTTTATTTCATCCGCTTTTTCTACAACGTGATTGTTCGTTACAATGTAGCCATCTTCACTAATCAATACGCCAGAGCCCGCTGCTTTTTGTTCTGGTATCACTTGCTTACCTCCGCCGCCACCGCCAAAAGGATTGCCTTCAAAAAAGTCTTCAAAGAAATCGTCAAAAGGACTTTCTTGTGGCATTTGTCTTTTCCTGTTTCCTCTTTGTTGAGGTTGTTGTTCGATGATTTTTTCTTTGACTTTAATGTTGATATGAACAACTGCATCAATCGATGCTTTTGCGGCAAAAGCAAAATCTACAGGAGCATTCTTGCCGCCTTGTTGTTGCATAAAGCTTGTATAGTTGGCTGGTATCTGTCCTTGATAAGATCCATTAAAAGAATTGGAGTGGAAAGTTTTTCCGTAAATAAAAATACTCAACAAGGAAGATAAAAATGCAATACTTGCGATAATGAGAAGTTGTTTTTTGTTCATAGTCATAATTCTTTTTTTGTTTTTAAAAATTTAAAATGTGATAGAAGTAAACAAAAGTGTGTGCGTTGAGAGAAATATTTTTTCGTCAAGTTTAATTTGTAAAAAACATTTGGTTGGTAAAAGTAAAAAAATAAAAAATCATTATTCACATTGTCAACGAAAAAGAAAAAAAATAATTGCCTCTTTTTTTTTGAATATTAAAATGCTTGACTATTATTGTCTTGTGCTTGAGCAAATTGCTTATTCACTCACCCCACTTAAAAAAGCCTGATTTGTGTCGGGCTTTTTTTTATGTCTTCCAAAACCCTTGATAATATTTGGTTTCTGTGGCTTTCGTGCTTTGTCCAATCAAAATAAAATTTATGTCTGCAATGTCTTTTAGCTCTTGTTTTTTATTTAAAATTTGAATGCTATTTTTTTTATTACAATCATAAATATGTGTTGTGATTGTTTTTTCAATCACAAAATAGATCAATTCGTTTTTAGAAATGTGGATTTTATTTTGAATGTCTTGCTTGATTTTTTCCAAATCAATTTTTTCATCTATAGTATAACTCGTTTTAATGCTGTACATTTTTCTATTTAAATATGCGGTACATAAAAGAGATAAAATTTTATCTGTACTCGTACTGCCAAATTTTATCAAAGCCAAAATATCGGCATCGTCTAAACGATTAAATAAATTCAAATGTTCTTCTTGACGAGGATTAAAAGAATGAGTAACAAAAAAGAACAGGGCTTCAAATTGTTGAGGAACGAAATTCGTTTTTTGATGAAGGTCGTTTGCTCGCAGTAAAATATTTTGAATGAGTTGTTCTGTTGCCCACACATTTTTATGATAATAAACTTGCCAATACATCATACGCCGCGAACTCAAAAATCTCTCTACAGAATACACGCCTTTTTCTTCTACAACTAATTTATTGTCATATACGTTGAGCATATTGATAATTCTGTCATATCCTACAATTCCTTCTGCAACACCAGAATAAAAACTGTCTCGCATCAAATAATCTAATCTGTCAACGTCTAATTGACTTGAAACAAGTTGATGAAAAAATTCTCTGTAATAAGTGTTCTGAAAAATTTTAAGCGCAAGTGTAAGTTCGAGATCATGTTGCTGATTCAACAATTCAATCATACCAAGCGACACGTCTTCATGAT
Organism: Chitinophagales bacterium; assembly: GCA_031539345.1. Taxonomy (GTDB): domain Bacteria; phylum Bacteroidota; class Bacteroidia; order Chitinophagales; family Chitinophagaceae; genus JAVKMO01. The sequence continues at coordinate 24,204 of JAVKMO010000017.1, read as the reverse complement.
GCACTTGAGGCAAAATTGTTCCTTCTAAAGTGTGTGAAAATGGTCCATGCCCAATGTCGTGTAATAAGATGGCAATTTGTGTGGCTTGTTTTTCTTCTGCAGAAATAGGTACGCCTTTATTTTCTAATTGCTGCAAAGCGAGCGTCATTAAATGATATGCTCCAAGAGAATGCTGAAGACGGTTGTGCATTGCACCAGGAAAAGTTAAATGTGCAACAGACATTTGCTGAATGCGTCGCAAGCGTTGAAAAAATGGGTGTGCAATCAACTTTTGTATCAACGAATTATTGATTGTAATCGTTCCGTAAATAGGATCGTTGATAATAAGTGTTTTAGAGGTTGTCATAAAAACAAATGTATGTTTACTAAAGTTTAAGTCTGTATATCAGAGGGAATTATTTGCTCCTTCACGTATCTTTTAAAACAAGCGTTAAGTATGTTACAAATTTTCTTCTCCGTTTTCTTGTTGATACAAATGGTCAAGAATTTTTTTTTCAATTTCCGTCAACTGTTGATTTTTAAAAGCCATCCAATTATTAATATGCACCAACGCTTTTTTAAATTCATATTTTTTATTGTTATGCCACATAAAGGGAAGATAATATTTATCCCTTATTGTTGTATTCGTCATATTGCAACAAATGGACACAATCGTTGCCGTATCTAAATAAACCCCTACGCCAATTTTAGAATAGTTACCTATCACACAGCCTCCTTTGTTGCCGATTGAATATGGTGTGGTATATGGTTGTTTAATACAATATCACTGGCTGTGTTTTTTAAATTAGAAGCGGTAACCCCCGCACCCAAATTGCACCAATCACCAATATAAGCATCTCCAATATATCCATAGTGTCCTTTATTGGAATAATTGCCAATGAGTGTGTTTTTTATTTCTCCTCCAAGCGTGCAATGTGCTCCCACAATTGTTGTGCCATAAATTTGTGTGCCTGTTTTTATCGTTGAGTTTTGTCCAATACACATTGGCCCCATCAAAACACTATTGGGCAGAATCGTAACATCATTTTCTATAATGATTGCTCCTTTTCTTGTATCAAAAATTGCACCATCCGTGTTCAGGTTTTTGCCAATATATAATTTGGACGCATCGCCAATGAGTGTTGTATGGGGGGATAGTATTTCTGTTGGAAATATTTTTCTCGATTGACAATACGCTTCACATTCTTGTTGAAAATATTTTTCTTGTAATTGACCGACACGCCAACAATGATCAATGATGTCGACATGATAATTTATTTTTTTAAAAATTAATTGTTGCGACTCAATCACTTCATAAGGATTGTTTTTTCTTGCAACGCAAACATCATTGTAAACAATGACTTCATTATTTTTAAGCGATAAAAAATCGGCTAATAACTTTTCGTTTGGCAAAATGACGCTATTGACAAAAATGGCATCGCTTGAATATGTTGTTTTTTGTGGGACATATTTTTCTTGTAAAAATTGAGGAACAAGGAGTGCTGGTTTTTCTTGTACAAGATGTTCCCATTTTTCTTGTATCGAAAACAGCCCTACTCGCAAAGTGGCAATACTTTTGTCGCAAACAATAGGAAATAATTTATTTCTCATCAAGCGGTCGTCATACAAAACAATCTGTAGCATAAAAATTTGTTATTGTAAAAATGTATTGCCTCTTAAAAAATCGGTTGTGTTCATTTTTCTCTTACCCTCTAATTGCAATTCACGAATATGAATAAAGCCATCTTTGCACGCAAATTTCAATTCTATTTTTCCATCAATAAAAAAACTCCCGTGTTCATGGTGGTGAATTTGTTCTTCAAAAAAAGCGTTGAAAATTTTTAATTTTTTATTCGCAACAACTGTATATGCGCTTGGCATAGGCGATAAGCCACGAATTTGATTGACAATTTTTTTTCCTTCATTATGCCAATCTATCACGCCGTGTTGAGGCGAAATTTTGGGTGCATGTTGCCGGTTGATGATTTGGCTTTTATCTTGCTCTTCTCCTGCATAGTCATTGTTTTTCACAATCAATTCCATTGTTGCTATCAACAAATGAGCTCCTTCAATTTTCAATTTTTCATACATGCTTCCTGTTGTGTCTTCAGACCCAATCAGAACTTTTTTTTGCAATAAAATATTGCCCGTGTCAATTTCATGCCTGAGCCTAAATGTAGTTACGCCTGTTTCAATTTCTCCATTCATCACAGCCCAATGAATCGGAGCCGCACCTCGATAATTCGGCAATAAAGAAGCATGAACGTTAATTGTACCCAATCGTGGCATTGCCCAAACAAGTTGTGGCAACATTCTAAACGCAACAACAATTTGCAAATCTGCTTGATAGGCTTTTAGTGTTTTTAAAAATGTTTCATCTTTTAAATTGGGGGGTTGTAAAATGTCGATACCTTGTTGTTCGGCAAACAATTTGACTTCACTTTTTTGTATTTGCATTCCTCGACCTGCCGGTTTATCAACTGCGGTAACAACAGCAACAACATTGTAATTATTGGCAATCAACGCCTGCAAACTTGCGACCGCAAAGTCTGGTGTCCCAATAAAAATAATTTTCAGTCTATTCATACTATCTCAATTAATTTTTCCATTCGTGTTGCGCGAGACCCTTTGATTAAAACATTTGCACCTTTTATATTTTGTTGTTCAAACCACTCTTTTGCAAGCGTATTATTTTCAAAGTATTGATAGCCGTGTTTACATTCACCGAAACCCTTACCCACCAAAATAACTTTAGCCCATTCATATTGTTCTAATAAATGAATTACCTCTTGGTGTTCGTGTTTACTTGCCTCTCCCAATTCTTTCATCTCTCCTAAAAAAATAATTTTTGTTGTCAATTTTAACGTGCCGAAATTTTTAATTGCTTCTTCCATACTGCTTGGGTTTGCATTGTACGCATCTAAAATAATCTGGTTGCCTTTGTGTTGCAGCCATTGCGAACGGCTATTTGAAGGAATGTAATTTTCTATGCTTTCAACAATTTGTAGTATGCCGATTTTAAACTGTAAGCCCACAGTAACGGCACACAACAAGTTCATTAAATTATATGCTCCTACTAATTTGCTTTTAATTTCAAACTGTTGTGATGGTGTTGTAATTTGAATTGTTAGAAAAGGATTGTTATTGATAATTTGTCCTTTTACACTTGCGGCAGAATTTGTCCCATACGAAAAAACTGTTTGAATGCCGGCACTCATTACATTCAAATAAGGATAATCAGTTGCCACAAAAGCCACACTATTATTGCTTGTTTTTAAAAAGTCGAACAATTCGCCCTTCGCTTTTTTTACGCCCTCTTCTCCGCCAAACAAACCAATATGGGCTTTCCCACAATTCGTAATGATGCCATAATTGGGTTGTGTATATTGACAATAAGATGCAATTTCTTGTTGATGATTAGCCCCCATTTCTACAATCGCGATCTCTACGTCTAAGGGAATACTTAATAAGGTTAAGGGAATGCCAATATGATTATTCAAATTTCCTTTTGTTGCGGCAGTTTTAAATTTGCTTTTCAGCACAGCATATATCAATTCTTTTGTTGTTGTTTTTCCATTACTGCCAGTTATTGCAATAACAGGAATATTCAATTGTTGCCGATGATATAACGCCAATTCTTGCAATGTTTTGAGTACGTCAGAAACAACAAATATTTTTTCTGATTGTAGAGAAGCGTCATCAACAACTGCGTATGCAGCACCTTGATTTAATGCTTGTAGTGCAAATTGATTGCCGTCAAAATTGTCGCCTTTTAATGCCCAAAAAAAATCTCCATGTTGAATTTTTCTGCTATCCGTTTGAATCTGCGGATGTAGTAAATAATATTCGTATATTTTTTCAATAGACAACATGTGGCATAAACATTAAAAAACAAAAGAAGTGTCAAACATACGCTTGAAATCAGTATACAAGAGGGTTTTTAATAATTAGAAAAGCATTTTATTTTTTAATACAGAAAATTATATTCGCAACCATTCTTCCTTAGCTCAGTTGGTTAGAGCATCTGACTGTTAATCAGAGGGTCGCTGGTTCAAGTCCAGCAGGGAGAGCAAAAATTTATAGGGTTATACCTTCAAGGTATGACCCTTTTTTATTTTATTCTTACTCAAAAACTGTACGATGAAAAAAACTGTATTGATTACTGGCGCAAGTTCTGGCATTGGAAAAGCAACGGCTCTTCATTTAGCACAGAAGGGTTATCGTTTAATTTTATGTGGACGAAAGGCAGAGAAATTAAAAGCACTTCAAACTGAAATTGGGTCTGCTTCTGTGCATTATTTATTGTTTGATGTTCGGAGTAAAAATGAAGTTGAACAACAAATCAATTCTTTGCCGAATGAATGGAAAAATATTGATGTGTTGATTAACAATGCGGGTAATGCACATGGCTTATCTCCCATTCAAAATGGCAATACAGAAGATTGGGACGCGATGATTGATGGAAATGTAAAAGGTCTTCTTTATGTTTCAAAAGCAATTATTCAACAAATGATAGAACGCAAAACGGGACATATTATCAATATTAGTTCTGTTGCGGGCAAACAAACTTATGCAAATGGGAATGTATATTGCGCATCAAAAAAAGCAGTCGAAGCAATTAGCGAAGGCATGAGATTAGATTTAACCGAACACGGAATTAAAGTAACCAATATTGCACCGGGTTCTGTTGAAACAGAGTTTTCTATCGTTCGATTTAAGGGCGATACGGATAAAGCAAAAAAAATATATGAGGGGTATGAAGCCTTGCTTCCAGAAGACATAGCAGACTTAATTTCTTATGTACTCGAAGTGCCTCAAAGAGTTTGCATTGCAGACGTTATTGTTTATCCTCAAGCACAAGCAGCGCCATCAACAGTTTATAGAAAGTAAAGGTGCTTTGAATAATGCCAAATTTTTCTGTTGTCTATTCTATCAAATCATTCAAAACAACGCTTGCACATAAACACCCAAATATATTGGGCAATACAGACAGCGTTCCTATAATTGATTTTTTGGGGAATGCTTTTTCAGTTTCAATAATTGAATTTTGCTCACAAGGTTCTGGTGAAAAAACCACTTTGATGTTTTTTCTTATGCCATGCTGATGCAAGTGTTTTCTTACATAACGAGCCAAATTACATTGGTACGTTTTTGCAATATCTGTAATACAAACTTTTGTTGCATCTGTTTTTCCCCCTGCACCAAAAGCAGAAACGATTTTAATCTTACGTTCAACACAAGTTTTAATTAACAATACTTTCGGCGTAAGCGTGTCGATACAATCAACAACATAATCAAAGTCGTGTTGGTCAAAAAAAGTTTGAATATTTGATTCGTCTAAAAAAATATGATGTGCAGAAACTTCGACGGCAGGATTAATATCTAAAAATCTTTCTCTCATTACATCAACTTTTAACTTTCCTATCGATGACTGTAGGGCAACAAGTTGTCGATTACAATTACTTTCTTCAACAATATCTGCATCAACAAGCGTAATATTTCCGATGCCACCGCGAACAAGCATTTCTCCACACATTCCACCAACGCCACCTAAACCAACAAGTAAAACTTTTTTTGTTAATAGTGAACTCACTTTTTCTTGTCCGAGCAAAAGTTCCGTTCTGCTCAACCAATACGGCACTTTAGAGTCTGCTTTCATAATCTGTTATTATCGCATTCAATTGCCACAAACGAAGCGCCCCGTTTCCATTGGGTACCAATCCTCCAGAAATAATAAAATTTTCATTGTTAGAAAGTGCTATGCTTTGAACAGGATACTCGCTAATAGTATATAATTTTATCGTGCGTTCCCTTTGAACATCCCAAATTCTAATCGTGTTATCCAAACTCCCCGACACTAAATATTTTCCGTTTTTTGTGAATGCCAAACTAGTTACTTCGCCTTCGTGCCCTTCTAAAGTTTTAACGCAAGAGTCCTTTGTCATGTTCCAAATTTTAATTGTATTGTCTCTGCTTCCAGATGCCATTACGGTTCTTATGCCACGGGGAAAAGCCAAACACAATACAGGTGCCTGATGTCCGTTTTTTAAAATTTTGGGCTTTTGTGTTTCGTTTTCCCAATTCCATAAAATTATATTGTTATCATCAGAACCAGAAACGATTTCATGCTTTGTGGGTTTAAAGGCAACACAATTCACTTTTTTCTTATGTCCACGCAAATATTTAACAGGTAAGGTAGAATTGATTTCAAAAACACTAACGACAGCATTGTCTGCACCAACTGCTAAAAATTTTTTATCAGAAGAATAATCTAATGACGAGTGATAAACGATTCTCTTTTCCATGCCCGGCTCAGCCTTGCCTTGACTTTCTTTTCTTGTAATAATTCTATTGTCTCCTTCTTGTGTGTTCAACGCTTGATAACTGACAGCTTGATTGATATTATCTTCGAGTACAAATTGTTTTTCTCTTTTTCCGCTCGACCCATTGTAAAGAAAAATTTCTCCGTCATCACTTGTAGAAAAAAACTTTGCCCCAAGAAAAAATTTTGCTGCCAACACTTTCCCTTCATGGCATTCTACGCGCTTCAATTTTGTGCCCGCGATAACATTCCATACTTGCACGCTACCATCTGTGCCGCCGCCTAAAATATACTTGTCATCTTTTGTAAAATCAACAGTAAATATTGGTCCATAATAAGAGTTTTCTTTTTCTTGTTTTAAAACCTGCTTCGTTGGAGTGCTTATTTTTTTTAAATCTAAATCTTGTAAATCTGCGAGCGAAAAGGTTTTGTTCTTTTTTCTCAAATCAAAAATACGCAACGCCTCTTGGCTGTATAATTGGTCTTGTAGAACAAATAGACTACACAATAAAAAATATTTTAAATAAGTTTTGGTCATACAAATTAGGGATTAAGACATTGAAATAAAGTAATACATTCTTTCGCCTCTTTGACATCATGAACACGCAATATGTTTGCCCCGTTTTGTAAAGCAATCATGTGCATTGCGGTTGTTCCATTTAACGCAAGTTCTGGCGTAAGAGAAAGTGATTTGTAAATAAACGATTTGCGAGAAAGTCCAATTAATAAAGGTTTTTCAAGCGTTTGAAAAAAAGATAACTGTTGCAATAAAGAAAAATTTTGCGGAATTGTTTTTCCAAAACCAATACCAACATCAATCAAAATGTCTTTTACCCCAAGTTGATGTAAGGCAACAATTTTATCATCTAAAAATTGAATAATCTCTAAACACAAATGATTGTAATGCGTTTTTGATTGCATTGTTTGTGGCGTCCCTTGAATATGCGTACAGACATAAGGAAGTTTTGTTTTTGCTACGGCCGCAAACATTTTTTCGTCTATCGTTCCGCCGCTAATATCATTGACAATATCTGCACCAATATCTGCACAAGCAAGGGCAACAGAGCTATAAAACGTGTCTATAGAAAAGATTTGTTGCGGAAATTTTTTGACTAATAACGCAAGAATAGGTTGCACTCTTTTTATCTCTTCTTCTGGCAATAAACAAATGCTATTCGGCTTTGTGCTTTGACCTCCAATATCAATAATGTCAGCACCCTCTACTATCATTTGTTCTACTTGTTCAACAACTTGGCGTTCTGTTTGGGCAACGCTTTGTTGATAAAACGAATCAGGCGACACGTTCACAATACCCATTATTTTAGGGCAAGAAAAATCCATCAAAATACCTCTACAATTTATTGTTCGCATGATTTCAAAAAATATATTTACGGCTCTTGTTTAACAATGCTTATGAATACCGAATTCAAAAATACACATTCCGATTATTCTGAAATTATATCACACTGTTTGTCTTTATTTTTATTGAAAACAAAAGACTACGGAACAGCTTGGCGTATATTGAGACCGCTTTCTATTGTAGAACAAATTTATATCAAACTACAACGCATCAAAACCATTCAAGAAAATCAAACACAAAAAATTAGCGACAGTGTGGCGGAAGAGTTTATTGGCGTTTTAAATTATAGTGTGATTGGATTGATGCAATTAGAGTTACAAAACACAATAGCAGAAGACTTGCCTTTAAAAGAAGTTGAAGAAAAATATCGTTCACAAATTGCAAAAGCCGAGTCTTTGATGACATTGAAAAATCATGATTACGGCGAGGCTTGGCGAAGTTTATCAGAAACAAGTTTTGTTGATTTAATGCTGATGAAAATTTATCGCATGAAACAAATTATCGCCAATAACGAAAAAACATTGGTGAGTGAGGGGCTTGAAGCCAATTATTTAGACCTTATCAATTACGCCACTTTTGTTCAAATTTTATTTTACAAAAAATGAAAAACACATTCTCTACCATTCTGAAAATTGCACTTGGATTATTATTTATTTTTTCTGGACTAATCAAAGCGAACGACCCCCTTGGGCTAAGTTACAAAATGGACGAATTTTTTGAAGTGCTTCACGTTTCTTTTTTACAAAAGATGAGCCTTCTTTTTTCATTGTTTATTATCAATGCAGAAATTCTTTTAGGGTTATTTTTAGTCTTCAATGTCTATCTGAAACAAACGTTGCGTCTCACTTTATTACTCACAATATTTTTTACTTTTTTAACTGCGTATGCTGTTTTTTCTGGTAAAATAAAAAGCTGCGGTTGCTTTGGAGATTGTATTCCGTTGACCGCAAACACCTCGTTTGGAAAAGATGTCATTTTACTTGTATGGGTTATTTTTTTATTATTTCAATATCAAAACAAAAGCACACAAACCGTTTTTAGAGGATTGGCTATCAGTCTATTTTTGCTTTTTGCCACGTTGGTATTTGAGTTTTTTGTATTGACCAATTTGCCCATTAAAGACTGCCTGATGTATAAAAAGGGAACAAACATTTTAAGTGAGTTGAATAAAAAAGCAATCAGTACTGAACAAAAAGAAATTATTTACAAATACACCAAAGACAATAAAATCATCGAATTTTCTGCAACAAACTTTCCTAAAGATTTTGATAGTACTTATGTTTATATTGACAGACAAGACAAAATTATAAACACAGGCGATGGAAAAATTCCGATCGAGTTTGATTTATTAGACGATCATTTTGAGAATAAAAATGTTGCTATTCTAAGTCAAGCACAACCTGTGAATTTATTGTTTGTCAAAAATAATTCCCTCTTTAAAAACGCATCTACACAAAAAATAATTTCTGCGATACAGCAAAAAACAATTTTTGAAAATGCGTCGTTTTACCTAATTTCGTCTCAACCTATTGATTCTTCTTTTATTTTACTCCGCGATGTAAAAAAACTGTTATGCGACAACGTTACACTCAAAACAATTTGTCGGTCTAACCTTACGTTGTATCAATTACAAAACGGAGTTGTTAAAAACAAAGTCGGATTTCTACACTTGAATTATTTTTATTAATATATTTTTAAAGAAACCAAACTCTCAATGTCAAACAAATTCTTTGTGAAAATTCTGTCGGTTTTATTTTTTGCTGGCATAACAATCGCCTCTCAGGCACAAAATATCCCTATTGTTATTTCCTATTTTCCTCCTTTAAACAAAGGCGGCAACTTGTGTTTTGACAGAAATTTAGACTATAAAGAAAAATGGGAAAATATTGCCAAACGATATAATATCAATAATAAAAAGTTGATGGGTTTTAATGACGAAATGGGTATGTTTATTAAGAAAAAGCAAATTCGCGTTCCTTTAGTGTTGAACTCTAATCTTTTTATGAAACCCAGTGCACAAAGGGGGACTGAGGTTTACGTTCCTGTTTATTATTTAATTAAAGTATCTCAAAAAGTTACACGTTTATCGACAATTTTTAAAGAGCCTTTATTGACATTTATTAAAAATTACAACAAAATCAAAGACCATTATACCCTCAATAGAAATGCCCCGATTTTTATTGGTTATTTAAAAGTAACAAAAGAATTTGGTTGGAATTTTGCAAAAAACAATTCCATTAAAAATTACAATACAATTGATGATTTTCAAAATGGAAAAAACATTTTGGCTAAAGCAAATGCTACAAAAGAAGCTGTCCCCACAGATTCTTTGCAACCAAAAGCGACACCAAAAACCACATTATCTGCAAACAAATTAGCGCAGGTGGGAATTTCTGTTCCCGCAAACACCATTAAAGAAAATATAGGAGTAACGCAAAAAATCGATCTTGTTTCAAAAAATGCATCCAATACGGTTGCCAATACAAAAGGAGGTAACTTGGTGGGCAACGATATAAAAATAGAAAAGGCAAAAGACATCACAACCAATCAATCCTCTACAGAATATAAAACCACAAAAACACCAACAAGAAGTTTTTCTAATATAGAAAGCCCCTCTACAACAATTGTCAACAATCGTCCATCACTTGTTCCGACAGCACAAAATACAACAGCCGCTACTGCTTCATTAGCAACACCCGCACCCATAGAGTCGATTAAAAATATTTCAAATACGGACAAAACAACTTCAGCCCTCAAAGATGCGGACGCAAAAACAGAATATGCCAACACAACGGCAAATACAAATAACGCAACAAGTGCAATGGCTCTCAACCCAACAAACAAAACAGTAAATTTAAAAGTAACCGATGCGGAAATCACAGATATTAAAGAAGAACCTACGACCGAAGAAACAACAGAGGTAAATAATCTAACCAGCCTTGCAGACAAGGAAGAAGAAAAATTTAAGAAGCAAGAAGAAGAGAGGAACAAAGAAGGGGGAGGCGCAGAAAACGAAGATGTTGAAAGCACCTCGATAGAAAAAACTACTGTAGAAACCGACGCAGAAACGGCAAAAACAACCATTATTGCTCCCGCTCAAAAAAATGAAGCAAAATTGCCCGAAGGCGTAAATTCCGCCACAGATGCTGCCGTTTCGGAAGTTCACGCAACGGTTGCAACAGCCAATACAACAAAGGAAAAAAACATGCCAGCCGCAGAAACAAAATCCTCTGAAGAAAAACCCATCTCTTCAAACTCATTCGATAAGAAACTAACGGAGTTTGAAAATAAAACAACCGCAAATGCAAAAGAAAGTCTAACAAACAAACCTATTATTACGGGGTCAAGTACTTTTGGAAAGATCTCCTCTATTCACAGCCCTAATAATTCAACAAATAGTGTAACTCCCAAAGAAAAGCCGAACACGTCTTTCTTTAAACCAGAATTTGATGAAGACAAAGAGGCTGGAAGAAATGAAGAAAATTTGCGTTGCACGATTAAAATATTCAAATTGATGTTTGACGAAAGCGATAATAAATACTATGTTTTATTTAATAAAGTACCTCCTGGTAGCGTAGTGAAAATTACGCATAATGATAAAACTATTTTTGCAAAAGTCATCAGTAGTACTCCTTCTTCTATAAAACAACCAGGCAAAGACATGATTGTCATAAGCGAATTGGGGAGTAAGGTTTTAGGCGTACTCGACAATACAGAGCTGTCGGTAGGGCTTTTGAAATAGGTTGATTTTTATTCTTCTTTTAACCTCTTTGATGCATGAAATTTACTGACATTGCGGGACATTCGGCGATTAAAACAACCCTCGCAAATGCAGTAAATACAAATAAATTAGGTCATGCGTATTTGTTCATCGGCAAAAATGGCTTGGGGGCATTACCGTTAGCCGTTGCCTTTGCTCAGTTTGTGAATTGTGAAAACAAAGGTCAGTTTGAAATAGACTCTTGTGGTGCATGTCCGTCTTGTTTAAATATGGCACGAATTTCTCATCCAGACGTGCATTATACCTTTCCGATTGTCAATATAAAATCTCCATCATCTCCATCAATTTGTTCTGATTTCATTAAAGAATGGCAAAGTTTTGTAACAGAAACTCCTAATAATAATGTATTCGATTGGCTGTCTTTTGTCAATACGAAAGCCGATAACAAACAGGGCAATATTTCTGCGAGTGAATGCAATGCTATCATTCAAAAATTAGGACTTAAAAGTTTTAGTAACGGATATAAAATCCAAATTATATGGATGGCAGAGTATTTAAAAGAAAGTGGAAATAAATTGTTGAAACTAATTGAAGAACCTCCTTCACAAACACTTTTACTCCTCATTGCAGAAAACAAAGAGCAGATTTTAAACACGATTTTATCTCGCGTTCAACAGATCAATTTATTCCCCGTAGGGAATCAAGAGTTAGAAGAATTTTTACTAAGTAAAAATTATACACAACAATCTATTCAATTTGTATTGCCTTTTGCAGAAGGCAATATTCGCACTTGCTATAACTTGTTGTCAGAAGACCTAACAAGTAATTACGAGTTATTAAAAACAATGTTAAATACTGTGTTGATAGGAAAAACACAGCAACATTTATCATGGATAAAAATAGCAACTGAAAAAGGGAAAGAATCTCTCAAACAGTTTTTGTTATACGCTCTTGATATTTTTCAACAAGCACAAATACAACATTTTATACCCAAGCATCAAAGTACAGAAAATGTGCAAGCAAAATTGATTCAAACCATTACTCAAAAAATTTCTGTTGAACAGATTTTTGCCCTTGCTACAGAAATAGAAAAAACAGTTTCGCATATCGACAGAAACGCAAATGATCAGCTTACACTCCACGCTCTCATCATTCGCTTAAAATATATTCTCAAACAAGATGCCGAAATTATTGTACAATAAACTCAATAACACAAATTATTGATTATTCTAATTACAAATCTCCTTGTTGCGGACGCAGAATAATATCTTCAACAACTGCAGATTTAGAAAGTTGTGAAGCGGCAAGAATCATTTTTGCAATATCTTCAGCTTGCATAATTCGATGAGCAGGAATGCCACTTCCGTCCCAACTTCTTGTCATTGTCGCACCGGGCAAAACGGCGGTTACCTTAATCCCTTTGTCTTGCAATGTCAAGCGCAAATTTTTTGTAAATCCAAGCAGGGCATATTTACTAATGCTGTAGGCTTCGCTATTGCTATAGGCTTGCAAAGAAGCAATTGAACACATATTAAAAATGTGTCCTTGCTGTTGTTGTAAAAAAGTTGGCACTAATGCTTTTGTTAAATAATACGCACTGTATAAATTTACGCTTAACATTTTATCCAACAAATTGTCGTCTTCGTTTGAGTTTAAAAAATCATTAGGAATAAATTGCCCCGCATTGTTAATGAGAATATCTACCGTTTGCATTTTTTCTAAAACGCCTTTGACAACTAAAGGTATATTTTTTTTTATGCTAAGGTCAATGGGCAAAATATCTACTTGAAGCGTTTTGTGTTTTCTGTGCAGTTCGCTTTGCAAAGCAATCAGGTTTTCATATTGGCGAGCAATCAAAAACAAATTATATTGATGAGCCGCAAATAAATGTGCAATGGCTTTTCCTATGCCCTCACTTGCCCCTGTAATCACAACATTCATAAATTATTTTTTTACCATTAAAAATGGAATAGTACATTTTAATTTTGCATTGAAAAAACATAAAAACATCTGTTTTGTGGATTCACAAAACCTTTTTGTACATAAAAGTTTTCTTTGTGCCTATTTTTAAACTTAATTTTATATCGTAAAATGAAAAAAATAACTTTGATTTTTAGTTTATGTTCCCTTTTTTCAATAACACTTTTGGGACAAAAAACATTTACCCTCACAAGCAACGATTTGGGAGGACAAACAACAACAAAACAAGTGTTTAAGGGGTTTGGTTGCACAGGAGAAAATGTGTCGCCACAGCTTTCTTGGACAAATGCCCCAGAAGATGCCAAAAGTTTTGCCGTAACCATTCATGATAAAGACGCCCCAACAGGTAGCGGGTGGTGGCATTGGATTGTATTTGATATTCCTAAAAACATGGATGAATTAAAATCTGGTGCAGGTAATATTGCCCTTAATTTAGCTCCTGCTGGTAGCATTCAAAGTATGACCGATTTTGGAACACCTGGCTATGGCGGACCTTGTCCTCCTGTGGGACATGGGTTTCACCAATATTTAATTACCGTTTATGCACTAAAAACAGAACAGTTAGGATTAGACAAAAACGCAAATCCCGCTTTAGTTGGGTTTTATTTAAACAACAACGCCATTGCAAAAGCATCTATTGTAATGTACTACAAAAGATAAACGCCTTTCTCTACTTGGAATAAAATGATAGCACGCCAACCATTTTCGTTTTTTTGTATTTATGTTTATCGTCTAACATAAAAAAGTACCTCCTTCGACAGGAAGAAAGTTCTTTTTAATGTAAAGTTTTTTAGGGCGAGATGGCATCTAAATTTGTATGTAATTTCATAATGATTACTATCTTCACAATTATTATTTTTTAATTTTAAACCTTTATTCTTATGAAAAAAATTGCAATCCTCAGTATGGCAGTATTATTTTCAACAACTTTTCTTATTGCGGGTGGCAAAGGAGAAAAAAAATGTTGTAAAAAAGGTGCTAAAGAATGTACAGAAAAAACAGAAGCTAAAACTAAAACAGAAGAAGCTGCTAAATAATTTTCTCTACACGATTTTGAACCTCAATTTATTGAAAAGTAAGTTGAGGTTTTTTTTTGCACAAAACCGTTCTTTAATCTTCTATTATCCACTCCATTTCTCGAAAAACAATTTGCGTCTCCTTTCCGTTTATTGCTATTGCCAAAGAGCCGTCGCTTTTTGCGTATAATATTTTTGCTTTTACATAACCGTCTTTAGACAAAAAAAGTTGTTCTTGATCTTTGTTAAAAAGCAGACCATTATATGTTGCCAATAAGTCTTGTGGTCGCATCTGCAAAACAGAAAAACATTGCTCAAATTCTTTCAGCAATAATGTTGCCTCTTTCATAATGTCATATTCTTTTTCTTCCTTTGTAAGCCCTCGTAGAGAAGTTGCCTTGTGAGCAATATTCGCAGAAAACGAGATTTGATTCAGGTTAATGCCAATGCCTATAATGCTGTATCGCACTTGTTGCGGCGAAAAAATATTTTCAATTAAAATGCCCGCTAATTTCTTCTTATTAAACAAAATGTCGTTCACCCATTTGATGGTTAGGGCGTCTGTGTTCGTGTTTAGTTTTTTGCAAATGTATTGATGGCATGCAACCGCAGCACAATTGATAAGAGAGAAAAAATCTTGTGGCTGTAAAAATTGAATATCACAAACAATGCTACACGTAATGTTTTTTCCCTTTTCACTTTGCCATTCGTGCCCTTGCTGTCCTTTTCCTTTGGTTTGTTCTGTAGCAATAACAAGCGTATTCGGAAATATTTCATTTGTTCGCAACAGCAATTTGGCTTGTTCGTTAGTGCTTTCCAAACTGTCGTAGTGTAAAACTGTAAACATAAATACAAAATAAAAAACAACCCTGCGACAATAGGCGAATATTTTACTATTGCTCGATTGAGTTTGGTTATAAAAAAATAATGATGAAAATAAAAAAAGTAGAACAAATATTTCCTCCACGAGAAGCTCACTTTGTTGGCGACGGTTTTAGAGTGCATAATTTTATTCCGAGCGTGCCAGAATTGAGTATGCAACGAACGAGCCCTTTTATTATGTTAGACTATAACGCACCCTTTGTGTTTCCGCCAAGTGCACAACCGAAGGGCGTTGATGCTCATCCGCATCGTGGGTTTGAAACGGTAACCATTGCGTATAAAGGCAGGGTAGAACACCACGACAGCAATGGCGGCGGCGGAATAATTGGAGAAGGGGATGTGCAATGGATGACTGCCGCAAGCGGATTATTACACAAAGAATTTCACGAAAGGGGATGGAGCAAAAAAGGCGGCGAGTTTCAAATGGTGCAGCTGTGGATTAACCTGCCTCAAAAAGACAAAATGAGCACTCCAAAATATCAAGCGATTAAAAACGAAAACATTCCTCGGGTTCAACTTGATGACAAAGGAGGAGAGATAGAAATTATAGCAGGTAATTATCAAGGTGTTCTGGGCAGTGCAAAAACGTTTACGCCATTACATTTATACAATATCAAAATAAAAAAAGGCGGGCGTGTGAGTTTTGATTTTCCTGCTCAATATAATACAAACCTACTTGTTATTGAAGGCAGCATTATGCTGAATAATGAAAATAAAATACAACCGCATCATTTTGTTTTAATGGAAAATGAAGGCGAAAGTTTTTCGTTGCAAGCAAATGAAGACGCCGTTGTTTTGTTATTGAGCGGCGAGCCTATCAATGAACCAATTGCCGCTTATGGCCCTTTTGTAATGAATACAAAAAAAGAAATTGAACAAGCCTTTGATGATTTCAAAGACGGCAAGTTTGGATATTTAGATAATTAAATTGTACTCTTTTTTTGTTTTACTTTTCCAAATAAAGAAAGTGTAAACAAACCCATTACGGCAATCATCATCAACCACAAAGCAATTTTCACACTCGGGCAAATGCCGTTATGACAAGAAGAGTAAAGATAAAACGTGCGAATGCCATACGCAAAAAAAATGCTTCCAGACCCAAGCGAAACATATCGCGCCGTTAGGGTTGAACTAAACAACAAAGTGCCGTTTAAACAAGTTGTTATCAATAATAAAAGGGCTGGCTTTCCGTAAATATTTTCATAAGTATAAAATCCTGTGAACGTGCTTTGAATGTCGGAGTAATGCGCCCATGGCATAAAACAAATGCCAAACAAACCGAGGAAAATAATCCAGTAAAAAATGAGAAGATTCTTTTTTGCCATAAAAGTATTTGAGGTGCCGAACGGATTTGAACCGTTGTAAAAGGTTTTGCAGACCTCTGCCTCGCCTCTCGGCCACGGCACCATATATTTTTTAAAGTGGTAAATGTAGCCGTTTTATTGACTTACTTTATGCCAATGTTCTTTTTTTTTGAAAATGCCCATAAAATGGCTTCTCGCAAAGCTTTCGGAAATGCAAATGTGTTCAACTTTGTAATCGGAACAGCAACAAAATTTGTAGTCAATATTGCAGGAATATGTTGTATTTGAAAAAATAAAATTGTAATGGTTAATTCTTGGTGCGTCAATTGTTGTGTGAAAATTTGCTGTTGAATATCGCTTTTGTTCAGGTCGAAATGTGTTGAAATGTATTCGTATAATTCTTTTTTCGTTCCTTCATAAGGCACAAATTCATATAAGTTTTTCCAAATATCATTCTCTTTCCTTTGTTGAATAAAAATTTTGTTTTTGTATTGAATCATTAAATAAGCCATTTGGCGTTTGATGACTTTTGTTTTTTTTAACTTGACAGGAAAATTGAGCACAAGCCCTTTTTGAAAAGAAATACAACGCTGTTGAAAAACGCAAGAATGGCAATGCGGTTGCTTTGGTGTGCAAACCGTTGCTCCAAAATCCATAATAGCTTGATTATACAATTTTGCTTTTTGCAAATGCAATAACCGCTGTGCAAGTGTTTGAAAAAAGGATTTTCCTTCTGCATTGTCTATGGGCTTTTCAATATGAAAAAAACGAGCAAGAATGCGATAAACATTGCCATCAACAACAGCGTATGCTTGTTCATAAGCAAAGGAGGCAATAGCTGCGGCGGTATAAACACCAACGCCTTTCAAAGCTAAAATCTGTTTGTAATCAGATGGAAAAATACCACCATGTTCTTGAACAATTGCTTTGGCGGTTGTAATTAAATTTCTACAACGATTGTAATATCCTAAGCCCTCCCAAAGCTTGAACACGTGTTGCTCATTTGCATTTGCCAAGTCTGATATTTGCGGAAAGTGTGCAAGAAATTTTTCATAAAAAGGAATAACTGCTTCGGCACGAGTTTGTTGAAGCATAATTTCACTCAGCCAAATTTTATACGGATCGCTTTCGTTTTTCCACGGCAATTGCCTTGCGTTGTTTGTTTTGTGCCACGCCAAAAGCGTTGTGCGAAAAAAAAGCTCGTCCTTCATAACACAAAAATTATACGAAAGAATAAGAACATTTATTTTTTGTCTTTAAACAAGAGGGCAAAAATAACGGCAATAACAAGCGCAATGCCTGCGGGAATAAGCCATATCATATTCCACGCATGTGTTCCGTCGGCGTTTTGATAGGAGCCCGCAATGTTGCCCGCAACGGCAAATCCAATCAACATGCCAATGCCATAAGTCGCCAGCGTAATCATTCCTTGTGCGGACGAACGCAATGCTGCAGGTGCTTTTTTGTCTGTATAAATTTGCCCTGTAACAAAAAAGAAATCATAACAAATGCCGTGTAAAATAATTCCAAAATATAACATCCACATTCCACTTTCAGCATTGCCATAAGCAAAAAACACATACCGCAAAACCCAAGCACACATGCCAATAAGGAGCATTTTTTTGATGTTAAAATAACGGAAGAAAAAAGGCATTGCAAACAGCAAAAGCATTTCGCTCATTTGTCCCATCGACATTTTTCCTGCGGCTTTTTCAATTTTTATTTCATTCAAAAAGATATTTGTTTCTTGATAATAAAAAGCAAGTGGAATACAGATTAAAATGGAACAAATAAAAAAGACAAGAAAATTTTTGTCTTTTAATATCGACAATGCGTCCAATCCGAGCATTTGTCGCCACGAACTTTTTTGACCCTTTCCTTGTGGCGGAGTATTGGGCAAAACAAAACTATAGCCGCCCAAAATTGCAGAAAATAAGGCGGACAGCTCATACGTTAATTTTAAATTGTGGTTTTGTTCTAAAGCCAAATAAGCAACAAATAACCCTGATGCAATCCAGCCAATCGTTCCCCACACACGAATATTTGCAAACTCTTTTTCGGGATTTTCCATCTTGTTCATGGCAATAACATTCACCAAACCAAGTGTTGGCATATACAACACCATGTACGTTAAAAGCCAAGGATAAAAATGAGAAAAATCTACGCCTCGGCTAATATGAAAGAACATTAATAATGCACAACAGATGTGGATTATGCCTAAAATTTTTTGTGCAGAAAAATATTTGTCGGCAATCATGCCAACAAAAAACGGTGCGATAATTGCGCCCAGTGCTTGAGTTCCATAAGCCAAACCCACTTCGGTGTCGCTACTCAATAAACTTGTTTTTAAATACGTTCCCATTGTAATAAACCATAAGCCCCATACAAAAAATTGCAAAAACATCATGATAGAAAACTGAATTTTAATTTTTGTTGTCATCGGATTTTTTTTAATGAATGAAAGTGGGCTTTGATTTTAACCAAAATGTTTTGGTGTTAATTCTTGAAATTAAACAGATTTTTCAAAAAAACAATTCAATTAAAATGGTTCTCTTAGCCAGGCTAATTTTTTTCTGAAGGATTCACATCTCTAATTGTCGATTTGTCCCTGCTCTAAAAAGTTATCAGATTCCTCTTGTTTATGGGCTATTTACTTTGTTCTTCTATATGGCTCAAACAAAAAAGTTATTGTTTATTTACGTTTGCATAAAACTTCTTTATTTCGTATCAATAGTGCATCGTTTCTTTATGCTACATTTTACTTTTTATTTAACCGCTAAAACAAAGAGCAATGACAGAGCAACAAATAAAAAATGCCTTAGTACACTTATTTAAAAATAAAACTCTTGCCGAATCTATTTTTCGGTCAGGGGTGGTTTCGTCTTTTTCTCGTGGTGATATTGTTGCTAAATACGACTCTGTATTAAGTTGTTTTTTGATGCTATTAGACGGCTCGGTCAATTTTTATGTCAAACAAGACGGAAAGGAAATTTTGGCTTATTCCTTAAAAAACGAAACCCTTTGTTTGTCTTCGTTTGAATTTGGATTACAAAAAAGACCTTCTCCTTTTCAAGTTATTTCTAATGTTGACTGTGTTTTATTTAGAATTCCAATAGACAAAATGACCGAATTTTTAAATGCGTATCCAGAGTTTATGCTTCCTTTATTTTCAGAGTATGCAAAATGTCAAAACGTGCTTGTAGAAAGTTACAAAACACTCGCCTTTTCTAATTTAGAAAGTCGCCTAAGGGTCTTTTTAGAAGACGACGCCAATCGCAACAAAACGCATCAAGAATTAGCCAATGATTTGGGAACAGCAAGAGAAGTTGTTACCCGCCTCGTCAAAAAAATTTACGCGTCTAATTAGGCGTTCGTGCTTGTTTTGTTATTTTGATTTTTGTTTATGCCAACACTTCCTTTGATTATTCCGCATCGTCAATTCTTTCCTTCCGATTTTCGCATTGACAAATTAGAACAGTTAACGCCTTTTTTAGACCGGCTTTTGCAAGCAGACATCAATTCTATCCCTGCACTTACAACATTTTTATTGAACCTGTCAGAAGCAGAAGCCATTATTGGAGAAGCGGCTTGTTGGATACAAATCAACGCCACTTGCGACACAGAAAATGCAGAATACAAAAAAGCATACGATTATTTTTACACTACGCTACAGCCTTATTTACAGGTTTTTTCAAACGACATCAACAAAAAAATTATTGCTTGTGAATTTGCCGAGCAGTTGCCTAAAGACTATTTTGTTTATCTCCGCAACATCAAAAAAAACATTTCACTATTTAAACAAGAAAATGTTTCTATCCACGCTGACTTATCTTTGTTGCAACAAGAATATGGCATTGTGTGTAGCAAAATGAGTGTGCTTGTAAACGACAAAGAAATAACCTTGCAACAAGCTGCCTCTTTATTAAAAGAAAAAGACAGAACACTTCGCAAAGACGTTTATTTTAAAATTCAACAACGGCGCCTACAAGACAAAGACACTCTCAATGAATTGTTTTCAAGCCTCGTTGAAAAACGACACGCGATTGCAACAAACGCAGGTTTTGAAAATTATACCTCCTATAAATTTCAAGAGCTTGGACGCTTTGAATATGGACAACAAGAATGTTTTGATTTTCATCACGGCATTCAAAAACATATTCTGCCGCTTGTTACAAAATTGTATGAAAACAAAAAGCAAAAATTGTGTTTTCAAGATTTATTTCCTTGGGATATTGACGCCCCAGCAGAAAATGAACAGCCGCTAAAACCCTTCTCTCAAAACGAAGAATTATTTCAAAAAACGCTCACCTGCTTACACGCCATCAATCCTTTTTTTGCGGCCTGTTTGTCAGAAATGAAAACACAACAACGCCTCGACACAGAAAGCAGAAAAGGCAAAGCCCCCGGCGGATACAACTGCCCACTTCCAGAAAGTGGCGTACCATTTATTTTTATGAATGCTGCAGGCACTTTAGACGATGTCATTACACTTGTTCACGAAAGCGGACACGCTGTACATTCATTTTTATCACACCCTTTGCCAATAACTGGCTTCAAGGAATATCCAATGGAAATTGCAGAACTGGCGAGCATGAGCATGGAATTATTTTCTTTAGAACATTGGCACAATTTTTTCCCCAATCCACAAGATTTACAACGCGCACAACTGCAACAATGGGAACGCGTACTCACCATTTTTCCTTGGATAGCGATCATTGACAAATTTCAACATTGGATTTACGCCAACCCCAAACACAGCATACAAGAACGAGAAGCCGCATGGCAACAAATTGCAACCGAATTTCGCAGCAACGCCATCAACGACACACAAACACAACAATTTTTACCATCCTCATGGCAAAAACAACTGCACTTATTTGAAGTTCCTTTTTATTATATCGAATACGGCATCGCCCAGCTTGGTGCCATTTCAATATACAAAGCCTACAAAAAAGACAAACAAAAATGCCTTTCACAATATCAACAAGCCCTCGCTCTTGGAGGCAAAGTTTCACTCAAAGAATTATACGAAACCGCCGGCATAGAACTCCATTTTGACGAAGCCTATATTTTAGACCTCATGCAGTTTGTAACCCAAGAAATTGAAAACATAGAAGCTCGTTTTGGATAAATTTTGATTCCCAGCCATAGCCCACCGTCTCGTCCTAAAAATAATTTACAAAAAGTTTCCTTCCTTAGGAGAAAATACTTTTTCTCTTTGTCTTTCGGATTTACGATTCTTGCAATACCAACCACGCATTTGTTTTTTCTTCTAATTGTTTTGTGCAAAGAGCAAAGGCTTCACTCAATTGTTGAATGCGTTCATAATCTAAATCTTGTTTCGCAAGGTCTTGTTGTAAATTTGTTTTCTCACTTTCAAGCGTTGCAATTTCTTTTTCCAGCTCGTCTATTTTTCTTTGGATTTGATAAGACCTTTTTTCTTCTGTTATTGGGCTTGATGATACAGACTTACTTTGAGCGGGTTTTTGCTCGTCCCTTTGACGCTCTTTTTCTAATTCTTCTTCTTCGTCTTTCCATTCGCGATATTCAGAATAATTTCCGGGAAAGTTTTTGATTATGCCGTTGCCTTCAAAAGAAAAAATGCTGTCACAAATTCTATCCATAAAATATCTGTCATGCGAAACAATTAAAATACAACCTTTAAAATGAATTAAAAACTCTTCTAAAGTTTGTAGCGTAATAATGTCAAGGTCGTTTGTTGGTTCGTCTAAAATTAAAAAGTTGGGATTTGTAATTAAAATGGTCATCAAATACAATCGCCTTTTTTCTCCTCCACTTAGTTTGCTGATAAAAGAATATTGTTGTTCTGGCGGAAAATTAAACCGCGTTAAAAGCTGACTCGCACTTAATGTAACGCCGTTTGCAAGGGGAATAAATTCGCCAAAATTTTTAACGTATTCTATCAGGCGCATGTCCTCTTTTATTTCCAAACCTTTTTGAGAATAATAGCCAAATAATACAGTTTCGCCGGTTTGAATTTTTCCGCCATCAAAGGTTTCTGTTCCTTGAACAATATTTAATAACGTTGTTTTTCCCATTCCGTTTTTGCCTACAATGCCAATTTTTTCTCCGCCTTTAAACGTATAAGTAAACTGGTCTAAAATGATTTTGTCGCCAAAGCTTTTTTTGATTTTAATCAACTCTAAAATTTTGCCTCCGAGGCGACTCATCTTTACTTCTAAATTGATTTTGTCGACAACTTTTTTTTGACGTGCTTTTTCTTCTACAGCAACAAAAGCATCTACTCTAGATTTTGATTTTACCGTTCTTGCTTTCGGCTGTTTGCGTATCCAGTCTAATTCTCGTCGAAACACATTTTTTGCTTTTTCTAATTCGCTCGCCTCCATCATTTCTCGCTCTGCCTTACGCTCTAAGTAATAAGAAAAATTGCCTTTGTAAGGATAAATCTGGTGGTTGTCTAATTCAATAATTTTTGTGCAAATGTTGTCTAAAAAATAGCGGTCATGCGTAACAATCAACAGCGTTATTTTTTTGCTTTGTAAATATTCTTCAAGCCATTCTATCATTTCCATGTCCAAGTGATTCGTGGGTTCGTCCATCACAATAAAGTCAGGCGATTGCACCAAAATTTGTGCAATAGCAACTCGCTTTTTTTGTCCTCCGCTGAGGGTGTTTATTTTTTGTTCTGTATTGGTGATTTTTAAATTTGACAAAATTTGCTCTACTTGATTTTCATAATCCCATGCGTCCAATTCATTCATCGTATTCAGTGCCAGTTCAAATTGTGTTAGAGTAGAAACGCTGTCATCATGGTTGGCTTTTTCTTGCCAGTGTTGATAGTTTTTTATCGCCTTTGTCGCCTTTGTTTCTCCTCGCATCAAGGCTTCCATTACACTGTCGTCAGGTAAAAAATTGGGTTCTTGATGTAAAAAACAAGTGTCAATATTTTTATCAAATTGTATGCGACCTGCATCAGCTGTTTCTTTGCCTTCTAAAATTTTTAACAGCGTAGATTTGCCCGCACCATTCTTTGCAATTAGGGCAAGGCGGTCGCCCTTTTCTATACTAAAACTTATTTTTTTAAACAAAACTTTATCAGCAAAACTTTTAGACAAACTATCTACAATCAAAAAATTCATAACAAGGGTTATTTTAGAACAAGGCTCGAAAGATGAACGATTTTTAAGAACGACAAATTTATCCTTTACAACAGGGTTATTTTACACCCAAAAACATTGGTTTGTTTTCTGTTTAAAGAATTTAAATTTTATGATTAGAAAATAAAAAAAGGCAATTTGTTTAAAAAAATATATTTGTAGCTCTTGCTCTTGCCGAGTAAGATGATTGTGAACCACAATAACAAGTCTATAATCGGGGCGTAGCGTAGTCCGGTCCATCGCGCCTGCTTTGGGAGCAGGAGGTCGCAAGTTCGAATCTTGCCGCCCCGACAACTTGTAAAAACTCCTATTATTGAGTTTTTGTCTTCAACAACATCGTGTTGTTTTTCTCGATATTTACAAGAACCCTTTGCAAAAGCCATTTCTTGGTTAGGTGCTTTTTAAATTAGGTTGTTTTGAGGATTTTCGTTTTAAAAAGCATGATCATAAGCATGAATTACTGTTTATTTTTTGTTGTTTGAATGGGTTTGCTTGTTTTTT
>JAVKMO010000016.1:0-105585 GCA_031539345.1 Chitinophagales bacterium | reverse complement strand
CCGCCTTCGTACACCGCGTTGAAATCAGCTCTTCAATGAGTTGATGTTTTTCTGCGTCGGTAAAATATTTACCTCCTTTTTGATCAATTTTTTTGTCCATGTTTTACACTTTTTTGTGTAAACCTATTTCAGGACAAGACATTTTCAAGAAACGAATATTTTAGAAGAATTTTGTGCAGCCTTTTTGGTAAAGAAATGGAAGAGGGCGTATTGCCTTATGATATGGCGTGGATAGGAAAAATACTACAACAAATCTGTTATCATAACGCCAAAAATTATTTTTTAAACGATAAGCCCAAAGTACTTCAAATATTTTTATGCCATGTGATGTGGTCGTTTCCAATTCTTTTTTCGTGATGATGTTGTTGCTGAAAGAAAGGAGCTGGCAATCCTTTTTCGATGATGACCGTATTGCTTTTTATTCGGCGTACTTCCTGCCATAATTTTTGTTCTAAAAAAGCGTTCAATAATTTTGCGCCGCCCTCAACGAGCAAACTTGTTATTTGCTGTTCGTATAAAAAACTCAAAACTTTATTTAAGAGCGTATCATCAAAATTCATTTTTACAAAAAATTGATTACCCTGTGTTTCAGAATGCACCTCGTTAATAACATAAATGCGACGTGTCGTGTCTTGAAAAATATGATGTGTGTGAGGAATGCGAAGCTGTCTATCTAAAACAATAATAGACGGACTTTTTCCTTTTGCGTGCCGCGTACTTAACAGCGGATTATCATAGTATGCTGTATTTGTTCCAATCATAATGGCTTGAACTTCTGACCGCCATTGGTGCGTTACAAAATTGGTATGCGGAGAAGAAATTTGTACTTGTTCAAAATTGTTTTTTGCGATAGCACCATTTTTACTTTCTGCCCATTTTAAAATAACGTATGGTTTTTGATGTGTATGAAAATGCAGAAAAGGCTTAATTAACTCATGTGCGTCTTCTTCTAATAGAGGAAAAACAACCTCTATGCCAGCTTGTCGCAATTCTTGAATGCCTTTTTGTGCAACCAATTTGTTTTTGTCGGCACAGGCAATAACGACTTTTTTTATTCCAGCTTTGATGATGGCTTGTGTACATGGGGGCGTTTTTCCATGATGACAACAAGGTTCTAAGCTAACGTATAAAGTAACCTTATTAAGAAAATTGGGTTGTAAATATGTTGGAGGAATATTGTTAAGGCAATTGATTTCTGCGTGAGGTCCACCAAAAAATTCGTGGTAGCCTTCACTAATAATTTTATCCTCATAAACCAAAACGGCACCTACGGTAGGGTTTGGAGCGACGCTTTTTTTTCCAAGCAAAGCAAGTTCAAAGCACCGCCACATAAATATAAAATGCGTTGTCGATTTATTTATATTCTCCATATACTTTGCGTAAAACGTCAGCAATTTCTCCGAGTGTTGCATATTCTTCTACGGCACTTAATACAGTCGGCATAATGTTTTTGTTTTCGACACAAGACGACCTTAGCGTTTCTAAAAGTTGTTGTACAGCAACATTGTTGCGGGTTGATTTAAGATGTTCCAATTTTTCTATTTGCACTTTGCGAATGCTGTCGTCAATTTTTAACAAAGGAATTTTTGTTGCATTGTCACTATCTTTAAATTGATTGACGCTTACAATAATTTTTTCTTTCGACTCAATTTTTTTCTGATAGATGTAGGCACTTTTTGCAATTTCGTCTTGAATATACGCCTCTTCTATTGCGTTTACACTGCCCCCGTAGGCATCAATTTTTTTGATGAGTTCCCAGCTTTTTTCTTCTATCTGTTGGGTTAATGTTTCTACGTAATACGACCCTGCGAGTGGGTCAGCGGTTGCAACAATGCCACTTTCATAAGCAACAATTTGTTGCGTTCGCAACGCAATTTTTGCGGCGTGTTCTGTGGGCAATCCAAGTGCTTCATCAAATCCGTTCGTGTGTAAAGATTGTGTCCCGCCAAGCACAGAAGCCATTGTTTGTACTGCCACACGAGCAATATTATTGTAAGGTTCTTGTGCGGTCAAAGTGCTTCCACCGGTTTGTGTATGAAAGCGAAGCATCATTGCTTTTTCATCTGTCGCACCCATTTCTTTCATCATGTTTGCCCACATTTTTCTTGCCGCACGAAACTTTGCTATCTCTTCAAAAAAATCATTGTGAGCATTAAAGAAAAAAGACAACCGTTTGCCAAATTGATTGATATCTAAACCCTTTTCTATTGCCGCTTTTACGTACGCCTTTCCGTTGGATAATGTAAACGCAATTTCTTGAACTGCCGTGCTCCCAGCCTCTCTAATATGATAACCAGAAATAGAAATTGTGTTCCACTTAGGAACTTCTTTTGCACACCATTCAAAAATGTCTGTGATAATTTTCATCGAAGGTTTGGGCGGATAAATATACGTTCCTCGTGCGGCGTATTCTTTTAAAATGTCGTTTTGAATTGTGCCAGAAATTTTTTTCAAATCAGCATTTTGTTTTTTTGCTTCTGCAACATACTGTGCCAATAAAATGAATGCCGTAGAGTTAATCGTCATCGACGTTGTTACTTTTTCTAACTCGATACCTTTAAATAAAGTTTGAATGTCTTTCAAAGAGTCAATCGCAACGCCCACTTTCCCCACTTCTCCTTCTGCAAGGGCGTGGCTACTATCATAACCAATTTGTGTCGGCAAATCAAATGCAACGCTCAACCCCATAACGCCTTGTTGCAATAAATAATGATAACGCTTGTTACTTTCTTCCGCCGTGCTAAAGCCTGCATATTGTCGCATTGTCCACAACTTGTCTTGATACATTGTTGGGTGAATGCCTCGTGTAAAAGGAAAGACACCAGGATTTTCTAACACAGGCGGGGCTTCGTTGTAAAGAGGGTGGATAACAATGTCGCTATCGTTTTTGTATTCTTTTGTTTTGTCGCTCATGGTAAAATAATTTTGTAGCCGAAGCTATTGTTTTGATGTATAAATAAAAATTACGCTATAATAAATTATCATACTCCTTGCATTGCGGCAAATTTGACAGGGGTAAAAAACAAAAACTCATTCCTTCTAAAAACTCAAATACCTCAAAACCGAAACCTTTTGTTGAAGCGTTTTTTAAGCATACATTCGGCATCGAATTTTTTCATTTCTATTTTTATTATGTACAACGACAGATTAAAAATCAAAACCATTTTAGACCAACAAATTATTGGCACAGACAAAAAAATAATGGGCTGGGTGCGCACTTTTCGCAACAATCAATTTATTGCACTTAATGATGGATCAACAATTGCCAACTTTCAAATTGTCGTGCCTTTTGAACAGATGGAAGAAACAACTTTAAAACGATTAACAACAGGAGCGTGCATCGCCGCCAAAGGAGAAATTAAAGCCTCTTTAGGAAAAGGGCAGAGCCTTGAAATGTTGGCTCACAGCATAGAAATTTTAGGAGATGCTGATGCCGAAAAATATCCCCTTCAACCCAAAAAACATAGCCTTGAATTTTTGCGTGAAATTGCTCATTTGCGATTTAGAACAAATACATTTAGTGCCATTTTTAGAATCCGCCATGCTCTTGCTTTTGCGGTTCATCAATTTTTTAACGAACGCGGTTTTGTCTATTTGCACACGCCTATTATTACAGCGTCTGATGCCGAAGGGGCAGGAGAAATGTTTCAAGTAACGACGTTGCCTTTGGCTCAAATACCGAAAAACACCAACAATGAAATTGATTTCTCTGAAGACTTTTTTGGTAAAGCAACCAACCTGACCGTGAGTGGCCAATTAGAAGGAGAATTAGGAGCAATGGCACTCAGCGAAATTTACACCTTTGGTCCAACTTTTCGTGCAGAAAATTCTAATACAGCACGCCACCTTGCAGAATTTTGGATGATAGAACCAGAAATGGCGTTTTGTGATTTAGAAGACAACATGAATTTGGCAGAAAGTATGCTACAATATTTATTGCAATATGCTTTGACGCATTGCAAAGAAGACCTTGCCTTTTTAAATCAACGCCTCGAAGAAGAAGAAAAACAAAAGCCACAACAAGAACGCCAAAGCATGGGGTTGATAGACAAAATCAATTTTTGTTGCACAACTTCTTTTGAACGCATTAGCTATACCGAAGCCATCGACATTTTAAAAAACTCTGACCATTACAAAAAGAAAAAATTTAAATATCCTGTAGAATGGGGCATTGATTTGCAAAGTGAACACGAAAGATATTTAGTAGAAAAACACTTTAAAAAACCAGTCATTCTCAACAATTATCCTAAAGCCATTAAAGCGTTTTATATGCGTCAAAATGATGACGGAAAAACAGTTCGTGCAATGGACGTTTTGTTTCCTGGCATTGGAGAAATTATCGGCGGCTCACAAAGAGAAGAACGCTTGACGCAGTTAGAAACTCGCATGAAAGAAATGCACTTGCCCGTTGAAGCCATGTCTTGGTATTTAGATACAAGGCGTTTTGGGTCTTGTATTCATGCTGGCTTTGGATTGGGTTTTGAGCGCCTCGTTTTATTTGTAACAGGCATGACAAATATTAGAGATGTCATTGCTTTTCCTCGCACGCCAAAAAACGCAGAGTTTTAAAATGCAACAACGAATAAAAGAAATCAAACATTTTTTGATTAAAGAATGGCGAGTTGAATATCAACAAAGTCATATTTTTTTTAGTACGTTGATTTATGTGTTTGCAACCGTTTTTTTGTTGTATGTAACTTTGGGAAAACCAGACGATGCAGTATGGAATGCCTTGTTTTGGGTTACGCAAATTTTTGTCATTCTTAACGCCGTGAGTAAAAGTTTTTTAGCAGAGCGTCAAGAGTCGTTGAACTTTTTTTATGTATTTGTTGCACCACAACAATTTATTCTTGCAAAGTTATTTTATAACGTTGCTTTAGTGATTGTTTTTACCTGTATCAACTTTTTTATTTTTTTGTTTTTTCTTGGCGTGCCAGAAATTTCCCTGTTGCCATATTTATTGTTGAGTGTGTTTGGCGGAATTGGATTTAGCAATATTTTTACTTTTTTAAGTGCCGTAAGTGCAAAGGCAAAACAAAACGCAGCCTTTGTTGCCATACTCGGTTTTCCTTTAGTCATTCCACAAATTATGTTGATAGACAAATTAACCGACAGCATTTTTAGCAAAGACATTACCAATACATTTTTAATTACCTTGAGTTTACTTATTTTGCTTGACGTTCTCAATATTCTTTTAGCCGTTATTTTATATCCCTTTTTATGGAAAGAATAATTGCATCATCTTAAAAAAAAACTATGAAAAAAAATTGGTGGAAATTTTTAGCGGTCATTTTGCTCATCAACACAATTGTGTATGGCTTTTTAGGCAATGTGCCACAGTTGCCCATTTTAGAACAAAGCATTCGCAATTTATATTTTCATGTTTGCATGTGGATGGCGATGATGGTATGCTTTTTGATATCGGTTATTCGTGCCATTAAATATTTACGGACAACAGAAATGCACCAAGACCTTGTGTCTGCCGCCTATGCAGAAGTTGGATTTTTATTGGGGGTATTAGGCATTGTTACTGGTGCTGTATGGGCAAAATTTACTTGGGGAGAATTTTGGAGCAATGACCCAAAGCAACTTGGTGCAGCAATTGCGTTGCTCATTTATGCCGCCTATTTAATTTTGCGTCAATCAACAGACCAACCAAAATTGAGAGCAAAAATTTCGGCCGTTTACAATATCTTTTCTTTCGCTATGCTTTTTCCAACAGTATGGATTTTGCCACGCTTAGTAGAAAGTTTACATCCCGGCGGAATGGGCAATCCGGCTTTAAATACCGGCGACATTGATTACAGAATGCGCATTGTGTTTTATCCTGCCATTATTGGCTGGACATTATTAGCCGTTTGGATTGCATCAATTAAAATAAAAATGCAAACACAAAAATAAAACACGCCCTCTTTTTACTCTCGCCTATAACTAACCATTTTGTGGATTTGCATTCTCTTCTTTGAGGTGAGCAACAAATGCCGTTAAGCTAAGTTGTCCTAAATCTCCTTTGCCATGTTGTCGAACAGAGACAACATTTTGTTCTACTTCTTTTTCTCCTACAACAAACATATAAGGCACTTTTTGCATTTCTGCATCACGAATTTTTTTTCCAATTTTTTCATTCCGCTCATCACATACTGCACGATAATTTTGGTTTAATAATTCTTGCATGAGCGATTGGGCATACGGAATAAATTTATCAGAAATAGGAAGTACCGTAATTTGTGTCGGGGCTAACCAGAAAGGAAATTTTCCAGCACAATGCTCAATGAGTAAAGCGACAAAACGTTCCATAGAACCAAATGGCGCACGGTGAATCATGACCGGTCTTTTTTTTGTGTTGTCTGCATCGGTATATTCTAGGGCAAATCTTTCTGGCAAATTGTAATCGACTTGTATTGTGCCTAATTGCCATTTTCTGCCAATCGCATCACGTACAATAAAATCTAATTTAGGACCATAAAAAGCAGCTTCGCCATATTCAATAACTGTTTGTAGATTTTTTTCTTCAGCGGCTTCTACAATGGCCCTTTCCGCCAGTAGCCAATTTTCTTCTGTGCCAATATATTTTGCTTTATCGTCCTTGTCTCTCAATGAAATTTGAGCGACATAATCAGTAAATCCAATACTTTTAAAAACAAATAAGACAAGGTCAATCACCTTACAAAACTCTTCTTTGACTTGATCGGGGCGACAAAACAAATGGGCATCGTCTTGTGTAAAGCCACGCACACGTGTCAAACCGTGCAGTTCGCCGTGTTGTTCGTAACGATATACGGTGCCAAATTCTGCCAAACGCAAAGGCAAATCTTTATATGAACGAGGTTGTGTTTTGTAAATTTCGCAATGATGTGGACAGTTCATTGGTTTGAGAAAAAACGTTTCCCCCTCATGTGGCGTTTGAATTGGCTGAAAACTATCCTTGCCATATTTTTCATAATGCCCAGAAGTAACATATAATTCTTTATGTCCAATATGTGGCGTAATCACAGGGCTATAACCCGCTTGAATTTGTTTGCGTTGTAAAAATTGTTGCAATGTGTCTCGTAGTATAGCACCTTTTGGTAGCCACAACGGCAAGCCCATGCCCACTTTTTCTGAAAAAGCAAATAACTCTAATTCCTTTCCCAGCTTTCTGTGGTCTCTTTTTTTTGCTTCTTCTAATAGTGTTAAATGTGCCGTCAAGTCTTTTCCTGTTGGAAAAGAAGTGGCGTATAAACGCGTCAGCATTTTATTTTTTTCATCACCACGCCAATAGGCACCAGCAAGATTTAAAATTTTAAAAGCCTTTACAAAACCCGTATGCGGAATGTGCGGACCTTTGCACAAATCGGTAAATCCACCTTGTGTATAAAAAGAAATACTGCCGTCTTGCAAATTTTCTAACAAGTCTAATTTGTAAGGATCATTTTTTTGAGTAAAAAATTCAATTGCTTGTGTTTTTGAAATATTCTCTTTTTGAAATGAATTGTTTTGCTGAGACAATTCCAAAAATTTTATTTCTATTTTTTTGATATCGTCTTCGCTCAATGTTTTGCCGTCTAAATCAACGTCATAATAAAAACCATTTTCTATCGCAGGCCCAATGCCGAGTTTTGTATTAGGAAAAAAAGCCAGTAAGGCTTCTGCCATAATATGTGCCGAAGAATGCCAAAACGTGCTTTTGCCTTCTGCGTCTTGCCAAGTTAATAATTGCAAAGCCGTGTCTTGTTGCAAGGGCGTATGCACTTCGATTAAAGTGTTTTGTGCTTTTGCAATAAGCACTTGTTTGGCGAGGTTAGGAGAAATGCTGTGGGCAATTTCAAGTGGCGTAATGCCTTTCGGGAATGTTTTTTTTGAACCGTCTTTTAGGGTAATTTGAATGGTCATGGGGTAAAATAAAAATCAAAAAATCGAATAGAAAAATATGGATGAAAACGAGAACAACTAATTTTCATTAAAAAAAGACAAATAAAACTTTTTTAGGGCGAGTTGCAAATCGCTGTGTTTGAATGTTATTCAGCGGGACAAAATTGTTTTGTAGTAGTCTGCTATTTATTATTCGTTGTTCGGCTAAGCGATCGTATTTATAATCGTCATTATTTGAATTAGAATTGAAAATCGCTCTCATTTTTGCACTTCATTTATCCCTTTAATTTGAAATGGTTACCAACCAAAAACGGTTTTGTTTGAAGGGCAAGAAGTGGAAAATCCATATTCAGATAAAAGCTTACAAAGCGATTTAAAACAAGCACTAAATCAGGCAGGCTTAGTTTGAACAAATTAAAAGACCATTTGGCGATTTGTAAGAAAAATTATTATGTTCGATTTTAATAAAAAGCGAAACAAAACTGTGCATATCTAACCAAATACAGGCGTATATACGAAGTTTTATATCGTATATGAGCGAGTTAGCCGACACCTAGGAGCGACCGTGTAAACTATCAACAGTAGACAAATTTGAACACTTAAAGAGTGATAAACAAAAATTAAAATAGTAACTTTTCGCCCTTAATAAACAAATAATTTCTATCATAATAAATGGCAAAAACAAAGCGTTCAGAAAGTAGAACTAGATACTTTGTAAGAACAATCAGCAATAAAAGAGGTTGGGATATTAATCATATTTCAAAAGGTGGAGATTTTTTAGAAGAACAAGAAATAGTTAATCACTTCCCTACAATTCGATTAGGTCAAGAAAGACCTGACTTTTTGGTTTGTTTCAAAGGAGAACCAACAATCGTTATTGAGGCAAAAAATGATATAAAAAAAATTGACCAATCTATACAAGAAGCTGTTGACTATGCTAATACAATTAATGCAACAAAAAAGTTTTCTATAAAAATAGCAGTCGGAGTAGCAGGAGAAGAAGATAATGGCTTTCACGTAAAAGTAAGATATTTAAAGGGTAAAAATTGGGAGCAATTAAAATCAGGAGGTTATGAACTTACGACTATCCCTTCAAAAAAAGAAACAGAATTAGCAATTCAAGCAGACGATTCAACTACAAATGTTTCTGTCCCAAGTAGTGCCGAATTTGTAGAATCAGCAATTGAATTATCAAAAATATTACGACAAGCCAAAATTGAAGCACCATTAAGACCTAAAGTAATTGGTGCAATTGTTACAGCGTTATACCAAGGAGAAATAGACACTATAAGTGGCAATGAATTAACCTCTTTAAACAAATTAGTTAAAGAGGCAATAATGGAAAGTGTAGATTTAGATAAGCAAAAGAAACAAAAATTATTTGACGCTTTACAATTAACAGGAAATGACTATCAAAGGTTAGCACCTAAAATTCAAAGGATTATTTCCATTTTAAAAAGGCTAAATATTCGTTCGGTTTTGCAAACCGACACTGATTTTCTTGGACTTTTTTATGAAGCATTTTTAAGATATGGGTATGACAATAATGCTTTAGGTATAGTATTTACACCAAGACATATAACTAAATTTTGCGTTGATTTAATTGAAGCAAGACTTGGAGACAAAGTAATTGATATAGCAAGTGGAACAGGTGGTTTTCTAGTAGCTGCATTTGACAAAATGATGTCAAGTGCAAAAGGACCGAAAGCAATTGAAAAAATAAAGCAATCAATGTATGGTTTTGATACAAACCCAACAGTTTGGGCTTTAGCAACACTAAATATGTTTTTTAGAGGAGATGGGAAAAGCCATATAGAAAATGGTAATTGCTTTGACAAAACAAATATGAATGCCGTAAAAGGACAATTTAGTAGAGCATTCTTAAATCCACCTTTTTCTCAAGAGGGCGAACCTGAAAGAGATTTCATTGATAATGCTTTAGATGCTTTAGAACCAGGTGGGCTAATTGCAGTTGTTGTTAAAGCAGGAATATTTGCAGATGATGATAATTCAACTTGGAGAGGAAAATTTATAAAAAACCATACACTATTAGCCGTAATAAGTTTGCCTGAAGAACTTTTTTACCCTACCGCAGCTCCAACTTCAATTCTAATAGCGAAAGCTCATATACCGCAAGGAAATAAAGATGATGTTTTTATGGGAAGGATTTGGAATGATGGTTATGATAAATTAAAAGGTAAGCGTATTGAAACAAGCGGAAGTCAATTGCCAGAAATTTTTGATATGTTTAATTTATTTAAACAAGGTAAAAAAATAAATTCAGACTGTGCAACAATAATTCAAAGCGACAAAATATTAGATGGTCAGGAGTTTAGCCCTCAACAATGGCTACCACAACCAAAACTTACAACACAAGAGTTAGAAACAAATGAACAAAGACTAATTTTATCAATGTTCCAAGCAATTTCGGCTATTCCTGAAATTGCAGATGAAGTACTTGAAGTACTTTACAGAAGAATGGCAAGAACTACCAAAATTTCCATTAAATAAAAAAGGTAAGGTATCAGATTTTTTTAATGTACTAAATGGAAAATCTTCGGGAGAAAAAAATTATAGCGAAGGTAATTGCCCTTATATTTCAAGTGGTGACACATTAAACAGCATAATCAGACTTGTAGCAGAAGAAGAGGAAGAGTTATTTCCTTGTGGTGCAATAACTGTTACAGCTTTTGGACAAGCATATGTTCAGCCTTGGCGTTTTATGGCTCGTGGTAATGGAGGAAGTTCTGTTAGAGTTTTAGTTCCAAAATTCTCAATGACGGTAAATGAGTTATTATGGTTCGCTTCACAAATCAATGCTCAAAAATGGAGATTTTTTTATGGGAGAATGGCTATTAAATCAAGACTTGATCGACTTGAAATTACAAGTCCAGCAAAAAATATATTAGACAATGGAGATAGTTTATCAGGGCGAATAAACGAATTTAAAAATAAACTTTTTGAATTAAGTAAATTAAAATAACTTTTTAAAACAGAGGCGAAAAAGGGCGATCGGCGAAAAAGGGTTTGCCCAAAAGGGGCAGAAGTGCTAAATTGAACATAAGTACTTCTATCAACATTTGTGCTAAATTGAACATTTGGAATTCAAATTCCCCTTCTTCGCAAAGCCCCAACCCGTTATCCGCCACCCT
This sequence comes from Chitinophagales bacterium, assembly GCA_031539345.1. GTDB lineage: Bacteria > Bacteroidota > Bacteroidia > Chitinophagales > Chitinophagaceae > JAVKMO01. The sequence goes on along the minus strand of JAVKMO010000016.1, from coordinate 94,582 downwards.
AATAGCCCGACAGTGCAACAATTAAACCGACAGAAAAATGAAAGGCAAAATGCCAACGCTTTTGCACCACATTTTGTTTACCTCCAACAGCACCCAAAAACCATTCGACAACTGGGCAATGGAACCCTTGACGGCAACTTTTAAGAACAACAGGGTTTAAAAATTTATCTTTACGACCAATAAAAACCAATTGAAATATATAGATGCCAACATTACACTGGATAGGAAAAGATAAAGTTATCAATCATCACCTAGATGTTTCGTTTAAAGTATTGGAACATTCCTATGGCTTTGACAACGGAACACAAACCGAAAAAGAAACCAACAGCGGAAACAAAATAATACATGGCGACAATCTTGAAGCCCTTAAAGCCCTATTGCCAGAATACGAAGGAAAAGTAAAGTGCATTTACATAGACCCACCTTACAATACAGGAAACGAAAGTTGGGTGTATAACGACAATGTAAACGACCCAAAAATAAAAAAGTGGCTTGGAAAGGTTGTTGGCAAAGAAGCCGAAGACCTTACAAGGCACGACAAATGGCTTTGCATGATGTATCCTCGGTTAAAATTGCTACACAAATTGTTGGCAGACGATGGAGCAATTTTTATTTCCATTGACGACAACGAGCAAGCCAATTTGAAATTGATATGTGATGAAATTTTTGGAGGAGGAAATTTTATAACGAATGTGATTTGGCAAAGAGCATATTCTCCTGTAAATTTAAAAAAGACTTTTTCACAAAACCATGATTTTGTTGTTAGTTATTGTAAAAACAATTCTATTTTTCAAATGAACAGATTAGAAAGAAGTGAAGAGGCAAACGATAGATATAAAAATCCCGATAATGACCCAAGGGGTTTGTGGAAATCAAGCGACTTAAGCGTTGGGCCAGCAGTAGAAAGTAATATTTATGAAATTGAAATACCTAGCAAAAAAAAAGTGTTACCACCCCAGGGTTATAGTTGGAGGTTAAACAAAGATAGATACCAAGAGTTTTTGAAAGACAATAGAATTTGGTTTGGACCTAAAGGCGATGCAAAACCATCAATTAAAAGATTTTTATCTGAGGTAAAACAAGGAATTACACCAATGACTGTTTGGACTTATCAAGAAGTAGGACATACACAAGATGCAAAAAAGGAAATTAAAAGATTATTTCCTGAAAGTAATTTACCTTTTGATACTCCCAAGTCATTAAAATTGATGGAGAGAATTATTCAATTGGGTGCTGATAAAAACTCCATCATTCTCGACTCCTTTGCGGGAAGTGGCACTACCGCCCATGCCGTTTTGAACCTCAACAAAGAAGATGGGGGCAAACGAAAATTCATTTGCATAGAAATGGAAGATTATGCTGAAACAATCACAGCAGAAAGGGTAAAAAGAGTAATCAAAGGTTATGGAACAACAGAAAGCACGCGTGGAAGTTTTGATTTTTATGAATTAGGACAACCCATGTTTTTAGAAGATGGCAATTTGAATGAAATTGTTGGCGTTGAAAAAATAAGGCAATATGTTTATTACACCGAAACCAAAGAAAATTTACGATTTACGAATGACGATTTACGATTGCATCAAATCGAAAATCCCAAATCGAAAATCGTAAATGATAACAAGTACTTCCTGGACAAGAAAAATGATACCGCGTATTACTTCAATTATGAGCAAGATAGATTAACCACCTTAGACCATGCTTTTTTAGCCACCATGAAAACGAAAGCAGAGCAGTATGTAATTTATGCCGACAACTGTTTGCTCACAAAAAATTACATGACAAAACACCACATCATTTTCAAAAAAATACCAAGAGACATAACAAAATTTTAAGCGATGGAAGAAAGTACTAATTTTATTATCTACCATAACCCAAACGGAGAAGTTAAGGTAGATGTTTTTGTAGAAGGAGAAACCGTGTGGCTTACCCAAAAAAATATGGGCGAACTTTTTGGCGTAGTAAAATCAACCATTAGCGAGCATCTTTCTAATATTTTTGAAACCAACGAATTACAAAAAGATACAACTGTTCGGAATTTCCGAACAGTTCAACAAGAAGGCGAACGACAGGTAAACAGAGATATAGAATATTATAATCTTGATGCAATTATTTCAGTTGGTTATCGAGTCAATTCAAGCAAAGCAACTCAATTTAGAATTTGGGCTACACAAACACTAAAAGAATATATTATCAAAGGTTTTGTTTTAGATGATAACCGACTAAAACAAGGGCAAACCCTTTTTGGTAAAGACTATTTTAAAGAATTATTGCGTAGGGTTCGTTCTATCAGAGCCAGCGAACGCAGAATTTACCAACAAGTAACAGATTTTTTTGCCGAGTGTAGTATTGATTATGATAAAAACTCAGACATCACAAAGCATTTTTATGCAATGGTACAAAACAAATTTCATTTTGCCATTACAGGAAAAACAGCCGCAGAAATCATCCATCAGTCGGCAAATACAAAGAAAGAAAACATGGGGCTTACCACATGGAAAAATGCACCAGAAGGACGAATAATAAAAACAGATGTAATTGTTGCAAAAAATTATTTGCAAGAAAAAGAAATTAGCCAATTAGAAAGAACCATAACAGGCTATTTTGACTACATAGAAGGTTTGATAGAACGAGAAAATACTTTTACAATGGAGCAATTGGCAGATAGCGTAAACAAGTTTTTGACATTTAACGAATATAAAATATTGCAAGGCAAAGGCAGAATTTCTAAACTGCAAGCAGATAAAAAAGCAGTGAAAGAATATGAGGAGTTTAACAAAACTCAAAAAATCATTTCAGACTTTGATAAGGAGATTAAAAAATTGAAAAAGTGACGATTTACGATTTTAGATTTACGATTATGCAAGAGCAAATAAAAAAACGAACTAAACTAATAGGATTAGAAGTAATAAAGTTAATTGATGAATTGCCTAATAAGCCATCTGCTTGGGCAATTGCGAAACAAATCGTAAGAAGTTCAACATCAATTGGCGCAAATTATAGAGCTGCTTGCCGAGCCAAATCAACTGCCGAGTTTATAAACAAACTAAAAATTGTAGAAGAAGAAACAGATGAGACTCACTATTGGCTTGAAATACTTGAAGAAAGTAAATTGGTATTATCTGGAAGAGTAGAATCATTCAAAAAAGAAGTAAACGAAATATTATCAATAGTTGTTGCTTCAATAAAGACAAGTAGAGCAAACAATCCCAGATCGTAAATCAAAAATCGTAAATGGAACTAAAACCCTATCAACAACAAGTAATAAACGACCTTTCATTGTTTTTGGAACACGTTCAAGAAATCAAAGACGTGAAAGACGCTTTTTATAATTTTTGGGCAAAGCACCCCAAAACTCCATTGTTTCCGTTTGCTGGCACAGCCATAGAACCATACAAAAACAATGTAGCACGAGTGCCACATATTTGTGTAAAAGTGCCAACGGCAGGTGGTAAAACCTTTATTGCTTGTAATGCAATCAAAACCATTTTTGATGCCTTTGTTTACGACAAACTCAAGGCGGTTGTTTGGTTAGTTCCATCCATTACCATTTTAGACCAAACCATTAAAAACCTAAAAGATACAAACCACCCTTATAGACAAAAAATAAATTCTCATTTTGGTAATAAGGTGGAGGTGTTTGACAAAGCCGCATTGTTGCAGGGAAGCGGCTTTAATGCCACTTCGGTTAAAGAGCAGTTGAATATTTTTGTTTTGAGTTTTGACAGCATCAGAACTGCCAACAAAGAAGGTAGAAAAGTATTTGAACAAAACGGTTCGCTTCAATCGTTTGAAAGCTTACTTGGCAAAAACGAAGAAATTTCGTTAATGAAAGTAATGCAATATTTAAACCCTATGATAGTTGTCGACGAAAGCCACAACGCAGAAACGGAATTAAGTGTGGATATGCTCAAAGAATTTAATCCTTGTTTTATTCTTGACCTTACAGCCACTCCGAGAAAGAACAGTAACATTGTAAGTTTCATTGATGCCTTGGAATTGAAAAAGGAAAATATGGTGAAACTGCCTGTAATTGTTTACAACCATCAAGACAAAACAGAAGTAATCAATTCCAGCTTACAACTTCAAAAGCGGTTGGAATTGCAAACCATTGAAGAAGAAAAAAAAGGCGGTAAATACATTCGTCCTATTGTGTTGTTTCAAGCACAACCAAAAAACGGTAAAGACTTTTTGAATGAAGAAGAAGAAAAATCAAATATTCAGAAACTAAAAGAAAAATTAATTGAGTTAAAAATTCCTGCCGAACAAATCAAAATAAAAACGGCAAACATCAATGAAATAAAAGGCATTGACTTAATGAGTAAAGAGTGTGAAGTCCGTTACATTATTACCATTAACGCATTAAAAGAAGGTTGGGACTGTCCGTTTGCCTACATCTTAGCGTCGTTGGCAGACAAGAGTTCGGCAGTTGATGTTGAACAAATTTTAGGCAGGGTTTTACGCCAACCTTATGTAATGAAACACAACTTTCCGCTACTCAATTTGAGCTATGTTTTGACAGCATCATCAAAATTTCTGGACACTTTAGACAACATCGTGAAAGGCTTAAACAAAGCAGGTTTCAGCGACAAAGATTATAGACTGGTTGACCCTGCAATGTTGGAAGAAGCAAAAAAACAAGACCCTTTACAACAATTAACTATTTTTTCAACAAGCCAAAAAACAGCAGAAGATATTACTTCTGACATTGACACAACAAGAATTTTAGTTTCTTCGGAAACTGAATTGCCAAACACAACAGTTTCAGAAATTGAGAAAGCAGCGATGGAGCAAAATGAAGCCTTTGAAAAAACAGTTTCTGAAATGGAAGCTAACAACACAATGACTTTGCCAAACGAAATACAGCAGCTTGTGAAAACATACAGCATAAAAGACATTTTCCAAGAAAAAGCAGGACAAATTCAATTGCCACAGTTTTTTTTGAAAGTTCCTGCCAACGACTTATTCGGAAAGAAAGAAGAAGAATTGCCATTAGAAAAGGAAAATCTTTTAGATGGTTTTGCATTGCGTAAAGCTGACACCAACATTGCTTTTGACAGCATTACTTCAGAACTCTACAAAGTGGATTTAGATGAAACCAAAAAAGAACATACCCCAACATTTGTAAGGCTTGACGGTGAAGTGAAAGAAAGCGTAATGGCGTACATTCTTGACCCTTCAAGAAAAGATAGCAGAGTAAAAAATTTTACAAAACGCTTGATGGGTTTAATTGGCAATATGTTTCCAATTGCCGACAAGGAAATTGAACAATATATCAATCGAATTTTAGAAGATTTCAAAGATGAGCAGTTTGGGGATTTAGCAGCCAACGAATACACTTACAAAGACAAAATCAAGTTTAAAATCATTGCCCTTTCCGAGCAATTTGCGGAGAAGAAATTCAAAGACTTTTTAGACACAGACAAGGTGTTTATTAAACCGTCATTCTCTTTAGCAAAAAATATTTCTCCGAGCGAAACAGCGAAAGATATTACAAAATCGCTTTACGAGAAAGAAGGAAGCATGAACAGTTATGAAGAACGTGTAATCAATGAAATTGGTAACATGGCAAACATTACTTTTTGGACAAGGAATATAGAACGAAAAGGGTTTAGAATTAACGGTTTTGTAAATCATTATCCTGACTTCATCATTCATACAAACAGCGGCAAGACAATTTTACTTGAAACAAAAGGCGACCACTTAGACGCAGAACAGAAAATAAGACTTGGCGGACTTTGGGCAAGTAAAGCAGGAAATAATTATCGTTACTTCATGGTTTACGAAAGACGGACAGTTGACGGAGCATATAAATTAGAGGACTTTTTAAACATTATCAAAGATATTTAGCCAACGCATTTGGTGGCATATTTGTGTTTTTCCAACGCACAAAGCCAAACAAAAAAAGCAAAAGAGTCTCCAAGGCAAAACAGGACAAACAGAAACAAAATTAATAGCAGAAAAAAGCACTATGCATAACACGGGTTTGTGAAAATGGGGGCAGAAGTGCTAAATTCAACAGCAGTAATTCTATTGATTTCTGGACTAAAAATGATCAACAACGTTGATAACTTTTAAAACTATGTATTAACCCCAAATATATAGCCGACTAGTCCAGATATGCCCATTGCTAAAGTTCCCCAAATTGTAATTCGTACAATTGCTTTATTGACGCTTGAGCCGCCTGTTTTTGCTGAGGCAACGCCTAAAATAATCAGAAAAATTAGCGTAAAACCGTAAAGCCAATATTCCATTTTGTTAATAGTTGCAAAAAGAACGACGAAAAGGGGCAAAATTCCACCAATAATAAACGATGCTCCAGACGACAAGGCGGCTTGCATTGCATTTGCTTGGCTTATTTCGTTGATGCCCAATTCCTCTCGGACGTGTGCCCCTAAAGCATCTTTTTCTGTCAATCCGATTGCCACTTGCATTGCGGTTTCTTTTTTCAATCCTCGTTTCTCATAGATTTGAGCTAAAAGATGGAGTTCCTCTTCTGGCATTTCTTTGAGTTCTGCTTCCTCTCTTTCAATATCTGCCTTTTCTGTGTCAGTTTGAGAGCTTACAGAAACATATTCTCCAGCAGCCATAGACAATGCTCCGGCAACAAGCCCCGCTACAGTTGTTAAAATAATAGGTTCTTTAGTATCACTTGCGGCAGCCACTCCAATAGCAAGGCTTGAAATAGAGATTATTCCATCGTTTGCTCCTAAAACAGCCGCTCTTAACCAATTGCTTCTGTGAATGTAATGATTGTCTAAATAGTTGTCAATGGTGAGCATAATTTAAAAGTTTAATCACGGTTGCTATAATACAAGCGAGTTACTATTGAATAAAAGGTTGTTCTACATGTTGTAGGAGATAAAAAATTCTATTAACTGATGTTGGGAGCTTTTGCTTTTATTTTTGCAAATATCTTTCGCTAATAATTTTTATATGATGCTTAACGTGTCCAATCATCATGAACCCTAATGCTCTTGCAGATATTTTATAAGTGATACAGTTGCCTAAAAACATACTTTGTTCTTCTGAAAGATGCTCAAACAAGGATTTTGAATGATTTCTAACCGACACAAATTCATTAATCAAACTTTCTATCTTTCTGTCTGTAACATCAATGTTTGTTGCGTACAGGTTTTCGTCCATTCGATGTAACGGCGTGTTCGCATCTCCTCGTGCACACACAAACGCCTTAAACGCAAATGCTCTTTCTGTGTCAATTATGTGCATGAAGACCTGTTTAACTGTCCATTTATTTTCTTCATATCTGTGATTTAATAACTCTTTGGGAACGTGATTGAAGAATTCTATTGCAAATTTTGTGTTGGCGTTTAAAGCGTCAAAAAAACTGCCTTCATCAACAAGGTCAATATAATATTGAAAAGAGGATTTGTATTCTGAAACTTCGGGCTTTTTCATTGGTTTTTTTTAGGTTATTATAAATGTTGTAGTTGTCTTGGGTTTGATGGCTGAATGGATAATAATTTTGAGGTGTGAGGAAGAACACGATACACCGTAACCAATATCAATCTATTATATTTGCACATTTTCATTCTTTATGACGAATAAAAGATAACCCCTAAAACGCACTCTTCTGTTTAACTTCTTCTAATACAAGGTGCACCATCGCTATTATTTAACCTTGTGTCAGAGAGTTAAATTGTTTTGGTTCTTTTTCAAAGAAAAAGTCTATAATGTATTTTTGTTTCGTTGATTATTCAAGATGCCGTAAAGAATAATATTGAATTTTCTATTTGCTAGGAACAAGTTCTTTAATTAAACTGCCGATTAAAAGTATCGCACCTACAGCAAGTCCTACATTTACCAAATCGTCAACATTTTTGTTTGTGTTATATTCTTGATATTGTTTTTGAGTGATATTGCCATTTTGATACAACATTGTCATGAATTCGTCTTTCTCTTGTTTTGTTGCAGTTTGGAGTTTAACTCGATCGCCTAGATAAGAGAGCTTTTTATGGTTTATTTTGAATGTATTCATTTCTTTTTGCGATTTAATTTTTCAAAAACAGATGTGAATATTGGATAGAGTTCATTGAGTTGATCTATTGTCTGTTGCTGTAACTCGTCCCTATGTTCTAATTCTTTTTGCTTTAAAGCCAATTTGTGAATTTCATCTTTAAAGCCGTTAATTGTCTTAAAGTGCCAATAGATAAAACCTCCAATCGCTACAATTAAGGCGATTATGAGACCAACATATTTTTGTATTTCTTCAACAAGCATTTTCTTAGGACAATTTTATTAGCGTTGCATATAAGTTTACAAACATATAAACAAACATATAAACAAACAGATAAAACAATATCATTTCCACTCATCGCAAAACAATACAACACACTACCCATCATTCAACAACTACTCTCTCGGCAACAACGCTTTTTTGCTGAGTTTGTATTTGCCTGTTTTAGGATCAACCGCCATGAGTTTAACTTCTACTTTGTCGCCTTCTTTAAAAATGCCGTCCATCGTTTCTAAGCGTTTCCACGTAATTTCTGAAATGTGGAGTAAGCCTTGTTTGCCAGGCATAAATTCAACAAATGCACCAAAATCTTGAACGCCTTTGACAACGCCAGCATAAGTTGCACCAACTTCTGGAATAGCAATAATGCCTTTAACCCAATTGAGGGCTTTGTCCATGCTTTCTTTTTGCACAGCAGAAATGGTTACCTCGCCTTTGCCATTCACCTCTTCAATGGTAATAACAGCACCCGTCTCTCTTTGAATTTCTTGAATGATTTTTCCTCCGGGCCCAATAATTGCACCAATAAATTCTTTGTCCACAATAATTTGCGTCATACGTGGAGCGTGTGGTTTTACTTCTGTTCTTGGTGCTGGTGTGCAAGCAACCATGGCGGACAAAATGTGCAATCTGCCTGCTTTTGCTTGGTCTAATGCTTGTGTCATCATTTCCATGCTAATGCCGTCAACTTTAATATCCATTTGTACACCACAAATACCGTCTTGTGTTCCAGTTACTTTAAAATCCATGTCGCCTAAATGGTCTTCATCGCCAAGAATGTCTGTTAAAATAGCGTATTTACTGTCGCCACTTCTTGTAATCAAACCCATTGCTACGCCGCTAACGTGTTTTTTAAAGGGCACACCAGCGTCCATAAGTGCAAGAGAACCCGCACAAACGGTTGCCATTGATGAAGAGCCGTTTGATTCTAAAATGTCGCTCACAATTCTTATTGTATAAGGAAAGTCTAACGCACTTGGCAACATTTGTTTTAAAGAACGTAGGGCTAAATTTCCGTGTCCAACTTCTCTTCTGCCGGGGCCTCTCATTGGTTTTACTTCTCCTGTAGAAAATGGCGGAAAATTATAGTGGAGTAGAAATTTGTTGTATTCTGATTTTGCAGCTGTTTCAATCAATTGTTCGTCTAAGCTTGTTCCTAAAGTTACGGTTGTGAGCGATTGGGTTTCTCCTCGTGTAAACAATGCAGAGCCGTGTGGAGAAGGCAATGCGTCTATTTCCATTGCGAGTGGGCGAACTTCGTCCATTTTTCTGCCGTCTAAACGTTTGCGTTTGTCTAACATCATGTTGCGCACTTCTTCCCAAATCAAATCTTCAAAATATTTGCTGGTTAATTTTTTGTCTTCATCGCTTAACTCACCTTCTGCAAAAGAAGCAACAAGCTCTTCTTTGATGGCTTTAAAACCTGCACTTCTTTCGTGTTTTGGCAAAGCTTGTTCTGCAACGGCAATTACTTTTTTTTGTGCAAAGGCGATTACTTTTTCTTGCAATGCTTCATTCGTTTTTGGTTTTGTATATTCTCTGTTCTTTGTAATTCCTTTTGCTGTACGCAGTTTTACTTGGGCTTGAATTTGTTTTTGAATGGCTTGTTGTCCCAAAGCAATGGCTTTTAACAAATCCGCTTCAGAACATTCTTTTGACTCACCTTCAACCATCACGAGGCTTTTCATTGATGCTGCAATCATAAAATCCATATCCGCTTTTTCTAATTGTGTTCTGCTTGGGTTGATAACAAAAGCCTTATCTACTCTGCCCACACGCACTTCAGAAATAAATTCTTTTAATGGAATGTCCGAGACTGCAAGTGCCGAAGAGGCTGCCAAACATGCCAAAGCATCAGGCATAATTTCAGGGTCAGAAGAAATGAGCGTTACCAAAATTTGCACTTCGCATAAATAATCTTCAGGAAATAACGGTCGTAAAGCACGGTCAATTAAACGGCTAATTAAAATTTCATAGTCTGTAATTCTGCCTTCGCGTTTATGAAAAGAGCCAGGAATTCTTCCTGCAGAAGCAAATTTTTCAACGTAATCTACCGTAAGTGGAAAAAAACTTTGTCCTTCTTTCATTTCTTTATTGGCAACAACAGTGGCTAATATCACACAGTTGCCTTGCTTTACGGTTACCGCTCCGTCTGCTTGTCGGGCTAATTTTCCCGTTTCTATATAAATGGGTAATTGTCCTTCTAATTCAATAATTTGTTGTAATGGTTGTACTAGCATTGATTTGTTTTTTAGTTCATAATAATTTTTATCGCCGTGAATGTAATTTTTTATACCGTGTCAAGTATTTGTTTGAGAGGAAAATCATGTCCGAGTTTTTTATCGATTATTCAAAATAATCTTGCATTATGTTTATCTGCCGATTATATTCGTTCCCTTGTTAAAAAAATTAACGCGCAAGAATTTATTCCTTCATAACAAAAGAACTTTTAATAGCGCATGAAAAATTCGTTTGCGAAGAAAAAAATCAACATTTTTTGGGTTATTGTTTTGAGTATTTTTTTACTCATTTTTTTAATTATTAGCCTGACCTCTTGGGGCGTGTTTGGCGAGATGCCGTCTATTGATGATTTGCAAAATCCGTCTGCAATTGTTTCGTCAGAAGTGTTTTCTGAAGATGGTGTTATGATTGGCAAGTTTTATCAAAAAGACAAAATTCACGTCAAGTATGAAGACATTTCTCCTTATGTTGTAAAGGCCTTAATCGCAACCGAAGACGAGCGTTTTTATGACCATAGCGGAATTGATATTCGTGCATTATTGCGGGCACTTGTTGGCGTTCTCACCTTGTCTCCCAAAGGGGGTGCAAGCACCATCACGCAACAATTAGCATTGAATATGCTGTCAGACATTGATGCGTCAAATCACCGTGCAAAAGGCACCTTTAAAAGAATTAACCAAAAAATAAAAGAATGGATTATTGCCGTGAAATTAGAACGCCATTTTTCTAAAGAAGAAATTTTAGCCCTTTATTTGAATAGCGTCCCCTTTGGAGAAAATTTATACGGCATCAAGAACGCCTCTAAAACATATTTTCAAAAAGCCCCTTTAGACTTAGAATTAGAAGAAGCCGCCGTGTTGGTTGGCATGTTAAAAGGCAATACAATTTACAATCCAAAACGCAACCCCAAAGCCGCCATACAAAGACGGAACACCGTTATTGAACAGATGTATAAAAATGATTTTATTACAGGAGCAATGGCAATTGGTAGTAAGTCAAAGCCAATGACGATACGTTATTTAAAACTCGACGAACAGTCTGGCATGGCAACCCACTTTAGAGAAATTGTACGAGACGATGTACGCAAAATTTTAAAAACGATCAAAAAACCAAATGGGGAATCGTATGATATTTACAAAGACGGCATAAGAGTTTATACAACCATAGACTCACGTATGCAACAATTTGCAGAGCAGGCGGTGAACACGCATTTGCCGATTATGCAAAACTTGCTTAACTCACAAACAAATATTCAAAACAAAAAAATTTGGGACGCGCAACCAACTGTGTTGCAAGGGTTAATCAAACAAACAGAACGCTATAAAGGCTTAGTAGAGGCCGGTTGGGACGAACAACAAATTAAAGATGCTTTTGGAAAAAAAATTTCCATGAAAGTGTTTGATTGGAATGTGTACAGAGAAAAAGATACCGTACTGTCGCCTTTAGATTCACTTAAACTCATGCATCAATTTTTGCAAACAGGTTTTATGGCAATGGACGTGAAGAATGGTCACGTGAAAGCGTGGGTCGGCGGGATCAACTATAAATATTTTAAATATGACCACGTTAATACAAACACAAAGCGACAAGTAGGGTCTTCTATTAAACCGCTTTTGTATGCTTTGGCAATTATGGATTTGGGCTATAATTACAATACACTTTGCCCTAATGTGTCGCAATGTTTTCCGGAATATGAAAATTGGTGCTCGCACAATACAGATTATGACTCGAGCGACTATGTGCCTTTATGGAGGGGATTGGCGTTGTCGTTAAATAATGTGTCAGCGTATTTGATTCGTCAGGTAACACCGAAGCGATTTGTCGAATTCTTACAAAACACAAACATCAGCAGTAATTTGTACGCCGTGCCTTCATTAAGTTTAGGAACAATGGAAATTTCTTTGTTTGAAATGATTTGGGCATATTCGATGTTTCCGGGCAGAGGCTTTACCGTAAAACCAATTTACATTACAAGAATTGAAGACAGAAATGGCAATATTTTAAAATCGTATGGAACAGAAAAGAAAAATATTATTGGAGAATCAGACGCTTATTTGATGTCGCAGTTGATGAAAAATGTTGTCGATTTTGGAACCGCCGCAAGCATGAGATATAAGTATAACGTGAGGGGAGACGTGGCAGGAAAAACAGGAACAACAAATGACAATTCAGACGCGTGGTTTATTGGCTATACGCCAAATTTAGTTGCTGGCGTTTGGGTGGGTTGTGACCAAAGATTTATTAGCCTCACTTCCAATATGGGTTTTGGCGGAAAGGCTGCAATGCCCGTGTTTGCGAGCTTTGTAAAAAATGTTTACGAAACGCCGGGGCTTATAAAAGACAGCACAAAACATTTTCTGATGCCACAGAATTATGAAACAACAATTCAAAAAAACAACATTAACAACAATGAAATAAAGCATAAAAAAACAGACAAAGACAAAGAAGATTACAACGACCTTTATTTTAAATAAACGCCATGTCATACGACCACGACAATATTTTGCCTTATCAACATTCCTCGCTTAATAAAAAAGAGCAAGTGGCATTGATGTTTAATCATATTGCAAAAAATTATGACCGATTAAATCGTTTGTTGAGTTTTAGAATAGACGTTTTGTGGAGACGCACCGCAATTCGTAAAATGCAAAACCTACCCCATGCTTTTGTTTTAGACATTGCAACAGGAACAGGAGATTTAGCCATTCAAATTGCAAAAAAAATGCCGACGGCAAAAGTGATTGGAATAGACATAGCTACAGAAATGTTGGCATTTGCGAAGCAGAAAATTGCAAAAGAAAATCTTTCCTCACGGATAGAAATGCAAACACAAGATGCCGAAGAGCTCAATTTTAAAAATCACACCTTTGACCTTGCAAGCGTTGCTTTTGGTATTCGCAATTTTCAAAATTTGAATGCAGGATTAGCAGAAATTAGTAGAGTATTAAAACCTAACGGCACTTTGATTATTTTGGAGTTTTCTACACCACAAAAAAAAATCATACAACTTTTCTATCAATTGTATGCCACAGTGTTCATTGATTTCTTAGGACGCTTGATATCAAAAGACAAAAATGCTTATGCGTATTTGAATAAAAGTTCCGCTGCATTTCCTGAACCTTCTCGCTTAAAAGAAATTTTATTCCAACATCAATTTAAAGACGTTACAGTTCAGCCGCTTACTTTTGGCATTTGCACTTTGTACGTTGCAAAAAAATAATTTCTTATTTTTCTTTATTCTTTTACAAACAAAAATATGACCAACACAATAGAAGTCCTTCAACAAACTTTAGACCAACAGTTTCCAAATGCTGTCCATAATTTTTTAGAAAGTTTTGGCGTAATGGAATTTGAAACGACACAACCGCAAAGCCTTAAAGTATTGACGTTTTTATATGACAATGAAAATTTTCAATATCGATTTCTTGCAGACTTAACAGCGGTCCATTTTCCTGAAAAAAAAGGTCAAGAGTTGCAAGTTGTTTATCATTTGCATCAGTTAGAAAAAAAGAATACGATAAGAATAAAAGTCAATGTGCCAATTGAAAACCCCGAAGTGTTTAGTGCGTCTGCATTATTTGCTGCCGCAAATTGGATGGAAAGAGAAACGTATGATTTTTTTGGTGTACAGTTTATTGGACACCCGAATCTAAAACGCATTCTCAACGTAGATGAGATGGATTATTTTCCGTTGCGTAAGGAGTATGGATTAGAAGATAATACGCGCTTAGACAAAGACGATGAAATGTTTGGTAGAGGTGCTTCAACCCTACTTAAAGAATAAGGCACTAAGTTTCTATTGCTTTAATAATCTTCACGGGACAACTTTCTTTTGCTTTGGCAACGTCTTCAAAACCATCGTTGTTGTTGAGTTTGAGCGTGTGAAACCCTTTTTTGTTTGTCGAATTTAATAACACCGCCTTTCCATCTTTTTGAGATAGTGTAAAAAAAAGAGGGGCGTGTTCTTTGCAAAACGTACAGCCAATACACTTGTCTCTTTGTAGTGTAATCACCATTTTATTCAACGTCAATAAGTTTATATAATTTGTCTGATTGGCGTATTTTGAAACCTAAAGGAAGGGTGATTTTTTCACCTTTTGTGGCAACGCTTCTGTCTTCATCGTTTACTTTAAAGTCGTTTAAAATAAATTCTTTCACGCCGGTCGTTTTTCCTGTTAGCATCATTTTGTCTCCTTTTTTTACATCAAAAGCAGACAAGACAAATTGTCCAATTTGTATTTCTGGATAATATTTTTCTGCTACGCCAACATGAATCTTTTTTCTGCTTGCATGAGATCCTGGATGGTCTTCTGTCCACTCTCCTAACACTTGTCCTAAATAATAACCCTCCCAAAAACCTCTGTTGTACACTTGTTTTAATCTTTCCATCCACGCACCAATTTTTTCTTGCGTTAGCGTATGGTCATAATAAGCGTCAATGGCTTCACGATAACATTTTGTTGTCATGGCAACATAATCGGCAGCCCTTCCTCGCCCTTCTATTTTTAAAACATTTACCCCTGCTTCAATCACTTGGTCGATAATATGTAGTGTACACAAGTCTTTTGGAGACATGATGTATTCATTGTCAATTTGTAATTCGATGCCATCTTCATCTTTTACGGTATAAGATTTTCTGCAATTTTGTCTGCAAGCACCTCTGTTGGCAGATGAATTGTGTGTATGTAAACTCAAATAACATTTGCCCGAAACTGCCATGCACAAGGCACCGTGTCCAAAAATTTCTATTTGTATTGCTTCCCCTTTTGGTCCTTTAATTTGTTCGTCTTGAATGGCTTTTGTAACGGTTTTGATTTGCGTCAAACTCAGTTCGCGGCTTAATACCATCGTTTCTGCAAAGAGAGAATAAAATTTTACCGTTTCAATGTTGGTGATGTTTTGTTGCGTAGAAATATGAACGCTTATTCCTTTTTGACGAGCATAAGCAATAACAGCATGGTCAGCGGCAATAACCGCACTAATAGAGTTTTCTACTGCAACGTCAATCATTTTTTTCATCACGCTCAAATCGTGGTCATAAACAATGGTATTGAGCGTTAAATAGGTTTTGACATTTTTTTCTTGACAACGCTTGGATATTTCCGCAAGGTCTTCTATCGTAAAGTTGATTGAAGAAACCGCTCGCATATTTAATTGTTCTATACCAAAATAGACAGAATTTGCACCACTATCTATCGCCGCTTGTAGTGCCTCAAAGCTCCCTGCGGGAGACATCAGTTCTATTTTTTTTTGCTTTGCCATTGAGATAAAGAAAAAGTTTGTATGAGCAAAAAAGGACTTAATGAAACAGCACTTTGTTGCTTTGTTGAATTGAATATAAAAGAACTTGTGTTCTCTATCCGACTTTTAAAATGGCAAGTCATCTCCGCCAGAAGCAGGAGGTTCTGGAATAAAATTGTCGCTGCCAGAATTATTGATTGGAGCGTCGCCAGCATTAAGTGTATCTACTTTCCATGCACGTAATTCGGTGTACCAACGACCGTTATATTCACGACTCTCTGCGTCAAAACTAATTTTCAAATCAGCTCCTACAACAAGTAGAGAAGGGTTGATTTTATCGCCCCAAAAAGATAAGCACACCTTTTTTGGATACTGACTTTTTGTTTCGACAACAACATCTTGTTTTTTCCAAACGCCATTTTTTCCTTCGCCGGTTTGGAGGGCTAAAAGTTGAATTACTTTTCCTTGTATTTCCATAGTTTTTTTTGCTAACGAATGTAAAAATTATTTCTAAAAATTCATGTAGCATTGCCGAAATAAACCCCCACGCCGTATGTCAAAAAACAAGCTATTCAAATTCGCAGAAATCAAAACATTTTCTCATGTGTTTGAATTTCCGCATGAAAAAAAAGGTCAATGGCATACCTTTTTTAATAATGCAAATCCGCTGGTTGTCGAGTTGGCTTGTGGCAAAGGCGAATATACTTGTGGGCTTGCCGCATTGTACGCTCAACAAAATTTTATTGGTATGGATATCAAAGGAAATCGACTTTGGGTTGGTGCAAAAAAATCAATTGCGTCCAAGCTCAGCAACGTTGCATTTATTCGTGGGCATATTGATGCCATTGACAATTTTTTTGCTCCCCAAGAGATTCGAGAAATTTGGATCACGTTTCCAGACCCTTTTTTGTCTAAAGCACGCAAGCGGCTGACGCATCCAAAATTTTTGCGACAATATTTGTTGTTGTTACAAAAAGGAGGAAAGGTTCATTTAAAAACGGACTCGCCTGTTTTGTATGAGTTTACAAAAACCGTTATTGCATTATTTCAATTGCCGCTGTTGGTTGACATCGATAATTTGTACGCAGAAAAAACCCCTTCTTTAGAGTTACAAATTAAAACGCATTATGAGGGATTAAATATTTCTAAAAGCAATTGCATTTTTTATTTGCAATTTGAATTGCGAGAAACGATTTTAGACAACAGTAAAGACATTTTATTGAAGACAATAATGAGCGATTTAGCTTAAGTTCTCTTGCTTTTTAAGGGCAAAAAGAAGGTTGAGCAATACGTATAAAATCCAACATAAAACAATTCCTAACCATTGAAAAAAAACAAGCAGTAGCACAGAAAGAACAAGAAATAAAACTTGTATTTTAAATAAAGGTGTTTTGGTTTTTAGTTTTAAACTAAAGAATGGAATTTCTGAAACCATTAAAAAACAGAGTGAAAAAACAATGCCGTAGAGAACAAGTGGCTGGAGCAAAATGGAGTTGATGTGAAAATAATTTTCCCACACAACAAGTGGTAAGGCGGCAACAAACATTGCCATTGCGGGTGTTGGCATACCAATAAATCCAGTTGTTTGACGCGTGTCCAAATTGAATTTTCCTAAACGATATGCCGCAAAACAAGCAACAAAAAAAGCAGGACTTAATAAAAACCAAGAAGAGTTGATGCCATCAAATTGATGAGCAAAAGCGATGCGTAATAATTGAAATAAAATCATTGCAGGGGCAACGCCGAAGCTGACAACGTCGGACAAAGAATCTAATTGTACGCCAAGCGGAGAAGTAACTTTTAATAGTCGGGCGACAAAGCCGTCTAAAAAATCCATCACTGCGGCAGCAAAAATAAATACGCCGCCAAACCACATTTGTTCTGGCAAATAAATCATTACATCGCCGCTTGTGTTTAGGTGAACTAAAGTTTCGCCAGATTGCAAAATGAAGACAATGGCGCAGCAACCAAAAAACAAATTGGCAAGTGTGAAAAAATTGGGAATTTGTTTGAACATATTCATACAATAAAAATAAAATGAATTAGGTGTTTTCTAAAATGGCTTGGGTTAAATTATGCCAACTATATTTTTGTTTTTCTGCTTTTAAGTGTGGGATAAAAAATTGGTCGCCAAGTTCATACAAATCAAGAATGCCTTGAACGATAGAGGGGCTGTCGGGTTCACAAACAATGCCGACTTTTTTATGTGGCACAATATGTGGTAAGCCACCAACATTGGTAACAAGCATTGGTTTTTCAAAATGATAGGCAAGTGGTGTAACGCCGCTTTGCGTTGCATTTTTATACGGTTGAATGACAAAGTCGCAAGCACTTAGATAATATTTCACTTCGCTGTCAGGAATAAAATTTGTCCGAAGTATAATTTGCTCTTTGATATTGAGCTGTTCGATCAGGTTAAGGTAACCGTCTTTGTTGTCATAAAATTCGCCTGCAATTAAAAGGCGAATGTTGGCTTTTTTTATTCGCTCGTCTGCCATTGCATGAAGCAATAAATCTAAGCCCTTATATTTTCTAATAAAGCCAAAAAATAAAATTGTTTTTTCTGAAGAAGGTTGTATATCTAAATATTTTTGTGCTATTTTCTTTTCTATTGCAGTTCCAAAATTATCATACAATGGATGTTCGACCAAGATTGCTTTTCGGTTAAACAATTGACTTAAATCTGTTTGTACTTTTTTGCTCATTACAATAAAAAAATGAATTGTTGAAACAAAATATTTTGTCAATAATGTGTCGCCCAGTCTTTTTTCGTGAGGAACAATATTGTCTGCAATGCAAACAATTTTTGTCTTTTTATTTTTAGTAACAAAGCGTAAAATTGTGCCTAAGCAAGGAGCCATAAATGGCAACCAATAACGCACGACAACGATGTCGGCATTTTCTTTTTTTAAAGCAAGACCAACTTTAATCCAATTGAATGGGTTGATGGCGTTGATGCAAACTTTTATGGCAAATCCTTTTGGTGCTGGTTCTGATGAATATTGTGTTGTGCCAGGAAAAATAAAATTCGGGTATTGCAAAGAGAACGTATAAATCGAAGCGTTGATGTTTTCTTCAATCAGCTCTTGTGTCAACCGCTGATTAAAAGACGCTAATCCTCCACGTAGCGGATGAGCGGAGCCAATGATGATGATTTTTTTTTGTGCCACTCTGATGCTGTTATTCAACATTTATTTTAACTGACTTTTGTGTCTGCCATAAACAAGATACATCAAAATGCCGACACCAATCCAAACCAAAGAAACGATTTGCGTTCTTGTGTCTAAGGCAAAAAGCATACCGCCGCAAATGATAATGCCCAAAATGGGAACAAGAGGAACGAGGGGCGTTTTGAATGGACGATTTGCGGTAGGGTTGTTGCGTCGCATTACCCAAACGCCTACACAAACAATAAGAAAGGCAAATAGCGTACCAAAGCTCGACAAATCACCTGCCAAATCGATGGGCAAAGTGCTGGCTAAAATTGCGGCAAAAATAAATACGATAATGCTTGCCATATAAGGCGTTTGATATTTAGGGTGAACTTTACCAAATATTTTTGGCATCAATCCATCGTGTGCCATCGTATATAAAATTCTTGATTGTCCATATAACATCGCTAAAATAACTGTCGTAAAACCAACAATGATAGCGACAGAAATTAAGGTTCTCAACCACAATACGTCTTTCATATAAGTTTGAATAACAAAGGCGACAGAAGCTTCTTTTCCTTCGGTTAAAAAATCTTTGTAATTCGCAACGCCAGTTAAAACATAACCAAACAGAATGTATAAAACAGTGCATAACGCCAAAGACCCGAGTATGCCTATGGGCATATCTCTTTGTGGATTTTTAGATTCTTGAGCTGCTGTAGAAACGCCGTCGAATCCAATAAAAGCAAAGAAAACATAACCAGCACCAAAAATAATTCCGCCAATGCCGTGATGAAAAAAAGAATGATGTTCTGGTGTAATGTCTTGTGGAATTAAAAATGGAGTGTGATTTTCAGGAGCAATATAGGCCCAGCCAATGCCAACAAAAAGGAGTACGATGCTTATTTTTACAACAACCATGATGTTGTTAAACAAGGCAGATTCTGAAGTACCCTTAATCAATAACATTGAAATTAAAAACAAAATAAAAATTGCCGGAATGTTGAGATAGCCGTGATGCAAAACAATGTCGGAAGGTTTTACTTGAAAATATTTTACTGAAGCTTGCACGATTTCGCCAGCTGTATTTGTTGTTTGCACCAAACGTTCAAATGGGGAGTGAATCCATTCATAAGGAATTTTTCCGCCAATTAGATTGTTGATGTATTCGCCCCATGCGATAGAAACTGTTGTTGCACCAAGTGCATATTCTTGAATAAGCGACCAGCCAATCACCCAAGCAACAAATTCTCCCAAGGCAACATAGGAATAGGTGTAGGCACTTCCCGCAATCGGAACCATTGCCGCAAATTCTGCATAACATAAGCCTGCAAATAAACAACCTAAAGAAGCTAATACAAAAGAAAGTGTAACCGCAGGACCAGCACCGAGAGCCGCTGCCTGAGCAGTTCTTACAAACAATCCAGCGCCGATGATTGCACCTACGCCAAGGGCTATAATGCTCCATACGCTAAGCGATCTTTTTAATCCACCTGAAGTGTTTTGGAGTTCTATTTGCGACAGAATACTTGTTAATGATTTCTTAGAAGAAAATCCCATAAAAAAAATTTAGATAAATTAAAATAAGACAAAAGTTGTTAGGCGTTAATCAAAAATAGGTTTTTAATTAACACGAATAAGCCTTTTCAATAAAACTTATTTTCTGTGCTTAAGAGCATATAGAAAAAAATATCATTGCGATAAAAAATATGCAACAACCCACCCCTCGTATTGGCTTAGTTACGGTTCTGTATAAAAGCGATACTGTGTTAGGCGATTTTGTAAAAAGTCTTGCAGCACAAACGTGTAAAAATTTTGTTTTGTTCTGCGTAGATAACTCTCCGAATGAAGCCAGTTCGACCTTGCTACATCAATTGATGAACGATTATCAAATTGTCTATCAACATATAAAAATGGAGGACAATATTGGCGTTGCTGCGGGCAATAATGTTGGTATTAGAGCGGCGATAGAAAATAATTGCGATTATGTTTTATTATTAAATAATGATATTGAATTTTCGCAAACACATTTGTTTGAGAGTTTGTTGCGTCTTGCTCATACGCATAAAGAGAAGATTTTTGTTCCCAAAATTTTATTTTATGATACACAAAAAATATGGTTTGGGGGCGGTCATTTTAATTCTTTAAGGGCATTAGGCATACATGAAACCGGGCTTTTGTACGAAACAAAACAGCGACATATTACATACGCCCCAACTTGTTTTATGCTTATTCATAAAAGCGTTTTTGAACAAATTGGCATCATGGATAGTAATTATTTTGTTTACACCGATGACACAGATTTCGTTTATAGAGCTACAAAACAACATCTTCAATTGCTCTACGTACCAACTTTATACTTGTTGCACAAAGTGTCGTCTTCTACTGGTGGTGATAACAGCACTTTTTATATTTATTATTCTAATCGAAATAAAATTTACTTTATTAAAAAGCATTACAAGGGAATTTTGAAAATATCATCCTTAGGCTATTTTTTATTTGCACGCATTCTGTTTTATGTGAAATTTAATGCACCACAAAGAACGGCGTTGATAAAAGGGATAAAAGACGGTTTTAGAATGAACGTACACAACCCACAATAATCTCAAAATAATAGTTTTCAATCTCTCTGTTCTATGCCATCGCTTACTTAAAAATAGCTGTTTTAATGCCTTTGCACAAACATATTATTCAAGAAAAATTTGAACTCGGAATTTGGAAGGTTGAAGAACAAGCCGATTTTTTTGAACAAGCATTGCCCACTTTTGTAAGCCAACAATTTCACAAAAAAAACAGAGCACAACATTTGGCGGTTCGTTATCTGCTACAATTTTTGTGTCCTACAATTGATTTTCAAAACATCATTGTTTACAATAAAAGGCCACAGTTTGCAGACTCGTCTTTACATTTTAGTTTTTCTCACAGCAAAAATATTGCCGCAACGATTGTTTCTAAACAAGCGATTGGTTTAGATATTCAAGCTATTACCGAACAAGTGCACAATGTGGTGCCGAAATTTTTGACCACACAAGAACAAGCATTTTTTAATTGTACGTGTACAGTTACTCTTTGCATTTTATGGGCATTGAAAGAAGCCATGTACAAAACAGTTTCAAGCAAAGTGAAAAATTATGCCCAAGACATCAGTGTTTTCCATGCTCCTATTATTACGCAATCGAGCGATTTTGTTTTTTATTCTACAGAAGGGGCGTATCAAAGCCAAGAGGACAAAATTCCTTTGCAACTTTTTTATTTTGTGCATGACAATTATGTATTAGCCTATTGCACAATGGGCAACCTGCAGCCTTGAATATTTGTTAAGAGGCGTTTGTTTTTTGTGATTTGAAAAGTGTTACAAATACAATCCAAGCAATAAGCATAAAACAAGATGCAATAAAAATGGGCAAGCGATAATCGATATTTACAATAAAGCCAGCCAAAATTGGAGGAATTGACAGAGACAGTGCCTGCATAGATTGTTGGATACCTAAAATTTCTCCTTGCATATTTTTGTCTGCCATAGAAGAAACCAAGCTCGTGATATTAGGTTGTGTTAAGCCTTGACAAATGGGAATGAGTGGTTGCACCAAAAACAAAAGCCACCATTGTTGTGGAACAAGAATGAGCAACAAAGCAAGGGATAAACCAATGATAGAAAAAGAAAGTACTTTTTCTGGAGCGACATTTTTAAACACAACACGTTGCAAAAAGCCTTGCGTAATAATTAACCAAATGCCAATGAACCCAAAAATAGAACCAATGTCTTTTGGGGTTGCAGAAAATTGATGAATAAGATAAACTTGATAAAACTGCATAAAAAATGCGAAGCCAAAAGTTTGTAAAAAAAGTGTCATTAAAATGATGCGTAATTTTTTTAAACGCAATGCCTTGAAAATATTTTGTAAGCCTGCAGCCCAATTGATTTGTAAGGCAGCCGTTTTAATCGGTTGAAAAGTTTCGGGAAAATGTTTGTGTACATAATAGATGTTAACTAAAGTAAAGCCCGCTGTAACCCATAACGGCGTTGCATAATTGAACCAAGAAACGAGACTACTATCGCATAAAATTCCGCCAATAAAAGGACCCAGAATAAAACCCAGCCCAAAAGCAATACCAATTAGGCCAAAATTTTTTGCTTTGTTTTGAGGTTCGCTAATGTCGGCAATCGACGCATAAATAATAGACACGTTGCCCCCTGTAAAACCAGGTAATGCACGTGCAACAAATAATAAAAGAAGCGATTGTTGATAAATTGCAAGGGCAAAAATAATATAACCCAGAAAAGTGCCAATGAGAGACAGTTGTAATATTTTCTTTCTTCCAAATTGGTCTGCTAAACTGCCTAAAATAGGTGCTCCAAAAAATTGAAATAGTGTATAAGAGGCGGTTAAAAATCCGTACACAATGTTGCGATATTGTTCCGTTGACTGTATGGGTAAAATGCCAAAATCATTTTTTACAATGAGAGGAGCAAAAATGGGAATAATTAAGCCCACCCCTAACATATCAATCAGCACGGTAATGAACAGTGGCAATAAAGCTTTTTTGTTTTTTGATGAGTTCATAACAAAATATAAATGAAAAAATGTTGCCCAAGAATAATCTTTTCTTTTGGACATTGTTGGTATGTTCCCCTATTCTTGTTGGAATACAAGTTATTGTACGAAATTGGTTTGTGTTAGTGCAAAAAAAATAGGTAGCATTTCTGCTACCTATTATGAATGAGTTAAACTCAATATTTTAATAAATCAATTATTGAACAATGCTCAATTCTACTCTTCTGTTTGTTTCTTGTCCAGCTTTTGTTGCATTATCTGCAATGGGCTTGTTAGAACCATATCCTTCAGGGAATAATTTATTTCCATCAACGCCTTTAGACACTAAAAATGCTTTTACCGCACTTGCTCTGTCTTTAGAAAGTTGTAAATTTTTTGCAGGATTTCCAACGCCATCAGTGTGACCAGAAATAGCTAATTTATATGACGGATATTTTTTCATAATATCTACTACGTTATTTAAAATTGTAGTAGAGCTTGGTTTTAAAATAGATTTTCCAGATTCAAATTGAACGCCTTTAAGTGCTTGTGCTAAAGTTGTTTTTACAGCTTCGTCAATTGCAGGACATCCGCCATTTTCAGCAACACCAGCTACAGTTGGACACTTGTCATTTGCATCAGCGATACCATCTTTGTCTGTATCGATAATAGCAGGACATCCGCCATTTTCGGCAACACCAGCTACAGTAGGACATTTGTCATTTGCATCAGCGATACCATCTTTATCTGTATCGATAACAGCAGGACATCCGCCATTTTCAGTAACACCAGCTACAGTAGGACATTTGTCATTTGCATCAGCGATGCCGTCTTTATCTGTATCGATAACAGCAGGACATCCGCCATTTTCAGCAACACCAGCTACAGTAGGACATTTATCATCAGCGTCAGCGATGCCGTCTTTGTCTGTATCAATTATTGTTACAGGCGTTGTGGCAGGAGCTATTGCAGGGCATCCGTTATTGCTTGCAACACCAGCTACAGTAGGACATTTGTCATCAGCGTCAGCGATGCCGTCTTTGTCGGTGTCAATTGGGGTTACTGCTTTTTTAGGTTCTTCTGGAGCGTCTTTTGGCATTGAAGCAGAGGGTTTACCAGAACATAATTTAATGGCTACACCAAGTTCTACGTATTGTGGGTTGAAATTGTAAGCACGACCAACATTGTTGTCATCTTTAAACATATTTGCGAACGCATAGTGATAGCGGGCTTCTGCTTTAATCGTTTTTGAAATAGCATATTCTATACCAGGAGTAATTGATAAGTTTAAAGCATTTCTGTCGCCATTGTTGTAAATGGGAGCTCCAAAATTTTTATTTGCTGTTTTATCAACAACTTCCATAAAATAATGAAGGCTTGGTCCAGCATAAATGCTCAATTTATCTGTTAAAGCATATTTTAATAAAATAGGCAAAGTCAAACCATAGTGATATAAAGGACGCACTTGTCCGTATTGACCATCGCCAAATTTTGTTGTTGAAAATTCGTCTAAATTCATATTGTGAAAAAGCAATTCAGGTTGAATGCTAAGGCGTTTTGTTGTTTCTAAGGCAAGCGTCCAATATACGCCAGCAGAAAAACCAGCACCTCCGCCTCCATTGATAGAGCGAATAGCATTTACCCCATCTAAGGAATTTGTAAAAGCACTTGGGAAGCCCCAACTTGCTAAAACTTTTAAACCAAACTCTTTGTCTGTTTTTTGATTTAAGTTTTGTGCGTTAATGGGTATTGCAAAGACGAAGGCTAGCAATACGGCAAAGAAAGAAATCGATTTTTTGTTCATTGTAATAAAATTTAAAAAATAAAAAAAATAAAGAAGAGCCAAATATAGTTTCAAAAGTTAAAAAAACCTCCTAATGCAAAAAATAAACCTTTACGAAGCATTGCCCTTCAATATGCTTTTAACGTAGAACAATTTGCTTGTCAAAAATGTCCATTGTGAGGGGTTTGTTTTGCATTAAACTGCCGTCTAAAATTTTTTTACTCAACAGGTCAATGATTTCTTTTTGTACAAACCGTTTTAAAGGTCTTGCCCCAAAATGTTTGTCAAAGCTTTTTTCTGCAAGGTGTTGTAACAAAAATTCTGAAAAAGTAATGTGGTAATTTTGTTGTAACAATTGTTTTGTCAATGTTTGTAAGTGGAGTTTTAAAATTTGTTTGATAGCATCTTGCAACAGGGGTTGAAAAATAATAATGTCGTCAATGCGATTGACAAATTCTGGACGCAAGGTTTTTTTAAGCAATTCAATCATCTTTTCTTTTGCTGTTTCAAATTCGTGTTTGCCAAAACGGGTTTGTTCATCGGCTATTTTTTCTGTTAAGATTTCACTTCCCAAATTACTCGTCATAATCACAACGGTATTTTTAAAATTCACCACTCGTCCTTTTCCATCTGTTAATCTTCCATCATCTAAAATTTGTAATAAAGTATTAAGAACGTCTGGGTGTGCTTTTTCTATTTCATCAAACAAAATAATCGAGTATGGTTTTCGCCTTACGGCTTCGCTCAATTGACCGCCTTCGTCATAACCTACATAGCCCGGAGGTGCACCAATTAACCTGCTTGTGCTATGTTTTTCTTGGTATTCGCTCATGTCAATTCGTATCATCATTTGTTCGTCATCAAACAATAATTCTGCGAGTGCTTTTGACAATTCTGTTTTTCCAACACCTGTTGTTCCTAAAAAAATAAACGACCCAATGGGTTTGTTTGGATTGCTTAACCCTGATTGGCTTCTTCGTATGGCGTTTGCAACGGTTGAAATGGCTTCGGGTTGATTGATGATCCGTTCTTCAAGGCGAGCTTCTAATTGCAATAATTTTTCTTTGTCGCTTTGTAACAACTTGGCAATTGGAATGCCTGTTGATTTGGCAATGCTTTCTGCAATGTCTTCTGCATCTACCTCTTCTTTGAGCAAGCGTTTTTCGTTGCTGATTTGTTTTAAGTCTGCGGTTGTTGTTGTAATAATTTTTTCTTGCTCTTTCATTTTTCCATATCGAATTTCTGCCACCAAAGCATAATTGCCAGAACGTTCTGCTTGTTCGGCTTCAAGTTTTAATTCTTCGATGGTAGATTTTGCGTGTTGGATTTTTTGTACGATTTCTTTTTCTTGTAGCCATTTTGATTTAAGGCTGTTTTTTTGCTCTTGCAATTCTGCAATATTGCGAGCGAGGTCGGCTAATTTTGTTTCGTCATTTTCTCTTTTAATTGCGGCACGTTCAATTTCTAATTGTCGAAGTTTACGCTCTAATTCATCTAACTCTTCTGGCATAGAATTCATTTCTAACCGCAATTTTGCAGCGCTTTCATCAATTAAATCAATTGCCTTGTCGGGTAAAAAGCGATCTGAAATATAGCGAGCAGAAAGTTCTACCGCACAAATAATCGCCTCGTCTTTTATTTGAACATGATGGTGCTGTTCGTACTTTTCTTTAATGCCTCTTAAAATAGAGATGCTATCTTCTATGCTTGGCTCGTCAATCATCACTTTTTGAAAGCGTCGTTCAAGGGCTTTGTCGCGCTCAATATATTTTTGATACTCGTTCAGTGTTGTTGCACCTATGGTTCTTAATTCTCCTCGTGCCAAAGCGGGTTTTAAAATATTAGCAGCATCCATTGCACCTTCTCCACCACCAGCTCCAATAAGGGTGTGAATTTCATCAATAAAAAGAATGATTTCGCCATCGCTGTTTACCACTTCTTTAATGACGGATTTTAGCCGCTCTTCAAATTCGCCTTTGTATTTTGCACCAGCAATGAGCAACCCCATATCGAGAGTAAAAATAATTTTCGTTGATAAATTTTCTGGCACATCTCCATTGACAATGCGAATTGCCAATCCTTCTACAATGGCAGTTTTCCCCACGCCAGGCTCGCCAACTAAAATGGGATTGTTTTTTGTGCGACGAGTTAAAATATGTAGCGTACGGCGAATTTCGTCGTCTCTTCCGATCACAGGATCTAACTTCCCCCTGCGTGCCAAGTCATTCAAATTTCTTGCGTATTTTTCTAAGGCGTTGTAATTGTTTCCGCCTGATGCACTTTTAATTGCGTCTCCTTTTTTTAACTCTTGAATTGCTTTTATTAAGGCAGATTCTGTAACGCCATTGTGTTTTAAAATTTTTGCCGTGTCGTCGTTGCTGGTTAATAACGCAAGTAGCAAATGTTCTATATGAGCAAATTCGTCTTTGAATATTTTTAAATAATTCGGAGCCGACAACAATACTTGATGCAAGTCGCGAGAAAAATTTTGTGCAGGTTGTGTGCTATTTGTAGTCGCAATTTTTTTGATGCTTTCGTCTAATTCTTTTTCTATGAGTAAATTATTTGCGTTTAATTTTTTAAAAAAATAAATCGCAATGCTTTCTTTGTCTTGCACAATGCTTTTTAGCAAATGCTGAGTTTCGACGCTCGGATTTTTTTGATTAAAGGCCAATTGCTGTGCTTGTTGTACGCACTCTTGTGCTGAAATTGTAAATTGCTGTAAGTTCATATCAAAAAAAATTTATTGTGATTTTCATCTATGGAGTACAAGCAATGAACCAATAAAACAAAAGATGAAAAAACGGCAAGAAGAAATTTTTTCTAAGCCAATGCGTCAGAAAACCAGCATAAGAAAGGGATAAAAAAAGACAAAAAGGAAACGTTTATGTTCTTGTTTTTAGAAAAACATTAAAGCACTTCAATACAAACAATTCATATTTCAACTTAGTTGAAATTGTGTAACCAAAAACTTTAGTTTCGGCTGTTTGATATTTTATCTTTGAGGGTAGGGCATTGCAGTTATTTTATTGATTTACAAATTATCTTTTTTCAATGGCAGTTTTATTACTTTCTGACGGTACAACATTTAATGGAAAAGCTTTTGGTTATGCAGGAACAACAGTAGGTGAAATTTGTTTTAATACGGGCATGACGGGTTATCAAGAAATTTTTACTGACCCGAGTTATTTTGGGCAATTGCTTGTGATGAATAATGTGCACATCGGCAATTATGGCGTATGCGAAAAAGACACTGAAAGTAAACACGTTACTATCAAAGGGCTTGTTGCCAGAAATTTAGACCAGTATTATTCTCGGCATTTAGCACAACAGTCTTTGCAGGATTATTTTCTTCAACAAAAAATTGTAGCGATTCATCAAATTGACACTCGTGCTTTGGTTTCTTATATCAGAAAAAATGGTAGCATGAACGCCATTCTTTCTACAGACAGCAGCGATTTAGACCAATTGCGAGAACAATTGGCTACGGCAAAAACGATGGAAAATCAAAACTTGTCGCCTGCGGTAAGTACAAAAACGATTCAAGAATTTACCACGCCGTCCGCAACAAAAAAAATCGCAGTTCTTGATTTTGGAATCAAACAAAACATTTTGAACTGCTTGTTGGCACAAAACTTTTCGCTTACACTATTTCCTCATAATATAGATTTTGAAACGCTTAAGGCAATCAATGCCGATGCTTATTTTTTGTCAAATGGTCCTGGAGACCCCGCTGCAATGACTGAAGAGGTGAGCCTTGTCAAAAAAATATTAAGCCTCAATAAACCTGTCTTTGGAATTTGTTTGGGTCATCAACTGATTGCTTTGGTAAATGGCTTAACAACATACAAATTGAAATATGGTCATCGAGGCATTAACCATCCTGTGAGAAACATAGAAAAAAATCGGGTAGAAATAACAACCCAAAATCATGGCTTTGGGGTTAATGCATTAAGCATTGCAAACAACAAAAATGTAGTTGTTACGCATATTAACATTAACGACCAATCAATAGAAGGCATTCGATTAAAAGACAAACCTGTTTTTTCTGTTCAGTATCACCCAGAAGCCACTCCCGGACCACACGACAGTCGCTACTTATTTGAAGATTTTGCTCGCCTCATTTATTCAGCCGCCAAATGAAGTCGCTTTTTTCTACGCGTATTAAGCACATCGTCTTGCTGTTTTCTTTTTGGACATCTTTGATCGGAGCCTTTCTGATTCATGTTTATACCCTCTATCCTTTTTTGATAGAATATTTTTACTCACGAGAAATCTTTTTGAAAATTTCTTTGTTTCAAAGGCAAGCCTTTGGCAAATACTCGTTTAATTTTGGAGACTTTTTTTTTATCATTCTGTTTCTTTCGTGTTTATATTTCATCGTCAAATTTGCCCTCTTAATTTGGTATAGAAAATATGACCTTGTTTTAAATATGCGGTCAGTCTTTTTTATTGGCACAATTTTTTTCTCTAACTATATTTTGTTTACGCTGTTGTGGGGAATGAATTTTAAACGCGAACCTGTAACGAGAACCTTAAAATTAGATACTGTACTCACTTATACACCGAAACATTTAGCGTATTTGTCTCGCATTTTGGTTGATGATATCAATGCGTGCATTCCCGTTACAGAATTGCAAAAAGACAAATTTTTGGATTTTAAAGCAATGGTACACCAAACGCAGAGCGATATCAATACTGTTTCGTTTAATGTGTTTGATAATTTTGACACGATACATTATGAATACCCTTCTGTAAAAAAAAGCATGATTGTTTTTTTTATGAATCGCATGGGCATTGCCGGTTATCACAATCCATTTACCGGAGAAGCAATTATCAATAGTAGCATTCCCAACTTTTTAAAACCAGCCGCAATGATTCATGAAATCATGCACCAAATGGGCTTTGCTCGAGAAAGTGAAGCGGCGTTTATCAGTTTTGTTTTTGCAAAAAAAAATCACAAAGATATTGTCAGCTATTCAGTTTTTTTAGATTTGTTTTTAACGATTAACAAAACACTTTTTCTTGTTGATCCTTCGGCAGCCAAGTTGTTTGTAAAAGATTTGCATCCAATGGCACAAGAGCACTTGTTGGAATTCCAAGATTATATTCAAAAGAATAAAAGTTCAGTTGAAATATTGAGCGATGAAACGTATAATTTTTTCATCAACATTAACTCTAAATCAGAAACTACAAAACATCAAGAACTCTTACTTTTAATGCTCGGATATCAATCTAAAATTGACAAAACAAAATATCAACTTTTAACAAGTGAATAGGGTTTAATTTCTTGCGACGGGGTGTTTTGTACCCTTGTAATTTTTGAGTTCTAAACTGGCTTTTCCAAACGACAACTTTGCTTCTGCTTTTACAATCATTTTATTGTCATCGGCACTTAACCAAACATATAAAGGGTGGTCTTTGTTAATGACTTTATTATTGGGGATAGACAAGTCTAGTTTGATTGTATTAAATTTTCCTGCCTTTACTTTTATTTTTTCAAACGCCGCAATCGTAAAGGTAATTGGATATAAATCATTTTCGATAAACATATTAACGGTAACCATATCGCCTTGTTTCATTTTTTTGAGATTGGTATTCCGCAAATTCATATAACCAGAAACAACATCGAAGGTTTTTTTGTGGATATAAAATGAATCTTTTGTTTCAAATCGTTCTGCGTTTTTGTTGAATACGGTTAATTGCATTTTGCCTTTTTCATAATCATAATACGACACTTCGTCATGCGTATATTTTGCTTCTTTTAAATAACGATAAGACGTTGTTGGCAAAAGGGTTGCGGTGTCAATATAGGCACCAAAAATTTCGTCTATTGCAGCAAACATACGTACCATCGTTGCCATATTTGCCGTAACATCTACTTTATAGCAAGGCTTTCCGCCAACAAATTGCGACGAAGTATCAACCACGCTATTCATTTCAGCAATTTTGAAAATTGACCAATATGCGTTGTAAGACAAGTTTTCGCCCAACCCAAAAGGATAATTTTTTTCTAACGGTGCTTGTTGTGCTACAAGAAATAAATTCAAATAAAAAGCAATAAAACAGAGAAGATTTTTTTTCATAAAATATAGGGTTGAGATTGTTGCGAAAATATTCTTTTACATTTGTTTTTATTTTTCCTTTATGATGAATGTGTTAAAAGATTTTTCTACCGTAAAAGCATTTGCTTTTGACATCGATGGTGTATTGACAAACGGCTCTTTGTTGATTTATGACGATGGGCAAATGGTGAGGCAAATGAATATCAAAGATGGGTATGCTTTGCAGCTCGCCATTCAAAAAGGATTTAAAATTGTTGTTATTTCTGGCGGCAATTCGGAAGCGGTAAAAAGTCGTTTAGAAAAACTTGGCATTGCAGACATTTTCTTGCGAGTGAAGAATAAAAAAACTGTACTTCAAGAATGGGCACTTGCGAACGACATTTTATTAGAACACATTCTTTACATGGGCGATGATGTGCCTGATGTAGAGCCTTTGCAAATTGTAGGCGTATCAACTTGCCCTAACGATGCCGCAACTGAAGTAAAGGCATTGTCAAAATATGTTTCTTCTTACAAAGGCGGCGAAGGTTGTGTGCGTGATGTGATAGAAAAAGTGTTGCGATTAAATAATGCTTGGGAATAAATTATGCATGGCTTGCCAAAAATCGTTCTGCGTCTAAAGCTGCCATACAGCCAGAACCTGCGGCCGTAACAGCTTGTCGATAGATTTTATCTTGAATGTCGCCTGCGGCAAATACGCCTTCAATATTTGTTTTTGATGACCCTGCAATTGTTTTAATATAACCCTGCTCGTCTAAATCAATTTGTCCTTTAAAAATTTCAGAATTGGGTTGATGTCCAATGGCGATAAAAACCGCCTTAAGCGGAATGTTGATAGTCGTTCCATTTTTATTTATGCTGACGCTTTCTACACTTTTTGTTCCCACGATTTCATGGATACTACTATTCCAATGTACTTCAATGTTGGGGGTTTCTATCACTCTTTGTTGCATAATTTTTGATGCGCGCATTGTGTCTTTGCGAATAATCATATTGACTTTTTTGCACAGCTTTGCCAAGTATAAAGCCTCTTCACAAGCCGTGTCGCCAGCGCCGACAATCGCAACTTCTTGATTTTTAAAAAAGAAACCATCGCATACCGCACAGGCACTAACGCCGCTCCCGTTGAGGCGTTGTTCACTTTCTATACCTAGCCATTTGGCACTTGCACCAGTAGAAATAATGACCGCTTTTGCAGCAACCTGTTCTTGTGCATCAATGGTTAAAATAAATGGACGTTGAGAGAAATCAACTTTTGTAATTGTGGCGTATTCCATTTTTGCACCCACGCGTTCTGCTTGTTGTTGAAATTGTTCCATGAGTGCTGGTCCTTGAATGCCGTGAGCAAATCCTGGAAAATTTTCCACTTCTGTTGTAATGGTCAATTGGCCGCCAGGCTGCGCCCCTTGAAACACAATAACAGGCACGTTTGCCCTTGCCGCATAAATGGCTGCGGTGTATCCCGCAGGTCCAGAACCGATGATTGCTAAGTCGATTGTTCGCATGAATGAATAGAGTTTTTAAATCAAAAATCTGTGTATAATAAATAATTCCTTCTTATTGTTTTGAATTTGGTGAGGTCTTGTTTCCAGCTTGCTTTGATAACGGCTTCGCTTTCTTGAGCAATAATTTGTCTGGATAAATTGGGCGTGCCAGTAAGGGAGAGAAAAAAATTAAGATCGAAAAAACTTTTTTTGTTCGGATATTTTTTAAACGCATCTTGAATAAAAGACAGCGTAAAAAGAGACTTCATAGAACCTTGAGCATCAAATAAAGAATCGAGGTTTAATTGAGACAAGTCTTTGCCAAAACATTTTTGATTGAGGTACGGCGGTTTTTTTGCCCCCACTTTTGATGTCGGTGTAAAGCTGAACAAAGTGTCGGGATAATCAGGAAATCCATAAAGTGCAAAGGGCGAATTGGTGCCTCTCCCCAAACTCACTTTTGTGCCTTCTAACAAACAGAGCGAAGGATATAAATAGACCGCTTGCATAGACGTTAAATTTGGAGAAGGCTTGATGGGCAATACATATTTTTTTGTATGATCATATTCTTTGCAAGGCACAATGGTGAACGAAAACTTTTTTTCTTTTACCTCAAAATCTTCTTGCTCTCCTTGTGTTATTGTTTCTTTTGTTTTGTGGAGCAAATCTTCAAAATAGAGCATCTGTGCATATTCTCCAACCGTCATGCCATACACAATGGGCACTTTTTGTAATCCAATAAATGATTTGTATTTAGAATTAAGAATCGGACCGTCAACATAAAACCCATTTGGATTGGGGCGGTCTAATAACAAAAAAGAAACCTCGTTTTGTATGGCAGATTCTAATAAATATTGTAACGAAGAAATATAAGTATAAAACCTAACCCCAACATCTTGAATATCAAAAATCAGCACATCAAGGTCTTCTAAATCTTTTGATGAAGGAGCTTTGTTTGCACCATAAAGGGATACCACAGCAATTGATGACGCACTGTCTTTAAAACTCGCCACAGACTCGCCAGCGTCAGCATTTCCCATAAGACCGTGTTCGGGTACAAAAACCTTCTTAATTTGAATGCCCAAATTCAATAACGTGTCAATGAGGTGAACGTATTTTTTTTCGTTTTGCGTTCTTACCACAGACGTTTGATTAGAAAAAACGCCGACTCGTTTGTATTGTAATAGGGGTAAATATAAGTGCATTCGTTCAGCACCCGTAGTAATGTTTGTGGCCAATAAGTTGCTGTCAGATGATATGAGATGAGATTCCTTTTGAACAAAAAAAGGATTGCGTTGTATTGGGGCAATAGCAGTAATGACTGTGTCAGTTTTCTGTTTGATGGTGCTAGAATCCAATTGAACAGCATGTGGAACAAGAAAAAGAAACAGAAATGATAGCATTGAAATACAATCTATTCTTTAAGAAAAGGGCGAGCATAAACACGGACATAAAAATTCAGATAAATTTTATGCTTTCTACTATCATCATAAAACCGTGTTGGACTGCCTTTAACCGTAAGATTGAAAATATCTGACCATAAAAACATATTGCTTTTTAACGGAATGGGTACTAATGTCAATTGTTTTTGGTTTCCGCCTTGAGAGGCGGATGTCTTTGCAACACGTGCAGTTTCAATAGAAAAAACGTCCGCTAATGTTACAGAGAGAGAATCAAAAACGCCTACCGTAAAATTTGGTTCGGTACTATCTAAATCTATTGTTAACGCCTCTAATTTCATTGAGTCAATCTGATCAACGCGCAACTTTAAATCAACACTTGTTTTTATTTTAAATGCAAACGGCACCCCGGGTAATGCGGCATGCGTAATTTCATCTTGCTCTAACGCATTCGTTCTTGAATCAATCTCAACCATTTGTTTTAAATAAGTAATTTGGTATTCATAGGGCGTTTGTTGGAGTTTGCCGCATTGCGTAAAAAGAAAAAAACAACAAAAAATAATAAGCCCCAATTTAATTTTTAAGGTCATGGCAAAATTTTTGTAAAAATATAAACACAAAAAAACTTGCGTAAAACTATCTTTTTATCCTCAACAATTGGGGGTAATTTTTTTACATAAAAAGTTGTTCGGCAGAAAGTAAAGAGGCGGGCTTACCAACGTCAATAAAATGATTGCTTGAAAAATCTTGACAATAAATTGAACTTATTCGCCCAGCTTCTAAAAACAAATCAATAAGAGAATATTTTTTTTGTTGTAAAAAATGTGCTTGTATGGCATAATCAAAAATACTGATACCGCTAAATGCTTTTTCTTGATATTGTTCTTCTTGCGGCTTAATTATTCTTTCTTCTTGTGTTGTATTATTTTTCCAGCCACATAAAAGGTTGTTTTGATTCACAAGCAATTGCCGACTACTTGGGCGATGGGCAACTGCTAATGTAATGAGCCTTTTGTGTTGATGTTGTTGCATAAAAGTGTTCAAATTATAGTCTGTTAAAATGTCGGCATTCATCGTCAATATGGGTTCGTTTTTTTTGAATAAGGAAAAAGCATTTGCCAGCCCTCCCCCAGTTTCTAAAATTTCTGGTTGCTCATTAGAAATGATATAATCAATGCCAAAGCCGTTGTTATTTTTTAAATAGGCTATAATTTGTTCGGCTAAATAAAACACATTGATAACCACAAAATTGAACCCAGAGGCTTTCAGGTGTTCTATATTACGCCGCAAAAGTGTTTTGCCATTCACCACAGCCAAAGCCTTAGGGTGCTGGTCTGTAAAAGGTTTTAAGCGCGTGCCTAACCCTGCCGCAAAAATCATGGCTTGCATAAAATGAAAAATTGTTTTAAAAAGAATGGTAAATCTAAATGTATTTTAGCCGCCTTGTTTTAAAAATTTTCTTGTGCAAAAAATTCTTGCTTTCTTTTTTGTTTGTTGCGTGTTTGTGGTTGATGCAAAAGCACAGAGTACGAATGATTTTTATTTTAAGGCAAGTAATACGTCTTATGGTGGAAGTCTTGGTGTTGCACATTATATTGGCGATTTGAATCCAAGCTTTAAAGCCTTTGTGCCAGGGTGGAGCGCGAGCATTTTTGCAAAAAAATATTACAATAATTATGTTGCCTTACGCTATCAATTGACGGCAAGCAGTTTTGGTTTTGACGATGCGTATGCCACAAACATTGTTCGCAAAAACAGAAATTTGAGTTTTCAGACGAACGTGTTAGAGTTTGCTGTTCAAGGAGATTTTCATTTTTTCTATTATAGCGCAGGCTCGCAGAACAAAAATCTTACGCCTTATTTAACACTCGGAATGGGGGCATTTTATTTTAACCCAACAGCCGAATTGAATGGCACAAGTTATTCTCTCCGCAAGCTGAAAACGGAAGGCGTTTCCTATTCTCCTGTCAATATTTGCTTTCCTATTGGCATTGGCATTAAATGGGGCGTAAATCAATATGTGAATGCTGGCGTAGAGCTTGTTCATCGCATTACACTTACGGATTATTTAGACGATGTTTCAACAGCGTATCCAAGCACACTTGGTGCCGATGAAATTGCCAACGCACTCAGCAATCGTTCTCTTGGCTTAAACGGAACAACAAAAGATATGCGAGGAAAACAACGCGGACAAAACGAATCCATCGATATGTTTTTGTCGTTGCAGTGCTATCTCAGCTTTAACGTTTTTCGTTATTACTGCCCTTAAAATAAGGGTTCAAAGAGGGCTTCTTTTTATTTTTAGGATTTTGTAATTTTCGTCACACCAAATAACCGTGAACGTATATACGTTTGTAACATTCACTATTGTTCATCATTTTTTTTCATTTTATGTCTAACGCAATCGAATTAGTTCCTAACAATTCTTTACTTACAAAAACACCTGAAGAGGGCAGACAACTTGCTGTTAAAATGGCACGTCTGATTATTAAAGCAACGCAACCTGATGCCGCTATGCGAGAAAAATTACGTCCTGTATATGCTGAAGACGCTCACGCATTGATTGCCATTGGACATACTGTTGCATTAGAATTTGCAACTATTGCTGCGGCGAATAACTATTGGAAATAACAACATCTCCATCTTTACATCTTAAACATTTTTTTTAATTTAAACCAACCTCAACTATGAACAATATTTTAAACCAAACCAAGCTTTACACAGCAGGACTTTTTGTTCTCGGCTGTGCAATTTTTTCTCAGTGTTCGAAAAACACGGAGACTGCTACTCCAGTTGTTGTTCCTACAATTGTTTCTTTTACGCCAGCAGAAGGTATTGTTGGTACAGTGGTTACGATAACAGGAACTAATTTTTCTACAACAGCAAACACAAATAAAGTTACTTTCTTAGATGCAAATGCCGCTCGTATTGCAGCAACAGTAACAGCCGCAACAGCAACAAGTATTACAACAACGGTGCCTTCTGGTGCAGTTACAGGAAAAATTTGGGTGCAAGTGGGCGACTCTATAGCAAAAGCAGCAACAGCATTTACTGTTTCCCCACCCGCTGCCGCTCCAACTATCGCTTCTTGGACACCAGCAAACGCTGCCGTGGGCGGAACAGTAACCATTACAGGAACTAATTTTTCTACAACAGCAAGCACAAACAAAGTTACTTTCTTAGGTGCAAATGCCGCTCGTGTTGATGCAATAGTAACAGCCGCAACAGCAACAAGTATTACAACAACAGTGCCTACAGGTGCAGTTACAGGAAAAATTTGGGTGCAAGTGGGTGACGCTATAGCAAAAGCAGCAACAGCCTTTACTGTAGATGCTTCTACAACTCCTGCTACCACTTATACTAATACAATAAAAGCAAAATTGGCTACTTGTACTGGCTGTCATTCGAATTATGGCACAACTTATGCAGTAGACAAATCAAACGCAACAAAATACAATGGCAGAATTCAAGGAACTTCAGGTAATATAATGCCTCAAGGTGCTCCTTGGTCAGCAGCAGACAAAGCCTTAATGCAAGCATGGGTTGATGCAGGTATGCCAGAATAATTAAAGTAAAAAAATAAAAAGGTGAATACAATAGAACGGTTAAAGGTTCTAAGCATCTCGTTGTTATGACGAGATGCTTTTTTGTTTTAAGGCAGGAAGATGTTGTTAAGATGAAAAACTATTAGCGAATAATTTTTGTTCCGCCAAAATAACCATGCAAACAAGGCGGCAAGGCAATGTCATTGTCTGTTTGGTGATTTTCTAACAGGGCTGCCATAATTCTTGGAAGGGCTAAAGAACTGCCATTTAAAGAATGTAAGAGTTGCGTTTTTCCATTTTCGTCTTTCGTGCGAATTTTCATTCTATTGGTTTGAAAAGATTCAAAATTGCTTACGCTGCTGACTTCTAACCATTTTTCTTGTGCGGCAGAAAACACTTCAAAATCATACGTTAAGGCACTCGCAAAACTCATGTCGCCAGCACACAATCTTAAAATGCGATAAGGCAATTGCAACGAAATGAGCAATTGTTCTACGTGGCTTACCATTGTGTCTAAAGTGGCATAAGACAGATGTGGCTCAACAAGTTGCACAATTTCAACTTTGTCAAATTGGTGCAAGCGATTTAACCCGCGCACGTCTTTGCCATAACTGCCGGCCTCTCGCCTAAAACAAGGCGTATAACCAGTAAGACGTAAAGGCAATTTTTTTGCGTCAATAATGTCATTTCTAAACACATTCGTCAACGGCACTTCTGCTGTTGGAATAAGATACAAACCGTCTGTTTGTGCAACATACATTTGCCCTTCTTTGTCGGGCAATTGCCCTGTGCCAAAAGCACTCTCTTCATTCACCAAAATGGGCGCAGCGTATTCTGCATAACCGGCTTTGGTATTAAAGTCCAAAAAATATTGAATTAATGCACGTTGCAATTTTGCACCTTGATGCGTATAAAAAGGAAATCCTGCACCGGTAACTTTATTGCCTAATTCAAAATCAACAAGTTGATATTGTTTGCATAAATCCCAGTGTGGCAAACCTTTTGTTGAAGGCAAAAATTGTTCGCCGCCTTGTTTGACGATGATATTTTCTGTGGGTGTTTTTCCTTCTGGAACAAGGTCTGTTGGTAAATTGGGCAATTGCAATAAAATGTCACTTTGTTGTTGTTCTAACTCTTGCAATGTTTGTGTCAATTGCGTTACTTGGGTTTTTAAATGGCTAACTTTTGTTTTTAAAGTGTCTGCTTTTTCAGTTTCTTTTGTTGCCATCAAAGCACCAATTTGTTTTGCATATTGGTTCATACTTGCAGAACATTCTTCTTGCTGGGTTAAAATTTTTCTTCGCTGTTCGTCAATGGCAAGCAGGTCGTCAATGAAATGGATAGATTTAAAATATTTTTTTTCTAAGCCCTTTTTTACAAAGTCTGTTTGTTGGCGAATGAGTTGAATGGAAAGCATAAAATGAAATAAAAATCAGAACATAAAGAATATTTGCAAGGATAGAAGATAAGTTTGTTTAAAAAAATGTCTGAGCCTAAAATAACTTTACAACAATGCCCTTGCATTATAGTTTCCTGCTATTTTTTGTTCTTGTAAATTTTATCAACAATAAGTTAGATTTGAATTACTTAATGAATAAGACAAATGAAACAAAGAGTGTATATAGATACTTCGGTAGTTGGTGGTTACTTTGACGACGAGTTTAAAGAGGCAACGATATTGTTATTTGACAGATTTGAAAAAGGCGAATTAACTTTTGTCGTATCTAATTTACTTGACCTTGAATTCGTAGCCCCAAAGATTTAATCAATTATGGAGACAACTAAAAAAGAAAAAGTTTTTGACTCGGTAAAAATGATGAGAGACATTCGAGATAAAATCAGCTTAGAAACTCAAAACATGTCCTTTGAAGAATTAAACAAATACATTGACAAAAAGTTAATAGATAGTAACGCCAAATTAGTAGGACAGAAATAGAGGTGTAATCTTTTTTACAAAGTTTGATTCGCTATACCGGGGCTGTTTTTTAAGCATAAAAAATACATACTTTAGCCCCTTTCTTTTTATTTTAAAATTCTAATCACTCTCATCATGAAGCAAGCAACTATTCACACAGCAAAAGGAAACATGACCATTCAATTTT
Organism: Chitinophagales bacterium; assembly: GCA_031539345.1. Taxonomy (GTDB): domain Bacteria; phylum Bacteroidota; class Bacteroidia; order Chitinophagales; family Chitinophagaceae; genus JAVKMO01. Next base: position 54,780 of record JAVKMO010000016.1, on the reverse strand, counting down.
TTGAAAAAGACGCACCAAAAACAGTAGAAAACTTTATTGCCTTGGCAGAAAAAAAGTTTTATGATGGGCTAACTTTCCATCGCGTTATTCCAGATTTTGTTATTCAAGGCGGATGCCCAGAAGGAACAGGAAGAGGCGGTCCGGGTTATCATATTCCTTGTGAATTAACAGGTCAAAACCAATATCACGACAAGGGTGTTTTGTCTATGGCACACGCAGGAAGAAATACAGGAGGGTCTCAATTTTTTATTTGCCATAGCAGAACAAATACAGCCCATTTAGACCGTAACCACACGTGTTTTGGCAAAGTGATAGAAGGCTTAGACGTGATTGAACAAATTGCACAAGGCGACAAAATTGAAAGCATCACCATCAGCGAGCAAGCGTAAAAATTGATATTGATGGATAACGTATTCTCTTTTGAAAAAAAACAAAAATTAGTGGCTTATTGGTTGCTACTGGGTGCTTTTTGTATTGTTGTGCAAGTTCTTTTGGGTGGCATTACGCGCATTACAGAGTCTGGGCTTTCAATTACAGAATGGCAACCCATTAGTGGCACTTTGCCTCCGCTGAATATTGCAGATTGGAATCTTCTTTTTGAAAAATATCAGCAAACGGATCAATATCAACATTTAAAATCTGGCATTGATTTACACGAATTTCAGTTTTTGTTTTTTTGGGAATGGTTGCATAGAAATTGGGCACGATTTATCGGGATTCTTTTTGCCTTGCCCTTTGCGTTTTTTATTTACAAAAAATACATCACGCCACAACAAACAAAACAATATTTCTATCTTTTTGGTTTAGGTGCATTGCAAGGTTTGATGGGTTGGTTGATGGTGCGTTCGGGGTTACAAAAAGGCAATTTGTTTGTAGATCATACCTTCTTAACGCTCCATTTTTTATTGGCATTATCAAGCCTCATTTGTTGCGTTTATTTTGCCTTGCAAATTCTTGTTTCTGAACAAGCGATTGTGCGTCATGCACAACTTTCGTCTTTGACAAAAGGGCTTTTTGTTTTGCTGTGCATACAGCTTGTGTACGGTGCTTTTATGGCAGGCCTACACGCCGCAACAGCCGCTGCAACATGGCCCAAAATCAACGGAGATTGGATTCCCAATTTGTTTCAACAAACACCTTTTATCGCCAATTTTTTGTACAATAAAATCACCATTCATTTTATTCATAGAAATTTGGCGTATGCCATTTTTATTTTTGCTCTTATATGGTGGGTAAAAAGCAAAAACGTCAACTTTCTTTTTCATCAATTTTTACGCCGAGCTTTGCTTATTTTATTAAGTATTCAAATTGCTTTGGGCATTTTTACTGTAGTTGTTTCCCCCGATTATTTATTGATGCGATTGCCCGCAGTGTTGCATCAATTTGTTGGTATGTTGCTTTTTGTATTGCTTTTTATTGTTCTGTTTGTTGTTAGAAAAACGCAGGCATCGCAAGGGCGATAATTGTTATTGATTTTATCAAACTTTAAACGAAGATATTTATGAGACCATCTTTATCTATTTCTGCACGAGGCAAAGAATTGCCATCTTCACCCATTCGTAAATTCGTTCCTTATGCTGAAGCTGCTGTAAAAAGAGGTATTCATATTTATTCATTAAACCTTGGACAGCCAGATATAGAAAGCCCTTCAGAAGCTATCGAAGCACTCAAACAGACTGACTTGAAAGTCATTTCTTATTCTCATTCTGCCGGCAACATGAGTTTAAGGCAAGCCTTGGCAAAGTATTATCAAGAAGCCAATTTGCCTGTTGAGGCGGAAGACGTTTTAATTACAATCGGTGGTTCAGAAGCCATTATGAATGTGTTTTGTTGTTGTTTTGATGAGGGAGATGAAATTATTATTCCAGAACCTTATTATACGAATTACAATTTTTTTGCACAATTATTGGGAATAAAAATTGTTCCGATTGCTTGTTCGATAGACAACAATTTTGCCCTTCCCGCTGTGGCTGATTTTGAAAAAATTATTACGCCAAAAACAAAAGGCATTCTAATCAATACGCCCGGAAATCCCACCGGCATTGTTTATACCAAACAAGAACTTCTTGCTTTGCAGGATATTGTTACTCGACATAATTTGTATTTAATTTCTGATGAAGTGTATTCTGAATTTTGTTATGATGGCTTGCAGCATGAGTCTGTTTTGCGTTTACAAAATATCGAACAACAAGTTATTGTGATTGATTCTTTTTCTAAAAAATACAGTCTTACAGGCATTCGTGTTGGGTCTATCGTGAGTAAAAATCAATCTCTGATTGCAACGTTTTTGAAGTTTTCTCAAGGACGAATTTCTCCGCCTTTTTTAGGACAAATTGTTGCCGAGTATGCGTTGAAATACACGAATAAAAATTACCTCATTGCAATGAAAAATGAGTATGAAAAAAGACGCAATATCTTGGTTGCGGCTTTACAAAAAATACCCGGCGTAAAAATAGGAATGCCCAATGGGGCTTTTTATTGTATGGCAGAATTGCCAATTGACGATGCCGAGTCTTTTGCAAAATGGTTGTTGTCTGATTTTTCGTACAACAATTCAACGGTGATGATTTCGCCTGCAAATGGTTTTTATTCAGACCCACAAAAAGGATTGCGTCAAGTTAGAATTGCGTATGTTTTAAATGAAGAAGATTTATCAAAAGCGATATTGTGTTTGTCGAACGGACTGTCGGCTTATCCTCACAAAACGGTATAACAAAGTTTTGCCATTGGCTTGTGCTAAAATATTCTGTTGACTTTAACAATGCCGTTGATGAGCAATAATTGTTTGATGAGTGACTCTAACTCATCTTTACTCGCAACGTACATTTTTATTGTGCCAGCAAAAGTGCCATCGTTGGCTTCTATATGAAACGCACTGATGTTGATGTTGAGTTGCTTAGACATGACGCTTGTTAGGTTAAAAATAACGCCGACTTCGTCTAAGCCAGAAAGTTCTATTGTGGTTAAAAATCGTATCATCTGTTGCTCTTGCCATTTAATTTGCATGAGTTTGCAGTCATACTTTGTCAATAAGTTTTGGGCTTCTTTGCAAGACACCAAATGAATATGAACTGTATTTGCGGATAAATTTGGAATCAATAAACCGAGTACGTTGTCACCTTGTATTGATTTGCAACACGAGGCTCTTTGGTATTGAAATTCTGTGGTGTTTGTTTTTTCTTCTGTTACCGTTTCTGTCAATTTCAACAAAAAGGCTTGCGTAATTGTTGTTAGTAAAATGGCTTGTTCTGCTATTGCAGTATAAAAATCTTCTTTTGAACCTAATTTAAAATGTATCAAAAGGGCTTTCCATATATCTGCAGAAATGTCGAGGTTGTGTTCTTCTAAATGTGTTTGTAATAACAAATAGCCTTTTTGTTGAACTTGTTTTTTGATGCCTTTAAAATGGGTTTTGATGCGCGTAATGGCTTTTGCGGTTTTCAAAAAAGTTAACCACTCTTCTTTGGGGCTTTGTTTTTCTGAAGTTAAAATTTCTACCTTGTCTCCAGTCGTTAGTGCATACGACAAAGATTGCAATTGATGATTGACTTTTGCTCCGATACACTTGTCGCCAATGTTGCCGTGAATGGCATAAGCAAAATCTAATACAGTTCCTTTTTTAGGCAATAACTTAACATCGCCTTTGGGCGTAAATACATAAATTGTTTCGTCATAAATTTGTGATTGAAAATTGGAAACAAAATCTGCAGAATCAATGTTGTCAGATGCGATCAAGTCTCGAATTTGCATATACCACACATCAAACACGTCTTGTTTGCTTTGTTTTTCTTTGTATAAAAAATGTGCCGCCACGCCACGTTCAGCCACCTCGTTCATTCGTTTCGACCGAATTTGAATTTCTATCCATCGTGCCTCTGGACCTAATACTGTTGTGTGCAAGGCTTCGTATCCATTGTTTTTTGGTTGGCTTAGCCAATCTCTAAATCGTGTTGGCAAGGTTCTAAACATGGTGCTTAAAACAGAATAGACTTCCCAGCAAAATTTTTTTTCATTTTCTTTTTCACAATCCACAACAATACGAATGGCAAATACGTCATAGACATCTTCAAAACGAATGTCTTGTGTTTTCATTTTTTTTGCAATCGAAAAAACAGACTTTGTTCTTCCTTGAATGTCAAACTTAAAATCGCAATTTTTTTTCAAGAGGCGTTTTACAGGTTCGATAAAACTTTTGATATAATCTTCTCTCTCTTCTTGCGATTCCTTGAGTTTGTTTTGAATTTCGTGACACAAAGAAGAGTCTAAATATTTCATGCACAAATCTTCGAGTTCTGTTTTGATGTGATACAACCCTAAACGATGAGCAATTGGAACGTAAATATTCATTGTTTCACCCGCAATTTTGATTCTTTTTTCTGAACGCATGGCATCTAAGGTTCTCATATTATGCAAACGATCTGCCAATTTGATGAGAATTACACGAGGGTCATGCACGAGGCTGACAAGAATTTTTTTTATGTTTTCTGCTTGCTTTGATTGCTGAACGTCTTTGATGGTTGAAATTTTTGTAAGCCCTTCAACGATGCTGGCAATTTCTTTTCCAAATTCTTTTTTGATAAAATCTATTGTAATGCTGGTGTCTTCAACCGTGTCGTGCAACAAAGCACAAATCAAAGAGCGTATGCCCAAGCCAATTTCTTCAACCGCAATTCTTGCCACTGCAATGGGGTGTAAAATATAGGGTTCACCTGTTTTGCGACGCATTTCTTTATGAGCGTCTGCGGCAATTTGAAAAGCACGCTTTACGTTTTTGCCGTCTTCGGGTGTTTTAAACTTTAATTCTGCCTTTTTAAACAGCTGTTTGTAATGTTTTAAAATGAGCTGTTTTTCTTCTTGTTCGGTATAATGATAAGGCGCAGGAGAAATATTTGGACGGATGGTTTCCATATTCTTGTTTTATGGGCACGGGGTAAAAAGAATAGTTCCATTGCCATTATTGTCCGTGTTGTAAGTGCCATACTGTTCATAACCTTTTCTGTCGCAAATGCTTGTTGGCATTGTCCCTGTTAACTTATTGTTGTTCAACAACAAGCCGGATAAATTTGGAAGAGACCCAATTTCTTCAGGCACACTTCCTGTTAAGGCATTGTTATTGAGAGACAAATAATACAAATTGCTAGGAGGGTTGCGAATTGTGGCAGGAATTGTCCCTGTAAGTAAATTGAAGCCGAGTTTCAATGTTGACAACCATCTTAAAGTTCCAATGCTAGTAGGAATAGCGTTAGGAATTTTATTTGTGTCTAATAATAAAGATTGCAAGTTCGATATGTTGCCTATCGATGTTGGTATAGCTCCGTCTAATTTATTGTTGCTTATATTGATGGTGGTTAAATTTTGCCATTTTCCCGCTGGAATGTCAGGAATGTTACCACTGAGTTGATTAACCGAAAAGTCTATTGTGTTGAGTGCTGTACAATTTGTTATAGACGCAGGAATCGTCCCTGTAAGCGAATTGTTATTCAATAAAATAGTTTGTAATCGGGTTAAATTTCCGACATCTGGAATGGTGCCTGACAATTGATTTCTGCGAAGCCATAATCTTTCGAGTCTGGTCAAAGTGTTGATAGCAGGAATTGTACCCGTTAAAAAATTATTGCCGAGGTCTAAAGCTACCAATTCTGTGAGTGCGCTAATTGATGGAATATTGCCAACTAATGAATTGTAGTTTGCGTTAAAATCTATCAAAGCTGTCAATCTTCCAATAGAAGATGGAATATTGCCGGACAAAGAATTTGTATTTAAATAGAGATGCGTTAAAAGAGAAAGGTCGCCGATAGAAACAGGGATAGAACCGACAAGACGGTTATTTTGCAAGTACATTTTTTTAAGCGCCGACAGACCACTTAGTGCTGTTGGAATATTTCCTCCAATTTGATTGTTGCTTACATCTAAATATGCCAATTTGTTGAGATTGTTGATGGCATCGGGAATTGTTCCCGCAATTGAATTGTTGTGAAGGTCAATAATTGTTAGCGTACTGATATTTCCAATAGAGGCGGGAATAGATCCACTCACATTATTTCTGTCCAAATTGATTGTTGTTACACAACCATTCACGTCTGTGGCAATTCCTGCCCATCGTCCCAAACCCTCACTGCTATTCCAATTGTTTTTGTTGATCCATGAATTCCCATTTAGGCGATTATACAATTCTGTTAAAAGTTCTCTGTGGTTAGACCCACAAGAAAGGTTTTCTGCTGTAACTGTCAAAGGAAAAAAAACAGGGGACAAACAGTTTGTATTTGTTATCCGCAAATTATACGTTCCGGCGCCGATAGTTCCCGACCAATAAATTATACCTGTTCTCGTGTCTATAGAAACTCCAAAGGGAGCACTTTCGAGCCCATAAGTTCCCGGTTCATTAAAGCGAAACGTTGGCATACCAGAATTATTTTCTCCTGTTGGTGTTGTTACATAATTGCCTGATGCTGGACTATAAAAAAAATAATTTTGTATCCATTTTGCACTGAGTGTTGTGGGTGTTGATATCAATTGGTTAAAATCAAATGTAGTGCCATTATTTGACCAGACATCAAAGGTATAACCTGCCCAAACAGGGTTGGGGGGTCTTGTTGCTTTTGTATTGATTTCTAAAATTTGTGGTGGCGGTTGTTGAGATGAAGGCGCTCCGTTTAACGCAAATGTTACATTCACTTTCCACTTTGCATAAATTGTTTTGTCATCCGTAAGGAGTGTTGAAAAATCATACCGATTACTAAACGTTTTGTCGTCATTATGCCACCCATCAAAAGTATAACCGCTTCGTTGTGGTATTTCGCTTGGCGCGTCGGTGGCTGTATTGAAATCAAGGCTGTATACTTTTGGGAATGCAGAGAATAATCCTCCGTTCAACTCATACGCAAACAATAATTTACGTACTACAAGAATATAAACGACATCAGTAGGGGCTTTTATATTATGAAGAATCAAACGATACGTGCCGATAGGTGTGTGTGTGTCGTAGGTTAAAACGCCTGTTATCGGGTTGATTGTAATGTTTCCACTTGGTTCAAGTCCGTTCTCGCTTACAATACTATAGACACTAGGAACTCCATTGATATAAACTGGAGTGGCAGAATAATTGTTAGGACTACCTTGAATATAATCTAAAATTGGCTTGTATGAAAATGAAGGAGGGTCTTGTGTTACAAAGCTTGACGGATTTGCACAAACCGCACATTCTGATCCGTCATTTACATATCGTGCTGTTACAGACCAAAAATATCTTTTGCTATAAGTAATGATTGTTTTGTCTGTAATGAAAGTTGTGTCGACAAGGTTTTTGAAGATCGTGTCTCCTTTAGAAAAAGTTGGGGACTTTCCAATAAATAAATCATAAACAACTTTTCTTTTTTTATAAAAAGGCTGTACAGTTTGCCAACGTAGCATCGTGTCTAAAACTACTTTTGTGCTGGAGTCGGCAACGCTTAATAAATAAAACGGAATCTGTTGTGTTATGATTTTATGTAAAACTACAGGCTGTGAAATTTTGTCTTGCCCACGAATGCTCGTAATTTTTAAAGTGTATTGTTTGCTTGGCAATAAAGAAGTAAGACGAAGACCGCTATCACTAATTTTCGCTAATCGAACAAATTCGTTTGCATTTTCTTGAAGGTCTAAGGCATATTCAATCTTGTTTTGGTAAGACGTTTTATTGGTCCATTGAATCAGCAAAGACGTGTCTTGTTTAATCGTATCTGTTTCTTGATGCGAATAAACAACAATTGGAACAAGCCCAACTTCAGGGATAAATGTGGTGTCTGTCTTTTTGCACGAAAGAACAACAAAAACAAAAATCCATAGTGGATAAACAAATTGTTTTAACATGATTGACAGTGCGTTAGTGTATGCGATAAGAAAGGCCAGCTTGCAACAAAACACTTGACATTTGCGATTGAGTGTTGTATTCAATTTTGCTTTTGTCTGTAATGCCGCTTACTGTTATTGTATAAGAAAGAGAAGATGAATAAACGTATTGGCTTTCAACAAATAAACGGAGTCTTGAAGTTAAAAAAAGCTCTCCTCCAACACCAAATTTTCCGGAAATTAAAATGCCCGGCGAGGCTGTTGTTTTGTATTTTGAAGTACGCGCATCTTCTTCAATCGAAAATGTGTATTCTGGTGCTTCTAAAATACCCGCTCCCACACTCGCAATTCCATAGCATCCAACAGCAATGGGTAGCTGAATGATATAATGTACTTTTCCTCCAACAGAAAGCGTTTGTTGTTTCCAATATCCTAAGTCAGATACGTTGACTGCTTCTTCATAATGGTTGCTATAAATGTCTGCAATATTCTTGTTAAGCCCATTCTGTGCATATTGATATTCAACAAAAAAATCAACATCAGGATATCCATCTAAAAAATAATAATCACCAGGACAATAAGCTCCAAACAAATTGAATTTTTCTTTAGAAAAAATTTCCGGTTTGTTTGACAACAACAAGAATGTATAGCGTCCTCCTATATTGATTCCGTTATCGGCAAAATAAGATTGTGGATTTTTAAAAGAAACGTCAGCAAAATCGCCTACCCCCTGATGTAGCCCACTAAAAACTTCTATTTGAGAAATTTTTTTCTGTGAAACGCCTGTTTCATAACAACAACAAATCAGAAAGAATAAAACAGCTATTTTCATTTTAATCAGGTTTTTGAACAGATAAAACACTTTTTGCGCCTAATTCACGTGCAATTTTCATTACAAAAACAACCTGCTCTATTGGTACGGTTTTGTCTGCATTGATTACAATGGCAGCATTCTCTTTATCGTTATTGACAAATGGTTCTAATTTTTTTTTCAAATCTATTTCGTTTGTTCTTGTATTGCCAACAAAATAATTTTTGTGTTCATCAATAGAAACAACAACAGTTTGTTTTGACTTGGTGTCGCTATTGGCTTTTGGTTGAGACAGCTTGATGACATTGGGATTGGCAAGCGTAGAAACAATTAAAAAAAACAACAACAGAATAAACAGAATGTCGTTCAGCGCACCAGTGTGCGGCTCTTCATTCCCCCTTTTTTTATTTCTTAAATTCATGGTGTATTGTTTGTTAAACTATTTGGCAACAGGTTCTTGGAGAATATCCATAAATTCTGTTGATGCTTCTTGTATTTTATGTTCTATTTTATCAATTTGTGCATTTAAATAATTGTGTGCCATGTATGCCAACAAGCCAATAATTAAGCCGCTTGCACTTGTCATCATTTTGGTATAAATGCCGCCTGCAATTGTGTTGAGCGTATATTCTCCCGTAGAAGAAATGCCATAAAATAATTTAATCATGCCAATAATTGTCCCTAAAAAACCAAACATCGGAGCAATGCCGGCAATGCTAGACAAGACAGAAAGGTTTTTTTGTACTTTATACATTTCTACTTTTCCTGTGTTTTCCATACTGCTTTCAATAATGTCAATTGGTTTGCCAATACGCATAATTCCTTTTTCTATCACCCTTGCAACAGGATTTGTAAATGATTTGGTATACGCTTTTGCTTGTACAATATTTGCCGTAGTGATATAATCCCTTATTGCAGCCATAAACCTTTCGTCTATTTGCAGGGCTTTTTTTAGCGTTAAATAGCGTTCAAAAAAAACCCATACTGCCATAGCAAATAAAATAAAAAGAGGGATCATTAAAACGCCCCCTTGCATTAACATAGTAATGAGGCTTATTTTTTCTGGTAAGGCGGTGGTTGTGGTTGCAGGGTTTGTAACCACTTCTTTAATGCCTGTTGCCGAGTCGATGATGTCAGTAAAAATCATAAGAGAATAAAATTGAAAAGATAAAAAATTTATGATTGGTATAATCGTTTGAATGGGTAATTTTTATTTTGGGTTATTCGTCAAATCCGTTGAGCCATCTATCGGGAATTTCATTTTGCGTTACGAGTAAATAATCATTGTAAGAGCAGGGAATCTTTTTTTTATTCTGACCATGTTCCATCCACCAGCGTTTTGTGAGTTTGTTTTGATAAAAGATAGTTTTAATTTCATTGAATGTCGTAAAGTGCATTTCAAAATCTTTTTCATTATCAAAATTTCCTTCTTGTTGTTTAAAATGAATCCCCTCTACAAAATGCCATAACATTTGAGCAATGAGCATCGCATTTTTTTCATTTTTGTCCAACACGGAATAATAGCCATAAATACCCAGTGTTTTAACATTACTTGCCATGCCACAAAAACGCATCAACAAACATATTTCTTCTATGTTTAATCCTGTTGATAAGTGAGCATATTGTGTATGGGCATTCGCAACAGCCGCAATGTCGATGGCAACAACGTCCGAATTACGCATAGAGGGCTCTATTTCATAAGGATTGTCTTTGACATAACCAAGGCGATAAAATTCAAATTGATTGCTATTCCATTGTTTTAAAATAGAAGGGTGTGTAAAGTAACTTTGAAACCCAACATGCGTGTAATGACATTTTTGAGCGTCTTCAACAGAAACAATTTGGTTTAAGAAATTGTATTCTTGAAATGGCTTTTCTTGATGACTGTCAATAAACGCATCTATGTTTGCAAACCGCACTTTTTGATGACTGGATTGTGTGCCTGTAAATTGACCCACAACGGCATTATGAGGACCTCCAATGACCACCAGAATCACATTTGCTTCAATGCACGCAATGGTTATTTTTTCTATTGCTTTATGTATTGTTGTCGCATCATTTTGTTCTTGCAAATCGCCAATGTCTAAAATTTTAATTGAAGGATGCCAAGCATATAATTTGTAAAAATGTTTGCGAATATTGTCCGTGTTGTTTTTTGTATTCGTTTGTGTTGCTTCTATTTCGGCACCTTTTATTTGTGTTAAGCCCAAAATGGCAAAATCAAAGTGCTGGTCTTTGTTTTGGTCGACGTTGCTTAAATGAACAATTTGTTTGCCAAATTGATGTTCGTCTAAGCTGGTATCTCCAAGAATTTTCATCTTATCAAGCGGTTGCGTAAGACTTAACAACAAAGAATAATTAAGCATATTGACTATGTTTGGTGCAATAATTTTTTACTACGATTATTAAAATGCGTGAATATAAAAAAATAAAAGCCGATAAAATTTTTGACGGAAAGTCTTTTTTGCCAGAAAATAAAACCCTTGTCTTTAATAAGCACAATACGCTAATAGATATTATTGAAGAAGACGAAATAACTACAGCAGAAACTTTGTTTTGTAAAGGAATTGTTTGTCCAGGATTTGTGAATGTACACTGTCATACAGAATTAAGCCATTTGCAAAATGCGATTCCTCAACAAACAGGATTGATGCCGTTTTTATTACAGGTTGTTACCAAGAGACATTTGCAAAATGAAAGTCAAAAATTTGCGGCAATAGAAAAAGTCATTCAGCGATTTGAAGAAGAAGGCGTTGTTGCTATTGGTGATATTTGCAACACAACGGACAGCATTCAAGCAAAAAAAAAATCGTCTATTTATTTTCACAATTTCATTGAAACAATTGGCTTTGATGCACAATTCAATGCAGAAAAATATGCAACATTTACGCACCTTTTAAAGACTTTTTTAATACAACTTCCACAGCATAAAAGTTCGCTTTCGCCACACGCTCCATATTCTTTTTCGTCAGCCATGTTTGCCCATTTACAACGTGATATTGCAGGAGACGTCGTTAGTATGCACAATCAAGAATGTGTTGCCGAAAACGATTTGTATCAAAAAAAACAAGGCGACTTTATCGACTTTTTTAAGCAACTCAATTTGCCGATTGATTTTTTTTCTGCTACGCAAAAAAGTAGTATCCAAAGCGTATTGCCTTTTTTATTGAAAGCACAAAAAGCAATTTTGGTGCACAATGTTTTTATTGACAAACACGACATTGATTTTTTAAGACAACAACCGATAGACATTTATTTTGCCCTTTGTTGTAAAGCCAATTTGTTCATTCAAAATACGCTTCCGCCACTTCATTTGTTGCTAGAAGAAAAGGCGTCTTTGGTGATTGGTACAGACAGCTTTGCATCAAACACAGCATTGAGCATGATGGCAGAAATGACTTGTCTGCAACAACATTTCCCAAAATTACAAGTAACCCAATTGTTGCAATGGGCAACATACAACGGGGCAAAAGCGCTGGGCATTGATAATACAATGGGCAGTTTTGAAATTGGCAAATCTCCGGGCATTGTTTGCATTCAAAATTATGAAACAGTCAATGACAATATACAATTCACAGCAGCCTCATTTTCACAAAGAATTGTTGTGTAATATGCAGTGTGTTCAAATCATGTTTACGATTACTTTTGATGGTTTTACTTCTCACATTTTATGGAAATTATAGAAGACAATTTTAACGCCTCCGAAAAAGAATTTGAAAATGCCTTGCGCCCCAAGGCCTTGTTTGATTTTGTAGGTCAGTCGCAACTGATAGAAAATTTGAACATTTTTATTCAAGCGGCAAAATTGCGTAACGAACCCTTAGACCATATTTTATTTCACGGCCCGCCGGGTTTAGGCAAAACCACACTCAGCAGAATTGTTGCAAATGAATTGGGCGTTGCCATTAAAGAAACGTCAGGGCCTGTAATAGAAAAGCCGGGAGATTTGGCAGGCTTATTGTCTAACTTACAACACAGAGACATTTTGTTTATTGATGAAATTCATCGTTTGTCAAATGTTGTAGAAGAATATTTGTACTCTGCAATGGAGGATTACAAAATCGATATTATTATAGATTCAGGTGCGAATGCAAAAACGATACAACTCAATCTCCAACCTTTTACGCTTGTGGGAGCAACAACACGCAGCGGCCTACTCACCGCACCATTGCTTTCTCGCTTTGGAATAAAATTTCGTTTAGAATATTACACAGCAACGATACTGACAAAAATTATTACTCGGTCTGCACAACTTAGTCAAATGGATATTCCTGAAGATGCAGCTTTTGAAATTGCCCGACGCAGTAGAGGAACTCCAAGAATCGCCAATGCCCTTTTTCGACGCGTAAGAGATTTTAGTCAGGTTTTAAATAAAAATCAAATTGATATTGGCATTACTAAGCATGCCCTAAAAGCATTGAATGTTGATGAATTTGGCTTAGATGAAATGGATAATAAAATTTTGACGACGATTATTCACAAGTTTAAAGGCGGACCTGTGGGACTCAATACCATTGCAACTGCTGTTGGAGAAGAGGCGGGAACAATAGAAGAAGTGTATGAACCTTTTTTAATTCAAGAAGGATTTTTAAACCGCACACCAAAAGGAAGAGAGGTAACGGACAAGGCGTATCAACATTTGGATTTAAAAAATCCGCGCACACCAAATCAATGGTTGTTTTAAAGAGATTTATTTTGTAATTACAGTTTGATGAATTTGTTCAAGAGTTTATTTTTGTCTTTATTTATTTTGTTCTGATGGGTTTCTTTCGTTTGTGTTTTTTTATTGGATTATTTCTTTTTAGCAGAACAATATTTGCACAAGATACCTTTACAGAAGAAAAGTCCACAACGCCTCAAAAGCCAAGAATTAAATCATCAATCAAATTCAAAAATGCCGACACCTTACAAATTGACACCGTTGTAATTGTCTATAAAAAGAAAGACACAAGCCTTGCTTTAAAAAAATACAAAGGAAAAATTCTCCCCATTACAACCTCGCTCGGAGGCTATGTAAGCACAACAGTGCCGGCAAAAACGATGCAACAATTATTAGACTCTGCTTTAGATTTTGCTGATGAAAAAGGGAATAACTATAAAGTGTTGAATTATCGATTTTGCTATAAAAAGAAAGACGTTTTTATTGAAGACGAAACAATGGTGGTAAAAACTCGCTATGATTTATTTTGCCTTCAACTTCAAGAAACACCAATGCCCTTAAAGTATAAAAAACAAATTCAAACAGATGTCCTTTCGCAAGAACAATTTTGGTTTGAAAATATTGTTGTAGAAAATACAAAAGGAGAAAAATTTTTAGCTCGCGATATTTCTTTACTTACAGATTAAAAACACAAGTATGACAATTCAAGTTTTAGACAAAACATTTCAACGCTTTCTTTCTGAACAACAAATCGATGACGCAGTAAGTCAAATTGCAAAGACAATTGACGAAAAATATGCCGGACAAAACCCCATTCTTATTCCCATTTTAAATGGAGCATTTATGTTTGCGTCAGACCTTGTTAAAAAAATCACCATTCCTTGTGAAGTCTGTTTTGTCAAATTAGCCTCTTACAAAGGCACAAAAACAACGAACAACGTTGTGCAAGCAATTGGCTTAGAAACTAATTTATTGCATCGACCAATTATTTTAGTTGATGACATTTTAGACACAGGAAAAACAATTTATAGTTTTATCAATAACGACTTAGTTCACCGACAACCTCAATCCATAGAAATTGCCATTCTTTTACACAAATATGAAGAGACCATACATGACTTTGAAAATAAGCTCGTTGGCATTCGTATTCCCAACAAATTTGTTGTTGGTTATGGTTTAGACTATGATGGTTATGGCAGAAATTACAAAGAAATTTATCAACACGTTCACTAAAAACTTACAATTATGAATACACAACTTTCTGTCCAAGCAGCAGCCAATGTACAAACATGGTTAAGCGACAATTACGACTCAACGACAAAAGCAAGTATCCAAGACTTGCAAAACAAAAACAATAAAGAATTAGAAGACGCTTTTTATACCAACTTAGAATTTGGAACAGGAGGTTTGCGAGGTTTAATGGGCGTAGGCACCAATCGTATGAATATTTATACGGTTGGATTTACAACACAAGGGTTTGCAAATTATATTAACAAAAACTTTTCTTCTGCAAGTGTTGCCATTGCACACGACAGTAGAAACAACAGCCGCCTTTTTGCAGAAACAGCAGCACAAATTTTTTCCGCTAACGGCATCAAAGTTTTTTTGTTTGAAGCCCTTCGTCCAACGCCAGAATTGTCTTTTGCCATTCGTCAATTAAAATGTCAAGCAGGCATTGTTTGTACCGCTTCGCATAATCCGAAAGAATATAATGGCTACAAAGCATATTGGAATGATGGAGCACAAATTATTGGGCCACATGACACGAATATTTTAAACGAAATAAAAACCATTACACGTGTAGATGATGTAAAATGGAAGGGAAATGCGACGCTCATCGAACCTCTTGGTGTAGCGATGGATAAAGCCTATAAAGACATGGTCAAAGAAAATTTATGTGTCAATAAAGCCGTCATTCAACAACAAGCCGACTTAAAAATTGTTTATACGCCAATACATGGAACAGGAATTACGCTTGTGCCAAGTTTGTTAGAAGAGCTTGGATTTAAAAATGTGCAAGTTGTCAAAGAGCAAGAACACCCAGATGGAAATTTTCCAACCGTTATTTATCCTAACCCAGAAGAAAAAGAAGCTATGCAAATGGGCTTGAATCATGCCAAAAAAATTGATGCAGACATTTTGCTTGGCACAGACCCCGATGCAGACCGAATTAGCATTGGCACAAAAAACAATAATGGCGAATGGATTTTATTAAATGGAAATCAAACCGCTTTGATTGTTTTTTCTTATTGCATCAAAGCATTAAAAGAAAAAGGCGAATTGGTCCTGCCGCATTTTATTGTAAAAACTGTTGTTACAACAGACCTCATCGACATTGTTGCAAAAAAAAACAACGTAGGATGCTATAATGTTTTAACGGGCTTTAAATGGATCGCATCGCTCATTGCAGAAAAAGAAGGCAAAGAAAAATTCATTGCTGGCGGCGAAGAATCTTTCGGTTTGCTCATTGGAGATAAGGTCAGAGATAAAGACGGAATATCTGCCGTAGCCGTAATTTGTGAAATGGTAGCATACTATAAAAACCAAAATAAAACTTTGTTTCAAGCCCTTTGTGACTTGTATAAAGAATATGGATTTTATTATGAAAGCCTTTTGTCTATAACCAAAAAAGGCAAAGAAGGCAAGCAAGAAATACAAGCTTTGATGACGAATTTTAGAAACAATATTCCAAGTCAAATTTGTGGCATTGCTGTACAAGAATCTATTGACTATGAAAGCCAAACGGCGTATCACCATATTACAAAAACGAGTCGCAAAATAGAAATTCCCAAATCTAACGTATTGCAGTTTGTTCTTGTTGATGGTTCAAAAATTTCTTTCCGCCCTTCGGGAACAGAACCCAAAATCAAGTACTATTTCAGCGTGAATATTTCTGTTACAGACAATTTTAATTATGAAGAAATGGCACAAAAAGCAGAAACAAAAATTCAAGCCATTATCAAAGATTTATCTCTCGCAGAATAATTCATCAATATGAAAATTCATTTTATTGCTATTGGCGGAAGCGTGATGCACCAAATTGCCATTATGATGAAGAACAAAGGGTATGAAGTGTCGGGCAGTGATGATGAAATTTTTGAACCGTCTTTTTCTAATTTAAAAAGTCACGGCATTATCGATGATAAATATGAATGGAATACAACAAAAATTACGCCTGATTTAGACGCGGTTATTTTGGGGATGCACGCTCATGCCAACAATATAGAATTACAAAAAGCACAAGAATTAGGATTGCAGATTTATTCTTTCCCTGAATATATTTTTGAACAAACCAAAAACAAACAACGCATTATTATTGGTGGTAGTCATGGAAAAACAACCACAACCGCCATGCTTATTCACACTTTGTTTTCATTGAATAGAGAATGCGACTATTTGGTTGGTGCAAAAATTTTGAATTTAGATTATGGCATTTCGTTACAAGAAAACACAACCATTTTTGTTGGCGAAGGCGATGAATATTTAGCGTCTAAATTAAAACCACAACCTAAATTCCATTTTTACAAACCGCATATTGCCGTTCTTACAGGCATTGCATGGGATCATATCAATGTGTTTCCTACTGTTGAAAATTATGTTTTACAGTTTGACATTTTTATCAATACGATCGAAAGTGGCGGCACGCTTATTTTTAATCAGAGCGACGAGGTGTTAAAGCAATTAGTAGAAAACAATTTGCGTACAGACATCAAAAGAATTCCCTACACAGCGTGTAAAAATTTTATTGACGAACAAGACCAACAGATTGTCCAGATTGAAAATCAACAGCAAAAAATAAATTTTTTTGGCAACCATAATTTTCAAAATATGTCCGCAGCGTATTGCGTGAGTAATTTGTTGGGCATTACAACGCAACAATTTTTAACCGCAATGGCACAATTTAAAGGGGTCGATAAACGCCTTCAATTATTACACGAGCAAAATGACTATAAAATTTTTAGAGACTTTGCACATTCGCCGAGCAAGGTAAAAGCAACACTAATAGCCGTTAAAAACCGCTTTTCTACAAAAAAAATTATTGCTGTTTTTGAACTTCACACTTATAGTAGTTTAACAGAAAATTTTTTAAAAGAATACAAAGACACTTTAAATCAGGCTGATGTTGCCATTGTTTATTATTCGGCTCACGCACTTGCAATCAAAAAATTGACACCACTTGATGACAGCAAAATCAAGGACTATTTTAATGCCCCGAATGCACATGTTTTAAACACAAAAGAATCTTTAGCAAATATTTTAGCTTCTTACAAAAAACAAAACACCGTCATGTTATTGATGAGTTCGGGCAATTTTGACAACTTAGATATCAAGGCATTGATGTAATTCCCAATATCAATTCAAACATGGAAAACTATATCATTCGGCAAGTATATTTGACTGACGTTTTGCAATTGCAAGAAATGAGCAAACAAACTTTTGAAGAAACCTTTGCAAAAGACAATACCGCAGAAAACCTTAATCATTATCTGTTGCATCATTTTTCTATTCATCAACTAACACAAGAGTTAAATAATCCTTGTTCGGCTTTTTATTTTGTTTATTGTAACACCAAACTTGTCGGTTATTTAAAAGTCAATTGGGATAAAGCACAAACAGAACAAGTGGATTTTTTTGGACTTGAAATTGAACGTATTTATGTTCTTAAAACATTTCATGGAAAAAATGTTGGGCAATTATTATATGACAAAGCACATCAAATTGCGATAGAAAAAAAAATTGATTTCATTTGGCTCGGCGTATGGAAAAAAAATGAAAGAGCAATTAACTTTTATCTTAAACAGGGGTTTGAACAATTTAGTTTTCACATTTTTAAACTTGGCGATGACGAACAAAAAGACATTATGATGAGAAAAAACGTTCACGACTAAGTTTAAAAAACCTAATTAAAAATCAAATGCAGAATACACGATGAAACAATTATCTCCGCAAACTTTACAACATTTGTATCAAAACAATTTAATTGTTATACAGTCCGTGGCTCAAAAATTAGATCCTCTTTTTGCTTGTAACATGAAGTGTCTTATGGAGAAGGATTATGCTAATGAAGAAAACTTTTCGGCGTATCAATTTGTTATTGTAATAAAAACCGATGACCTTAGAAATTGGAAAGATTTATCGTTTTGTGCCTCTATTCTTAATGCGTGTAAACTCGATTTGAACGAGGTGTTGGTTTTGAATTTGTCTCATTTTACGCTTACGCAAAGTGAGTTAGAAAAAACAATGAACACGATGTTTTTTATTTTTAATGTCTCTCAAGAACAATTTTTCATATCAGTTCCTATTCAACATTACATTGAGTATAAAGACAAAAGGCAGAATGTTTTTTTGTTTTCTCCATCACTTCAGGTATTGGAAAATGCCCCAATGGAAAAGAAACAATTGTGGATCGTATTGAAAAAGATATTGTCATTAAATTAAACCGCTTGCCTATTGCAAAGGGGTATTTTCTTTTTCTTGCATACTTGTTTTCGCTATTCAGAGAATCCAATCGTTTTTATTTTTATTTTCACTTTCCTTCATTCAGTTTTTGAAGGCCACTTTTTAAAAGAAGCTTAGACTCTTTTGCCTTATTTTGATTTTTTATGTTACAGTATATGAAAATTCTTTTTTTGATTATCTTCTTTATTGCCAGTAAACCTTCGTTTACACAAGCAAAAAGCCCCAATCCCATCTCAACCGTACGGGTTGTGGGAGCAAAATTTGTACAAGAAATTGAACTCAGCAATTCAAAAACAAAAGTTAGCGTTTCAGTTTCTTATAACCGTTTGGTAACCGATAGCCTTAAAATGGCAGTTCAAAAATTTAGTGCGAACATAAAGACTCCCTTAGCAACAAAAATAGACAAGGCACTATCGAAAGTTTTTTTTAGTGTGTTAGAAAAAAATCTTATCAAAAAAACCCAGATTTATTTTATCTCTGATTGTATCCAATTGCTCAATTACTTTTTAACGCACCAATTTCAGCAACTTCATTATGCAAATATCCATCATTTAGATATTGACTTGCAGTATTATTTATTGTCGTATGCAGAATTGATTACACTATCTTTAGACGAAAAAAGAACCATCGCGACTTCTTACATTCAACACAACAAACAGGAAACAGTCAACGTGTTATTAAATTATCCGGATTTACCAAATCAAGCGGTGTTGATAAAAACAATGATTAGAGAATACCCAGATCATTTTTTTAAATCTATACAGGGTTCCCCTAATGTATTAAAACGGTTATTGAAAAACTCAAAAACCCAAGAGTTTAAATTCCTCGCATACATTTTTAGAATGCAAGATCCAAAACTAGTATTGCCTTTTTTTGTAGAGTTAGCGAATAAAAAAATAACCATCGAGGAAATTAGGAAAAAACAACAAGCACTTGACAAAGTTCCCTTGTATCGCCTGTTTGTGAAAATGCATGTTGCTCATTTAGAACAGATAAAACAAACAAGGGATACGCCACTCAATTTTAACATGCTATATAAAGCATTGACAAATTTTGCCGACAAAAATTTTATTACTCCAATGAATGCCAGGCATGGACAAAATGAAAAAAGTCGTTTTAGAATCATTAAAGACTTCAATCATTTTGAATTGTATTATTTGATTGTTTCTGGCGGAGATATTCTTTATACCTCAACTTTCAATTTTGTATATAAACAACTTGCGTTGTTGCTCAAATATCAAAATGGAATGTTTTTGTTTGAAAATGTGCACTACGACAAATACAGAAAGTTTATTAAAACAATTGCGAGTTATAATTTTTTAGATAGCAAATCGCCGTATTCATTTTTAAATTTAATTAATAAAAAAGACAAGCATGATATTGTAAGTCGGTTGTTAGCCCCCGATTTTTTAGATCAAGAAAATTACTTAGAAGACGCAGCCGACATTATTAGCAGTTTTATCGGCATTAGGGATAAAATTCTTCTAACAAAAGTAAATACTGAAATTGAAGTTATTTTAAATGATATAAAAAAACAAAAGAAAGGTAAGCTGGTCTATTCTATTTTCAAACAAATTATTGACAACCATTTTCAGTTTTCTGCCGGAGATACGGTTTATGCAAATGTCGCAAATCAACTTAAGCAAATCAGTACGCAAGAATTAGAAAGTCCGAAGGATAGTGTGATTTACGAACAGGTATTTTTTTATGGAGATGATGATGCCGTGGCGTCTTACAACTATTTGTTATTTACTTTTTCAAAACGTGGATGGCGGATTAAAACTTTTCCTTATTGGGTTATGATAGAGTCTTTGAGGGGCAATCCGATTAAAATCTTTGTCAACAAGCCACAATATTTAGACGTTGCAGCGTCTTCTTCTCACCAAATTACTTTACGCAATTATTTTTTCAAAAATCATATTGCTCCCACAGTTGTTATGCACCGAGGTCATAGTTATTTTTTGAGCAATACCATCAATCAATTACCAACGAGTACAAAACTATTTATTATGGGGTCTTGTGGCAGTAACAATGCCATCAGTGATGCTTTGCGAATTTGCGGCAGTGCTCAAATTATTGCTACTCGACAAATTGCCACGTCAGTTGTCAATTCTAAAGTGTTTTTTGACCTCAATGAAGATTTGTGTAAGACAAAAAATATTGAATGGGAGACGAATTGGAAGAAATATGGACTTCAATTTAAAAAAACAAAATATGAGGACAATTTTAACGAGTATATTTTGCCACAAAAAAATTTGGCGAGTATATTTTTCAAACTTTTTTATCAACGTATGAGCGAATTATATTAAAGTCAAAAAAATAAATTATTCGACTTTGTCTTCTTCTAATTTATAGTCGCTGTATTGTAGATCAAAAATAGTTTCCATCAAATCTTTTGTTTCAGGGTCATCAGCAATATTGTATTCATACGTTTTGTTATAATTCATGTGTAATGAAATTCGCGTAATGACAACTTCTTTTTTGTTGATTTTAAATTGCGGTTTTTTCCATCGATAAAAACCGCGTAAAAAATATTTGGCAAATCGTGCGTGTTCTGCAGAATCTGAAATGTTGAAATGTAATGGACTAAATCCATCGGTTTGTAGCGTAACTACCTCATCGCTTTCACTCTGATTTAAAATTAAATAATCAGCCCCAACGCCGAATACTTCATTACAGAAAAGTGCTACAGCCTCATTTACTAAAGATGCTCTTTTTTTGTCTTGATTTTTAATTGAGATGCGTTCTCGATACTGTAATGGTTTTTCTCCTTTTCTAATTTTTAGCCATTCTAAAAAACCAATTTTTGCATACTTCTGAGAAGACCGTTGAATGTATTCGTTCGGACTTGTACGAATAAGTAACGCTTCTTTAATATCCCAAGCAATGAGAGCATTTTTATTTGCAGTTAGCGTAATGATATATCTTTTGTCTGGGGTAAACGTAAGCGTCGTAGAACCACCAACAAATTTCTTTAATTGTCGAAATACGTTAGCTTCTGTCAACTCCCAAAGCGTTGTTGTATTGAGTCCCGATGTAAGCATAAATTTTCCTGATGTGTCGTAAGTGATTTTTTTCACGATCTCAATATTGTCTAATTCTTTTTTCTTTTTTGTTGCGATGTCATAATAGATCATCTTGTTTTTTAATGTAATAATTAAAAAACGACCATCAGGGGTGTTAGAAATTTCTGTAAAATCAGAACTGGTATAAGTTTTTAGGTTCGACAGAAACAACTCGATCGGCTTCATCAATGTGTTGTCTTTTAAATCAAAGGGAATAATATTGATGTGTAACCCCGATTTATACGTGGTTGTTTCTTCGCCATACCCCACATCAACAAGAAAAAGTTTGTTAAATTTTTTTGAAAACAAACACCTTACAAGGTTTGATTTGTAGTTTTTTCCTTCTAAATAAGTAGGAATATTATAAGATACGCCTTCGCGGGTTAATAAATCTACAATATCAAAACGATTGTTGTCGCTTGTTGTCGCATAAAACCGAGAGTCAGGAGAAATGTCCAAATTGCGTGCGCCATTTTTTAAAAAACTAAATAATAGTTTTGCCGAATCTACGCTCCATAAAGCAATATCATTAGAGTTGGTTGTGAGCATTAACTGCCCATTAGGCGAGAAACAAATCCGTTCTAAATGCTGACCTTCAAAGGGCATTTGTGCCACAACTTGTGCATTTTTAGTTTGTAGAATACTCAAAGTATTGTCGTCTTCTTTATAGCCATAAGCAAACTCTCCATTGGGCGTAAATTCCAATAACGTGTATTGTGGAATTTGAATACGAGCGACTTCTAAAATGTCTCTTTCTTGACTATAACACAAAATCGCAGTACAGCAATATGCTACAAAAAAGAAACTTTTTTTTTTAAAAAACAGAGGCATAAATATTAAATATATAATTTGACAAACTGTGATGTTACTTAATAATAAAAACTTTAGGACATTGGAATTTGAGATACTTAATATCGCCATCCGACACTTTAAGATTGGTCATAAATAAATTCGATAGCTGTTTGAAAACGCTTAAATAATTGAGTTGCGTAACGCGGGTATTAGAAATGTCTAAACTCATTAACCCAATGTTTTTAATCAGAGGTTTGAGGTCTCCAACATTTGTGGTTGACACATCAATCACTTCTAATTTTTTTAATTGCATCAATGGCGTTAAGCTGTCAATGGGATTGCGTTGTACATCTAAAACAGCCAAGTCTTTGAAATTTTCAACAGGAAGAATATTTTTAATCTGATTGTTTCTTGCGTGTAAAATTTTCAGGCGTACCGCTTTTTTCAAAAAATCAATGTTGTCTAATCCACAATCATTGATAGACAATTCTTCTAAGTCTTTTAAAACAGCAAGCAAGTGTGCACTATCTGCTATTACCACATAATCTAAAAATAATTTTTTCAGTTTGACAAGTTTGCTAATAACGGAAATATTGCTTTTGTCTGTAAGCAAATTGCCACTTAACCCAAGGGTTTTTAGTCGCACTAACTTTTCTATCGGCGCAATATTTGTAACCGCATTCGTTGATAAATTCAGCGTTTGTAAATTGGTTAAATATTCTAAGCCATTTAATGCGGTAATATTTTTTCTGCTCAAATCGAGGCTGTCAATATTCTTCACATCGCCATAAGTTAAAACACCATTCATTTTTAAACATGCCTTCCGTACAATAGTCTCAATTTGTGGGTTCGCAAAAATCACTTTTTCTGTATCTGCATAAATTGCTGGGGGCGGAATGTTCGCTACAACAGAATTGGGTTTTTGTGCTTTTTTTTGTGCAGAAAGTAGGCTGTAATTGCAGACCAACAAAAAAAAGAAAATGATGACGTGCATAATTTTTTTTTGTTGGGTTAAGGAAGAAATACGAGAATTCATAAAACGATAAATATAAATAAAAAGATGTTTGCAATATCGATTAAAAATAATGCTTTGACATATTGCGTTATTCAGGCTGTTTAATGAAGTGATAAACAAAGAAAATTTGTTGATGTCAGTTAATGTGGTGACAAAAAAAGCAGGGCTTGTCTATTCCATAACTTCTTGAATCACGTTTCCAATCGAACAACTTGGCGCTTCAATATTGAGCATTGCCGCAACCGTTGGAGCAATATCTGTCATTTTGTATTTTTGATATGTTTTGCCATTTTTAATTTTTCCTCCTAACCACAATAAAGGAATATGTGCGTCGTAAGAATTCCATGCACCATGAGTTGTTCCTTTTCCATCAACATAAGTGTCAATAAAAAAGGGTTTGTAAATCATCGCAATTGTTCCACTATTTTTAACGTTATAGCCCTTCGCAAATTGTTCTTTAATTTCTATTGGCATAGGATATTTTGCATATTCTACACACTCAAAAACATATAGCACATTGTCTTGTTGTTGAAAATAAGAAAGTACACTTTGTACAACTTGTTCTCGAGAAAGTTTTTTGTTTATAATTTTTTCTTCATTAAAATACACTTGAGCATTCATTACGCCAATGACCAAACTGTCTGTTAAAAATTGTTTTTGTAGTAATTGATTGAGTAATTGTGTTTGATTTTTTTCTTTGTGTCTGCCCGAGGGAATATGCAAATTACTGTCTTGTAAAAACTCGGGAATTGGAGAAACCCCATGGTCTGCAGTTAAAAAAAGGACGTAATTCATTCGTCCAATAGAAGAGTCTAAAAACGCAACTAGATCAGCCAAATACGCATCTAATCGCAAATACGTGTCTTCCATTTCTACTGACTGCGGACCATAAGCATGACCAATTATATCTGGTGCAGAAAAACTGACAGTGAGCATGTCTGTAACGCCCGCTGGGTTAAAGCCTAATTTTTCTTTTGTAATTATTTTTTTTGCAAAGTCTACTGTAACAGCAAGCCCAATAGGTGTGTTGAAAACGGCACGATAATCTTTATTGATTTTGTTTTGCAAGTCATAATTAAAAGTTGTTGCATCTTTGTCAATTAAACCATTTTCAAATTGTTGCTTGTCGGCAGAACTATTTATATAAGCAGACAGCGGGTATAAAGGTTTCCAGCCGAATTGATACAAACTATCTACCATAGATTTTGCACTCTCTTGTTGTGTCCATGCAGGAATATTTTTGTAGTATGAACTTGTCGTCCAATTGCCTTTCTTTTCGTCCCACCAAAAAGCAGCATTGCAGGCATGTCCCCCAGGCAAAATAGCCCCTCTATCTTTTAAAGCAACAGAGAAAGTGCGACTTTTACCAATATTGGATAGTTTTAGTTGGTCGCCAATTGTTGTTGCCCACATATTTCTTGGGCTACGTTCATACAACGTATCGCTTACTGAAGTTTTTATTTTCTTCATCTTTCTATCATACCATTCGTTGGCAATAATGCCATGTATAGCAGGCGTTGCACCAGTATAAATTGTAGCGTGTCCGCAAGCCGTAATGGTTGGTATGTGAGAGATGTAAGTATTCTCGCAAGAAAAACCTTGTTGTAAAACGGTTTTGAAAAATCCATTTTTTTGATACCCATTTTGATAACGATAAATATTGTCCCAGCGCATTTGGTCGATAACAATTCCGACAACCAATTTCGGTGATTGCGAAAACGCAAAAAACATTGTTGATAGTAGCAAGGCAGAGAATAGAAACAATTTTTTCATAAAATCAAATTCAATGTGAATAAAAGTATCGCCTTAAAAATAAGAGCGTACTCAAAACTATTTACTTTGACGAAAGTTAAAAATGTAACAACAATTGTTTTTGTGCTTATCGTTTATTTATCATGCTGCCTGAAAATCTTCACATCTTAAATCAATATCTACCAACGGGGGCTTTTTATTATGTGTTGCCGTATTTTGAAAAATATGCCATCGTATTAAAATTAACTCGCGCACGCCAAACCCTTTTGGGGAGTTATTTTTATGACACAGAAAATAAGGTTCATCAAATTACGGTCAATCACAATCTCAACCCACAAGCCTTTTTGGTTACATTGTTGCATGAATTGGCACATCTCATCACATTTCATCAACACAAGCGAACTGTGGCAGCACATGGTGCCGAGTGGAAACAAATTTTTAAAGAAGTTTTGCATGAATTTTTGCAACAAAAAATTTTTCATCAGGACGTAGAACAACAACTTTTCAAATCTCTTGACAATTTAAAAGCGTCGAGTTGTGCCGATTTAAACCTTGCTCTTGTGTTGAAAAAATACGACAAACAAACAGAAGAAAATAAGATTGTCATTCAAGATTTAAAAGACGGAGATTTATTTGTGTATGATAAGGGGCGTATTTTTAAACGCATTCAAAAAATCCGCAAACGCTACGAATGTCAAGAAATTGCGTCTAATAAAACGTATTTGTTTTATGCGTTGTGTGAAGTCGAAAAACATATCTCAAACCCACCATAGGTTTTTACAGAATAGAACTTTCGCTTTCTTCAAAAAAATTATTTTCGATACGGTTTTACTCATTTTTTATCTCTCTATGTTTGCTTCTATCTTTGCCGCTATCGTATCCACGAATAATGACAGTAGTGCTTATTTGCCTATTGTTTTGCAGTTTTTAATTGTTGCTTCGGTTATTGTTGTCATTATTATTGGCACACATTTTTTAGGACCTAAACGGAGTACGAAAAAAAAATTAGAAAATTTTGAATGTGGTATTGCCGAAGAAGGCAACGCACGTCAGCCACTGGCCATTAAATATTTTTTAGTTGCCATTTTGTTTGTTTTGTTTGATGTTGAAGTGGTTTTCTTTTATCCTTATGCTGTTAATTTTAAAACTTTACAGTGGCAAGGTTTAGGTGCTATTGGAATGTTTGTTGGCATCTTTTTAATTGGCTATTATTACATCATTCGCAAAAATGCCCTTCAATGGGAAGATTAAATTTATTGACTTCTTAAAATAAAACGATATGTCAAGACCAGTTGATTTTAATACAAAAATAAAAATGGCACAAATGCCAGAAGGCTATAAAGGCGAAGGCTTTTTTTCTACATCTTTCGACAAAGTGGTTGGTTTGGCACGCAAAAATTCTATTTGGCCACTTCCCTTTGCCACATCATGTTGTGGTATAGAATTTATGGCAACAATGGCATCTCATTATGACCTTGCAAGGTTTGGTAGTGAGCGTGTGTCTTTCTCTCCAAGGCAGTGTGATTTGTTGATGGTAATGGGAACAATTGCAAAAAAAATGGCACCTGTACTGAAACAAGTTTACGTGCAAATGGCAGAACCACGTTGGGTAATTGCTGTTGGTGCTTGTGCAAGCAGTGGGGGCATTTTTGATACTTATTCTGTTTTGCAAGGCATCGACCAAATTATTCCCGTTGATGTATATGTGCCAGGTTGCCCACCAAGACCAGAAGCCATTATTGACGGCGTATTGAAAATTCAAGACATTATTGGCAATGAAAGTTTGCGACGTAGGCATTCAGAAAAGTACACCAGTCTTCTTCATTCTTATGCCATAGAATAAATATGAATGTTTTAGAACACTCATCTGCACTTGAAAAATTAAATATCGTAGAGCAATTACAATACCTTGTTCAACACTTTCCTCATGGCATAAAATGTTCAACAAGTTTTGGTATCGAAGACCAATTAATTACGCATCATATTTTTGAAAACAATCTTCCCATAGAAGTTTTTACTTTGGATACAGGTCGCCTTTTTCAAGAAACCTATGCAACGTGGAATGCAACACTTACACGTTATCAAAAAAAAATTACGCCTTATTTTCCTCCTCAACAAGAAGTTGAAAAATTATTAAAAGAAAAAGGTCCGAATAGTTTTTATGAAAGCGTTGAACAGCGCAAAGAGTGTTGCCATATTAGAAAAGTCATTCCCTTGCAACAAGCATTATCAGGCACACAAGTTTGGATAACAGGATTAAGGCAAGACCAATCACAACAAAGACAAGAGGTGAAATTGTTACAAGCAGACGAACAATATCAGTTATTAAAATTTCAACCGCTTTGGAATTGGACATTTGAAGCCGTAAAGACAAGTGCTAAAAAAAACAACATTGTTCTACACCCTTTGCACAGCAAGGGTTTTCCAAGCATTGGTTGTATGCCTTGTACGAGAGCCATTCAACCTGGCGAAGATGTAAGAGCCGGCAGATGGTGGTGGGAAGACGCAAACAATAAAGAATGCGGTTTACACATCAAATAAAAATCACCTTACATCAAATTACTTGTTGATAAATTTTCTGAAGAATATTTACTTATTCCTTTTTACGTTTTATTTAGTAAAGTATGCTCTCCCTAATCAAACTATTCTAAGATGAAAATATTGATTGTTCATCATTCGGTTATCCCTGCAATATTATATGGAGGTACAGAAAGAGTAATCTGGGCTTTAGGCAAAAAGCTGCAACAAATGGGGCTTAACGTTACTTATTTGGTCAATAAGGGTTCGTATTGTGATTTTGCGAAGGTTGTTTTTATCAATCACCAGAAGCCAATATCTGCTCAAATACCCCAAGATGTAGATGTCGTACATTTTAATTTTACGCCTAACGATTTAGACATTAATAAACCGTATATCGTTACAATACACGGGAATGCTTTTTGTCAAGAAATTTTAGACACCAATTCTGTTTTTGTATCTCAAAATCACGCTCAAAGACATGGTTCTTCTTCTTTTGTTCATAATGGATTAGACTGGGACGAGTATCGCAAACCCGACTTGACAAGCCCACGAAAAGATTTTCATTTTTTAGGCAATGCTCGCTGGAAGGTGAAAAATGTTGTAGGTGCAATACAAATGATAAGAAACATCGACCAAGAACATTTAAATGTTTTAGGGGGCGTACGATTTAATTTTAGTATGGGTATGCGGTTTACTTTTTCTCCAAAGATTCTTTTTTATGGTATGGTTGGCGGAGAAGAAAAAGACATGCTATTAAATCGTTCTAAGGGGTTAATATTTCCAGTGAGGTGGCACGAACCTTTTGGGTTAGCGATTATAGAGAGCTTATATTTTGGTTGTCCTGTTTTTGCAACACCTTATGGTTCGATACCAGAAATTGTCAATTCATCTGTTGGCTATTATTCTAATAAGATGACGGATTTAATTGATGCCATCAAAAACAGCCATACATATAACCCAATTACATGTCATGAATATGCATTGGACAATTTTAATAGCCATAAAATGGCACTTTCGTATCTAACAAAATATGAACAAGTGCTCTCGAATCAAAAGATTAATTCGACCAATCCGAGATTACAAGAAATGCCGAACGAGAAGTTGTTGGCTTGGAATACGGAGTAATGGTTTATTGTTAGAAGATGTTTTCTGTGTTCAATTGTTCGAATAACTTTTATACAGAGTAAAAGCAATCGGAATTAAAAATTTTAACTTCGCTGTTTACTTAAAAAATGTTTTTGTTTTTATGTCGAATTTTGAATTGCAAAAGAATGTATTAGTCGTAAAAATTAGTTGCCCAGATAGAAAGGGCTTAGTGTATGACATCTCGAATGTGTTTGCCCAAAATGAATGTAATATTATAGAGATTGAAGAATTTGTGAGTGAAGAAAACAGCTTTTTTTATATGCGTTCTGAAGTTGTTGGTGAATTATCTGCCCATGACTTAGAGCAGTTATTAAAGCAAAAACTTTCATTTGATAGAACACCCGAAATGTTGGTAGAGGTGTCGGCACATCGAGAAAAAAAGGTGGTTTTATTTTGTTCTAAAGAGCCGCATTGCGTAGCAGATTTGCTGATTCGTAGTCAATTAAAAAATATTGACATGAAAATAGAAGCGATTATTAGCAACCACCAAAACTTGGCGTATTTGGCGAATTCTTTTTCTATCCCTTACCATTATATTCCCATTATCAATAAAGACAAGGCGGCGTTTGAACAAAATATTTTAGAAAAATTGAAAAGCTATTCCGTTGATTGTATCGTATTAGCAAAATTTATGCAAATATTATCGCCAGAATTTATTCAACACTATCAACAAAAAATCATCAACGTTCATCACTCTTTATTGCCCGCATTTATGGGAGCGAATCCTTATCAAAAAGCATTAGAAAGAGGCGTTAAATTAGTTGGGGCAACCGCACATTTTGTAACACAAGATTTAGACGCAGGACCAATTATTACCCAAAACACAACTTCAATTAACCACAGATTTGACTTGCAAAGAATAAAACGTTACGGACATGAAGTTGACAAACAAGTGTTGGCAGAAGCGGTGAAACTATTTGTTGAACAACGTATTTTTATTCATCATAACAGAACAATTGTGTTTGAATAAAAATCAGCGACGACCACTGATGCGGACAATTATTTCGTCTCTGGTGCTAATTGTTCGAGCAAAACTTCTACAGGATGAAAGGAGGCTTGCTTTGTTCCGTCTTTAATTTGGTGGCGACAGCTCGTGCCATAAGCAACCACAACCGTGTCTTTTTTTGCATTGCGAATGCTAGGAAACAGAACCAATTCGCCAATTTGCATCGACAAATCGTAGTGTTCTTTTTCATAACCAAAAGACCCTGCCATGCCACAACAACCTGATGCCAATGTTTGAACTGTATGATTTGCGATTTGCAACATTTTTTCTGTTGCTTGAATTTTAGCAACTGCTTTCTGTTGGCAATGTCCGTGTAATAAAATGTGTTTGCCTTGTGTTGCAAATTGTGTTGAACGAATTCGTCCGGCTTCAAATTCTTGCACAATAAATTCATCAATTAACAAAGTGTGCTGTGCGAGAGTTTTACTTTTTTGTATTAAATCTTCTGACACCAAATCGGGGTATTCGTCTCTAAAAGACAGAATACAAGAGGGTTCTATGCCTATGAGGGGTGTTTTTTCTGTTATTACATTTGATAGTAAGGCAACGTTTTTATTTGCAACCATTTGTGCTTGTGCTAAAAACCCTTTTGAAAATAAACTGCGTCCACTTTCAACGTGTTCGGGAATACGCACTTCATAACCAAGTCCTTCTAACAATAAAATTGTTTGCTGCCCAATATGCACGTCTAAATAATTTGTAAACTCATCACAGAATAAAAAAACTTGTGCGTGGTAGTTTTTTTTCTTTTGATTTTTTTTGAATTGTCTAAACCATGTCAATAGAGTTGTGCTATGAACTTTTGGCAAACTTCTTTTTTGAGCAAATCCAATGAACGCTTTTGAAATGTTACTTATGATAGGTGCTTGATTAAAAAAATTATACAAGGGCGCAACTTTGCTCGCAATGTTCATTATAGAAGAAAAATTGGCAATCAATTTTGACCTTAGCGGCACCCGATTTGTTGCGTAGTATTGTTGTAAAAATTCGGCTTTCATTTTTGCCATATCAACATTAGACGGGCATTCAGATTTGCATCCTTTACAACTTAAACAAAAGTCTAAAATGTCGTATAATTCTTTTGAGTCAAACGCATTTTTTGCATCGGCATTGCTCAACACCTCACGTAATAAATTGGCTCTTGCACGTGTTGTTTGTGATTCGTTTTTTGTTGCCATATAAGATGGACACATTGTGCCGCCACTCAAATGGCTTTTTCTGCAATCTCCAGAACCATTGCATTGTTGAACGTCTCGGAGTAAATCGCCTTGTTGATATCTAAAATAAGTTTTGTAAACGGGATAGGGATAATCTGCCGCATAACGTAACGACTCGTCCATTTTTGGCGTATGAACAATTTTGTGTGGATTTAAAATATTGTTTTTGTCCCATATTGTTTTTGTGGCAATAAAAAGTTGGTAATTTTTTTCTCCCACCATTGTTTGCAAAAACTCTCCACGCAAGCGACCATCGCCATGTTCACCACTCAAAGATCCTTGATATTTTTTTACTAAATGTGCAATTTCTGTCGCCACTGTTCGGTATAATTCTTGTCCAGATTTTGTTTTTAAATTGAGCAAAGGTCGCAAGTGTAATTCGCCTGTTCCAATGTGGGCATAATGCACAGCATACAAATTATATTTGGTGAGCATGGCATTAAACTCTGCAATGTATTGTGGCAAGTCGTGTATATCTACCGCTGTGTCTTCAATGACAGCAACGGCTTTTTCATCTCCTGGAATATTTGCCAATAAGCCCAACCCAGCTTTGCGTAAGCTCCATACTTTTGAAACGTCTTTTTTTTCTACAACAGAATAGTGATATCCTAATTTTTTTTCTTGTAAATGTTGAATGACTTTTTGAATATGGGCTTGTAATTCTGTTTGTGTAGAAAAGCGAAATTCTGCAATGAGTATGCCCTTGGGATTGCCTTCTACAAAAAACAGATACGGCTGGTACGCTAAATTATTTTTTGTACACTCTAAAATATAGTGATCAATTAATTCTAATCCATACGGCTGAAAAGCAACACATTCAATGTTTGCAATTGTTGCTTCGTGAATAGATGTACAATGAATGCAGAGCAAAGCGTTTTCGCTTGGGGGCAAGTCAATGAGGTTGACTTTTAAGGCTGTTGCAAAGGCAAGCGTTCCTTCAGAACCTGCTAAAAGTTGGCAAAAATTAAAAGCGTTGGCGTTTTTTTTGAAAGGCTGCAATTGCAATAATTGGTCTAAGGCATAGCCTGTATTTCTGCGTGTGATGCTTGCTTTAGGAAATTCTTTTTCGATTTCATTTTGCACCTCTTCAGGCTGCAACATCGACAGCATACTTTCATAAATCTTGCCTTCTAGATTTTGTTGCACAATTTTTTTCTTGATGCTTTCTTCGTCACAAGATTCAAAAGTTGCGAAAGAAGCATCGCTTAATACAGCATATACAGCAAGCAAATGTTCCCTCGTGCTGCCATACACAATGGAGTTTGAGCCGCAAGCATTGTTGCCCACCATGCCGCCAATTGTGGCTCTGTTGGCAGTAGAAGTTTCTGGTCCAAAAAAAAGGCCGTATTGTTTTAATGCCATATTGAGCTCGTCTCGCACAATGCCAGGCTGCACAATTACCCATTTTTCTTGAACGTTAATTTCTATAATGGCATTCATGTATTTGCTGACATCAACAATCAACCCATTGCCAATAACTTGTCCTGCGAGCGAAGTGCCAGCACCACGAGGAATAATTCCAAAGTGATGTTCTTGTGCAAAGCGAATAATGGCTTGAATATCTTTTTCGGTTTTGGGAAAGCAAACACCAAGTGGCATTTCTTTGAAGTCCGAAGCATCTGTTGCATAAATTGTTTTTGACAGATGATCAAAAACCAATTCTCCTGTAATATTTTGTTGTAATAAATTAAAAGGAATTTGAGCTGCCATAACAAAAAAAAAATAAAAAATTAACCATACAAGCCATGAACTTTATGCTTGCTTTTGGAACATTTTAGGAACGAAAAAAAAATAAGTCAAACCATTTTTGAGAAATAAAATCTAGTTTATTAAACAGTGCTTTTTCAAAGTTGGTATTCTTTTTTTTGATGCTGATGGTTTTTAAATTAGAGCAAGTTGCAAATCCTGTGATGCCTTTATAGAATGCTTTATTTTCAGCATGAATGGTGTGAATTTGATACCTATCCATAAACAATTCGTTAATTAAAAACAGTTCTGCATTTAGGTTTGATGTTACTGCATTGATATTGAATTTGTTTCTTGAAAAAAGATGAATTTTATTGATAGGGTCTAAATTTTGCAAATGCAAAATGGCATCTTTAATATTGTAAAAAGGCAGAATTAAAATTACTGGACCCTTGATACGCATTTTCCAAAATTCTGATTTGGGGCTGACTTGAATAATCGTTGGTGAAATGCTGAGACTGTTTTCGTCCAAATCTCCGCCCATTAACAATTCAGAGGCTTTGTCTTTTAATATTTTTTTTGTCAATTCTGCCGTGTTATGAAAAACCCCTTCGGTGCTCGCGGTATAAGCCTGTTGTACAAAATGAGACTTTGCCGTTTGGGTTAATTTTTTTTGAATATCAGAAATTGCTTTTTTTAATTCTCCAATTTGATCGATATGAACTAAAAATAAATTGTTGTTAAAAAAAAGTTCTCCGCCATTCATAAAACCAGAATACAATAGCTTGTCTATTTTTTGTGTTGCCGAAGTGCTTTCATCAATAATCAAACAGCTTTTGTAGTTGGTGTTATTTAAAAAATTGATTTTAGAAACGTCATCAACATATGGGGCAATTTTTTTATGTGTTGCATCATCGCTGATAATCGTATAAAAATCAAAATAGACCGTCTTGATGGATTGATCTATTCTTTGTTTTGTTGTTAATAATAATACTTCGTTAGGATTGAAAACAGGGTCTAAAATTGTTTTTATCAATGCGGTAACTTCTTCAGGATAATCAATCAAATGAATCATCACTTTGTTGCCCGCCGCTACAGTACAAGCTAATGAATTAAACAAATAATAAAAAGGCAATTGCGTTTTCAATACAATCGCCACAAAGCCCTTGGGCGTATAAGTGCTAAATGTTTTTTGGTGAATTGTTGCTGGCGTTTCAATTGTTGCCGCCGTGCACCAAGTATCTATTCTTGCCAATATGTTTTTTAAGGCTAACACAGAGGGCAAAATTTCTAAAAAATTTGTTTCACTCGGCAATGCATTATACACCTTTGCACTCACATTAATAATCGATCCTTTTTGCTTAACGATGCTATCGAGAAAGTTCGATAAAATTTTCTTTCTGTTTGCAATTGAATTTTTGTAATGTGGAGTTGTATATACAATATGTTTAAAAGCAGGATTAATGTCTTGAGGATTTCCTTCCATAAGAAAGTGTTAAAAAATGAATTGTTTGTGAGTCGAAAAATGAGTGTTTACAATGATAAAAAATTAACCTAACGAAAACGATAAATCTTAACAGCATGGCGACGAAGAATAAAAGAGAAAAAATTCATTCCATCGAAAAAATGTTTTAAATAATAATATCATTGACGCATATTTTTCATCTTATCATCTTTTTATGACGAACAAATTATTGTCTAATGCACTACGATTTTTAGCTATTGATGCTGTACAAAAAGCAAATTCAGGACACCCAGGAATGCCCATGGGAATGGCAGATGTGGCGACAGTATTATTTAAAAACCATTTACGATTTTATAGCCAAGACCCCAACTGGTTAAACAGAGACAGGTTTGTGTTGTCTGCGGGCCATGGATCGATGTTATTATACGGATTGTTGCATTTAACGGGATACAAAGATTTTTCTTTAGAAGAAATTAAAAACTTTAGACAGTATGGAGCAAAAACTGCTGGGCATCCAGAATTTGGCCATGGTGCAGGAATAGAAACAACAACGGGGCCTTTAGGACAAGGCTTGGCGATGGCGGTTGGTATGGCAATGGCAGAACAATTTGCGGCAGCAAAATTTTCAACACAAATTTTTAACCATAAAACTTATGTCATTGTTGGCGACGGCTGTTTGATGGAAGGCATTAGCCATGAGGCAATTTGTCTTGCTGGGCATTTGAAATTAAGCCAACTGATTGTATTGTGGGACAATAATGAAATTTCTATTGACGGCAAAACAAGCATTACACAAAGCGACAACCAATTGCAACGCTTTGCTGCGGCAGGTTGGCATACTCTCGAATGTAATGGGCATGATTTTGACGATATTGACAAAGCAATTGCACAAGCAAAAAATAATACCAATGCACCCACTTTAATTTCTTGTAAAACAACAATTGGATTTGGGTCGCCGAATAAAAAAGGAACTGAAGGCGTACACGGTGCGCCCCTTGGAGCAGAAGAAATTGCACTTACACGTAAAGAATTGAATTGGGAATATGCGGCATTTGAAATTCCTGAAGAGATTAAAAACGAATGGAAAAAAATTGGACAACAACACGAACAAGCCTATCGTGAATGGCAAAAACAATTTCAACAAAGCCCTCAACATAAAGACATTCAAGATTATTTTAGCGGTGCTATTCCCACACAGGCAACAGCAGCAATAGAGGCATTTAAAGAAAAAATAATTGTCGAAAAACCCAACATTGCAAGTAGAAAAGCAAGTCAAGAGGTATTGCATATTTTAACCGATACGATACCCAATTTAATAGGCGGTTCTGCCGACTTAACACATTCTAACTTAACAAAAGGAAAAAACCAAAAAGGCATTCAAGCCAATAACTTTAACGGCACTTATGTTCATTATGGCGTGAGAGAATTTGCGATGGCTGCGGCCATGAATGGGCTTGCTTTATATGGCGGATTTATTCCCTATGGCGGAACGTTTTTGGTGTTTACAGATTATTGTCGCCCGGCTATTCGCCTTTCTGCTTTAATGCAACAACGCGTAATTTATGTGATGACGCATGACTCTATCGGACTTGGCGAAGATGGTCCAACGCATCAACCTGTAGAGCATTTGGCGGCTTTGCGCGCTATTCCCAACTTGTTTGTATTTCGTCCTTGCGACACTTATGAAACAGCAGAATGTTGGCAGATTGCATTAGCAAACAAAACAACGCCTTCTATTCTTGCGTTATCAAGACAAAACTTAATCACCCTAAGAACAAATTATTCAACAGAAAATAAATCACAACAAGGAGCATACCTTATACACGAAACTCAACAAACGCCAACCATTGCCATTTGGGCAACCGGCAGCGAAGTGATGCTTGCAAAAGCGGTAAGCACCTTGTTGGAAGAAAAAAACATTGGCGTAAAAATTATTTCTGTCCCTTGTTTAGAATTGTTTCATCAACAAAGTCAAGCGTATAAAAACAGTTTACACAGTCCGTTCAACATTGTTATCGAAGCAGGAATTGCTATGGGTTGGCAAGGCATTTTAAAAGACAATGGATTGTTTTTTGGAGTAGAGAATTTTGGCATATCAGCACCAGAGGCACAGGCGTATAAACATTTTGGTTTAAGCAAAGAACAGATTGTAGAAAAAATTTTAGCCGCAGTAACAAAGGCGTAATCGATTATGATTTTAATTGACAATGCCATTGTTGCAGACGAAATTTTGAGTGAACATTTTCATTGCAATTTACAAGCCTGTAAAGGTCAATGTTGTGTAGAAGGGGTTTGTGGAGCACCTTTGGAAGAAAGCGAAATAGCAGAAATAGAAAATGCCCTTCCTCTTATTAAAGATGACCTTAGCCCACAAGCCCTTCAAGAAATAGCCATACAAGGGCAATTTGTAAGGTCTGAAGAACACGGCCTTGTTACGCCAACAATTGGTGATGGCATTTGTGTGTATGGAATTAAGGACAAAAAAGGGGTTGTGAAATGTGCCTTTGAACAAGCCTATAATGAAAAAAAAATTGCTTGGAAAAAACCGATTTCTTGCCATTTATTTCCCATTCGCATTACGCAGACGAAACTCCATGACATGCTGAATTTAGAGAAAATAGACATTTGCAAAAGTGCTTGTTCTTTTGGTGAAACAAAAAAAATAAAGGCGTTTGAATTTCTTAAAGAAGCACTGACCAGAAAATATGGTGTTGCTTTTTACAAAGCCATAGAAGATATTTCAAGAAAATATGACTTGTAGTTCTGTTGTAAAATGAAAGATTAAAAACAGGCTTTTTCACCGCATTCAAAATGAAATTTGTTGTGCGATTACATTTCAGCTCTTGTGCGTAAAAATATTTTTTAAATTCACGCCTATTCCGTTATTAAAAAGATGGATGCAAAAGAATAGACCTTTATAAACATGAAAAAGAAATCCAATTTTTTTTACAATCCGACGACGCTTCAGTTTGAGAAAAAAGAAACTCCTGTTTATCAAAAACTGTATAACGCACTTGGCTACATTTCGGTTTCTT
Source organism: Chitinophagales bacterium (assembly GCA_031539345.1). Taxonomy (GTDB): domain Bacteria; phylum Bacteroidota; class Bacteroidia; order Chitinophagales; family Chitinophagaceae; genus JAVKMO01. The sequence goes on along the minus strand of JAVKMO010000016.1, from coordinate 17,323 downwards.
TGGTTTGTGGAGTTATTATTTTTTTTGTTTTTGGGTCTTATTTTGAAAGCATAAAAACAAAATATTACAAACAAAGATTCAATCAGTTGGATGGCAAATACAATCAACTTAGCGACCTTGCTGTTCAACTTAAAAAAGAAATGTCTGTTTTAGAAAAAAGAGACAATGATATTTACAGAGCCATTTTTCAAGCAAAAAATATTGAAGACTCTTTAAGAGCGGTGGACGAACACTCAATCACAAAATATGACCATGCTATTTATGGTGCATCTGTAAAAGAATTATATGAAGACGTAGAAACAAGTTTGTATCAACTTAAAAACAGAATTAAATTTCAATTAAAGTCATACGCCATGATTGACGAGTTGATTAAAAATAAAGAAAATTTGATTCGAGCAACTCCAGCAATACAACCCATTGCAAATAAAGATTTAAACAGGATCGCTTCAGGATTTGGCTATAGGATAGACCCTGTTTACAAAACAGAAAAATTTCATGAAGGCTTAGATTTTACAGCACCTGCCGGCACGGCAATTTATGCTACTGCAGATGGCGTTATAGAAAAAATGGAATTTAATGGTGGTTATGGCAATCACGTGATTATCAATCATGGCTTTGGATATAAAACCTTGTATGGACATTTGTTTAAATATGAAGTACATGTTGGAAAAAAAATAAAACGAGGAGAAGTTGTCGGCTATGTTGGCAATACAGGAAAATCTACTGGGCCGCATTGTCATTATGAGGTAATCAAAGACGGCGTTAAAATCAATCCTATCTATTATTTCTTTAATGATTTATCTGCACAACAATTTCAGCAAATTACAACTATTGCTAACCAAAGAAATCAGAGCTTAGATTAGTTTTGTGCATGGAAAAAGAAAAAAAGCAATACTGGGTTCAATTACTTTTATTTGAAGACGTTTTTGTAACACAGACACCAAAAAAGAAAACCACAACCATGTTTGTAGCAGCCAATAACCATAAAAAACATATTGTGATACGCCCCTTGCAACACAAAATAGAAAATCAACAACAGGGTCAACCAGCTTTTATTGAACAAAAAATAAATCAACTTCTTTTTATTAAAACACAATTACTTCAACTTAAACAACAACTTTTTCTATGAAAAAAATTTCTCGTTTAGCAGTCCTTACATCTGGCGGAGACGCTCCCGGAATGAATGCCGCAATTAGAGCCGTGGTGAGAACTGCGACTTATCACAATATCGAAGTTTTTGGCGTATATAGAGGTTATACCGGCTTGATAGAAGACGAATTTTTAAAAATTGAATCTGCAAGTTTTGTGTCTAATATTATTCAAAGAGGCGGAACCATATTAAAAACATCGCGATGTTTAGATTTCCATAAGCCAGAGTTTAGAAAAAAAGCCTATGCCAACTTAGAAAAAAGAGGCATAGAAGCCATGGCAATTATTGGGGGAAACGGAAGTTTTAAAGGGGCGGAAATTTTTTCTTCTGAATACGACATTGCTTGTGTGGGCATTCCTGGCACAATAGACAAAGATATTGTTGGAACAGATTATACGATTGGTTTTGATACGGCTATCAACACCGCCATAGATGCTATCGACAAAATTCGAGATACTGCAGAAGCCTTAGACAGAATATTTGTGGTTGAAGTGATGGGTAGAGATGCGGGATATATTGCTCTTTATAGTGGATTGTCAACCGGTGCACAAGAAGTGTTTATTCCTGAAAGAGACACAAAAGTGCAAGACCTAATTGACCTCTTAACTCGTAAAGACAAAAGAAAAAAAGCCTTTAGCGTAGTGATTGTGGCAGAAGGAAATAAAAATGGAGACGCAACAACCATAGGCAAAATTATTAAAGAAAAATTGCCAAATTATGATGTGAGAGTTGCTATTTTGGGTCATATTCAAAGAGGCGGAACGCCAACAGCTTTAGACAGAATCAATGCGTCGCGCATGGGACATGAAGCGGTGAACGCTTTACTTGCAGGACAGCGTAGCGTTATGATTGGCATTAAAAACGACAATATGGTAACCCTCCCTTTTTCTAGCGTAGAAAAAGAACCCATGGCGGACGTTGAAAAATGGGCAAAAATGCTTCAGATATTATCGTCTTAAGCGATTATTCTGTTCAAGTATAACGTAGTTTTATTCCATCTTTTTTAAGACGTTCTGCGTCTATTTATCATTGATTTTATTTTTTGATTACAAATATCCTTACTTATGAAAGTATTAAAATTTGGTGGCAGTTCGATAGCCGATGCAACAAGAATACAGCGTGTAATAGACATCATTAACACATATAAAAATAAAGAAACAAGCGTTGTCGTTTCTGCCTTTGGCGGAGTTACAGACGAGTTAATTGCCATTGTAAAAATGGCATTAATGAATGTCGATTACGCCAAACGAGTGCAAGAATTAGAACAAAGGCATCTTAAAATTTTAACGGCCTTGATAAGCAATAAAAAAGAACTTGAACAAATTGCACAAACAGTCAAAACGCTGTTTTCAGAAATGGTAAATTTATTGAAGGGAATTTCTTTAGTAAAAGAATGTTCTGACAAAACACTCGATTATATGATGAGTTTTGGCGAGCGCCTTTCAGCAATGATGATTAGCCAAACCTTATTGTCACAAAAAACAGATTGCGTATTTGTTGATGCACGGCAAGTGATTAAAACCGACAATGTGTTTGGTGCGGCAAGGGGCATTGGGGCAAAAGTTGATTTAGAAAAAACAACAACGCTGATTAAAAATTTTTATGCAAAAAACAAAAAACTAAAAATTATTACAGGCTTTATTGCCGAGTCTGACAAAGGGCATACAACCACATTGGGACGTAATGGATCAGATTATACAGCGTCTATTTTTGCTGCTGCCATTGACGCAAAACAATTAGAAATTTGGAAAGAAGTGGACGGCGTTTTAACAGCCGACCCCAGAATGGTCAATCAGCCATTTGTGCTAAAGAGTGTTTCGTATGAAGAGGCAATGGAATTGTCTCACTTTGGAGCGAATGTGATCCACCCTTCAACCATGACCCCTGTGATGGAAAAAAACATTCCGATCTGGATAAAAAATTCCTTCAACAAAAACGCTATTGGAACAGTGATTAAAAGAGACGGAGGAAAGGATACACAAGATGTGATTAAAGGCGTAACCGCAATTCCCAAAATTGCTTTGTTGCAATTAAAAGGAAACGGCATGATGGGTATTCCAGGTTCATCAAAAAGATTGTTTGATGCCCTTGCTCAAGCGCAAGTCAATGTTATTTTAATTACACAAGCATCTTCACAACACACGCTTTGCGTTGCCATCAATCAAGCCAATGCCGTTGAGGCAAAAAGACTTGTTGACGAAGAGTTTCGATTAGAAATTAAAAGCAAAGAAATTGACCCAATTACCATTACAAACGATTTGTGCATTGTTGCTATTGTGGGCGAGGGTATGAGAAGTGCTGTTGGCACATCGGGAAAAATGTTCAGTGCTTTGGGCAAAAACGGTGTCAATATTATTGCCATTGCACAAGGCTCGTCAGAATTAAATATTTCGGCTGTCGTTACCGAACAAGACAAATACAAAGCGATTAACGTTTTGCACGACGCTTTTTTTATCTCGCAAACAACAACACTGCATTTATTTTTGATTGGTGTTGGGTTGATAGGAAAAACGTTGATACAAATGATACAAAAACAATTGCCTACGCTACAAGAAAAACACCTACTCGACATTAAAATTTTGGGCATCAGCCGTACACAAAAAATGTATTTTTCAGAGGCAGGAATTTCGACACAGAAGCATGAAAGCATTTTAGAAGAAAAAGGGGAGAAAGCAAATTTGGCAAAGTTTGTAAAAACAATGAAAGACATGAATTATTCAAATTCTGTTTTAATTGATTGCACGTCTAATGAAGAGGTGATTAGTTATTATGAAGAAATTTTACAACACAATATATCGATTGTAACGCCGAATAAAAAAGCCAACTCCTCAACGTACAAATCTTATCGCACACTCAAAACAACAGCTCAACAACGTGGCGTAAAATTTTTGTATGAAACAAACGTTGGGGCGGGCTTGCCGATTATTAGCACCATCAACGACTTGCTGAACAGTGGCGACACAATTGTGAAAATTGAAGCCGTTTTGTCAGGCACATTAAACTATATCTTTTCTCATTTTTCTGCCCAAAATAAATTTTCTGAAGTTGTCTTAGAAGCCAAACAAAAAGGATTTACAGAGCCAGACCCAAGAGATGATTTGAACGGAATGGACGTAGCAAGAAAAATTGTAATTCTTGCCAGAGAGGTTGGAGCAACACTCGAAATGAAAGACATTGATGTGCAAAATTTGGTACCAGAAGATTGTCGAAAAATAAAAGATATCGAAGCCTTTATGCTCAAATTGCAAACACATAATGCCCACTTTGAAACTTTGCGAAAAAAAGCAGAAGACAAGGGCGAAAAACTACGCTTTGCCGCACATTTTGAAAACAATAAAGCAAAGGTTAGTCTCGTTAGCGTTCCTGCGTCTCACCCATTCTATAACCTTAATGGCAGCGACAATATTATCAGCATTACGTCTCAACGTTATTTAAAACAACCGCTTGTCATTAAAGGACCCGGTGCAGGTGCAGACGTTACTGCGGCAGGTGTATTTGCAGACATTATCCGCATTGGCAATTATGTGAAATAAAGACATCGAGTAATCGCTATTTTATTGGTGGCGGAATTTGCTTTAATTAATATAGCGGTGAGGGAACATTCCATCACCCCAAACTTTTCACAGCGTCTATAAATGCCTTTGCGTTGTCTACGGGTATGTGCGGTAAAATGCCATGCCCAAGATTGGCGATATAATTTTGTGTCCCAAACTCTTCGCACATTTTTTTTACTTCTTTTTTTATTTCTGCAGGAGAGAGTAGTAATTTAATCGGGTCAAAATTTCCCTGTAACACAATTTTGTTTTGTGTGAGTTGTCGTGCCATTGTTGGCGAAATGTTCCAGTCTATCCCAATGCCTGCGGCTTGTGTTTGAGACAAAGAAGACAAGGCATACCAACTGCCCTTTGGAAATAAAATAACCGGAGCCGCGGCGTGTAACGCATTTGCAATTTGCACTAAATAAGGCAAGCAAAAAGTGTCGAAATCAGCAGGAGATAACAATCCACTCCAGCTGTCAAAAACTTGTAAACAATCTGCACCAGCTTTCACTTGTGCTTGTAAATATAAAATTGTTGTGTCGGTAATTTTTTGTAATAATTGATGTGCAAGTTTTGGTTGTGTAAAACAAAATGCTTTTGCACGGTCAAAATTTTTGCTGCCTTTTCCTTCTACCATATAACACAAAATGGTAAATGGAGCACCAGCAAAACCAATTAAAGGAACTCTATTGTTGAGTGCTTTTTTTGTCAGTTGTAAGGCTTTGTACACATAGTCTAAACGCTCAACAGCACCGTCTGTTTGCAGCTCGTCAATATCTTTTTGTGTAGAAATTGTTTTGGGTAAAATCGGACCTTTATTTTCTTCTAACAACACTTCTAAACCGAGTGCTTGAGGAATGACTAAAATGTCAGAAAAAATAATTGCCGCATCGGGCTGAATAATATCAATGGGTTGTAGCGTAATTTCACAAGCAAGCTCAGGCGTTTGAACGCGTGTAAAAAAATCATACTTCTTTCTTAACACCATATATTCTGGTAAATAACGACCCGCTTGACGCATCATCCAAACTGGGGGGCGAGCAACTTGTTGCCCTTGTAATACTTCTAATAAGAGATGTTTTTTCTGTTGCACGAAAGAGAGTTTAAAATCAAAAAGTCAAAAATAAATTAAAATCAAAGAACCTCCTTATATTTGTGTCCTGCCTTTAAAACATTTTAGTGCGTCTTTTAAAAAGGGGAATTAGCTCAGTTGGCTAGAGCGCTTGCATGGCATGCAAGAGGTCGTCGGTTCGACTCCGATATTCTCCACTTTTTAATCAACATCTTACCGAAGAATCACTTCCACAAATCAGCAATTTTTATTTTTCATCATTTCCTTTTAGAATAGACGTTTCCGTCAATGACAGTTTTATGCGAAGGCGTAAATTTTGATTTCGTTCGTGATTTTTCAATGAAAATAAAAAGAGCCTATCCAAGTGCATAACAAGAATAAATTTGTGCGTGAACAATAAAAACATATTTGTAAGCGGTTTTTATTGCTGCTTTTTTTAATTCAAAACGGTTATGTCTGCAACTTTTCTACTGACATTTATTGTTGGTTATTTTTTTCTTTTGTTTGCCATTAGTTTTTTTACTGCACGCAAACAGGCCTCTAATCAACATTTTTTTAGTGCCAACAAAAACTCAAAGTGGTACATGATTGCCTTTGGCATGATAGGCACAACCATGAGCGGCGTTACGTTTATTTCTGTGCCAGGAAAAGTAAGTGCTGATGCGTTTAGTTATTATCAATTTGTGATAGGAAATGCAATCGGTTTTTTCGTTGTCATTTATGTTTTACTGCCCATGTACTATCGGTTGAACCTGACTTCTATTTATGCGTATATCGGCATTCGCTTTAATCAACGCACACAAAAAATTGCATCTGCGTTATTTTTATTGTCTCGCACAATAGGCTCTGCAGCACGCTTGTATTTGGTGAGTATCGTTTTACAAAAATTTATTTTTGATGCGTGGCAAATTCCTTTTGCGGTAACGGTTTCCATCTGTTTAATTTGCATTTGGGCTTATACAATTAAGGGCGGCTTGCACACAATTATCTGGACAGACACCATACAAACTGTGTTGCTCTTATTTGCTTTAGTGCTTTCTATTTTTTTTATTGTCAATAGTTTTGAAGCCAAATTTTTTACCCTCACAAAAACCGTATTTCAACAATCGTACACACAAGTTTTTTTTACAGATAATTTTTTATTTAATCACAAACACATTGTCAAAAACATACTCGGCGGCATTTTTGTAACGATTGCTATGGTGGGCTTAGACCAAGACATTATGCAAAAAAACTTAAGCCTAAAAAACATTGGAGAAGCACAAAAAAACTTGCTTGTTTTTGTTGGTGTTTTTCTTGTGGTTAATTTTTTGTTTTTGTTTATTGGAGCATTATTAAAAATGTATGCAGAGGCAAATGCTTTACCGCCGTTTTTAAAAACGGATTACGCTTATCCAACCATTGCTTTACAATATTTATCTGTCAGTGCGGGGGCTTGTTTTATGCTGGGTTTAACTGCGGCAACGTTCGCCACCACAGACTCTGCACTCACAGCACTCACTACATCATTTTGCATTGACATTCTCCAATTTAAAAATGGAGATAATGAAGACGACAACAAGCGAAAACGCATTTGGGTACACACCCTATTTTGTGTACTCATTTTTATTGTTTGTATGTGCTTGTATGGTTACAATAACGATGCGATTGTGAATACGATTTTTATTGTTGCTAGTTACACCTATGCACCTTTGCTCGCCTTGTATGTATTTGGTATGTACACAACACATGCTTTGAAAACAAAATACGTTATGCTTGTTTGCATTTGTTGCCCAGTTTTGTGTTATGGGGTTGTTCAATATTTAAAGATTCATGCCATTTATACGGTTGGTTTTGAAGTTATTATTTTCAATGCCGCCTTTTGTTTGCTCGGTTTGTATGCAATAAAAATGAAATAACACCCATCAAAACCTCTGTCCTAATCACTCTATTTTTTAATTATGAAAATTGCTATTGTCGGTGTGGGTTTGCTTGGTGGTTCTTTTGCTTATCGTATGAGAGAACAAAGTGATGCCCATTTTTTTATTGGCATTGACAAGAGTCCGCAACATCTTAAAAAAGCCTTGGCTTTAGGCATCATTGATGTGATTGCCAAATTAGACAACTTGCAAGACGCAGACCTGATTGTGTTGGCTATTCCCGTTGATGAGGTTGTAAAGCTGTTGCCGAATATGTTGAGTCATATTTTGCCCCATCAAATTGTCATTGATGTGAGTTCTTCTAAAAGTGAAATTGCAAAAGCAATTGATCAACACCCAAATAGAAAAAATTTTGTTAGCACACACCCCATGTGGGGGACAGAATATAGCGGTCCAGAAGCGGCTCAAAAAAATGCGTTTACAAATAAAGTATGTGTGATTTGCGATGCTTCAAAAAGTGATGCCAAAAAAATGGCTGTTGTCAAAAAAATTTACAAACAATGGAAAATGACTTTGGTAGAAATGAATTCTGCCGAGCATGACCTGCATACCGCATACATCAGCCACATTTCACACATCACCTCTTTTGCACTTGCGAATACAGTTTTAGAAAAAGAAAAAGACAAAAAGAAAATTTTCGAATTGGCAGGTAGTGGTTTTCAAAGCACGGTGCGGTTGGCAAAAAGTTCGCCCAAAATGTGGACGCCTGTTTTTCAACAAAATAAAAAAAATGTACTCGCCGTATTGAAAGAGCATATTCATCAATTACAATTGTTTGAAACGCATTTGAAAAAAGATGACACACAAAAAATTCATGATTATATCGTATCTGCCAATGCAATCAAAAAAATTATTGACTAATGACCCCAGAACGTTTCGACAAAATCAATACAGTCTTACAAAACAGACAGTGCAACACAACGGTGGTTTTAGAAAATGTAAATGACCCACACAACATTGCCGCTGTGATGAGAAGCTGCGACGCTGTTGGCATTCACAGTATTTACATTCTCAACACAAAAATTCCCCAGCACAAAAAATTTGGTGATCGTAGCAGTAGCAGTGCCAATAAGTGGATGCGTGTAGAACAATTTACAGAGGTAACAACTTGTGTGCAAGCTTTAAGAAAACATTTTGACATTTTGCTTTGTGCTTATTTAGACCCACAAGCACAAAATTTATATCACCTTGATTTAACAAAAAAAACAGCGCTCATTTTTGGCAATGAAGTGGTGGGCATTAGCGATGAGTTGAAAGCCCAATGCGATGGTTCTTTTTTGATTCCTCAAATTGGAATGATTCAATCACTCAATATTTCTGTTGCTTGTGCGGTGAGTATTTATGAGGCATTTAGGCAACAACAAGAACAGCCCAAACAAATTATTCCCTTGCCTGTTACAGAACAAAAAAGTTTATTTCATACATGGGCATACCCCAATTTATCATCTGCTGAAACCAATGAATAATCGTCTTGTTATTGGTCAATCTGGAGAAGAAAGGGCAGCGTTATTTTTGCAAGAGCAAGGCTATGAAATTGTCCAAAAAAATTATCGACATCAAAAATTTGAAATAGACATTATCGCTTTAAAACAGAACGTGCTTCATTTTGTAGAAGTGAAAACGCGACAGCATAAAATGTTTGGCGAACCTATCGAAGCCATTACACGAGAAAAAATCCAACATATTAAACAAGCCGCAAATGAATTTTTGCACACGACAACAATTCCTTTTGTGGGCATTCAGTTTGATGCAATTGGCATTGTGATGAAAACTCCAACCCAAGAAGAGGAATTTGTTTTTATGGAAGATATCTTCTGATAAAAATTAAAAACCAACCACTTCAATTTTTCTGCCTCGTCCAAAACTCTTGTTACTAATCCGTAAAATAGGGCAAAATTGAAAGCGTTTGTATTCGTTGAGATGCAGTGTGCGAAAAGTTTTTGCGACTAAAGCGTCGTCCCATTTTTTCATTTTCTGTATTTGTTCGCAAGACTTTTGCTCGTGAATAAAATAATGCAACAGCTCGTCTAATACTTCATATTCGGGCAAAGAGTCGCTGTCTTTTTGGTTGGGACGCAATTCTGCCGAAGGGGCTTTTGTTAAAATATTTTTAGGGATGATGATTTTTTTTTCATTGATAAATCGTGCCAAGGCAAACACCTGTGTTTTAAACAAATCACCCAATACGCTTACCGCACCAGCCATATCACCATACAGTGTGCCATAACCCATAGCAAGTTCGCTTTTGTTAGAAGTGTTGAGTAATAAATAATTGTATTTGTTGGCAATGGTCATTAACATATTGCCACGAATGCGGCTTTGCATATTCTCTTCTGCCACAGAAAATTTAGACTGTTTAAAAAGGGGTTGTAATGAGTTTAAAAAGCTGTCATATTCGTTGTTGATGGGGGCAATAAAAAAATCGTTGCCTAAATTTTCGGACAATTTTTTTGCATCAGCAATTGAATGTTCAGAAGAAAATTTTGAAGGCATCAAAATTGCCAATACATTTTTTTCTCCCAAAGCGGCGGTTGCTAAGGCTTGCACAACTGCACTATCAATGCCGCCAGACGCACCCAGAATAACTTTTTGAAAACCACTTTTTGTAACATAATCTCTAATGCCCAAAACAAGTGCGTGATAAATATTTTCTATGCCTTTTTGTTCGGTGAGCTTGCCGATACAATTTGTTTTTTTTGACATTGTATTGACGGTGATGGGGCTAGTGCTTTCAAGTTCATTCCACTGAACATGAACGAGGTCTTCTTCAAAACGCTTTCCTTTACAAATCACTTGACTTTGTTTGTTCATCACCATGCTGTTGCCGTCAAAAATTAAATCTGTTTGTGCACCAACGGCATTTGCATAAAAAATAGGCACTTTGTATTTTGCAACACTTTGTTGCAGCACACGCACACGTTCTTGCAAATGTGCGGTATCAAAAGGAGATGCCGACAAATTGACAATGGCATCAATTTTATTTGTCTGTGTGATTTTTTGTAAAGGACAAAACGCATACTTTTTATCATCAAACCAAATGTCTTCACAAATGGTAATGGCAAAATTTTTGTTTTTAATGCGAACACTTTGCCATTGCTCTGCAGGCGAAAAATATCGCCGTTCATTAAACACATCATATTCTGGCAGTAAAGTTTTGTCTGTCGTGGCAATGATTTTTTTGTTGCTTATTACGACCGCACTATTGTATATTTTCTTGTCTTTGCTTTGTCGTGGCAAACCAACAACAATAGTAATACCAACCGTTTGAGCAATTATTTTTTTGAGATATTGTTGAAGCGTTACAAAAAAATCACGTGCAAAGATTTTGTCGTGAGGCGGATAGCCACATACCGCAAGTTCTGAAAAAATCAGCAGATCCGTTTTTTGTTTTTTTGCGTCTACAATAGCCGCAATTATTTTTTCTGTATTGTAGGCAAGGTTGCCGACGTGATAATTTTGTTGTGCAATGGAAATGTTCATATAAAAAAATGAGTGCGATACTAATTTTTTTGGGGCATAAAAATTAAACAGATAAAGGATATATTTTAAACTAAGTAAAAGTTTGTGTTGTCCTAAAATAAGCTTCCACCCAAAGGATAAAACATCAACACAACAACCATTCAAAAATTAGGAGCGGTATTTTACAAATGAAGAACAGCCGAGGCTGATGGAAGAGTGTACTTTTAAGTGGCAGTACGAAGAAAAAATTTGGCAGAAAATTTTTTTCTATTCTACAATTTCTTTTTTACGTTTACAATATCAAAGTTCTTTTTCACAATTTAAAACGCCGCATTATGAAAAGAAAATTCCACCTACTCCGCCACGGCACAACACAACTAAAAAATTAGCCGAACAAGTTAATTCAAAGTTTTTATTGGATAGTTTTTTGCATATTAAAACCTGCCCATTTTTCTACCTAGTGTTAGTTTTGTTCTTTTGTCAATGCAATAAGGGATTTTTTATCATTCCTGAATTTCATACACAGGAAGACAATGTATTTAAATTAGAGTCTAATCAGTTGTCTTATTCAAAAAGTATAAACAGGTTTGCTTTTTCGCTAAATGTAGAAAATACAAAAAGTGTTATTGAGTCAAAAATTAACATTTTTGGAAAAGATAAAAGGTTGATTTGTAATTTAGGCGATGAGGTAAATGTGTCGCAAAAACACTATAAGTTATACCAAGCAGATAAAATTATTGCTTTATCAAAACACTTTTCTGAAAACAATCAATTAAGTATTGCTCAACTCAAATCTATCTATGCTGAAATGCAACTTTTTTTTGACAAAACAAGAGCTAAGGTAAATAACAACTATAACGCATTGCTTGCAAATTCTACTTCTTATTATATGGCGATTATTGCAACCTCCATCAGATCAAAGGAATTTGGGAACTCTTGCGAATGCACAACCCATATGGGTTATTTGGTTGATAAAAATTAGTTCATCTGTATGGAGGATGATACACTGAATGTTGTCGAATTGAAAAAAATCGTAAATTCTCGTGACTATATAGACTCCTTTAAAAATAATACCCAAGCCCTAAATTTCGCATCATATTTAAAGCATATAAATAAATCTCGCATTGCGGCTATTGATATATTAGAACATTATATTCCTAAAAAAATATACACCAAAGTTCTTCAATACATTCGCACTCCGGATACTATAACTACAAAAATTTTAACTCCTTCAAAAAATGGCATCTCTTTATTTACATACTCCACAGATCTATCCATTCGTGCCGGAATCACTTTTGCGATGGATTTTAGACCACAGGTGGAAGCAATTGCTATTCCTATCGTAAAACAAGAGTTTGCTGGAATTTCTGAGGTGCAGCCTTATGTAGACGAGCTTTCGCCTCGTTTTACAGGTCGGTCTCACGGTTGTTGTGGCTCTTATGATGGGTATTGTTATTATGCTAATTATTTGTGTTATGCATATGATAAATTATGTACTAATTGTTTAAATGAATACGGAGATGTTACTAGCTTCGCAGTTTGTTTTCCAAAGTGTGAAGCGGATAGATAACTTAAACAGAGGCTTAACTGAGATACTTTTTAATCTATCCAACGCTGTAAATACGCACTAATTTTCCTGTTTTTTAATCTTGCTCACTTGAAAAAGCCAATCTGCATTTTGTTTGTTTTCATCGGCATTTCTATTCCTATTTGGGGAATGTCTAACCATGATAGTACCCAAAGTGTCAAGAAAAATGTGTTTAAACTTAACCCTTTTTATATTGTTGTTTTAGGCTTAGATGTTTTTTATGAAAGGGTTTTAAATACGAAATTTTCTTTAGAAACAAATATCTCTTATATTCCGAGTGCTCCTAATCAACCAAAGGATAGCTATGTTTATACTTCTATAAATTGTAGGCAAGGTTTAAAATATTTTCTGTTTCATCAACATAAAAAGCAAGCACCTTTTGGGTTTTATGTAGGACCTTCTGTCGCGTATGAATATTTTAGAGATGACTATAAAAATATTTCTACTACATATCATGCCATTAAAACGTCCATGCTTGTGGGGTATCAATGGCGCTTAGACAAGTACTGGACTTTGGATATTTATAGCGGTGCTATTTTTTATACGCCTTCGGTGTATCATGTTGATGCTCGTGGGAAGACAAATAAATTTTCTCAATCGCTTGCATTATCTGTTTCTTTTGGCATTCATTTGTAAGGTGGCGTTCTCTTCGGGGGATTTGACCACGCACTGTTTTTATGCTTTAAAATTGTCTGAACGATTACAGGTAGGATATTAGGGTGGTTAAAATTCTTCAACAAGGCACTTAACAAATTAGTAATTACTACAACTGTGAATTGAAAGATTCATAGTAAGGCAGACGATGAACGGAGCGCCACAACGAATATCAATCAGGGTGTTTGGTTGGAGACCAAAATGTTTTTGGAGATATTGTGTAAAGTTTGTGAGGCAATAATTTGAATTGTGTGGTGCAATAAAATTGATGAAGACAAAAATGGACACTCAAACTTAGTGTCGCATAAGGAGATAAAACACAACTAAATACAGCCATAAAAAATCTACAAAATGCCAGTAAAGAGCCGCCACTTCTAAGCCGATGGGGGAGTAAATAACCATTTGTTTTTGTGTGTAACGAATATACACCCAAATGAGTGCAATGACGCCTCCAAGCACGTGAGCAGCGTGTGTGCCAGCAATAACATAAATAAAAGAACCCGCAACATTGCCATTGAGTAGAATGCCGTTTTGAATGAGTTGCGAAAAGGCAATCACTTGACAGACTAAAAAGGCAATGCCCAATACGAGGGCAGAAAAAAAGAACTTGCGATAGCGACTAATTTCTCTTTGTTTAAATTGTCGAATAGACCAATGCAAACAAACACTCGACAATAAAATGAGTACTGTTGAAAATAAAAATAGTGTTGGTGCTTTAACGTCTGTCCATTTTGCTTGACTGTTGCGAACAATATACGCACTCGTTAGACCAGCAAAAAACATACTCATACTCGCAATGCCTATCCACATTGAAAATTTGTAAGGGTGTATTTTATTTTTTTGCATGAAAAGAGTTTAGAGTTGTGAAAGAATAAAGGTCGTCAATTCTTGACTGGTAATTGGTGATCCTTTGATTTTGTTGTAAGGAATAGCATCAATAAAATAAGCGTCTCTCAAAATTTTAATCAGTTGTCCGTTGTTAATTTCGGGTACAATGATTTTTTTGTATTGACGCAATAGTTCACCTAAATTTTTTGGAAAAGGACGTAAATAATGAATATGGGCTTGGGCAATTTTTTTTCCATTTTTGCTTAATGCTTCCACCACCTCGCGAATAACCCCATAAGTAGAACCCCAACCAACAATTAGCGTATCCGCCTCGGCGTGTCCGCAAGCAATTTGTTGTAAAGGAATATAATCCGCAATACGGTCAATTTTTGCTTGTCTAAGCAAAACCATTTTTTCGTGGTTGTCCGCATCATAACTGATATTGCCAGTATTGTGCTGCTTTTCTAATCCGCCAATTCTATATTGTAAATTTGGCGTACCAGGAATAACAATTGGACGAACTAATTTTTCATCGCGGCTGTAGGGTAAATATTGTTTTTCGTCTTTTTCTAAAGCGATTTTAAAAGCGAATTGAATTTGTTGTAAATCTTTTGTTGTGTCAGGAATTTTCCATGGTTCAGAACCGTTGGCAATGTATCCGTCGCTTAACAAAATCACTGGCGTGGCGTGTTCTAAAGCAATTCTAACGGCTTCGTATGCCATCATAAAACAATCACTCGGTGTAGAAGTGGATAATACTGGCATAGGACATTCGCCATTTCTGCCATAATAGGCTTGTAATAAATCAGCTTGCTCTGTTTTTGTTGGCATGCCTGTAGATGGTCCTGCTCTTTGCACATTGATAATAATCAACGGAATTTCTAACATGACCGCCAAACCCATGGCTTCTGTTTTTAATGCCATGCCAGGACCTGATGTTGTTGTAATGCCGATATGCCCGCCATAACTCGCACCTATAGCTGCACTAATGCCCGCAATTTCATCTTCTGCCTGAAACGTTTTTACGCCAAAGTTTTTGTGTTGACTTAACTCGTGCAAAATGTCTGACGCAGGCGTAATGGGATAAGAACCTAAGAATAAGGGCAGTTGAATATTGTCTGCTGCCGCAATCAATCCATAAGCTAAGGCACTATTTCCTGTAATTGACCGATACAAACCAGGCTTCATTGTTGCTTTTTTTACGCTGTAGCGATGGCTAAACAGTTCTGTCGTTTCTGCATAATGATAACCACTATGAAGGGCTTTTAAATTGCTTTGTAAAAGGTCATCAGATTTGCCAAATTTGCTTTGTAAATAAGCCTCTGTACTCGCCATATCGCGGCTGTAAATCCAATACAAAACGCCTAATACAAACATATTTTTGGCACGATCTTTTTCTTTCGTTGTAATTTTAAAGTCTTGTAGTGCTTCGCGAGTAAGTTTGTTAATGGGCATTTCGATGACGGTATAAATACTCTTGTCAATCGTATGTAAAGGATTGTCGCCTTCGGCAAAATTCGCCAAACGCAAGTTTTTATCATCAAAGCCGTCCCTATTGACAATTAAAATGCCATTTTTTTTCACAAAAGGCAAACTTGTTTTCAATGCCGCGGCATTCATCGCAACCAAAACATCTAAACTGTCGCCAGGCGTATGTACCTCTTGTGATGAAAAGTGTACTTGAAAACCGCTCACGCCGTGTAAAGTGCCTTGCGGAGCACGTATTTCTGCTGGAAAATCAGGAAAGGTAGCAATGTCTAATCCCAATAAAGCTGAATTGTTCGTAAATTGAGTGCCAGTTAATTGCATTCCGTCGCCAGAATCGCCAGCAAATTTAATAATGACTTTTTCTATTTCTTGAAAGGGGATTGAATTCATCTTTTTTTTTCGGCGAATGTATCCGTAAAAGTCAATTTGTAAAATTCTGCTTTTTTAGTATTCAACACATCATAAAATTGGTCTAATTTTGAGAACACAACTTAACGCTAAAAAAGACTTTGGGGTTTTACAAAAAACACTTTAACACAAAATTAAGGTCAAAATAAAAAGGCTTATTTACATTCGCTCACTTGTTTCTGAAATTAAAGTGTGGAAGAAGAAAATAACAGCGTGTGTATAATTCCGTAAAACCTGCTCTCACAAAGCCTTTCAGAAAAAAACCAATTTGTTTTTTTATACTTTTAGTTTTATCAATCAATGCGTTTTTTTATTCTGCGACTATCGCAAACAATTTTTTTTCAAGTTAACATCATTCGTTACATTAAAACCCAATTCAAAATGAACACTCCCCTATCAACCGCGAAACTACTACGACAAATTTGTTTTGTTGCATCTTTCCTTTTGGGAAATTTCATGGTATTGTCTGCCCAAGTTACAGATGGCTTTCGAGCTGGAACAAACAAACAAGGCGATGTTGAAATAAAAAACGTCAATAATAAGGCGGTCCAGTTTAGTACAAATAATACCAAGCGGCTAACTATAGATAGCGTGGGGGGGGTTATTATTTCTGTGCTTCCTTCTGGAGCAACAACAGACAGCATTGTAACGATTGACGCTACAGGCAAATTGAAAAGAAGAAGTGCTAACAGCATTGCACCAGCAGGCATGATTACAACAAGCAACGCAACTGCAACGCCACAAAGAGATAGTTTGGCGAGAGCAGAAGCAATATCAATCAATCAAAATACACAAGGATTAAGAGATACTTTAGTGAATAACATTGCAAGAGCAACATCAACAAGTCCATTAAAAGACAGCGTAGCGAGTGCGGCGGCAAGAAATGTAAAATTAGGCAATGGCTTAAACAAAGGAGTAAACGGAGATTCAATTCTTTGGGGTGGAAGTTTAAACCAACCAACAAGTATCACAACAACAGTTGCGAATACTTTAGCTTTTATGGGATTACAAGGAGGGGCACCTACTGATAGTATTGTAACTATCGAGCCAACAACTTGTATTTTGAGAAGAAGAAGCGTAAACAGCATTGCACCAGCAGGCATGATTACAACATCAAACGCAACTGCAACACCACAAAGAGATAGTTTAACGAGAGCTATTGCAAATTCAGTCAATGACAATACACAAGGCTTCAGAGATACCTTAGTAAACAACATT
>JAVKMO010000015.1:0-5027 GCA_031539345.1 Chitinophagales bacterium | reverse complement strand
TGAACACGTCAAACTTGATTTAGGAATATTTTTTGTTCCCAAATTTCCTAAAAACATTTCTGTATAAACAAGCCTACAATTCAAATCATAGATATTGACGCTCATGTTCTGAGTAAAAATATCCGCGCACCACGTTACAGTAATTTGTGTTGGCATTGCTGGTTCAACTTTTATCGTAGCGGGAAAACCATAGCGTGCAAGCGGCAATGAACAAGTTGACGA
This sequence comes from Chitinophagales bacterium, assembly GCA_031539345.1. GTDB lineage: Bacteria > Bacteroidota > Bacteroidia > Chitinophagales > Chitinophagaceae > JAVKMO01. The sequence goes on along the minus strand of JAVKMO010000015.1, from coordinate 4,805 downwards.
ATAATAATACGGCTGGGATTTTATACTCATACAAGCACCAGCATCTACTCCTTGAATTTTATACGTGCCTGCATTTATTAAACGGATACTTTTTGTTGTTGTCGTTTGAATTAAAGAACCGTTTAAAAACCATCTGTATTGAGAAAAATTGGGAGCAATCACCGTTAAAGTATCTGTTGTTTGAAGAATATTTAAAGGGGGTAAAGAAGAAATACATTCTGCACCTACTATTGCTGGTATAAAAGTTAATATTAAGGTTCTACGAATAGAGTCTTGTCCTGTATTTACTGTTCTTATCGTGTCTCTATACGTTCCAGAAACGGTTAAAAGTTGTGTTCCAAAAAGATAGCTCGTACCAATAACACTTACAGCTGAAAAAGTAGTGTCTTTGACAACGCTTGCCCTTCCCCACACCTTAATATTGTCGATATAAATGACTTGTCCTCCCAAGGTGTTTTGGTTTGATTTAAATGTGCTAATCATAAGCGAAATATCTTGTCCTGCAAATGGCGTAAGATTAATCGTGTCTTTTTTCCATTGACTTGTTTGCGGTGTAAAAGTAGCACCAAGAGTTACCTTAGGAGCAGTGGCTAAATCAGTATAGCCTTTTAACCAAACGTCAATGAAAGGGGCTGTTCCGCAGGAATTGTCTATGCCTATGCGCAGGGAATCTCTTCGATTGATAGCCGTTGGGCTGTAAAAATGAGGTGCATGAGCTCTATCAAAACTCAGCCAAACAGAATCGTACTTTTTTAAAGTAAGTGTAGAAGTAATGATGGCATCTTTCAATGCCTTTCCTGCTGTATTATTGAATTTATAGGATTTTGAACCTATTCCATAGGCACTATAAGTAGAGTCTAATTCCCATTTTTTTTCATCATTAAGATCATCAAAAATAGTCCAATTGGAAGGTAAAGTTCCCGATTCAAAATTTTCAGAAAAAAGTGCTGTGTCCGCCTTTTTTACTGTAATAAAAGCGGATTTAGTTTCAGTAGAAGAACCCACTGCATTGGATACCGTCAGCGACACATCATACAGTCCAGGTGTATTATAACCAATGGTTGGATTTTGAAGAATAGAAGTAGAGGGCGTTCCACCAGGAAATGACCAATTCCACGAAGTGGGGTTACGTATAGATGAGTCTAAAAATGTTATCGTTTTTCCTATATCACAAGGTTTTTTTAGCGTAGCATCAAATTGTGCAAACGGTGGTCTTTCGGTCGCCATGGGGATACTCCAAAGGCCTTTTCCATAATATGCAACACGCATTTCACTTTTGTCGCCGGCTTCGGCATATGGCAGTGAAACCCTCATTGAAGTATTCGTAGGCAAATTTTGTGTAAGATTTTGCCACGACGTCATGGTTTTCGTTTTAAAGTAAATGCTAAAAAGTGATCTCAAATAAATCGATTCGTTGACTGTGAATGGATCGTTATACAATTCTCTTACAGTCACATCCGGATAATTAAACGTGATATTGCTCCATGTATTTCCTGCATTGGCGGATCTGTAAATATTAGATCCACAAGAAACATATACAATATTATCATTGTTTGCGATGACAGCAATAGACGCACCAAAGAGTACGCCTGCAGGTGTAGCAGATGATAAAAAGGTGGGCGTAATGGCATATAAGTTATCTGTTCGATATACTTTACTATCTGCGTTGATGGCATACACCCGATTGCTATCTTTTATCGACCATGCAATATCTCGGATTGCTCCTCCTACAAAAGAATCCACCAAAGTCCAAGTTGGCGACAAGCTTTGTATGTTTCGTGATATCCAAAGATGTTTGTTGTTTGCTATTAAAGCTGTGTTTTTAGCCTTAGGATGAAACTTGATAAAAGTGGCATCACCTGAAAAAGGAAAATTGAGCCATTTGTTATTACTTTTATCTACCATACGGCTTGAACCAGAACCATAATAAATCCTTCTTGGATCAACCCAATCATAACTCATTGTGGGATAAAAATCACCCCCTCTAATGGTTCTCCATTCTGTCGTATCTTTTCGGTATATCTCTCCGTTATCCTGCGTACCAATCGTTATCGTATTATAGTCTAAATTGCTACTTGCTGCGGCACCCACTTCTGTTGCAGATAGTCCATCTGATGTTGGATTCCAAGAAATTCCACCATCCATAGTTAAAAAAATGCCACCGTCATTGGCATTAAAATGTTTGTTCTTATTATGCGGAGAAAATGCAATATAGTGCATATCAGTATGAACCTCCTTAAACCATTCTGTCATCTGTGTCCAACTAACTCCAGAATTAGTGGATTTCAATACACGATGAGAAACTAGATACAATATCGAAGGGTTTTTTGGATCGCAATTGATATCAAAATTAAAGTTTCCTTGACCTCCGTTTCCTAAGACATTATAATATCCTGTCAAATTAGGCATAGCACTATCTTTCATCACACTAAAATCAGTTCCACCATTAATAGATTTAAATATCGTTCCATAGTTTTTCACCATTCCTATATAAACCACATTGCTATCTGCAGGACATACGGCTACACGCATACCCCCTGCAGAACCACCAGATGGAATATACAAGCCGCCTGTATTCATCAAATCTGTCCATGTTTCGCCATAATCAAGTGAACGATAAAGTCCTATATCTGTAGTGCAATAAAGTACACGCCCATTACTTCCTGGCTTCATTTCCATGTCGAGCGCTGCAAGTTCTGGTGTTTTGCGTATCCAAGTATTTCCAGCATCTATACTTTTATAAATGCCTGTGCTGGTGGCGGCAATGAGAACATTTCTGTTTGTAGGACTTTGCAAAATTTCAACCACTATAACAAGACCCATTCCTTGATTTTTTTGAACAAAGGTATTTCCTCCATCTGTACTTTTCCATACGCCTGATCCTTTGGTATAATAATTTACATCACCTGCACCGAGATAAATGATACTGTCATTTTCATAGTCCACACAAATCGAACCTTGTCCTCCAATTGGCAAATACAACGACCCTTTAAGGTTAAACCAATTCTTTGCCCCATCAATAGATTTAAATAATCCACCCCATGAAGTAACAGCATACATGGTTAAAGAATCTGTAGCATGGAATTTGATTTGAGAGGTTCTACCTATGCCATTAATGGAATTAGGTCCCTTGTCATTAGTCGGAAATTTTATAGGTCCAACCTCTTTCCATGGGATTACAGGATGTAATTGAGCAAAAAGATGACTTCCAAAAAGTATAACAATACCAAAAAGTACATTTTTTCTCATCAGGGTTTCGTATGACCTATTTTTATCATTGGTTAGTTTGTTGTGGATGATAGACTCCACCGTGCCTCGATCTGCCAGAAACTTCTTCCCAAAGTTTGATCCGTTCTTCTCCATTCAAAATGTAACCGCCTTCTTGTACAAAAGGCAAAACGTCTCGTTTCCAGTGCTTAAATCGTTTGATTTGTAATGCTAATTCCTGCTCAGCTTCTTTTTCAGCAAGTTCTTTTGGGGTTAAATTTCGTGAGACTGGAATTTGATCATATGTTCCATTTTTGATACTTTCTTGTGCCAGCTCTTCTGGCTCTTCGGGCATTTTATTGACTTTAAAATACAGATCAAAGGCTTTTAATGCTTCATAATAATTTGTATTCGGATTGTCTATCATACCTATCCACAAGGGGTCTTTGGCATAAACACTATCTGCAAATCTTTGTTGAGCATAGGATTGACAATACGAGAATAGTATCAATAACAAAAACGTCTTTTTTAGCCTAAAAGTATTTTTAATTTGAAAGATAGAAAACATAAAAAATATTGAACAAAAAAAGTCAAAAATAGATAATTTTTTATTACGTTAAGTAAAATAAAAAAATGCGTTTCATGAACCGAAGTTTGTTATGGATTTGATATGGGGTTACTCACTTCTACAATTTGACCCTCAGCATCTAACAATTGAACGATACATTGTGAACAAGTCAAACTTGATTTAGGAATATTTTTTGTTCCCAAATTTCCTAAAAACGTTTCTGTATAAACAAGCCTACAATTCGAATTATAAATATTGACGATCATGTTCTGAGTAAAAATGTCCGCACACCACGTTACAGAAATTTGTGTTGGCGTTGCCGCTTCAACTTTTATCGTAGCGGGAAAACCATAGCGTGCAAGCGGCAATGAACAAGTTGACGAATAATAATACGACTGTGATTTTGGACTCACACAAGCACCAGGATCTACTCCTTGAATTTTATACGTGCCTGCATTTGTTAAACGGATACTTTTTGTTGTTGTCGTTTGAATTAAAGCCCCATTTAAAAACCATCTGTATTGAGAAAAATTGGGAGCAATCACCGTTAAAGTATCTGTTGTTTGAAGAATATTTAAAGGGGGTAAAGAAGAAGTACATTCTCCGCCTATTGTTGCTGGCACAAAAGTTAATGTTAAGGTTCTACGAATGGAGTCTTGTCCTGTATTTACTTTTCTTATCGTGTCTCTATACGTTCCAGAAACGGTTAAAAGTTGTGTTCCAAAAAGATAACTCGTACCAATCACACTTACAGCTGCAAAAGTAGTGTCTTTAACTGCTGTTACGGTCATGGTTACGCTATTGCTTGTGGCGGTTGTTGGAGTTGTACAAGCTGCATTACTTGTTATCACGCAGGTTACAATATTACCATTCGTTAAACTTGCATTACTATAAGAACCCTTTGCAAAAGCCATTTCTTGGTTAGGTGCTTTTTAAATTAGGTTGTTTTGAGGATTTTCGTTTTAAAAAGCATGATCATAAGCATGAATTACTGTTTATTTTTTGTTGTTTGAATGGGTTTGCTTGTTTT
>JAVKMO010000014.1:0-119786 GCA_031539345.1 Chitinophagales bacterium | reverse complement strand
ATCAGGCACACTGTCTTGCACGCTTACGCCTACAAATTCTTGAAAAGACCAATTTTCTAATAACCCATCTTCTAAATCTTCGTCACTCAGATTGTATAAATATTGCAAAAATAACATCTTCAGTTTCGTCTCAAGGCTAATCGGAGGACGACCACCTGTAGACGAATTGCTTTTGTAAAGACAGCTCACAAACTTTTCTAACGCTTTAAAATCAATATGCTGTTCTATCGTTTTTAATTTGTAATACGTTTTACTCCGCTTTCTATTCGGGTTACTAAACAATAAAACATCTGAAAAGGTCATCGCTTTTTTCATAAAATATTTTTTCTTATAAAATTATTTTATTCCTTTACAATAGGGTTTGCAAAGAATTCTGATAGTATTGTTCTTTTGAGGTTATTTGAGAAGAGGCTGAGGGGTTAGTTTAAAGTTGTTACATAATCATCTTAGGACTTCTGTATAGATTAAATGCGATGGTTTCAATAAGATGTTACAAATTTGTTTTCGCCAAGCCTACATATATTACCTTTCTTGCACCAAACCAGACCACCATACCCAAAAAGTGCGTTCAATTTTGCATCTTGTTTTACTTACAATTTGATTAAACTTAATCTCCATTTCTGTTAAGGCTTTACTTTTAACGGCTGTTTTCATCAAGGCTTAAATCGACAAATTGAGAAAATGAAATTCTATCATTAACCGCATCTTCATCTTCATAATTGCTCATATTATACCACGTTTGTAATAAGGTAATTTTTACATAACAATAAGCCTTAATACGACGGGCAACGAATATGCCTTTGACCTTGTGCATATAACCTGCCTAATTTTAAAGCAATAATATCCCAATTGACAATTAATTGTATTGATTTTTCTTTTTGACACCGAATGTCCGCAAGTTCAGTATTAAAGGCTTGTTTCATAAAATAGATTGTTTGATGGCGGTAATGCTTTACAATAAATTATTTTCTCGCTAATCAATTTTATATTCTTGAAAAATAGTTGTGTAATGGACTTAATATAAACCTACAAAGTAAGCCGTAATTGAAAAATTACGGCTTACTTTTATTGGACACTAATGCTTCTAAATCATAAATAACAAACAATAAAATCTTATTTATGGGGAAACAAAAAAAATAAATTATCACACGAAAGCCTATTTTTACTTCCATTCGCGTTACAACATTCATTTTTAATTTATCGTTATGGTAACACAAAAAGAAAAACAACAGCCAGTAAAAAGAAAAACAGAAGACGCATTAGAAAAAGAACTCGACCTGTTGCTGATTTTGCTCAATGATGACGATCAAGACGTGATTGCGGAAATTCAAAAAAAAATCATTTCGCTACCGGGCAATGTTGTTGCCTATTTGGAAGAACAAAAATATTTTGCGAAAAATCAAGCCCATTTTGCAGCTATAGAACAAGCTATTCACGGTTTAAAAACAAATGCTGTAAAACAAATTATTCAAAAAACGGTTCGACAACAAAAGCAATTTTCGGCACAACACATTGTTGAATGCTTACTCGATTTAGCCCATGTTTATTGTGTTGATGATACAGATTATTTTACGATAGAAAAATTCCATCGATATCAACAACAGGTGAAAAACAGGACTGAATTTTTCATAAATTTTGAGGATAATCCCCTAAAAGCTTTATCCATTTTTCATTGTTTGTTAATGGTTGATCTTAACCTGAAAACCCTTGCAGAATATGGCGTGGTGTCTTTAGAACCTCAACGCATTGGCATACCGTTAAATCAAGATACCATTTTGCGTTATGTACAAGTTCCTGACAATTATTTTTTTAAAATTTTGGAAGAAGGGCAGCGAATAAAAATTACGGGTTTGCCAGAAAGTAACAAGGAAATCAATTTTCAACACTTCTTTTTCAATCACCTTTTTAACCAACGCACCTTGCATTATTTGCCTTATTTATTGTTGATGAAAAATTTGATGAGTAATGATACCAACTCTCATCAAGAAGCACATATTGTAGGCGTAGAATTTTTACAACAAGAAGAACACAAAATCAATACGCAAGCGAAGGCGAATAATCTTTTTTTATATATCAAAGACAAAACGAACCCAGCAAAAAATTATTTGTACTATCCTCATAAACACGAAATTGTGGCGATTGTTCCTTTTCAACAACAGAAAAAAAAACTTGCAAACAACATACAATTACATGTGTTTGAAAGAGATTTGGACGCTAAAATTCCGCAACCATTTTTTATTCAGCCAATCACCAATATAGATTTTCTTTATACTTTCTTTTTAAGCATAAAACGCTTTATTCCCAAAGCATATCAAGCAGAATTTGAAACTTATATTCAACTTTGTCATTGTTAATTCTTTTTAATTTTTTTATTGTTATGAAAAGCATTTTTGACCAAGCCAAACAAATTTTACATCAGCATCAGATTACAATTGCACACGAAGAGCTTGAAAAACCTTGGGGAGGTTTTTTGGTGATTAACCCCAAAGACTTAACAAAATTTGTTGCCGCATTTTTTAACGATGCGCCGCCACAACTTCTTACTCGACATAAGAATCAACCTTTGAGTCCAAAATTTTTAATTGTATTTCCAGGCAAACGCTTGTCATGGCAATATCACCATCGGCGTTCAGAAATTTGGAAAGTGCTTGTTGGAAAAGTAAACGTTGCAACAAGTTTTACCGATATCGAAGAGCAAATTACGACCTATGAAAAAAATCAAATTATTGTATTAGAACAAGAGCAACGACACCGTTTGATCGGTTTAGAAAAAGCCGCTATTGTTGCAGAAATTTGGCAACATACGAATGTCGCACATTTATCTGATGAGAAAGACATTGTGCGTGTGCAAGACGATTTTGGCAGAAAATAATTTTTATTTTTTTGTTGATTTAATATTGCGTATTTTTTAATTTTAAAAATGTAGTTTTCCAATTCATCAATATCTCTTCACCATATTAAAATATCTATTCAATGGCTTTAAGTGTAAAATTTCCTCACGTCAATCCGTCCATTCAAGCTGAATTAAAAAAGCGCGTAAACGAATATTTTGAACAAGCAAAAACTTTGCCCACAGGCAATTTTAAATTGTATTCAAAAGCCATCTTTTTGCTGTTAGCCTTTTTCACAACCTATACGTTTTTAATTTTTATTGTACAAACAACTTGGGTGAGCATTGGTCTTTGCGTTTTGCTTGGCATCATTCTTTCTTCTATTGGTTTTAATGTGATGCACGATGGTGCTCATGGTAGCTTTAGTACGAATCGCACAATCAATAAAATTGCTGCTGCAACTTTAGATTTTTTAGGAGGAAGTAGTTTTATGTGGAACATCAAACACAACATTTTACACCATACTTATACGAATATCGAAGGTTTAGATGACGACATTGACATTAAGCCGTTTATGCGTATGAGCAGAGAACAAAAGCAATATTCTTTCCATCGCTACCAGCATTTTTATTTTTGGTTTTTGTATTGTTTGCTTTATCTGTTTTGGGTATTTATTTCTGATTTTAAAAAAATCTTCAGCAAACAAATTGGAGTTACGCCGTTAAAAAAAATGACCACAGCAGATTACGTTTATTTTTTCACCATGAAAACTTTGTACTACTCTGTGTTCATAATCATTCCTATTGTACAATTCGGCTTTCTGAAATTCTTAGTTGGCTATCTTATGTTTACATTTGTTGCAGGGTTTATTTTAAGTATTGTTTTTCAATTGGCACATACTGTAGAAGGGACTTCTTTTTTACAACCGAATGAAACGTCAGGTTTATTAGAAGATGAATTTGCTATCCATCAAATTAAAACAACTGCTAACTTTGGCACAGGCAACAAATTGTTGTCTTGGTATGTTGGTGGATTAAATTTTCAAGTAGAACATCATCTATTCCCAAAAATATCACATATCCATTATCCCCACATCAACAAAATTGTAAAACAAATTTGCAAAGAATGGAACGTTCAATACACCGAATACAAAACAATGGGACTTGCAGTTCGTGCCCACATTTTGTTTTTGTATAATATGGGAAGAGCAATTGCTTAATACTTATGATGCGTTCAAAATTTAAGCAGTATTATGCTTTAGTAAAATTCAATTTGAGTTTTCTTGTTGTTTTTTCTGCCGTGATGAGTTATGTATTGGTAGAAAATTTACAATTAGAATGGAACTTAATTGGTTGGTTGAGTTTGGGTGGATTTTTAATTACAGCAAGTGCTAATTCGCTCAATCAAATTATAGAAAGAGACAGCGATGCTTTAATGGAAAGAACGGCAAAACGCCCTTTAGCATCAAAAGAAATGAGCCTTATTGAAGCACAGTTTTTTGCTTTTGCTACAGCTTTTTCGGGGTCATTTATTTTGTATTATTTTTTTAATTCTTCAACAGTACTTGTTGCCTTATTAAGCCTTGCGTCTTATGCTTGGGTTTATACACCATTTAAAAAAATCAATTCATTAGCCGTTTTTATAGGTGCAATTCCTGGTGCATTACCTTGTATGATTGGTTGGTTAGCAGGAGAGCCTCAATTGTTATTGGGAGGATGGATTTTATTTTTATTTCAATTTTTCTGGCAGTTTCCTCATTTTTGGGCAATTGCATGGTTAGCCCACGAAGACTATACAAAAGCAGGATTTAAATTGCTTCCAAGCAAAGATGGTAAAAGTCAATATGCCGCTTTGCAGTCACTCATTTATACGCTTTTGCTTTTTCCTATCGGCTTTTTACCTTATTTGATAGGAATGTGTACTCTGCCAGCAGCCCTCGTCATTTTGCTTGCAAATGTTGCCTTGTGTTACCAAAGTTTTCAACTTTATCGGAATAGAAATGCAGCAAGTGCAAGGCGCGTAATGTTTACAACATATATCAATCTGCCTATTGTTTATTTTGCTTTATACTGGGGAAAATTGCAATAGGAGAGTAGTCTAAATATTTTTTTATTCATTTTTTTCTTCTTTGTATGAACAGAAAAAAAGCCTTACAACAAATGATTGCTGGAACTGTTGGTGCAACATTGCTTCACCCTTTACAACTTTTATCCGAAGGCGTAAAAGTGCAATCGTCATTCAAAAACAATATTCATCACTCCGTATGTAGATGGACGTATGATTTTTTACAGATAGAGGAATTGTGTCAGCTGGTAAAAGAAATTGGCTTTTCAGCAATTGATTTAATTGGACCTAAAGAATGGCATTTATTAAAAAAATACGGCATTCACTCTTCAATGTGTAATGGGGCAGAAATTAGTCTTACACAAGGTTGGAATAACACGGAATATCATAGCACACTCATTAAAAATTACCTTGAACATATAGACCTTGTTGCAACCGCCAAATATCAAAACCTGATTTGTTTTAGTGGAAATAAAAATGGTATGGATGATGAAACTGGTTTGAAAAATTGTGTGATTGGCTTACAAAAAATTTTATCCCTTGCAGAAAAAAAAGGCGTCATTATACAAATGGAACTCTTTAATAGCAAAATCAATCACCCCGATTATATGTGTGATAACAGTGCGTGGGGTATAGAATTGTGTAAGCGGTTAGGGTCGCCAAATTTTAAATTGTTGTACGACATTTACCACATGCAAATTAGCGAAGGCGATATTATTCGCACCATTCAAAATCACCATCAACACTTTGGACACTATCATACGGCAGGCGTGCCTGGAAGAAATGAAATTGACGATACGCAAGAACTATTTTATCCAGCCATTATGAAAGCCATTCTCGCGACAGGTTTTCAAGGATATGTTGCACAAGAATTTCTACCTACAGGCAAAACTAAACAAGCAAAAATCGATGCCCTCAAAAAGGCAATTCGTCTTTGTGATGTATAAAACAAAATTCATCTGATTTTATTTTTCGTCAACATTTGTAAACATTCAATATGAAAATTGTTACTTACAACATCAATGGCATTCGTGCAGGTATCAAAAAAGGGTTTATAGAATGGTTGCAAAACAATGATTATGACATTGTTTGTTTGCAAGAAGTAAAAGCATTAGAGGCTGAAATTCCTTGCGACCAAATTAAACAATTGGGTTATACCATTTCTTTATTTGCCGCTAATAAAAAAGGCTATAGCGGCGTTGCCATTTTATCTAAACTGTCAATTAAAAATTTAACTAAAGGCAATGGCTTTGCACAAAGTGATTTTGAAGGACGCGTTATACAAGCCGAATACGACAATTTTTTACTCATCAATACATACTTTCCTTCAGGGTCGAGTGGTGATGAAAGGCAATTTTACAAAGAGCAATTTTTGAAAGAATACCTTTCTTTTATCCAACAAAAACAAAAACAATTTCAGGACATTATCATTCTTGGAGACTTTAATATTTGTCATCGCCCAATTGATATTCACGACCCGGTTAGTAATAAAAATTCGAGTGGATTTTTGCCACAAGAGAGAGCCTGGATGGATGATTTTTTTTCACTTGGTTTTGTAGATAGTTTGCGACAAGTTAATCCGCATCCGCACCAATATACATGGTGGAGTTATCGTGCGAATGCCAAACAAAACAACAAAGGTTGGCGTATCGATTATATTGCACTTTCAGCATCACTCAAATCACAAATCAGGAATGTGAGCATTGCCCCTGAACTCCCTTTTTCTGATCACTGTCCCGTTATTTTGGAGCTGTAATCCGCACCTTTAATTGTTTTGAAACCTCCTTTTGCTATGAAATATTTTTGTATTCTATTGTTTGTATTTTGTTTGTTTTCTTGTCAACAAACAGACAATCCAAAAGCAATCGCCTATTTTAATCGTGCAGACCTTTATTCAAAAACGGTCAAGCAATTAAATGACATTGTACTGATGAATAATTTTCCGCCCATGATAGCTTCACGCAATTATGTCTATGCATGTATTGCGGGCTATGAATGTGTTGCTGCCGGAGACAAACAGTTCAATAGCCTTCACCAACAAATTAAGCACTTGCCAGCACTGCCATCTTTACCTCATCTTACAGCGGTCAACTATCAACTTGCCGCATTGTTATCGCTTGTAAAAGTTGGTAATGCAGTAACATTTCCAGAAGGTTCATTGATGACTGTTTACAATTCTCTTCTTCATGATGCAGACAGTTTAGGCTTAACAAAAAAAACCATCAATCAAACAACAGAGTTTTCTGACAGTGTTGTTATGATGATTTTACGCTGGAGCAAAAAAGATGCTTATGCTCAAACACGTAGTGGTGTAAAATATACAATTAAAGAAAACGAAATAAGCAGATGGGTGCCAACACCACCACAATATATGGATGCAGTAGAACCGAATTGGGCTAAAATTCGACCGATGATAATAGACAGTGCAAAGCAATTTTCTGCACCGCCACCGCCCATTGTCGATATGAAAAATAAAAATAGTGCGTATTACAAAGCCTTGTTAGAAGTGAAAACTATTGGAGAACAATTGACCACAGAACAAAAGCATATTGCTTCTTTTTGGGACGATAATCCTTTTAAAATTCATGTTGTGGGACACGTGAGATATGCAACAAAAAGTTTCTCTCCACCAGGTCATTGGTTGAATATTATTGGCATAGCCGCAAAACACAACAACGACAATTTTAATACAACAGCCGCACTTTTTGCACAAGGTGCTATTGCTTTGTTTGATGCCTTTATTAGTTGTTGGCAACAAAAATATTATGCAAATTATGTGCGACCAGAAACAATGATAGCTAAACATCTTTCAACAGAATGGAATCCCTTTATTCAAACGCCTCCTTTTCCTTCTTATGTTAGTGGACACGCAACAATTTCTGCAGCTATTGCAGAAGTGATGACCAAACATTTTGGTGAAAAATTTTCTTTTATAGACACATCATTACTTGAATTTGGCATTGCTAATCGGCAAATTGTATCCTTTCGTATGGCTGCGGAAGAAGCTGCCATGTCAAGATTATACGGCGGCATACATTATCGATTCGACAATGAGGAAGGAAATACAATGGGCAAAAAAATCGGATTATTTATCGCTCAAAAGTTACAGTTAGAAAAGAAGAAATAAAAACAAGAAAAACACATCACAAACTCAAACAGCTGTTGTGGAAACTATGCAGACAGGCCTGATATAGCGGTGTTGCTCGATTTATTGTATTCAAAACATAAAATAAATTAATGAATTGTCAAAGCATTTTTCAAATTATTTTTTTTGCTATTTCAATTTTAAAGAGGATTATTTTTCACCTGTTTTTTGTCATTGTAAAGCTCTTTTTTTGTTATGGGTAGGTGTTGCCTACCCTCAAAAAAATCCATTGCCAATGCGAGGTTCGAGCGAAAATCCCTTTTTTAAGAACTATAAATCAAATCGCCTCTCGCCATATGTTGAGGCAGAAAAAGAAGAAAAATTAAACGTCGGTGCACGATTATTAAATGGCTTACTGACAAAAGAAAACAAAAAAAAATTAAATGAAGCACACCTTGTTTTAGACACTTCTTATTGGGACTATGATACAGCTTATGCCTATTTGCGATACGTACGCACTGGAGTAGGGATTGGTTGGGACAGTGAGTATTTTTTATCTTTAGAACAAGGTTTAGGTATTGCTCATAGCCTTGATGTAAAAGGTGCTTTACTGTTTTATGACAACCCTATTCGTAATGCGTACAAAAGTTTTATTCAAGACGAAATCACCTCTTCAGCTGTTTATCCCACACTCAGTATGGCGTATCGCTATTATTACAATTTAAAAAAACGCATCAGACAACACAAAAGTGTTTACAAACGCAGTGGCAGTTTTATTGCGGTAGAAGCCTACCGTTTATTTTCTGGCATTTTAACCCATAACCAACACCTTGAAAATACCTTGTTAAACCCACAGTGGGGGCTTTACAGTTATTGGGGAACACAATACACAAAAGATAAGTTTGGCATAAACATGCAATTGGGTTGCATTATTTATTTTAAAGAACTTTCTTATGACAACAGATACGAAGAGGCAAAATCTTCTCAATTTCTTCGCTATCCTATTCGTGCAAGTGCGTCTTTATTCTACATTTTTTAACTTTAAATTCTTCAACCATGAAATTTTTTATTCTCATCGTAAGCTTCTATTTAGTGAGTACACAAATATCAGCACAAAAATTTAGTCCGAACCAAAAAATGTCAGCAAATGAAAACAAGGGCTTACAAAAAAACTTATACAACGCATTTGTTGGCATTGGGCATTCAACTTCAACGGTGGTTTTTTATACGAACGAAAATTGACCAACATGCTCACAGCACGTGCTGAATGTCGTTTAGATGTGTTTTATGCTTATGCTTCTTCTGCTGGGTGGTTATACTCGATTCACCCTTCCTTATCGCCTGAATTAAGAGTGTATTATAACGTCAAAAAAAGACTCGAACGTAAACCCTTACAAACACAAAATAATGGGTTTAACTCTTTTGGTTTGAAATCGCTCATATCCTTTAGCCCTTTTTACGATAACTACCTGAACACAAACTTTGTTCCGCTTGGTTTTTTATTCGGCATTGGACCAGTATGGAATGTTCAAAAAAATATCACTTCAAAACTATCCTATCAATTTTCTTTAGGCGTTTTGGTTGGCTATGCTCGTGCAAATCAAAAAGAAGGTCCTTCGGGCATCAGCAGTAGCAATAATTACCCAAGTATTTTCGCTATCGTTCCCATTATCAATAACAGCTTTCAGTATTCGTTTTAGGTTCAACAGATGGACAACTCAACAACAGGCGATTAGCAAATTTTCGTCGAGAACAAGAATAATATCATGAGATTAGGGTGATTTTTTTCTGACATCGTTTGAGAATAGCGAACACCCTATTTAGAAAAGTTAATATTTCGTTAAAATATAGAGAAAATTTGTTTTTTTAGTTTGTCAATAAAATAAATCTATATTTTCATTTTATAAATGAATCGTTTTGTTTCAATATTTTTTCACAATTTAAACTCCTATTTTATGCAAACACACAACACACAACACACAACACACAACACACAACACACAACACACAACACACAACACACAACACACAACACACAACACACAACACACAACACACAACACACAACACACAACTTCTAAAATACAAACAAAACTTTCTGTTTGTAATCAGCTATTTTATTTTTGCTGTTTTAATTTTTGTTAGTTGTGGCAAACAAGGTTCCACATCAGATACAACAAAAGAGAAAGCCATTTATGAAACGTGTAATTCATTTACACCTCAGTTGGTTAAAATGGCCAACACGGCCTACCTCAGAGCTAACGGCTTAGGTAATTTTCATAAAACCAATCTTGATAATAGTTCTCCGATAGATACTAATTTGATTTATCAACCTGATATGAATCGATTTTTAGAAACTCAATTACAAAGCAATAAAATGGAAATAGAATTATTTGATACAAGTAAGGCTATCTATAATTTGTGTAAAAATAATTTATTAACTTATTGTACGAGTACTCGATTTTCTAATTATGACGACTTTGATAATTTTGTGATAAACCAAATGCTTTTAACAAATAAAGAGGTTGAAAAAAATACCATAGCTCTATATCTTTCTAATTTTAAATCTGCATCTATCTTCTTTGATAAAAATGAAGAGCAAATTGTTATTGCCAGTACGATGATAAAAAATCAAAAACAAGAATTTTTAGCAAGGCAAAAAGGTGAAAAAATGAATACTCAATTCTTGTTTCAACAAACAGCAAAACATACTGTCGTGGGAAGAATTATTAGCAATGCTCCCCTAATTGTAACAACAGTATCTACGTTTGGAATCGCAGGTTGTAAATTTTGTGCTTGGTTAGGAATTTATGGATGCATAAGTTGTGGTACTGTAGGCGGTGTAATTGGTGGAGTGGCCGCTATGTACAAAATATTTGCGTAATTTTTTCACTCCCCCATATTCAAAAATCTGGGGGAATATTTTTATTTTTTCTCATTCCAAATTTTATATTCTATAAATTCATGCTTATGAAAATACTCTCAACACTCGCTTTCTTATGTTTCCTTCTTTTGATGAGTAATGTCTCCATTGCCCAAAACAGAGATACCATTGTTTATGTGGCGAACAGCCACAACAAGCAGTTGAAATTAGAAAACACTAACAAGTCGTTCTATAAGGATACGGTGATTATTACATCAGATTCACTTTTAATTTTTGCCAAAGAATATTTTCATTTTAATAAAAACGCCCTTGTTCAACGTATCGCCCTCAGAGATATTTTGACACTCAAAAAAATGAATTTATACCCCGCTATTTTCAATCCATGGTTAATGGTAGATGTTTTGGGTACGTCTGCGGCAGGATACATCATAATGCCTGTTTTAAACTATGCTCTCTCTGGTGCTTTTGTGTTAATGATGTACCCAACTATTCGAGAAAATCGGATTGTGCAAATTACCTTACGTAACAACGAAACCATTTTTTTATACGCAGGGTTTAAAACAAGAAAAATACATCGAAAGCTCAAACAGCGGTTGGCAGTTTTACAATCCAAAGAAAAATAATGAATTGATACTAACTCGATTTTTTTCTTTCTATTCTAGCACCTAAAGATTGTAAGCGAGCCTCGATATTTTCGTAGCCTCTATCAATTTGTTCGATATTGAGAATTTTGCTTTTTCCTGTTGCTGATAAAGCAGCAATCAGTAATGCTACGCCTGCTCGAATGTCTGGCGACGTCATTGTAATGCCACGTAACATGGTTTTTCTTTCTAAGCCAATCACCGTTGCACGGTGAGGGTCGCACATAATAATTTTTGCTCCCATATCAATCAATTTATCGACAAAAAACAATCTGCTCTCAAACATTTTTTGATGAATTAAAACACTACCTCTTGCTTGTGTGGCTACAACCAAAAATATGCTCAATAAATCAGGCGTTAAGCCCGGCCAAGGATGGTCATAAATGGTGAGAATAGAACCGTCTAAAAAATCTTGTATTTCATAAACGTCTTGATCGGGAATAAAAATATCGTCTCCGATAATTTCTAATTTGATACCGAGTTGTTTGAATCTTTCAGGAATAATACCCAAATGTTGCACGCCAGCATTTGCAATCGTAATGGAACTTTTTGTCATCGCCGCCATGCCAATAAAACTACCAATTTCTATCATATCGGGTAGCATTGTGTGCGTTGTACCGTGCAGTTTTTTTACGCCTTCTATAGTTAATAAATTTGACCCAATGCCACTTATTTTTGCCCCCATACGATTGAGCATTTTGCAAAGCTGTTGAATATAAGGTTCGCAAGCGGCGTTGTAAATGGTTGTAATTCCTTCTATAGTTAAAGCAGCAAAAATAATATTTGCAGTTCCTGTAACCGACGGTTCGTCTAAAAGCAAATTATTTTGACGAGCATTTTTTGCATCTAATACGTAATATTTTTTTTCGTCATTATACGCATAATCAATACCCAATTTTTCAAAACCCAACAAGTGTGTATCTAATCTCCGTCTGCCAATTTTATCGCCGCCCGGCTGTGGCATGTACGCTTTTTTAAATCGGCTCAACATGGCACCTGCGAGTAATACAGAACCTCTTAACATGCCACCTTTTTGTAGTGTTTTATCTGCAATTAAAATATCAATATCGACATTTTTGGCTTCAAATTCCCACGACCCTTTTCCGAGTGATTTTGCAGACACACCAATTTCTTTTAGTAAATCGATAAGTGCATTCACATCAAGAATATTCGGCACTTGATGAATGGTCATTTTTTCATCAGTCAGTAATACGGCACTCAAAATTTGTAGTGCTTCGTTTTTTGCTCCTTGTGGAACAATTGTGCCCGACAATCGCTGATTACCGTCTATTTCAAAATAATTCATTGTATGAATTGTTTAATACCTTTTTTTAAACTTCTTTTTTTTTGGAGGAAGCGCAAGACTTACATTGCTACTATTACTATTGTTATAGTTTCTGTTGGGGTTATTATTTGGGTGCGTATTTTGTTGCACATTTTTATTTTGTTGTGGAGGATAGCCACCACCTGGTCTTGATTTTTTCTTTCCGTGAAAATGTTTGTCTTGTTTTTTAGGCTCTCGTTCTTGTTGTTCGCCCTTGTCATCTTGAAATATTTTTTTTATTTCTGGATCAAACTCATACACTAAAGCATTTTTTGTCAAGGATTGTAATTCTTGTTTTAATACATCTTCTTGAACATAGTCTTTATGCTCATTCGCATAAGTTTGCTTCATTGCATTTAAAACAACGTAAATATGAAATTGTTTTTTGTCTGCATCTTCTTGTTTTTTTGCTCGTTGAATTACAGCTTCAATATTTTTTCCTAAATGTAAAAATTGAGGACGGCGATGAGGATAGGCTAAGGGCAATACTTTTTTTTGCATTTGCTCTTTTGTGGGAACTTGATATGGGCTATTAATGTCAAAATCAAAATCTGCCATTACAAAAAGATGATCCCATAATTTTTGTTTAAATCCTTCTACATTTTTTAAGTGTGGATTAAAATATGCCATCAATTCAACAATTGTATTAGCCGCTTTTTGTCGCTTTTCGGTGTCGGTTAATTGTTTGGCATACGCAATCAATTTTTGCATATATCTGCCATATTCTTTAATGGTGAGTTGGCTTCTACTCGTGTTATAATCTATGTCCATTTCAACGGATTAAAAAAACTAAAATATAAAAAATGTACGTTGCTTGAAGTCTTAATTAAGGTGCAATAAATTGGTGAGACAATTTTTTAAGACAATTTCTAAAGTGTATAGAAAGAAAATGATATCACCATGCAAATTCAATTTGCACATCAATGTCAGGGTGAATGCTATATCGAACAGGGCAGGTGTGTGCACAGCGTTCTAAAATCACTTTGTTTTGATTATCCAATTCCAAACTTTTTTCAAATTCAAAGCGAATGCCGATTCCACTCACTTTGCGAGGATTGTCTGCCATTGTTTTTTGAATATGAATAGTTGTATTGATCAAGTCAATATTTTTTTCTCTTGCTTTAATGCCCATAATCGTTACCATACAAGTAGCTAATGATACACACAATAAATCAGTAGGAGAAAATCGTTCTCCTTTTCCATTATTATCTGTTGGGGCATCAGTTTCTATGATAGAATCAGATTTCAAATGCGTAGCCAAGGTTCTTAAATTACCTTGATAAACGACTTTGAAATGTGGATTCGTCATAATGGTGTGCTTAAAGGAAGGTGCTAAGCTGTTGGTGCTGCAAATAAATCTACTGTATCGGTTGCGGCTGGTGTTTCTTTTTTTGTTTTTCCACGTCTTGTTTTTTTCGCAGGCTCATCAGCTGATTCTGCAGCAACTTCAACCACAGGTGCTTTATAAACAGTATTGAAATCAACCAATTCGATTAAAGCTAACTCTGCATTATCACCAGACCTCGTTCCCAATTTGATGACACGGGTATACCCACCAGGTCTGCTCATAATTTTTTCTGCAATTGTTGTAAATAATTCTTCGATAGAACTTTTATTTTGTAAATGACTAAATATTACTCTTCTGTTATGCGTAATATTTTTCTTTGATTTTGTTAGCAAGGGTTCAATATAAATGCGCAATGCTTTTGCTTTTGCCAAAGTGGTAACAATTCTTTTATGTTCGATTAAATTGATGGCTAAGTTGCTTAATAATGCTTTTCTGTGAGAAGCCGTTCTGCTTAGGTTCTTTACTTTATCTCCGTGTTTCATGCGATGTTAAATTACGTGTGAATAATAATTGAATGAAAATAATGACAACAAATTAGTCTTCTCTATCCATTTGCATTTTAGATAAATCCATACCAAAATGAAGTCCTCTTTCGTTTAATACTTGTTCGATTTCTGTTAAAGATTTTTGACCAAAATTTCTAAATTTCATCAAGTCTTCAGAGCGATATTGAACAAGCTCGATTAAAGAGTTGATTCTTGCTGCTTTTAAACAGTTAAAAGCTCTTACGCTAAGGTCTAAATCTTCTAACGGTGTTTTTAATACTTTTTTCACTTGCATTTGCTTGTCGTCTATAACAGGCAAAGTTTTTTCTTCTTTGACTTCAAACGTTAAGTTTTCGTCAGAAATGACCATCAAGTGATGAATTAAAATTTTTGCAGCTTCTTTTAACGCAAGTTCAGGGTGAATTGTACCGTCTGTTTGAATGTCGATCAATAATTTTTCAAAATCTGTACGTTGCTCAACCCTTGTATTTTCAATCGCATATTTTACATTTTTGATTGGCGTATAAATTGAGTCAATAGCAATATGATCTGTTGTTAAATCTTTTAAATTGTGGTCTTCTGCAAGAATATATCCTCTGCCTCTTGTAATTGTCAATTCGATTAACAAATTTGCCGAAGCATCCATATTACAAATTACTAAATCGGGATTTGTAACTGAAAATTCTGCCGTATAATCTTGAATCATGCCAGCAGTAAAAACTGTTTTTCCTTTTAAGTTAATTTCTATTTTTTGTGGTTGAGATATTGCGTCTTGTGCATTGAGTTTAAAACGAATTTGTTTCAGATTTAAAATAATTTCTGGAACGTCTTCTAATACACCTTTAATAGAAGAAAATTCGTGGTTGATTTTGTTGATTTTAATTGCAGAAATAGCATATCCTTCTAATGAATTTAAAAGTACACGTCTCAATGAATTGCCTATCGTAATTCCAAAACCTGGTTCTAAAGGTTTGAACTCAAAACTTGCCGCAAATTCATTGGCTTTGTGAATGATGATTTTTTCTGGTTTAATAAATTTTAATATTGTACTCATGATTTTATGTGGATTATTAGCTTTTGAATAAAGTCAAAAAAGTAAAAGGCTTATTTAGAATACAACTCTACAATCAATTGCTCTTTAATATTTTCAGGAATACTCTCTCTTTCTGGAAAAGCCAATAATGTTCCTTTCATTTCCACTTGATTCCAATCCAACCAATTAATTTTAGGTACTTTCCCTTTTACTAGGCTTGTTATTCCAGAATTACTAAACGTTTTTGCTTCTAACGCAATTACATCGCCAATTTTGGGTTGGTAAGAAGGAATATTGACAACACTTCCATTCACAGTAATGTGCTTATGCGAAACCAATTGACGTGCTGCAGGCCTTGACGGAGCAATGCCTAATCGATAAACAATATTATCTAAACGATTTTCTAATAATCGCATTAAGTTTTCACCTGTTGCTCCTTTTCTTCTTGCTGCTTCAACAAATAAATTCCTAAATTGTTTCTCTAAAACACCATAGGTATATTTTGCTTTTTGTTTTTCTCTCAACTGAACAGCATATTCGCTCAGTTGTTTTCTTTTTTTTGTTGCTCCATGTTGTCCCGGAGGATTGCTGTTTTTTTTGAGATATTTTCCATTACCTAAAATCGGTTCTCCGAAAATTCTACAAATTCTAGTTTTAGGACCATTATACCTTGCCATAAATATTGATTTGATTTTTTAGTTTACAGTGTATGATTATGAAAAAATCGAGAAACTGAATCATACACCCGAATAAGAAAGATGTCTTTTATTGTAAATGAAAATTATACTCTACGTTTTTTAGGAGGACGACATCCATTATGTGGAGTCGGCGTAATGTCTTTAATAATACCCACTTCAATGCCAGACATTGCAACAGAACGAATTGCACTTTCTCTTCCATTTCCAGGACCTTTAACAAACACATCGCATTTTTTCATGCCCAAATCTACAGCCAATTTTGCTGCATCTTGTGCCGCCATTTGTGCCGCATAGGGGGTGTTTTTTTTAGACCCTCTAAAGCCCATTTTACCAGCACTTGACCAACTTAATACTTGACCTTGTTGATTGGTAATAGCAATAATAATATTGTTGAACGTTGCTGTAACGAAAACCAAGCCATGAATATCTGCTTTTACAACTCGTTTTTTTGCTGCTGTTTTTGCGGCATTTTGATTAGAACCTTTTGTTGCTGTTTTTGCCATATTGAATAAAGTGAATCTTGCTTTTGAAATGAATAATAATAATCAAATAAGGAATAATTTTAAAGGCTTACTTCATGGCAACTTTTTTCTTGCCAGCAACCGTTTTACGTTTTCCTTTTCTTGTTCTCGCATTTGTTTTGGTTCGTTGTCCTCTTACAGGCAAGCCTTTTCTGTGTCTAATACCACGATAACAAGCGATATCTAACAATCGTTTGATATTCGTTTGTATTTCACTACGCAATTGACCTTCCACTTTTAATTCTGCATTGATCAAATTTCTAATCGCCGTCAATTCCGTGTCATTCCATTCTGACACTTTTTTGCTTTCATCAATCTTTAATGTCGATAAAATATAACGCGATTTTGATAAACCAATTCCATAAATATAGGTTAATCCGATGATGCCTCTTTTATTTTTTGGTAAATCTACGCCAACTATTCTTGCCATATTATTTTGATTTTATTTTAGGATATTAAAAGTTTTTGAATGTGAATTTTTGAGATGAAAACGAAGCGTGAAAATTTTATCCCTGTCTTTGTTTAAAGCGAGGATTTTTTTTGTTAATCACATACAATTTCCCTTTTCTTCTAATGATTTTACAGTCTTCACTTCTTTTTTTGATTGAGGCTCTAACTCGCATAAATAAATTTTAAATGGTGTATATCTAAATGGTTAAAATTAACGTTTTTGTGTTGGAGTAACGGCTTTTGTGTTGTCTTGTGGATAATGCTTATTCATGGTTAAACGAGTAGTGATTCTTCCTCTTGATAAGTCATAAGGACTCATTTCTAACGCCACTTTATCACCTGGTAAAATTTTAATATAATTCATTCTCAATTTTCCCGAAATAGCAGCAATAATCTCGTGTTTATTGCCCAATTGAACTCTAAACATCGCATTAGAAAGAGCTTCTAAAACAACTCCCTCTTGCTTGATAACAGACTGTTTAGACATGACAAATGAAATAAGTAAAATAAAATGGAAAGGCGACGAATGTAAAAATACTTTTCATATGACAAACTCTTTTTTCCCATACCTTGAATATTGTGCAAAATGCCAAAAGAATTCGATATTTTTTGGTCGGTTGGGTTGTTTTAATTTTATTTTTTGCGTTCAGGCTCTAACAGAAATTATGCGTTCGTTTTTTTGTTGTTTAAGTTTTCAATTTTCAACGCTTCAATTTTTTATCACGGCGTTTTATTTTTTCTTTTTTGTTAGTGCCAATGCTTTGAACAATTGTGCTTGTTCGCTGATGGTTCGGTTTCTGTTGTTGTTTCTTGTTCTGCCTTTTTTGTCTTTTGATTGAGCACCTGATAGTTCGGCGAATTTTGCCCAGAAGAATTTTCTCATTTTAGGGGTGATGGTTATTTTTCCTCCTTGGTTGTGTATTTGGGCGTATTTTTCTGAAGTGCCTATTTTTATTGTTGTGTTTGTTGAGGAGTTGGCGATGTTGATTATTCTGACGCTTCTTTTTAGCGTGCCTGTTTTTGATAATGCTTTTCTGCCCTTTGTGGGCTTCCAAGTTTGGGTTGTGTTGTCGACAAAGTTTTGCTCGACGAAGCGTTGTTTGTAAAATCGGAGTGCTTCGGCGGCTGCGATTGCGACTATTTTTTCATGTGCCTTTGCGATGTTGTGGAGAATGGAGAGGTTGGACATAAGAATTAACGATGAACGATTAAAAATGTTTTGTATTGAAAAATGTTTTATGTTTGCGTTGTGAGGAGTAAGTAATAAATTAACCAGTATGGCTGCGAGACCAGACGTCGGTATTTTCTCGCCTTTGGGCAGACCGATGACATTTTATTTACTTCTCACTTTTTATTAAGATTCCCACTCTGTTGTCGTTTCCTTTTTCGTTTTTGTACCAAGAGCCGATTTCAAAAACGCCTTCGTTATTCCAACCGCCTTGTACGATGATTTGTGTTCCGTCGGCATAGGCTTTGATGTACCTGATTGAGGGGCTTCTTTCTTTTCCCTTTCCAAAATATTTTAAATAAACTTCTGAAGGTTGAGCAAGTACTTCTTGTATTTTGTCAAAATAGAGGTGTCTGTTTTCGGGAGCTAAGGCATATTTTTCTTTTGTATGTAGTTCGAAATTCTGGTTGCTCAAGATAATTTTTCGTTTTTGAAAATCTTCGTAGAGGACGTTGTTGTTTTTGTCCATGGCTTGTTTGAATTGTTTTTTTACGTCTTCTGGCGTCATTGTTGTGTTGAGGTTGAGGGGCGTTTTGGATTGAATTTTTTCCTGTAGGTTAAAATCTTTGTAAGACAGGTCATTCATTTTGTTGATGACTTGGTTTTGTTCTTGCCATGCCACGTGGGAGATGTACATTTGGTTTTGGGTAAAGACTTCTTTTTTGTCGGCACGGTTGATGGCGAATTCTGGAGATAGCTTATCGCCGAGTTGTTTGATGGCTTGTTCTGGGGTTGCTGTTTCTTTGTTTGCAAGAGAATAAGGAATGAGCTCGCAACGACAGTTGTAGGCTAAAGGCGGATAAATGACGCCTATTGATTTGTCGTTCAAGTTGAATATTTTGCCGTTTAAAGGAAGGAGCATTTTAAATGCTCTTTCTTTTGAAAAAAATGTATTCTTAATTTACACCCAGAAAAGTTGCATTTGTTGGTTGAATCTAAGTTTCGTTTTATTGAACTATGATGGTTTCGTATTGAGCAATCATATTATTTTTTTGTGCAAGGGAGGTTTTCGAATTGGTCGTTAGAAGCAATGGTTCTTTTAAGGTTTGCACGTATAAGTAAAAAATATCGCAAGCGGTAAAAAAGATTTGGTCATCTGAAAAAAAAAAGTAATTTTAATTATTCATTTTTCCTCACCTAAAAAATTTATAAACTTATGGCAAATGTATTATGGCTTCAAGGGGGTGCGTGTAGCGGAAACACGATGTCCTTTCTCAATGCAGAAGAACCAACAGTAGTAGAGCTAATTACTGATTTTGGGCTTAACATTTTATGGCATCCTTCTATAGGGTTGCAAATTGGCAATCAAGTTGGCGATTTAATGAAAGACTGTATTTCTGGAAAAACGCAACTCGACATTTTAGTTTTTGAAGGCTCTATTATTCAAGGTCCAAATAAAACAGGAACGATGAATTATTTTGCTGACAGACCAATGCAAGATTGGGTTAAAGAATTGTCGAAAGCTGCAGCTTTTGTTGTTGCGATTGGCGACTGTGCAACTTTTGGTGGTATTCCTGCTGTTGCCCCAAATCCAAGTGATAGCACAGGAATGCAATTTTTGAAAAAAAATAAAGGTGGGTTTTTAGGAGAAAAGTTTGTTTCTAAAGGAGGTTTACCTGTTATCAATATTCCGGGCTGTCCTGCACATCCAGATTGGATTACGCAAATTTTAGTTGCTATTGCAACCGGCAGAATTGGTGATGTTAAAATTGATGCTTATCACCGACCAACAACGTTTTTTAGCGATTTTGTTCAAACAGGTTGCACGAATGCAAGAGCATTTGCAGAAAAAATTGACGGCGGATTTGGAAAAAGAGGCGGTTGCTTATTTTATGAAGTAGGATGTCGTGGACCAATGACTCATTCAAGCTGTAACAGAATTTTGTGGAATAGACATTCATCAAAAACACGTGCTAATCACCCTTGTTTAGGATGTACAGAACCAGACTTTCCGCATCATGATTTAGCCAAAGGAAGTGTATTCAAAACGATGAAATACTTGGGTGTTTTGCCAAAAGAAGTGCCAACTGGGGACAGTAAATTAGGCTACTACTTTAAAGCGGGTGCCGCAAAAGTATTTGGCTCTGACGCACAAATTTTTGAAGTAACTAAATAATATAATAACAATATTTTTTTCACTATTTAAATCATTTTAAATTATGGCAACAACAGAAAAAGTTTTAAATATATCCCCCGTGGGTCGTGTTGAAGGCGACTTAGACGTAAGGGTTTATATCGACAAAGGCAAAGTCGTAAAAGCACATACACAAGCAGCTATGTTTCGTGGCTTTGAGAAAATTATGGAAGGAAAAGATCCCCATTCAGGGCTCATCGTTACGCCTCGTATTTGTGGCATTTGCGGTGCTTCGCATTTATATTGTGCATCTTCTGTATTAGACACGATTTTTAAAACTACCGTTCCTCCCAATGCTTTATTATTAAGAGCATTAGGACAAGCAACAGAAACAATTCAAAGTATTCCACGTTGGTTTTATGCAATTTTTGCAACTGATATGACGAATAAAAAATATGCTAAGAAAAAACTCTACCCAGAAGTTGTAAAAAGATGGTCTGCTTATGTAGGAACGTCTTTTCAAACAGGCGTAACATCGTCAGGGCGACCAGTTGAAGTATATGCTATTTTTGGTGGACAATGGCCACACAGTAGTTATATGGTTCCTGGAGGTGTAATGAGTGCACCAACGTTAAAAGACGTTACAAGAGCACATGCGATTATGGCACAATTTAAAAATGAATGGTTAGAAACTGTATGGCTTGGATGTAAAATCGAACGCTATTTACAAATTCGTTCTTGGGATGAAATGATGGTTTGGTTAGAAGAAAAAGAAAGCCATAAAAACAGTGATTTAGGCTTATTCTTACGTGCGGGTATCGAATTTGGCTTAGATAAATTTGGTCAAGGTGTGGGTAAATTTTTAGCTTATGGTGCATACCTTCACAAAGACAGATGGAACAAGCCAACAATTGAAAGTAGAAACCAAGCGGCTATTTCAAGTTCAGGTTATTTTGATGGAACAAATTACCATGAATTTAACCACCTTAATGTAATGGAGCACGTAAAACATAGCTGGTATCAAGATGTAAATGCAGCACACCCTTGGAACGAACCTTTGCCAACGCCTTTGCCATCTCAAAATTTAGAACATTCTGATGTTACAGGAAAATATAGTTGGTCAAAATCTCCACGCTATAACGGTGTTGCGGCAGAAGCAGGTCCTTTATCTCGTGTGATAATGAACGCAAACCCTGCAAATGCCTCACATCAAATTCAAGACCCTTTATTTGCTGATATTATGGCAAAAATGGGACCGAGTGTATTTACAAGATGCTTAGCACGTGTGCATGAAGCCCCTCGTTTATATATGATGATTGATCAGTGGTTAAGGGAAATTAAATTAGATGACGAGTTTTATATCAAACCAACAGAAAGAGATGGCAAAGGATTTGGCTGTACAGAAGCAGCTCGGGGTGCTTTAGCACATTGGGTTGAAATTGAAAACGGAGTCATCAAAAACTATCAAGTTATTGCACCTACAACTTGGAACGTTGGTCCGAATGACGAACAAGGAAACCCTGGTCCAATTGAAGCCGCTTTAACAGGTATAGAAGTTGAAGACGAAACAGACCCAGTTGAAGTTGGTTTGGTGGCGCGTTCTTTTGATAGCTGTTTAGTGTGTACAGTACACGCACACGATGCAAGAACAGGCGAACAACTAACAAAATTTAAACTGTAGTTTATTAACCTAAACAATACAAATAAAAAGCCACTCTAATAAATAAGGTGGCTTTTTTTGTACTTGGTACGCTTCAAAAAAATAAAAATACACCCATACAGCAGACAATGACGCAGAAAATTTCGTATATTTACTAGTTAGGCGATATGCTACAAGAACCCTCCGCAAACACCAGACACAATTAAAAATGGAAGATAAAAAATGGTTAACATATTGGAAGAAAAGCCTATCTGACCCCTTAAAAGCAGACATAGATACAGAAAATTTACAACATTTTGAAATTGAGAATTTCAAAATGGAAAGTCAACTAATTACCGAACTTGAAAAAGTGAATAAACTTATAGACTTTGAAGAAAGCCGAATAAACAAAAAGAAAGGTATTTCAAATCAAGAAAGTGCAAATTGGATTCGATTGAGCGAACTTCAAATTGTTATTTCTCCAATAAAAATAGAGCCAACTACAGAAAATTTAGTTTTCCTAAAAGACAAAAAACCAAAATTTCCTTTTTGGTTTTTTGCAAAAATCGACAGAAATGGAAAACTAAATATTCCAGAAGAAACTTTTCCAGTTTTTCAAAGAAAATATTTAGAACCACTTGCTGATGAAAGAACAGAATTTATATTTGGTTCTGTAGAAAATATTGACAAAGAAACAGTAATTGGGAAAGAACCATATACTAATTACTTAGATTATATTCAATACTTAAAAGATGTATTTAAGAAAGCAATAAATCAAGAAATAGAAAACTATTCAATACAAGAAGGCTATCAAACAATAAATAATGCAATTATATTATTGCCTGACGAAGACATAAATGCAGCTATTGGAATAATTCAGCTTTATGAAAAAATACTTGAAGAAAAGAATACACCTGAATTACTAAAATCATTTATTACTTTAAAAAATGACAACTCAAAAACGCCATTAAGTGTACCAGAATTAATTGATAATAATTTTTTGCATTTAGGACAAATGGGATATGATTTTCCTATTTCTATTTCACAAAGAAAGAGCTTATACTCTTATTTACAATCAAATGATAAGGTTTTTGCAGTAAATGGACCTCCAGGAACAGGAAAAACAACTTTACTACAAAGTATTGTTGCAAACAAATTTGTTGAAAGTGCCATTATTGGAAAAAATGCTCCGATAATACTTGCTTGTTCTACAAATAATCAAGCAGTAACTAATATCATTGATAGTTTTTCAAAATCAAATACAAAAACAGGAAAACTGCAAGGAAGATGGTTGCCTGAAATTGAAGGTTATGCAACATACTTGCCTTCAAATGGCAAAACAGAAGCTGAATTAAATGGAATCAACTACAAAAATCAAAAAGGAGAAGGTTTATTTAAGAGAGTAGAAAATTGCGATTATTTACAAAAAGCAAAAACGTTTTTCGTAGATAAAAGTGTAGACTATTTTGGCACACAAATTTTAAACATAAAAGATGCTACTGAAAAACTGCAAAAAGAAATCATTAAAATAAAATCAACACTTAAAGATGCTTCTGTAAAGTGGAAAGAGTATATTAAAGGCGAAAAAATATTTTTGACTTCGTATTTAATTCCAAATTCAAAAATAGAAAAGTATTATGATAATAATATTTTAAATGATGTTTCTTTTAGAAATGACATTGAAAACTTAAAAAATATTGAAGAGAAAATCCTAATATATTTCAACAATGAACCATTCTTGAGGAAGTTATTTTGTTTCTTAGGTTTTAAATCTGCTTTGAATAATAGAGCTTCTGAAATAAAAATAATTTTAAGAGATTCATTACTAAAGGCAACAAATGGGTTTGTATTTGCAAAAAGTAGCATTCTTGAAAAAATAGAATCTAAAATAAATCTTGCAAAGGCAATATCTGAAAAAATTAGTAATTGGAAAAATTGGAAAACAGAAAATTCAATAAAAGGGAATCCTCCAAAAACGGAAGAGGAATATTGGATTTTTGAGTTGTTGAAAATCAAAAACAATTCAGAGCCAAATTGCTTTTATGACGAATTAGATGTTTCATTTAGACATAAAGCATTTCAATTGGCATTACATTTTTGGGAAGGCGAATATTTAATAAAACTTGAAAGTGATTTAGCACATCGTGTAAATTTTGACAAAAAAGGATGCGAAGCAGTAAAAAATAGGTGGCAAAGGCAAGCAATGCTCACACCTTGTTTTGTTAGCACTTTTTATATGGCTCCTAAATTTTTTAGCTCTTTTAAGTTCCTTAAAAAAGGTGAAGATGGTAAAAATATTTTTGATACTCATCCTCTTTTTGACTTCATAGACTTGTTAATCGTAGATGAAGCAGGACAAGTTTCACCAGAAGTAGGCATACCAACTTTTGCACTTGCTAAACAAGCTGTTATTGTTGGAGATGTTAAACAAATTGAACCAGTTTGGAATATCACAAACAAAATTGACATTGGCAATTTAAAAAAATGTGAACTCATAAAAAATTATGACGATTTGATATATGAAAAAGAATTTGACCCTAAAGGATTTCTGTCTTCCACAGGAAGCATAATGAAAATGGCTCAAAATGCTAGTAACTTTAAAGAAAAAGGAATTTCAGAAAAAGGAGTTCTCTTAGTAGAACATAGAAGATGTTATGACGAAATAATCAATTACTGTAATGTTTTAGCTTATAATGGACAACTTATTCCACTTAAAGGAAAGGCGACTAAAAATGATTTATTATTTCCACCTATGTATTGTATTCACGTTGACGGAAACTCAATAGCACCTAATAATTCTAGAAGATATAACCAAAACGAAGTAACTGCTATTCTTGAATGGCTTAAAATAAATAAATTGATAATAGAATCTAAATATAAAGATTTTGAGACTGCAATTGGTATTATTACACCTTTTACTGGTCAAAAAAATATGATAATTAATGCTCTCAAAAAAATATATCCAAAAATTAAAGTAGGAACAGTTCACGCATTTCAAGGTGCAGAGATGCCAATTGTACTTTTTTCAATGGTGTATGGAAAAGGAGATTCGAAAACAATGTTTTTTGATAGAGACAATAAACCCAATATGCTAAATGTAGCTGTGTCAAGAGCAAAAGACAATTTTATAGTATTTGCAAACACAGAAATTTTAGATAAGAAAGCAAGTACACCAAGTGGAATATTATCAAATCATTTGACATACGAAGAAAAAAGCACAATCGCCTAACAAGGGTTTGGGCAAAATGGAGACAGGAGGGCTATATTTGAACATATAGAATACTCATGAACGGTAGTGCCGAAATGTGAACATTTGGAATTCTAATTTCCTACTTCGGAAAGTCCCAGACTGTTTACCGTTACATCAAATTTTCACTTGACGCTCGTGTGCTTTCGGTGTTTGGTGATAACGCCATATATAGACAAATGTTTTGTCATCAATTAGTTTTTCGCAATCAATTTCGTTTTTTCAAACTCATTAATAGTTTTATTGCATACTATTATTTCGATCATTATTGCAGTTGAATTTCAGCACGATACCCAATCCGATCAATCCATTAAATCTTTACTTGTAACTTCTTTGTGTCAATTTGATTGCTTCATATTTAAGCGGTTCTTTAAATAAATCCCAATCGATAAGGTTTTCTTTGTTGGCATATTTCCAGGCAGAAACATAGGCAAATTTGTCATCGTGTCTTAATGCTTCGCCATCTGCGGTTTGGTGTTCTTCTCTAAAGTGTCCGCCACAACTTTCTTCTCTTTGCAATGCATCTTTGCACATTAAAATGCCCAATTCGATAAAATCAGCTACGCGTAATGCTTTTTCTAAATCTGGGTTCACGCCTTTGTCTGTGCCTAATACTTTTAAGTTTTTCCAGAAATCTTCTTTTAATTCATACAAGTCTGCAATGGCTTCTGTTAATCCTTTTTTATTGCGTGCCATACCGCATTTATCCCACATAATTTTTCCTAATTTTTTGTGGTACGATTCTGCAGAATATTTGCCATGAATAGACAATATTTTTTGTATCGTATCTCTTACATTTTTTTCTGCTAATTCAAATGCAATGTGTTTTGTGTTGATGCTGTTGTCTGTGCTTACTTGGTTGGCTAAATAATTTCCTATTGTATAAGGAATAATAAAGTAACCGTCAGCCAGACCTTGCATTAAAGCTGATGCACCTAATCGGTTTGCACCGTGGTCAGAAAAATTGCATTCACCGAGTGCGTATAAGCCAGGAATTGTGGTCATCAATTCATAATCTACCCAAAGCCCGCCCATTGTATAATGCACGGCAGGATAAATACGCATTGGCGTTTCATAAGGGTTCTCGCCGGTTATTTTTGCATACATATCAAACAGGTTGCCGTATTTTTCTTTTACAACCGCTTTGCCTAAAGTTTGAATTTCTTCTTTGCTTGGATTATTATCGCCTTTTTTGCTGGCTTCAATTTTTCCATATCGAATAATGGCAGAAGCGTAGTCTAAATAGACGGCTTGTTTTGAAGAGCCTACGCCAAATCCTGCATCGCAACGTTCTTTTGCAGCACGGCTGGCAATATCTCTTGGTACGAGGTTGCCAAAAGCGGGATATCTTCTTTCTAAATAATAGTCTCTTTCTTCTTCAGATATGTTTGTTGCTGGTCTTGTGTCATTTTGTTTTTTTGGTACCCAAATTCTGCCGTCATTGCGGAGTGATTCTGACATTAAGGTAAGTTTTGATTGGTGGTCTCCGCTAACAGGTATGCAAGTTGGGTGAATTTGTGTAAAACAAGGGTTGGCAAAATAGGCTCCTTTTTTGTGTGCTTTCCATGCTGCAGTTACGTTAGACCCCATGGCGTTTGTTGATAAATAAAATACGTTGCCATAACCTCCGCTACACATTAATACGGCACTGCCTAAATGACGTTCAATTTGTCCTGATACTAAATTTCTTGCGATAATTCCACTTGCTTTTCCATCGATAGTAACCAATTCTAGCATTTCATGTTTGGTGAGCATTTCTACATTTCCAAGAGCCACTTGTCTTTGTAAAGATTGATAAGCACCTATCAATAGCTGTTGTCCTGTTTGTCCTGCAGCATAAAATGTACGTTGTACTTGTGTGCCACCAAAAGAACGGTTGCTTAATAGCCCACCATATTCACGTGCAAAGGGAACGCCTTGTGCAACGCATTGGTCGATGATGTTTCCACTTACAGAAGCAAGGCGATAAACGTTGGCTTCACGTGCTCTAAAATCGCCTCCTTTAATTGTGTCATAAAATAGTCTATCGATAGAGTCTCCATCATTTTGGTAATTTTTTGCAGCATTGATGCCTCCTTGTGCGGCAATAGAATGGGCACGGCGTGGAGAATCTTGAAAACAAAACACTTTCACTTTATACCCCAATTCACCTAAAGATGCGGCGGCAGATGCTCCTGCCAAACCTGTACCAACAATTAGTATTTCTAATTTTCTTTTGTTTGCAGGATTAACGAGTTTGCAATGCCCTTTGTATTCTTCCCATTTTGTTTTGAGTTCGCCCTCTGGGATGTGAGCATCAAAATAATCATATAAATTATTGCTACTTTTTCCAGTAACAGGTTTTTTATTTGCACTTGCAGTATTGGCAGATTTGCTTGGAGTACTTTTTTTTGGAACAGATTTTGCGGCTGTTTTATTTATTGTTTTTGCCATAAAAATTGATTGATAGTCTATTGAAAATAGGGAGTAGAAAAAATAAAGAAATGGTTAAAAAAGTAAACCAATATTGTTTAAATTAATTTCGATATTAAAATATAAAAAGATAGGCATCAACGCAAACAAAAATGGAATTGTAATTGAAAAAACAACGCCTATTGTTTGAATGGTTTTAAATGAAGAATGATTCGTTAATCCGAATGTTCTGAATGCACTTTGAAATCCGTGTAGCAAGTGCCAAGCTAAAGAAATACAACCTAAAAGATAAATACCAACAGTATAAGGATTGGCAAATACTTCTTTCATTTTTAAATACAAATTGTGTGTTTGAACGAGGCCGTTTTGATAGCTTACTGGTTCTAAATGTCCAAAGCGACTTGGCACCCAAAAGTGTGCTAAATGAATGACTAAAAAGAACAAAATGAGTGTGCCGAGCAAGGTCATTGATTTAGAATACCACGTTGCTGTGTTTGACGGTGGCTCAACCGCATATCCAATGCTACGCTTGCTTTTGTTAGAAAAATAAAGTGCAACACCTTTGTAGGCATGTAATAATAAACCAAGGAATAAAATGACTTCAGAGATGCGAATGAGTAAATTTGTTCCCATAAAATTCGCTGCTCGGTTAAAATTTTCTTCGCCGTTTGCAAGTAAAACATTGGCGTTGACGTAACAGTGAACAATTAAAAAAGTAATTAAAAACAACCCCGTGGTTGCCATGATGGTTTTTTGTCCAATGCTGGATTTTAAGAATGCGTTTGTTTTCATAGGATGAAATAATTTTGAGAAAAACAGAAACAAAAAAGCGAATGTAATTTTCTTGGGAATATATTGTATTCTCTTGTATTCTACTTTAGCATACTCAATATAATCAACGCTTATCTTGTACGCTAAAAATAGATTTTATTTTAAGTCGTTAAGTGTTAAGATCAAATTTTATCATGTATAAGTGCATTTAGTAGACCCTATTCTATTTTCGCTATAACGCAAATAAGAGAAAGTGATAAATGCTGAATGCCCCTTTGCATAAAATTTTATATTCGTTCGCACCCAAGTAAAAACAGATTTATATTCAGATTGAGTGCCTCCGTTTTATTTAAACCGCAGTTTGTTCATTTTTTAAGTGCCTTTATGAATTTATTTTTTCGTTGTGTTTTGTTTTTTGCTCATTGCGTTTCTTTACATGCGTGTAGTAATTCACAAGTTGATACAATAACACCAACGCAAAGTGTTCCACAAACACCGAAAGCAGTAAAACCTATTGTATTTAAAACCTTGCGAACTTATTCTCACGATAGAAGTTTTTTTACACAAGGGTTTTGTTTAGATAAAGGTCTTGTGTATGAAGGAACAGGTCGTTTTGGAAGGTCGGGCATTTTTGTATATCCTATTCAAAAAGGTATTGTGCAGCAAAAAAAAATGTTGTCAGAAGAATATTTTGGCGAAGGCATAACAGTACTAAAAGATAAAATTTATCAACTCACTTGGCAAAATCATGTTTGTTTTTTGTATGATAAAATGACCCTCAAAAAATTAAAAACTTTTCAATTAAAAACAGAAGGTTGGGGGATTACGCATGATCAAAAAAGTTTGCTTGTAAGTGATGGCAGTGCGTTTATATATTTTTACAATCCCCTTACTTTTGAGTTAGAAAGAAAAATTCAAGTAAAAAATGAGCAAGGTTTGGTAGAAAAATTAAATGAGTTAGAGTACATTAACGGAAGCATTTTTGCGAATGTGTGGATGACGAATCAAATTGTGCAAATTGACCCACAAAGTGGCAGTGTAATTGGCATTATTGATGTAACAGACTTGTTAGCTTCTGTTGGTTTTGATAATTCAAAAAACCCCGATGCCGTTTTAAATGGCATTGCGTATAATGCCCAGTCAAATACAATTTATTTAACAGGCAAATTATGGCCAATTATTTTTGAAATTCAACTTTTGTAAAATGTCGCAAGAACAAAAATCACTCATTGTTAATATCGCCGACAAAACATTTAAAATAAAAATTGATGTTGAAGAAGAAAGTCATTTTTTAGATACGCTCAAAACTGTGAATGCTAAAATTAAAGAATTTAGAGCTTCCTATCCAGGGTTATACTTGCAGGATTATTTAAGTATGGCTTTAATTTGGTTGGCTTCAGAACAAACAAAACAACAACAACAAACGCAACAAAATATCGAAGATCAATTTTTAAGAACTATTCAACAATGGACAAATCGTTTACCAAAAAGATAATACGCTTATTGTTTTTGATTGTATTAATGAATGTTTTATTTCTTAATGCCTTTGCACAAACAAAAGACTTTAAACTCAAAATTGCAGTCGTCTCTTCTTTGAGTTTAGATACACTATATCAGGACGAACAAGCCAAAGTACTCAACATTACAACCTTTGACAATAATTTAAAATTGGGTTGGGATTTTTATTTTGGATTTAAAACCGCAATTGACACACTCGCTGTTTTGCCATTTGACAAACAACAGTCGAATTTGTTAGAGTTTTATTACTATGATTTGAAAAAAATCATTGACCCAGTACCCCAAACTTTATCGCCAGAATTTACTTCCATCACCTATGATTTAATTATTGGAATGCCAGTTAGAAATGACGCAATTTTGCTTTCTAAATTTGCCAACGATAATAAAATTCCTTTTGTATCTGTGCTTAATCCCCATGCTACAGAAACTAAAAATCCGTATCATATTTTGTTAAATCCATCTTTTACTACGCACGTAGCAGAGATGCTAAAACATATTAGAAAAAACAATACAGACACGAAGATTAAAATCGTTGTTAAAATGAATGAGGATAACCCCATTATTATAGAAACTATTGCAAACTTAAAAGAAAGTTATTGGGCAAAAAAAAAATTCATTGAAATTATTCCTTTGTATGATTCATTCTTCGTTCATAAAACAGATGTTTTAGACATCGTTTCTAAAAAGAAGAACAACTTGTTTGTGTTAACTTTAGACAAAGGTTTTACGGAACGCTTATTTATGCAATTGGCAAAAAATTACAAAACCAATAATTACAACTTTTTTATTGGGGGCATACCGACTTGGGAAAACAATAAAATGATTGACACAATGCAATCGCCCAACATTACATTTTGTTATTCAAAAGCCTTTTATTACGGTAAAAACTCTCCTTCTATTCTTTATATGAATAATCAGTATCAAAATAAATTTCATACTGACGCGAGCGATATGTATTGGTTAGGTTATCAAACTGCTTTAACTTTTACAAAAAAAATTATTGCCAATCCAACGCGATTTAGTTTTCTGAATTCTCTCAATGACACTACGCATAAAACGTTTTACAATTTTGTTTTTTATACAAACGATAATCTTGTGGGAACAACAAAAGGAATTAACGATGTGATAGAAAATCAGCATTTGTTTTTTATTCAAACCAATATGCGCAAAAAAATTGTGCTTGAAAATTAAATACTATGTTCTTTACAAAAAAAAACACAGACCGTACTGATAAGCCTTTTGTAGAACATTTAGAAGATTTGCGTTGGCTCATTGTTCGTTCACTTGTTGCTATTTTGTTAGTCTCTATCGTCGTATTTTTTAAAATAGAATATTTGTTTGACCATATTGTTTTAGGTCCAGCACACAGCGATTTTATCACCTATAAAATTCTTTGTAGAGTCAGCCAATATGTAGGATTGAAAGATGCTTTGTGTTTAGAAAATGTTCAATTGAAATTGCAAAGCACACAAATGGGTAGCCAGTTTATGATGAGCTTTTCGATGGCTTTTGTGGTTGGTTTTATTGTTGCTTTTCCTTACATTATTTATTTGTTATGGAAATTTATTCGACCAGCACTTCAACAACAGGAGGTGAAAAAAATTCGCTATATCGTTTTTTGGATTAGCCTTTTATTCTTTTTTGGTGTTGCGTTTGGATACTTTGTCATCACGCCTTATACGGTTAATTTTTTTGCATCTTATACACTTAGTCCACTCATTGACAACAATTTTTTATTGTCAGATTATATCGACACGGTCATACAATTGGTTGTGGGAACGGGCATTGTTTTTCAACTTCCATTAGTCATTTATGTGTTGGCAAAAATTGGAATTGTGAGTGCCACATTTTTGAAAAACAATAGAAAATATGCCGTTGTTGTTGTGCTTGTTGTTGCCGCTGTCATTACTCCACCAGATGTATTCAGCCAACTATTAGTTACTCTACCACTATGGATATTATATGAAATAGGTATTTTAATTGCATTGAAAATTGAACGTAATGCACACAAAGAAAAACGATAAAAAATATATCCATGCTTGGGCAATGTATGATTGGGCAAACTCTGTTTACAACCTGATCATCACAACCACTTTTTTTCCTGTTTATTATATCGCCGTTACCAGCGATGCTTTTAAAGGAGACCTTGTTCCTTTTTTTTGTATGCAGTTTATCAATTCTGTATTGTATGATTATGCAATTGCATTTGCCTTTTTGATTGTATTATTTTTAACGCCGTTGCTTTCAACTTTTGCGGATATTTATCAAAACAAATTATTGTTTCTTAAAATTTTTTCTTTGATAGGTTCAGTATCTTGTGCAGCCTTGTTTTTTTTTGAAGGTCAAAACATTGAATTTGGTATTGTTTTTTTTGTGCTTGCAGCCATTGGTTATGCAGGAAGTCTGGTTTTTTACAATTCTTTTTTGCCCGAAATAGCAAGTCCAGATAAGCAAGACACGGTGAGTGCAAAAGGATATATGTATGGTTATGTTGGTAGTATCATTGTGCAAATTATCGGTTTTGTAATTTTGCTTACGCACCCCTTTGGATTGAGTGATGGAGAAGCTATTCGTGTTACATTTTTAATTGTTGGAATATGGTGGTTTGTATTTGCACAGTATAGCATGAGCGTTTTAAAACACATTCCCATACAAAAAAAACAAGTTCAATATGCTGTTTCAAAAGCAATTGCGAATAGCTATCAAACACTTCTTGTTGTTGGAAAAAAAATTATTGCGACACAACAAATTGCTCCGTTTTTAAGTGCGTTTTTTTTTTACAATATGGGAGTGCAAACCGTAATGATTGTTGCCATCAATTTTGGACAAAAAATTTTGCACATTCCTTCGAGTAATTTAATTCTCACCGCAGTCGCCATTCAATTGATAGCCATTGTAGGTGCATTATTTATGGCTCAATTAGCCAAACGTATCGGCAATATCAATACAATTATTCTTGTTGTTATTTTGTGGATAGGCATTTGTATTGGTGCTTATTTTATTACGCAAGCAATTCACTTTTACATCTTGGCTGTTTTGGTGGGTTTTGTTATGGGCGGAATACAATCGATTAGCCGCTCTACATTTTCTAAATTGATGCCCACAGGCGTTGATACAACAAGTTATTTTAGCTTTTATGATGTTGTAGAAAAAGCAACGATTATTCTTGGCATTTTTGTTTTTGGTTTTATCGAAAGCATTACGCACAGTATGCGTTATTCTGTTTTGTCGTTGATTGTATTTTTTACAATCGGCTTATATTTTTTACTCCGCATGATATGGCGAAATAAAAAACCAATATCTATTTCTACAAATTCGATTTGATTTTTTAATACTGTTCGCTTTCGTTGGGAAATTGTTTTGTTTTCACATCGTTTGCATAATTTTTGATTGCACTGCGAATGTCGTTTTCTAAATTTGCATAACGCCTTACAAAACGAGGATGAAAATCATTATTTAATCCGAGCAAATCGTGCATCACCAAAATTTGTCCATCACACGCATTGCCAGCACCAATGCCAATTGTGGGAACATGCACTTGCTGTGTAATTTTTTGTGCAACCGCAAATGGAATTTTTTCTAATAGAATTGAAAAACAGCCTGCTTGTTCAATTGCTTTCGCACTTTCTAACAATGCTTTTGCTTCGTGCGTTTCTTTTGCACGAACAGCGTAAGAACCAAATTGATAAATTGATTGTGGCGTTAAACCCAAATGTCCCATAACGGGAATACCAGCTTGTACAATTTTTTGTATTGTTTCAATTACCTCTTCGCCGCCTTCTAATTTCACGCCGTGTGCACCAGTTTCTTTCATCACTCTGATGGCTGCTTGCAAGCCATTATTGGCGTTTCCTTGATACGTGCCAAAGGGCAAATCAACTAAAACGAAACATCTATCAACGCCTTTCATTACGCATTTTGCGTGATAAATCATTTCGTCTAAAGTGATTGGTAATGTTGTTTCATTACCAGCAATTACGTTTGATGCAGAGTCGCCAACGAGAATCATATCAACGCCAGCACTATCAAATAATTTTCCAAAAGTGAAATCATAGGCAGTAATCGCAACAATTTTTTCGCCATTTTTTTTCATGGTGCGAAGCGTATGTGTCGTAATTTTTTTTTGTTGAGAACGGATTTCTGTGGACATGAGAATTATTTTTTTTCAAATTCTAAAACAATTGAATTAAGGCAATAGCGTAAGCCTGTTGGTTGGGGACCATCTTCAAAAACGTGGCCTAAATGAGATTCACATTTTCCACAAACAATTTCTGTACGCTTCATGCCATACGTATTATCGGGTTTATAAATCAGACTTTCTTTATTGATTGTTTCAAAAAAACTTGGCCAACCACAATGAGAATCAAATTTTGTTGTGCTTGTAAACAAAGCATTGCCGCAGGCTTTGCAATAATAAATTCCAGTTTCTTTATTGTCTAATAAGCTGCCTGTAAACGCTCTTTCGGTGTGTTTATTTCGTGCAATATCATACACATCTGGACTTAGTTTTTTTTTCCATTCTTCATTAGAAATAATCAAACGTTCTTTTCTGTTTTTTAAAAAATGAGAATTGTGTTGTTGAGTCATAATAAAAATTGTATGCAATAAAAAGAAGAGACACATCAAAGAACGATAAACGCAAATTGTTGTGATTGACGATATAGATTGTTTCATGATTGAACTTTATGTGGTAAAATAAATGAATTAAATTTTGTTCAATAATGCAATAATAAGAGGGTAGGAGTTTTTTAATTTTTCTGTTTGCTGGGTTGCATCGCACCATTCTATTTTTGTAATGTCTTCTTCTGCCTGCGGAGTTAATATTTGCTGGCTATTACTTTGCATTAAAAACCAATGCGTTTGTTTGATTATCCATTGTTGATTTCTTTCTTTGTAAAGATGATATGTTGTTGGTAATGGATTGATAATGTTTAATTTTTGCAATCCTGTTTCTTCTTTGACTTCGCGAATGGCTGCGTCTTCAATGCTTTCGTTGGGTTCTATTTTTCCTTTGGGTAAATCCCATTTGTTGCGTCTAAAAATAAATAGAATTTCTTTTGATTCGTTTTCAACAATTCCCCCTGCAGCACTGATGATATTTTTTTCTTCTTGTAAAAATTGTTTCCATTCGTTCTCAGAACAATGAAAGGTGATATTTTTATTTTGTTGTAACCATTCTTCAAGTTGATGAAACAGTAGATTGATTGGCTGACTTTTTTGTTCCGTTAGTTGAATTTCTACTATACGGTCATTAGGTAAAAAGCAATGAATAAGCATAAATATGATTGAGATTATTTTAAAATATCGGCTTTTAACTTTCGATACCGCATGTCGTTGGGATTGATTTGTAAGGCGTGTTCAATGTCTTTTAACGCTGAAGCCTTGTCATTTTGTTGTAAAAATAGTTGTGCCTTTAAAAAATAAGATTCGCTGTGAGTGTTATTTAATAAAGTGCTAACGGATAAAAATTTCATTGCAAGGTCGTATTCTTTCTTGAGCGAGTGAATGCGTGCCATTTCATAGTACGGTATTTCAAAGGTGGGATTTTGGGCAATAAGTTCTTTAAAATCTTCTTTTGCGGCTTCAAATTTTTTGGTTTCTATCAACGAACGACCTCGATATAAAAGAGTATTTTGATTGTCTTGATTCTGTTTTAATAGGAGTGAAAAATCTGTAATTGCGTTTTCAAAATCACGGCTTTCAAACAAACAAATGCCACGACTCCAATACAATGTTGTATTACGAGGATTCATTTGTATGCTTATAGCATAGTCTTTTGCAGCCTCGCTATATTGTTTTAATGCCTCATAACATTTGGCACGATTCAAATAATTCGTGATCGTAGGTTTTTGTCTGATGGCATTAGAAAAACTAATCGCTGCATTTTCCCATTGTTTCAATTCAAGATGTGCCATGCCTTCATATTCATAGGCGTCTGAAAAGTTCGGCTGGGAATAACTACTTGCTTTGAAATCTTCAATTGCTTTATGATATTGTTGTGTTTGGAAATACACATTGCCACGATTGTAAAAGAACAGATGATTATTTGCGTTGTATTGAATGGCTGTTGAAAATGCTTTTATGGCTTCTGAAAACATTTTTCTTTTTAAATAAATCAAGCCTAAATTATTATATGCCAAAGGATCGTATTGATACAATTCAATGACTTTTTTTTGGTCATTCAGGGCATTGTCTAAGTCTCCTAATGACAAATAACA
This sequence comes from Chitinophagales bacterium, assembly GCA_031539345.1. Taxonomy (GTDB): domain Bacteria; phylum Bacteroidota; class Bacteroidia; order Chitinophagales; family Chitinophagaceae; genus JAVKMO01. The sequence continues at coordinate 83,315 of JAVKMO010000014.1, read as the reverse complement.
CAAAGCTCGGTTGTTGTAAGCAAGTGCATTGTTCGGATTGCGTTCAATGGCAATAGAAAAATCTTCATTTGCTTTTTCGCAATCTTGTAATTCAGTATAAGCATTGCCTCTTTTAATATAAACCTCATCTGTTATACCTGCATTTGATTGAATCGCTTTTGTATAATACAAAATGGCTCGATCTATTTTTTTTTCTGCATACAAAACATCGCCTTTTTCAATCAGGGTAGTTGCATTTTGTTGTGAGATTACAATAGAAGTAGAAAATAAAAAAAAGAGGCTGAAAAGAATTTTTACGTGCATTACGATTTATCGATTAGAAAGAAGTTGATTATAGATATTGATGTATTGGGGAATAATAGTTGTTGTATCAAAAATTTTTGCACGCTTCAAAGCGTTTTGCTGCATTGTCTTAAATAACGCTGGTTGAGATAATATTTCGAGTGTTTTGTTTGCCATTGTGTTTATGTCTCCCAGCTCAAATGTAAAGCCCGTTTCGCCGTCTATATTTAATTCTGGTAAGCCGCCTGTTTTTGTTGTAACTACAGGAACGCCTGCTGCCATTGCTTCTAATGCTGCTAAACCAAAACTTTCATATTCAGACGCCATAATAAAAACATCGCTCAACGCATAAATCAGCGATATGTTTTCTTGCTTTCCTAAAAACAGTACCGCACTTTGTAAATTCAAATCGCGCACCAAATTTTCTATCTCTTGCCGATCTGGTCCGTCGCCCACTAACAATAATTTTGAAGGTATTTTTTCTCGAATCAAAGCAAAGCCTTTCACAATATCAGCAATGCGTTTGATCGGTCTAAAATTTGATACGTGTGTGATGACGCGTTCATTTTGATTTAACAGCATTCTTGCACATTCATGGGTATTGCTTTGAATGGCTTTATGACAATCAATGAAATTGTAAATGACCTGAATGTCTTTTTGAATATCAAAATTTTTATACGTTTCTTGTTTTAAATATTCTGACACAACAGTTACCACATCGCTTTCATTGATAGAAAATTCTACAACAGGTGCAAACGATTTGTCTTTGCCAATCAGTGTAATATCTGTTCCATGCAACGTAGTGATGACAGGAATTTGTTTTCCCTTTCGGGCTAAAATTTTCTTTACAAAATAAGCCACCGCAGCATGTGGAATAGCATAATGCACATGCAAAATATCAATGTTGTGATTGAGAATAACGTCCACCAATTTGCTTGCAAGCGTACTCTCATACGGAGGTGCACCTTCAAATAAAGCATAGTTATATGCGTTCACTTCGTGATAATAAATATTGGGATAAAACGCATCTAAGCGTACAGGTTGTTGATACGAAATAAAATGTATTTCATTACCAAGTAGGGCGAGTTGTTTGCCTAATTCTGTTGCAACAACTCCGCTCCCTCCAAATGTGGGATAACATACAATGCCTATAGTCATAATTTATTGTGTTGATAAGATGCACGATAAAGTCGATCGTTAATAGCTCTTCCAATGCCTTTGTTAGGAAGAGTTTCACATAAAATTACGTTCACATTTTGTTGGTCTAAATGCAACAACGTAGCATATAATTTTTGTGCAATTTCTTCAGGATCATGTTGAGTAGAAAGAATGTGTTCTTGTTTAATGGCGTGTTCATACTGCTGCATAAAAGATGTTCCAAAACTAATTACACCAATTGTTTGATGTTGATATTGTGGTATTAACAAATTTAAATCACCTAAATGAAAAGGCGTTTTGGGAGAATAGTGTTGCAATGATTTTCCTGGTGTAACAGTTGTGTTAGTATTTTTTTCTGCCACAATAACTTTTGTGTGATGCAATATTTGTTGTATTTGTTCTGTTGTAATTGCCCCTTGTCGATGAATCATTAAAACGCCATTATTCAATTCTACAATTGTTGATTCTATACCTACTTGACAATCGCCTCCATCTAAAATCAATGCTACTTCATTTTGCATGGCAAGATTGACATCACAAGCACGCGTTGGACTAATGTAACCATATTGATTTGCACTTGGTGCAGCTAAAGGAAAAGACAAGCGTTTTAATAAATCAAGTGCAAGTGCATGACGAGGAATTCTAATACCAACCAAATCGCTTTTTGCTGTAACGGCATCTGGAATATTTGTTTTTCGAGGTAGCAAAAACGTGATTGGTCCAGGGCAAAATATTTGCATTAGTAATTTAATTTCTTTTGGAATGTGTAGAACATACTCCCTTGCTGCTGCAATTGAATGCGTATGAACAATCAACGGATTATTTTGTGGACGTTTTTTGAGTAAGAAAATTTTGTTTATGGCTTCTTCATTCAAGGCATTTGCAGCTAACCCATAAACCGTTTCTGTTGGAATGGCAATGACCTCGCCTTGTTGTAACAGACGAACAGCTTGTTCTATGTCAGAAGAAATATTGTGATCCATATTAAAACGCTTACAACACAAAAGGTAAAATCTTATTTTTCAAATCAATGCGATAATAATCATTGAGATGAAAATACTTTTCAAAAACCGCAATAACATCGTTGGGCGTTTGTGATTTTTTTGTATGTGTCATTTCAATTTGTTCAACAGAACGTTTGATTCCATCGAAAGAAATCATGCCAATCAATTCGCTGCCCGTAATTGTTATGTTATATTCTTGTGCAATTTTTTTTGTTGTTGTAAACGCATCAAAAACAGATGTGATTGCATAATTTGTGAGGTTCGTAGAGATTTGAATATTCTTGCTATCATTCGCATACCATGCAATCGCTTTGCAAAAGGGTAATATGCCAGTAGAAAGGTGAATGCCTTTGTGCTTCACTTTTCCACCAGAACTGCGTAATTGAACTGCAATGTCTTGAGCCAATTCTAAATTTGTAGTTTGTAAATTGATATTATACGCAATGAGTAAATCTCTTGCACCAATCACCATTGCACCGCTTTTTTTATTCATGTTTGTTGTTCCAAAATCGGGTTTCCATTCAGGCAATTGCATTTTCTTTTCTAAGCCTTCATATTCACCAGCTCTAATTTTTTCTAAACGTTTTCGATGTGGAAGTAGTTGGGCGTGTTCATATAAATAAACAGGAATGTTGAGTTCGTTTGCAATACGCTCACCAAGTTGTTTGCTTGCATCGACAGCGTCTTGCATTGTGCAATTTTCTAAAGGAATAAAAGGACAGACATCAACGCAACCCAAGCGAGGGTGTGTGCCTTTGTGTTGTTGCATATCAATTTCTTTGCTGGCAATTGTCGTTAGTATAAACGCCGCATCAACGAGTACACGAGGTTCTCCAACTAAAGTAAAAACTGTTCTATTGGCATCATATCCAATATCCGTATGTAAAAGTTGAACGCCCTTGATTTTGTGTAGTTGTCGTTGAATTGATGCGAGAATTTTTTCGTTTCTGCCTTCACTAATATTGGGAACACATTCCATAAATTTGGGCATAAGAAATAACCAAAATGTGAAAGAAAAAATAAAAATTTAGGGATTCCTTTTTGTGCGGTTTGAATTTAACCAAGTTCCAATTTTAGGTAAAGGAGCATTTATAGTATGCTCTTGTGTAATTTGTTTTTCATATTCAGGAGACGTAACAAAATAATTTTTGTATTGCTGAATGAACTTTTCATTTTGAAGATATAAGTTTTCTAAAGAGTCCACTTTCTTTTTTAAACTGATGAGCTTATGTCTTTCTGAATAATTTAAAGTTTCTGGCAAAACAGCTTGCAGTGGGGTATAAGCAAATAGCAAAAACCATAAAACAAATGTCAAGACAAAACTGACAGAGAGAAATACATAAATTTTTTTTCGGGTGATTGTAGACGAGAATGACTTTTGTAATGTGTCATCATTGATAATCATGATACGATAATGCGTCGTACGGTTATCCTTTTCTTTTAGATTTTCTGTGTTACGTGTTTGAGATAGAGAAAATCGATCGAGCAAAAGCACTTTTTTACACAAAAAAACAAAATCGTTCAACTTCATAATTCAAAAATTATTATTGTGCTGCTTGGTGAATACGTTTTAATTGTTCCAATAAAGGGCCTATTTTTTCTAAAGCTAACATATTTGCACCGTCGCTTTTTGCCTTGCTTGGTTCGGGGTGAGTTTCTATAAAAATGCCATCAACGCCACTTGCAATAGCTGCTTTTGCAATTGTGGCAATCATTGTTGGTTGTCCGCCAGTAACGCCAGAATGTTGGTTGGGTTTTTGCAAAGAATGCGTACAATCCATAATTACGGGAACATTAAAACTTTGCATTTGTGGAATGTTGCAAAAATCAACAACGAGGTCGTGATAACCAAAAATATTGCCACGTTCAGTAAGCCAACACGCATTAGAGTTTGTGACACTTTGAATTTTCTCAACTGCAAAACGCATTGAATCAGCTGATAAAAATTGCCCTTTTTTTACATTCACAATTTTTCCTGTTTCTGCGGCAGCCACTAATAAATCTGTTTGTCTGCATAAAAAAGCAGGAATTTGTAACACATCAACAAACTCTGCCGCCATTGCGGCTTCTGCTGCACTATGAATATCTGTTAATACAGGAAGGTCAAATGTTCGTTTTACTTTTTCTAATAAGCGTAAGGCTTTTTCGTCTCCAATGCCTTGAAAAGAATCGCCTTTTGTTCTATTTGCTTTTCTATAAGACGATTTGAAAATGTAAGGAATGCCTAAATCAGCACAACTTTTTGCTACTTGTTCGGCAACCGTCATCAGCAATTTTTCATCTTCTACAACGCAAGGACCTGCGATTAAAAAAAAACTTTCATAACGGCGATGTAAAATGTCTTCTAAAATTTTCATAATAAGGTTTATTGCACACAGTACACAAATATATAATTCTGAAAAAAATAAACACTTCAAATTGAAAAGTGTAGTTCTGTTTTTAGAATCTTTTGTTTTTTGTATAGTGAGTGCATTTAAAACACCCTCCTCATTTCCAATTATATCTACGCCGTCTGCAAAATAATTTTAAACTTGCTTCTCTTTATTTAACTCATTATATTTAAATTATATTCTGTTTCATCTTAAAATCTAATTATGAAGTTCACCGTATCCTCGTCCAATCTTTTAAAACATTTGTCTTACGTTTCTGGTGTTATTGCAACAAATCCAAGTTTGCCCATTTTGGAAAATTTTCTATTTATCGCAGAAGGCACAAAGCTCAGCATTGTTGGTACAGATACGCAAACCACAATTAAAACAGACTTGGAAATTATGAATGCGAAAGAGAATGGGAAAATTTGTGTCCCTTCAAAAATCATTCAGGATTATTTAAAAAGTATTGCAGAGCAATCAATTACTTTTGGTGTAGATGTCAAAACATCAACCATTAAAATTACAACGACAAACGGAACGTATAAATTTAAAGGAGAAGACGCACAATATTATCCTAAAGAACAGTCTGACGCTAAGACGCAAAACCTCCATTTGAAAAATTCTACTTTGTTAGAGGTTATCAATTACACCTTGTTTACTGTTGCAAACGATGAAAGCCGACCGAATATGAATGGCTTACTTTTTGAATTAGAACAAGAAGAAAAACAAATCAATTTTGTTGCGACAGACGGACACCGTTTAGTAAAATACACAGCCAAAAATGATTCTATAACAGACAAAACATCTTTTATTGTACCCAAAAAACCGTTGAGTATTTTAAAAAATTTAATTCCTGACAACGACCAAGAATTGAATATCAAATACAATAAAAACCATTTGTTTATCCGTACAGAAGACATTACCATCATCTGTACTTTATTAGACGCAACTTTTCCAGATTATCGTTCTGTTATACCAACAAACAATCCTTTTTTCTTGACGATTGCCGCACAAGAGTTGCAACAAGCACTTAAACGAGTGAGCATTTTTAGTAGTAAAAGCAACAATCTGGTTCGCTTTTCAATCAAAGGCGGCGAATTAGCCCTGAGTGCAAAAGATGAAGATTTTGATTTTGATGCAGACGAAAAATTGCTTTGTCAATATGACGGCGAAGACATTGTCATTGGCTTTAATTCAAAATCTGTAATCGAATTATTAAATTCAATTAAAATAGGAGAAGTTGTTATCAATATGAGCATGCCGTCAAAACCAGTTCTTTTAAAACCTGCGGAAAATCAAGAAAATACAGAATTGGTGATGCTTCAAATTCCACTTATTTTAATGTCTGAATAATTTTTCTTTAGGCATCGTACTTCATTTTATTTCTTTCCATTTTTTTTGTTTTCATTCAAAAGAAAATATGTTATCGTATTCAAAAATCAATAAAGTAACAGGCATTCTTGTCGGCATTTTTGCTTCTATTATTTATGTTATTACTGCAGAAGCATCGGGTAGTTTTTGGGACTGTGGAGAATATGTTTCAACAGCCGCCAAATTACAAAATGCCCACCCTCCAGGAAACCCATTTTTTGCCCTTTTAGGCAGATTATTTATTGTGTTTTTAGGCGATAACCCAATGACTACGGCAAAAGCAGTAAACATTTTGAGTGCCGTTTCAAGCGGAGCAACAATCATGTTTTTGTTTTGGATAACAACCTATTTCGCAAAAAAAATTGTACTAAAAAATAAAGAAAATAACGCCAACGGAGAAATCAAAAAAACCAATCTCATCCTCATCATTTTGGCTGGTTTAATGGCGTCTCTCACCTTTACTTTTACAGATTCATTTTGGTTTAATGCAGTAGAAGGCGAAGTGTACGCACTGGCTAACTTTTTGTCTGTATTGATGTTTTACTTAATGATTATATGGGAAGGCAAAGCACACGAAAAAGGTGCAGACAAATACATTATTCTTATCGCTCTTATTATTGGTTTAGCCGTTGGCATTCACTTGTTAGATTTATTGGTGATACCAGCATTGACAATGATTTATTATTATAAAAAATTTACGCCTACAACAAAAGGCATCATCATTGCATTTTTAATTGGCTGTGGCATTGTTGGTGTTGTCATGGTTGGTGCTTTGCAATACACGGTATTATTTGCCGCAAATTTTGACCGCCTGTTTGTAAACACATTCGGGTTGCCAATTTTTTCGGGCTTCTTTAGCTTCTTTATTTTATTAATTGGTGTTAGTATTTTTTATTTAAGACATGCTATACAAAAAGGCAAATATTATTTGCAATTAGGGCTATGGTGTTTTTTGATGATTATGCTTGGTTATTCAACTTACAACGTTGTGCTAATTCGTTCTCAAGCCGATGTGTCTATTGATATGAATAGTCCTGAAGATCCAATGTCGCTTGTTAATTATATTTTCAGATTACAATACGGCAGCAATCCATTATTGTATGGACCTGTATTTACAGCAGGTAAAGAGATAGGTAAAACTGGCGAAGAATATCAACCTAAAGTAGAAGAAGATAAAACCATTTATGCAAAGAAAAAAGACGAACAAGGCAATTGGATTTATGCACCTGCAACAAAAACAATTAAAGTTGATTATCACCCTGACGACAAAATGATTTTTCCTCGCGTTCATCAAACCTCAAACGAACGGGGCAATATGGATTTCTATGCCAACTGGTTGGGCATATCAAAAGTGCAAGATCCGACTACAAAAGAAGAATTATATGAACGTGCACCCACGTTTGGTGAAAATATAAAATGGTTCTTAGGGTATCAATTTGGTTGGATGTATTTACGTTATATGATGTGGAACTTTGTTGGCAGACAAAACGACATTCAGGGATTAGGCGACGCAAGAGATGGAAACGCAATATCTGGAATTGGAATGGTAGATAAAATGTTAGTAGGAACAGACCAATCCATATTGCCAAGTAGTCTTAAAAATCACGCTTCACACAACCGACTTTTTGCCATTCCCCTAATTCTTGCCATCATAGGGTTGTTATTTCATTACAAACAAGACAGAGACAATTTCATCATCAACTTAGTGTTTTATTTTTTCTCTGGTATTGCGATTATTTTATACTTAAACGAAGCGGGTCCAACGCCAAGAGAAAGAGATTATGCACATACTGTGTCCTTTTTAGCAGTAGCAGTTTGGATGGGCCTATCTGTATTATCCATTTTTAATTTTATCAATAAATACATTAAAAAAGAAACTATTTCAATTGCAGCCATTGTATTATTAACCATTATATCACCGGCTCTTGTTGCTTCTCAAGAATGGAATGACCATAACAGAGGAAGTAAAACTTTAGTTAGTGATTATGCACGATTGATGTTGAGTGGATGCCCTAAAAATGCAGTTCTTTTTTCTTATGGAGATAACGATACATACCCACTTTGGTATGTTCAAGAAGTAGAAGGATTTAGAAAAGATGTTCGCATTATGAATACGAGTTTGCTTGGCATTGATTGGTACGTGAATCAACTACGATACAAAGTAAACGAAAGCGATTCCGTTGAACTCATCTTTACACCAAACCAAATTTTTGGGAATAGAAATGATTACATATTTGTTCATACCCCACAAGGCATTGACCCCAATGCGTATTATGATATGTATGATGTATTTAAAAATTTTGTTGCCACTGATAATGACAGTTACAAACTGCCTTTACAAAATGGAGAAAAAGTAAACTTCATTCCAACAAAAAAAATGTTGCTGAAAGTGGATAAAAATGCAATGATCAAAAATGACATTATTGCCGCTAATGAAACAAAAGTGAGCGATAAAATGACCTTTGAAATTGGAAAGAATCAACTCTCTAAAAGCGACTTAGCCATCTTTGCTATTCTCGCTTCTTCAATCAATAAACGCCCCATCTGTTTCACGTCAGAATCTGATTGTAGAAATTTAGGTTTTGGAAATTATATTCAAAAAAGAGGCATGATTTATCAAGTTGTCCCTTTTGATGTCAATGCAATGAACAGCAAAATCAATACTGAAAAATCGTATGACTTATTCGGACAAATCAATGCATTTGGAAAAATGAATCAACAAGAAATTTATTATGACGAAACCAATAGGCAGCAATTGATTCAAATGAGAGAGTCTTATGCAGAACTCGCACTTGCACTTTCTGAACAAAATAAAGACAATGCAAAAGCAATTGCTATACTCAATAAAATCAATGTCCTTATGCCCAATCAATACATTCCTTATGGCATGGTGAGTAGATATAATTCTCACAATAGAACGTCAATGGAAATGATGCAAACTGCTTTTGTTGTTGGTGCGGATAGTTTGGCAAATATGATTTCTGATAAAGTGAAAAAAGATTTGGAAGAACAAGCCGTATTTTACAAATCACTGCCAGAAGGTAAACGAAATGGGTCTGCGTATGAGGAAAAACTCAATGCCGATTTGTTGAAACAATTAGGTGAAATCAAACAATATTTTCAACAAAGAACGCATCTATTAGATTCTATCAAAACGATGACGGCAAAAACAACAAAAAAATAATCGTTGATGCCACGTGCTTTAGCAATTGATTATGGATTAGCACGAGTGGGCCTTGCGATTAGTGATGAATTGAAAATCATTGCCAACCCTTTAGAAACCATAGAGACAGCTGGGTTGATGTTGTATCTTAAGAACAATATTTTTGCACAAAATATTGACACGATTGTTATTGGCTATCCCAAAGATTTGATGAACAGAGATACGCATTTAACCCTTGCTGTAGAACAACTGTTCAAACAAATACAAACCCAATTCCCAACGCTTCATTTGCAATTGCTTGATGAAAGGTTTACGTCAAAAATGGCACAACAAACCCTGTTTCAAATGGGTTTAAACAAAAAAAAACGCCAAGAAAAAAAACGCATTGATCAAATGAGTGCGCTCATTTTATTACAAAGTTTTTTAGGCGGATAATTGTTAGACACTCTGTTTCGGAAATACGAATCGGCATTAAACGTCCAAAAAAAATTCCGCTTTTCAATAGTTTTAATTCTCGTTTTCACAAATGGGTTTGCCAACATTTGATATTCTTGCACTTCTTTTTATTGTTATCTTTTTGATTAAAAAATACCATTTTTCTATGCAACAAAAATTCCTTTTCTGTTTAGTTTTTTTCTTCTTGTCGTCTCTTTTTTTGAAAGCCCAAGTTTTAACAAAAGAAGATTCTTTAAACGCAGGTTTAATTGCTAAAGACGCAACAACGGTTTTGTCAGGATACGGTGAAATCAAATACATGTATAACGTTCATGCAGAACAAGGCACAATAAATATTACGCGTAATATTTTATTTTTAGGACACAAATTCAATAACACGTTTAGTCTGTTTTCTGAAACGGAATTAGAAAATGCAAAAGTTGCAGGAGGGCAATTTGGAGGCGAACTTTCTTTAGAGCAATTGTTTATTAAATCAAATCTTACGCGAGATATGTATTTGGTAACAGGCTTATTTATCCCCCGCATCGGTATTATCAATGAAAACCATTTACCCACTACTTTTTATGGCAATGACAGACCCTTTGTCGAACAACTTGTTATTCCTACAACATGGCGAGAACTTGGCGTAGGGTTATTTGGACAAATGTCCAATGTGCCAGGTTTGAATTATTATATTGGTTTAACCAATGGATTAAAGGCTTCTAATTTTAATTATAGTACAGGCATTAAAGATGGAAGGCAAGAGGGGAGCATTGCGAATGCAAATAACTTAGCACTGTCTACGGCTGTTTTGTATTACATCAAAAATTTTCGTTTCCAAGCAAGTGGATATTATGGCGGAACATCTGGCTTGAGAAAAAAAACCGCCGATAGTTTGGGCTTAGAAAGTGGACTATTCGCATTACCATTAGCCTTGGTAGAAGCCAATGTGCAATACCAAAACAACGGCATTTCATTCAAAGCCTTAGCCTGTATTGTTCAATATTCAAAAGCACAACAGTTGAATCAAGCGTATGGAAAAAATACCTCTTCGCAATTATTTGGGGCTTATGCAGAAATTGCTTACAACGTATTACAATTATATCCTGCCACTTCACAAGCCTTGTCTTTGTTTGTGCGGTATGAGCAGTTGAATTTGCAAAATCAACTTCCGAATAATGCCTTAAAAGACGATTTATACAAACAACAATATTTCGTTGCGGGCATTTCTTATCAACCCATAAAAGCCATTGTGTTCAAATTAGATTATGTGTTGCGTAATACAGGAAATTACAATCCAGCGTTGCACATTTTTAATCCTTACGAATACAACGACCCCGTTTTTGTCAATAATCATTTTGTTAATTTAGGTTTAGCGTATAGCTTTTAAAGAAATATGAATAGGCGTTCTTTTTTAAAACAATCTTGTTTTTCTTGTGCCAATTTAGTGGCATTGGGGGTATTGCCAGCTTTGCTAGAGGGCTGTATAGCTTTGCCTACGATTAACTTTCAGCAAGCAAAAAATATCCTTGAAATTGACAAACAACAATTTGTCAATCCCAAAACAAAAGTAAAAAGTAATGTTTTGTTATTGCGACCAACGTGGATGAATTATGACATTTTATTAGTCCATAACGAACAAGAAAAAACTTACACAGCCTTATATATGAAATGTTCACACGAAGATTATCGCCTAACGCCAACAGAAAATGGCATCTTTTGTTCTGCACATGGCAGTGCGTTTGATTTACAGGGAAACGTAAAAAAATCACCTGCTTTACAAGCACTTAAAACTTTCCCAACACAAATTATTAACGACACAATTTACGTTCAACTCAAATCTTAATGCTTAAAATTTATACAATGAAAAAATCATATCACTATTTTATTACGCTTCTATTCATCAGTATTTTCTTCTGTTTTGTTGCTTGTAATAAAGACAACGATACAACAACAACTTTCAGCCATTCTCAAACTATCAAAGGAATTAGTGACATTATTATTGCGAGTTATGACGAATTGAATGCCCAAGTGGGACAATTAGAAACAGACGTGCAGCGTTTTTCTGCCAATGCAACAGAAGAAAATTTAACCAAAGCAAAAACCACATGGAAGAAAGCACGTTTAGCTTGGGAGCAAACAGAAACTTTTTTCTATGGACCTGTGAAAACAGAAGAAATTGACCCCAATATTGACACGTGGCCTATTGCAAAAGATAATTTAACAACGACGAAATTGCAAGCAATCGAAAGTCAGCTAAACGAAGATTATTTAGACAATGCCGGTGAAGACTTGAGAGGTTTTCACGTGTTAGAACTGATTTTGTTTGGAGAAAATAGTGTAATAACAGCGAGAGAAATTTCTGCTGTACAAAAAAAATATATGCAGTTGGTAGCAACAAATATGAAACAATTGATGCAAAAATTAACCACAAGTTGGCAAACCTACAAGGCTTCGTTTAATGCACCAAGTGGCACGAATGAATATTACAAAACCAATAGAGAATTGTATTTGGCGGTGATTGATGGCATGATTGGTATTTGCGAAGAAGTTGCTGATGGAAAAATGAATGAAATTTTTGTCAATCAAACTCCAGAATTAGAAGAGTCGCCTTATGCAGCAAATTCAATTGTAGATTTCACCAATAACATACAAGGCATTGCCAATATTTATCACGGCACTCATGGCACGATCAATAACGGCGGATTAAGCTTACTCATCAAGCAGTATAGTACTGCTGCACATCAAGCAATTACAAGCCAAATTCAAACTACAATCAATGCTGTAAAAGCCATTACAGACCCATTTGGAATAGCCATACAAACGCAACCACAACAAGTTCAAAATGCTATTGATGCGATTCGGGCATTACAAAAAGTGTTAGAAAAAAAAGCAAAAACATTGATTGAACAAAAATTAATTTAAAGATGAAATTGAAAAATTTTTTATTTCCTGTAATCTGTGCAATCAGTTTATTTTCTTGCACAAAAGAACCATCTCTAATCGACATGAATAGCTATAACGAATGGTTTTCTGGCGGTAGCACAACCAATTTTAACGATAATGGATCGGGTGCTTTTGCACATACTTTTAAAAATATTAATGGCGAAAAAGCAAGACAGCATGAAATTGGAGATGTTGCGTTTTCTGCAAAATTTCAGAGTGATAGCAATTCTGTAAACTATGGTTTAGGACCTTTGTTTAATCATATTTCTTGTGCAAGTTGCCACTTTAATGATTCGCGTGCACGTGCACCAATAGAAGGTATTGTGCCGGCTTCGCCGTTATTACTTAAACTGAGTTTGCAAGGACAAAATCAACATGGCGGACCCTTACCTATTCCATTTTTTGGCACACAATTGCAACAAAGAAGTATTGCCGCAACCAAAGCTGAAGCAACTTTAATTGTACAATACATTGAAACTAATCATACCTTTTCTGATGGTGAAACGTATCGTTTAAGAAAGCCTGTTTTTCAAATCACCAATCCACATCAACCTCTTCCAGCAAATTATTTGTTCTCTCCTCGAATGCCCTTAAACGTAACAGGATTAGGCTTGTTAGAAAATATTGCCGAAGAAGATATACTACAAAATGAAGACATTAGTGACAAAAATCAAGACGGCATATCGGGAAAAGCCAATAGGGTATGGAACGCAGAAACTAACAGTACGACATTGGGATTGTTTGGTTGGAAAGCAGGAATGCCAACTGTATTGCAACAAGCTGCCGCGGCGTATAACCAAGATATGGGCATTACGAATTATTTATTTCCTGATGAAAACGCACGAGAAGATGGCATTCAAGAACAACTAACTTTTTCGTATAAACAAAAAGATTTACCAGACAGCATTTTATACGCAATAGGCTATTATTTGAAAACACTAGCCATACCAGGTAGAAGAAATGCGAGTGATGAAAATGTGAAAAAAGGGAAGGATTATTTTATTCAAATTGGTTGTGCAAAATGTCATCAACCTTTTTTTAAAACAAAAAATAATCCAGCATTGCCTGAATTATCAAACGAATTTATTTTTCCTTATACCGATATGTTGTTGCATGATATGGGAGAAGATTTAGCAGACAATCGTCCCGAATTTTTAGCCAATGGCAACGAATGGAGAACGCCACCTTTGTGGGGAATAGGCTTGACAAAAGCAGTAACTGGTGCAACCGATTTATTGCATGACGGAAGAGCAAGAAACTTTATAGAAGCCATTATGTGGCACGGAGGTGAAGCAAATAAAACCAAGCAAAAATTTGCTGAACTCAACAAACAAGAACGCACTTTGCTGATTCAATTTCTAGAAAGTCTATAACAATCAACTCGTTTTTTATTTCTTTTAGACGAGTTTATTTTTAAGAACAAACTCTTTCATAAAAGTCATCGCTTGTTCAACATTATTTTCAATGATGCCATCAAAAATGGCGTCTTTAATCGCTTCTTTGATGATGCCAATTTCTTTGCACGGTTTCAACGAAAATGTTTCCATAATTATTTCGCCGCTAATTGGTGCTTGCCAATTGCGTATCTTATCTTTTTCTTCTACGACCAACATTTTTTCTCGTACAGCATAAAAATTCGACAAATATTGTGCTACTTTTTGTTTGTTTTTAGACGTAATATCTGCTTCACATAACAGCATTAAATCTTCCACATCATTGCCAGCATCAAACAATAAACGCCGCACCGCCGAGTCTGTAATATTTTCGGTTGTTAAAGAAATAGGGCGATGATGAAGGCTGATTATTTTTTTTACAAAATTCATTTTTTCATGCAAGGGAAACCCCAAGCGTTGAAAAATTTTCGGAATCATTTTTGCACTAATCATTTCGTGTCCATGAAAAGTCCAGCCTGTTTGTGCGTGATATCTTTTGCTTGTTGGTTTGCCAATGTCGTGCAAGAGTGCTGCCCAACGTAACCAAACGTTATTTGTTGTTGTTGTAATATTGTCTAATACTTGCAACGAATGATAAAAATTGTCTTTATGTTTTACGCCGTCAATGCACGCAACGCCTTTTAACAACAGTAATTCAGGCAATAAACTTTCTAACAATCCAATTTGATCTAATAACAAAAAACCAACAGACGGTTTTGATGACAACATCATTTTATTAAGCTCTTCGGCAATACGTTCTTTGGCTACAATAGATAAACGGTTTGCATTTTTTTGCATGGCTTGTAAGGTTGTTCCTTCAATCGTAAACTCAAGTTGGCAAGCAAATCGAATGGCTCTTAATATTCTCAGTGGGTCGTCAGAAAAAGTTTTTTCAGGGTTTTGCGGGGTAATAATCGTCTTGTCTTGTAAGGCTTGCAAACCGTTAAATGTATCGATGATGGCATTGTGTTTTTCATCATCAGAAATTTTTACTGCCAATGTGTTAATCGTAAAATCACGACGCAATTGGTCGTCTAAAAAAGTACCCGTTTCAACGTTTGGATTTCGTGATGTTGTATGATAGCTTTCTTTTCTTGCACCCACAAATTCTAATATGCAATCATCAAGTTCTAATTGTGCTGTACCAAAATTTTTAAAAACATGAACCGTGCGATTTGAATAATAAGTTTGTTGGAATGTTGTAGCAAACGCAATGCCGTCGCCAATGCAAACAATGTCAATGTCTTTTGTAAGCCTACCCAATAATTTATCTCGCACAAAACCTCCAACAATAAAAGCCTCTGTACCAGTCGTTTTACTAACGAATGCAAGACGGTCAAAAAGTTCTTTTTCAGAATGGCTAATGAGAGTAAGAAAGGGCTGCATAGAAGGCACGAAATTATGCTATATTCACCAACTTTTTACGTAAAAAATATTTCATAGATATGAAGTTGTCGTTTTTTAATTATGAATTGCCGAATAAACAAATTGCTCAGTATCCTGCAACCAAAAGGGAAGACGCTAGATTGATGGTGATAGACCGAGAAACGGGAATCATCGAACATAAAAAATTCTATAATGTCTTGGATTATTTTGAAGACAAAGATTCTTTTGTGGTCAATAATTCAACCGTTTTTCCTGCAAGAATGTTTGGCAAGAAAGAAAAAACAGGTGCAAAAATTGACGTGTTTTTACAAAGAGAATTGAGTAAAAAAACTTTTTTGTGGGACGCCATTGTAGAACCAGCACGAAAAATTAGAGTAGGCAACAAATTATTTTTTGGCAAAGACGGAGAACTCATTGCAGAGATTGTCGACAACACAACATCAAGAGGACGAACACTCAAATTTTTATGGTCAGAAGATTACGATTCTTTTAAAGCAAAACTTTCTGCTTTAGCCTCAGTTCCTCTTGCACCACATATTAAAAGAAAAGTAGAACCCTCTGATTATGACAGAAGTTTTTCTGTTTTTGGAAAAATCGAAGGCTCTGTTGTGCCAACGAGTGCAGGTTTACATTTTACGAGAGAGCTCGTTAAGTACTTAGAAATTAAAGGTATTCGCTTTGCTCCTATCACCGTTCATAATGGAATCGGCACGTTTAAAGAAATTGACATTGAAGACCTTAACAAAAATAAAATAGACGCCGAGTATTACAATATTTCAGAAGAATCTGCCGATATTGTAAATAAAAGTATCCGTGAAAAGAAACGAATTTGTGCTGTTGGTTGCTCTGTTTTAAAAGCAATGGAGAGTAGCTATTCAAGTCAAAATTTTTTAGTTGCTAAAGAAGCTTGGACCAATTTGTATATTTTTCCACCTCATCAAATGCATATTTCAACCGCTTTAATCACCAACTTTCACCCGCCTAAAACGTGTATGTTTACCAATGTTGCAGCATTTGGTGGTTACGACCTGATTAAAAAAGCCTACGACATTGCCATTAAAGAGAAATATAATTTCTATACTTATGGTGATGCAATGCTCATATTGTAAGATTTAAATTTTTACCCATTTCCACATCAACAATCTATTCCAATTTTTTGCACGAGCATACGATATGAAAAAACCAAAAAAAAACACCTCTCCTAATCGACCTCAAAACCATAGAACACTCAAAAAAACCATTTTGTTTTTTGTTTGTTTGATCATTGTTGTAGTTGCTTCTCTTTATATCACCCTTTTTCTTGGGCAAACAAAATTTCAAGAACCATCAAAGTTTTTATATATTCCTACAAGCTCTATTTTTCAGTCTCAACAACTTTTATATAGTTTAGATACAGGTAAAATGATTGGCAATAAAACGACATTTCAGTTTTATGCTAACAGATTAAAATTATGGAAAAACCTAAAGCCCGGTCGCTATGAAATAACAAAAAACATGAGCATATACGACATCATCAATAAATTAAAATATGGTGGACAAACTCCTGTTTCATTTGTATTAAAAAAAGTAAGAAGCAAAGAGCAAATAGCAAGCTTATGCGGTAATTATTTAGAAAGTGACTCGACGGCTTTTGCCACTTATTTTAACAGCCTCGAATTGCAAGAAAAAACAAATATCAATGACTATGTGTTTATGAGTTATACGATTCCTAACACATATTATATTTATTGGAATACGACCCCAGAGCAATTTATTCAACGCATGGTGGAAGAACACAAGAAATTTTGGAATTTAAACCGCTTACAAAAAGCCGCATTGTTAAAATTGAACGAATTAGAAGTCTATACCTTAGCGTCTATCATTGAAGAAGAAACCTTAAAGCACGACGAAAAAACCACCATTGCAAGTGTCTATTTAAATCGATTGAAAAAGGGAATGAAGTTAGAAGCTGACCCTACAGTCAAATTTTGCACAAAAGATTTTGGCATACGCAGAGTAAGGTTTAAACACGTCAATAATCAAGCCAGTTGTTTATACAATACCTATCAGCATAGAGGTTTACCGCCAGGTCCAATTTGTACGCCTTCAGTTACAACAATCGACGCAGTTTTGCACCCAGCCAACACAAACTACCTTTATTTTTGTGCAAAGCCAGAGCGAGATGGCTACCATTCATTCTGTGAAACCTATAGTGGTCATTTAGAAAACGCAAGAAGATTTCATCAAATGCTCAATGCAAATAAAATTCATTAGCGTTGTCATCATCATTGAATAACTCTCGTACACCACAATCAACCAATGATTTTCAATCGTTACGGAAAATTATCGTATTCCTTAAAACCATCCATCTACCTAAACAAAAAGATGTTCCGGTTTACAAACTGATTATCTCTTTATACCGCCAAATCAAAAAAATTGGCATCGCAGAACGGGCGTCAATTTTGTCGTTTAATATTATCATGGCAATACCGCCTTCATTGATGTTCATTTTTGCGATTACGCCTTATTTACCTTTTTTGTCTGATAAATTTCACAAAGAAATTTTATTTGTTTTGAAAGAACTCGCTCCTGACAAAGGAACTTATCAAAACTTGAGCTTGATTATTAACGACCTTTTCTATAAACCCAAAAACGCAATTTATTCTTTGTCATTTTTTTTATTCTTGTTCTTTGCTTCTAATGCTACTTTGGTTATGATGAAAACTTTTGACAAATCTATAGAGCAACGCAATCGTCGCCACTTTATCGCTTCTCGAATGATAGCCGTTGGAATAACGCTCAGTTTATTTGCCATTTTTATTGCTTTGATTGCATTGCTCAACATAGAAAAATATTGGGTCATACACACGATTAAGAAATTTAACCTTACATCATTAAAAGCAAAAAATATTGTTTCTACTCTGCGTAATGTGTTCTCGTGTGGTTTTTTATTCTTAACCATCGCCTTTGTTTATAAATTTACGCCGATTGCAAACAAACGTTGGAAGTTCTGGTCGTTTGGGGCTGTCTTTGCAAGTCTTGCGATGTTATTAATGGTTGTGATTTTTAATTTTTGGGCCACCAATTTTTTAACTTACAATAAAACATACGGACCTTTAGGCACTTTGATTTTTGTAATGACCTTGATTTATATCTTTTCGTTTGTTTTATTGATTGGGTTTGAGGTCAACTTGTGTATTGATTTTGTCAAAGCCACTGAAAAAGCAAAAGGCGAACTAAAAACTTAGTCCGCCTTGTTACTCACTAACCCCATTAAATTATGAAACAAACATAGGGCTTTTTTTGAATTCCTATTCAACAAACTAAAAAAATATCTAAAACAATGAATATCAATCATTTGTATTTTTTAAAAATCGATTTTAACCTTGTTTAAAACGACAAAAAAACGCTTTTCTCGTGTCTTTTTTTAATTGAAATTAAAAAAAAGAAGTCTTATTTTTTCATTCAAAACATACTTTTTCCTACTATCACACGACATATTTTTATTTCTCAACTATTGATTTCTATTTGACATGAATTTAAAATTAGCAATACAAAAGAAAGGCAGGTTACAAGAAGACAGCATGAAACTTTTAAAAGAATCTGGCTTAGATTTTGAATTAGGAGGACGCGAACAGTTGATGATTAACGTCAAAAACTTTCCGTTAGAAATTTATTTGCTTCGTAATTCTGATATTCCACAATATTTAGAAGATGGCGTTGTTGATATTGCCATTTTAGGTGACAATACAATTGCCGAAGCCGTCGTAGATGTTCAAAAAATAAAGCCATTACATTTTGGTCAATGTAAATTATGTTTAGCCATACCAAAAGAAACACCTTATACTGATATTCAGTTTTTTCAACACAAAACAATTGCAACATCTTATCCTAACACGCTCAAAAAATTTTTAAAAGAAAATAACATTGAAGCGAAAATCCATGAAATTAATGGCTCGGTAGAATTGTCCATTAAAATGGGTTTAGCAAATGCAATTTGTGATTTAGTTAGTACGGGTAGTACACTTTTAAGCAATGGATTAAAAGAAGTTTCTTGTGTATTAAAATCTGAAGTGGGGTTATTTGCCAAGCAACATTTAGAAGCACAACAAGTCGATACGCTCGACGCACTTCTATTTAGAATGAACAGTGTTTTGAATGCAAAACAGAATAAATACATTTTAATGAATGTGCCGAATGATAAAATTGATCAGATTCTACGTATTTTGCCTGGTATGAAAAGCCCAACTGTACTGCCTTTGGCAGATGCGACGTGGAGTTCTGTGCATACTGTCATTCAAAAAGATAATTTTTGGGACATCATACAACAACTCAAACTCGCAGGTGCAGAAGGCATTCTCGTTATTCCAATAGAACAAATGATTTTGTAATATGCAGAAAAACCAATTGTCTATTATCGACAACTATAATCAGAAAACCATAAACGAACTATTACAACGTCCGCAAAAAAACGCCTTTCAGCAACAGCAATTAGTGGGAGAAATTTTTGATGCCATTAAAAAAAATGCCGAAAAAGCGTTACGGAGTTATACTTTAAAATTTGACCAAGTTGAAATAAAAAACTTTGAAGTCAGTAAGCAAGAAATGGCACTTGCTAAAAAGCGTCTACCTCTTGCATTAAAAAAAGCTATTGAACAAGCCTATAAAAATATTTTCAAGTTTCATGTTGAACAAAAAGAACAAATCAAAAAAGTAAAAATTCTTGAAGGTATAACGTGTTGGAGAGAATCTCGGGCGATAGAAAAAATTGGTATGTATGTGCCTGGTGGAACTGCACCACTTTTCTCTTCGGTTTTAATGTTAGGTATTCCTGCTCAAATTGCAGGCTGCAAAGACATTATTCTCACTACACCGCCTAATCAACAAGGGCAAATTCACGATGCTATATTATTTGCAGCAAGTTTGGTTGGCGTTACTAAAATTTTTAAGTGTGGCGGCATTCAAGCCATTGCGAGTTTAACGTTTGGAACAGAAAATATACCATCAGTGTACAAAATTGTTGGCCCAGGCAATGCCTTTGTTACTGCTGCAAAATTAGAAGCTATTCGTTATGGTGTAGCCATCGATATGCCCGCAGGTCCTTCAGAATTGATGATTGTTGCGGATAAAGAAGCCCGCCCAGAATGGGTTGCGGCAGATGTTTTGTCTCAATTAGAGCATGGCGTAGATAGCCAAGTGGTCGTCGTTGTAAGTAATCAAAAAATTGCTCATCAAATTAATATTGCCATTCAAAATCAACTGCTTGCCTTACCAAGAAAAAAAATAATGGAACAATCTTTATTACATTCAAAAATCATCATTCAAAAAAACGTACAACTTCAAATTAACCTGATCAACCATTATGCACCTGAACATCTAATACTAAGTACACCTTTGTATGAACAATATATTCCATTGATTCAAAATGCTGGTAGTGTTTTTTTAGGTGAATATAGTGCCGAAGCACTTGGAGATTATGCGTCTGGCACAAATCATACTTTGCCAACAAACGGTTATGCTAAAGCGTATAGTGGAGTTTCGGTTGATACATTTGTAAAAAAAATCACCTTTCAAAAAATTACCCAAAAAGGAATTGCTGTACTCGGAACCACGGTTGCTGAAATGGCATCAGCAGAACAACTAACAGCACACCAACAATCGGTTTTGATACGCATGAAATCAGATAAAAAATAATTAAACAACCATGACAGACAAAAAAAAAGCCTTGGTGTATATTCATGTTGCCGTTTTTTTATGGGGATTTACAGGCATTTTAGGCAAACTTATTCAATTGCAAGCTTTACAACTTGTATGGTTAAGAATGTCTTTTTGTGCCATCGTATTATTGCCATTTACGATAAAAAAAATTCTTCGTGCCATTCAATTATTTCCCCAAAAAGTGTTTTCTATCAGTACAGTAGGCGTTATTTTAACTTTGCATTGGATTTGTTTTTACCAAAGTATTCAGCTTGCCAATGTGTCCATTGCCGTCGTTTGCTTATCCGCAACAGCTTTTTTTTCTGTTTTTGTAGAATATTTTATTCATAAGAAAAAAATCACCGTATTAAATTTGTCTTTAGGCGTATTAGCCATTGTTGGCATTAGTTTAATGTTTAAATTAGAACCACAATATCGCTTGGGCATTGTTGTTGGTCTATTTGCAAGTCTGTTAAATTCGTTTATTCCTGTACTCAACAAATCGCTCATTGAACAATTATCTCCATTGCCCGTTTTGTCGATGCAAATGCTTGTCGGCGCTATTGTGCTTACCACTGTTGTTGTTTGCAGTACAAATTTCCAAACCTTTTATTCTTTAGTGATCATCAACAATAATATTTTTTGGATTGTTATACTGTCTTTGTTTTGCACCATTTTGCCTATGTATTTGGCTTATCATGCCTTACAATTTATAGAACCTTTTACTGAAAACATCATTATCAACTTAGAACCCGTCTATACCGTTTTTATGAGTTTCATTTTTTTTGATGAAGGAAAACAAGTTGGACCTGGCTTTTATTATGGCGTATTTTTTATTTTTTTGAGCGTTGCTTTACAAACTTATTTTGACTACAATGCAAAACAAAAAAAGCATCAATAATTTTTATGATGTAGGACACCCTTGTTTTAATTTTTTACCACATTATCTTGTGCTATTGTAATTAATGAAAACTTAAAAAAAGAATAAAAATAAGACAACTCTGTTATAGGCATATATCTTTGATTTTCTAATTCAATCTTATCTTTATTGAGCTTACAATATGAAAAAAAATACTCCCATTTTATCCCTATTAAAAACATTGTTTTTTGTTTTGTTTTTCTTTAGCATTACTCAATTTTCTTTTTCTCAATCTGATGATATTGTTGCCGTCCATCAACTAAGTGATATGGCAGATTCCATTTATTTTCATAGTGAAGACGCCTCTGCTATCACCAGCGATATGTATGTGAATGGATTAGTATCTTTTGCTGATCCTACCCCAACTAGCATTTTGGATAATTTTGATTGTAATACTCCATTCATTCAAACAAATGATTTTGGACACAATATGTTTTTTAAAGGAAAAATATTTGAGGTAGGCAGTGATGCCAAATTTTTAGGACCTCACGTTTTATCTTTTGATCATACTACGCAAAAACAAACCATCTACAATGCACTCAATACTTCTGGAACAGACACTTTTAGATTGACTAATTTGCAAGTGAATAATCCATTAGGCGTAGATTTAAGAAATGAAAATATAAGTGTTGGAGAAAATGTAAACTTTGCAAAAGGTAAATTTGTGATGGCAAATGGCAATTCGTTAGAATTACTTAATAATGCTCATGTTACTTGTTTTTCTGGTCTTTCTTATGTTGTAACAAATACTGATTCTAAAGTCATTAAATCACGTATATCATCATCAGAAACGATTATCCCCATTGGCACAAATGAAACAATTGCCATGGCAAGAATAGCTGCTCAACAAAGTGGTTTAACCAGTCAAAAGGTTAAACTTTCTTTTAATGTGGATACTTTTTCAAAAAAAGATAAAAAAAATTATGCTACTCGTTCTGATGAAACATCTAATTTGCAATGGAAAATTAAAAATTTAACCAAGAATGAAAAAGATGTTGTTATAGATTCGTTGAAATTTGCAGTGTCTAAAAAATATATTGATGGCATAACAAAGAAAAGTAATTTTATGCCAGGTAGTGCATTTATTACCCAGTTTGTCAATGAAGAAAACAATGTACACGGAGGGGACACCTCTCTTTCAAAATGGGATTATGTATCACTCTCAAAATTTACACCTAGACTTTCTTATGTTTTACCATACGCTTTAAGTACGCCAATGGTCATGTATACCCGTTCTGTTAATTTAGACTTACAGCAAACACCGTTAAAAGAAAATTTATTTACTCTCACAAATTTGAACGCAACACCAGTATCTTCTAAAATTATTGGTGTTAAAAATGAAATTGGTGAAGATCCTTGTAAGATTACTTTAAAGTGGAAGCCAACCGATATTTATTATTCTAATTTGGAATTTACAATGTATTTGACAAATGATATGGCTACTGGTAAAGGAGTTTTACAAGCTTTAAAAACAACTGACATTAATTTAACTAATAGTGAGCTAAGTACTTCGTTTTCGTTAAATGGAATTATTTCTGATCCGGCTATTTTTTCAACGACTCAACCCATCTATTTAAAATTACTTCAAACCGACAAATACGGACCAGAAGTATCAAGTTCTTATACTACAATACCTGTAACTTGTACAACTAAATTAGATGATTTATCTCCAGATAAAGAACCAGTTGTTTATGCAGAGAAAAATGGTGAAAATGTAACATTACATGTAGAGTATATGGCAAAATATACAGAAGAAGTCAACTTTAAATTATACAATATTTTGGGTATGGAAGAAGCTGATTTAGGTTCTAAAACTATCGCTAATAAGCCAAATAAGGTGTCTTTTGTATTACCAGGCAATATCACTTCAAATCAACGTTATATTCTTGTTATTTATGGAGGCATTCTTAATTCAACTTTGACAAGAAAAGCATTATCTGTATTTATTCCATAATGCTTGTCAATCGAAATGTTTGGAAAATTTTGTTTGATGGGACAGGTAAAACAATAGTTTAATTTGTCGTATAACTTACGCCATTACTCCAATTCAGACTATTATGAACTATTTCCAATTGTTTGACTGTGAAGAAAATTTGTTTATAGATAGGCCTATTTTAGAAAATAAGTTCTATGCATTGTGTAGAATCCATCATCCAGATAGTAATCAATCGAGCGAAGACATTGTTGTCCCCATTACTGCAATCAATATTGCTTATGAAACATTAAAGCATCCTCAAAAACGACTTGCCTATTTGTTAGACCTACGTGGCGTAAAAATAAATGAAGAAGACAAAGTTACTTTTGATAATGTGTTTTTAATGAATATGCTTGAACTTCACGAGGAAATAGAATACGCTCGTCTTCACGCACATCAAGACAGTAAAGACAATATTGATGCGACCTTGAAATCTGCATTTATAGATATCGAAAAACCAATTAAATTTATTTTAGACAATAGCGATTCTCAATTTATTATCACAGATAAAGATATTGCTTTATTAAAAACGTATTATTTTAAAAAGAAATATTTAGACAGATTATTGAATCATTTTCAATTTATAAAAACAAACTAATGAATAAAATTACCCTTAAAAGAAAAGCAGGAGATTTTGGTTTTGAAGCACATGATGAAGCCCAAAATGTTGTCCGTATGGATACAAAAAAAGAATTAGGTGGAGTAGATTTTGGTACAACGCCAATGCAATTATTATTGATGGGTATGGCAGGTTGTAGTGGAATCGATGTGGTGAGTATTTTGAAAAAACAAAGACAAGATTTGCAAGACATAGAAATACAAATAGAAGGGGAGCGAGAAAAAACGGGAGATGTATCGTTGTGGAAAAAAGCCAATATTGTATTTGTTTTAAAAGGTAATTTAGACCGAGATAAAGCACAAAAGGCTTGTGATTTATCGATGAATAAATATTGTTCTGTTGCCACAACCCTCCGTATGGCGGGTTGTTTGATACAACATGAGGTACAAATTATATCTGCTTCTTAAATTCATTCATGCTTTTTTATTGTGCTTTTTGAAGTGAATCCATTGTGTAGTGTTGTGTTGCTAATCAAACGGCTCATTTTGTTCATTTATTGTTTTTTCGCCTTTTTGTCAAATACTCAAATAAGTTTATTTGCACAAACAAAGATTCAAACGAATGGTCAAACAGAGTCTGCTAAAAAACCGCAAATTTTAGAAATTCTAAAACCTGTCAACTTTCAAAATATGAAGTTGCCAGCAGAAAAATCAAGTGCAAAACGCTATACCGCTTTGCGAGCTTTTTACAACAATACAACCACTCGCTATAATTACATTTACAATGCACAATTGTTTTTAGAAAAAATAATTGACAGTGCTCAAGAACATTACAAAGAGAACTTTACAGCTATTCCAATCACCTTTTTGAACTATGACCCAGACTATCTCGCTAAAACATTTTTTAGTGCTTTAGACTCTATGGTAATGCGTCTTACATCGGGCATTCTTTTGCATGATTTAAGAAATAAATGGGTAGATGATATGTATTTATACATGGGAAAAATGTATTACTACAAACAAGATTATGACTCTGCTTTACTCATGTTTCAGTATGTCAATTATCAATATGACAGCAAGTATGAAAACCGTTCTTATTTTACAGAAACAGGAAAGAAAAAATTGATTACTGCACCAACTGTTGTCAATAGAGAAGACAAAGGGTTTTGGGCAAAACTAAAGCATACTGAACAAGCAAGAAATGAAGCGCTCGTATGGATTGTAAAAACGCATACTGAATTAGAAGAGTACGACGATGCCGCCGCTTTGATGAGTACTTTAGATAAAGATATTTTCTTCCCTCAGCGTTTACGTCCTTTGTATGACGAAGCCAAAGCCTATTATTACTATAAGAAAAAACAATATACACTAGCTGCCCAGCATTTAATCAATACGATACAACGGTCTAAAGATAGGCAAGAGAGGGGAAGGCGTTGTTATTTAATTGCTCAACTTTATAATTTAGAACAGCGTGAAGATTTAGCAACACAATATTTAAAATTTTCGATTCAATATACGTACGACCCTGTTTTGGAAATTTATAGTAGAATTTATTTTGCACTTCAAGAGAGGCATCCAAATGTCTATATTATCAATGATCATATTCGAGATTTGCTTAAACTGTTAAATCAAGAACGCTTTGAATTATACACAGACTTAATTTATTATGGAGCGTCTCTTATGGCGATTAAAAAAAATGATTTAGTAGAAGCTACTTCTTATATTCAAAAAAGCGTTGCACATATTGATTTGGGTAACGCACCAGACAAGAACTTTATTTATTATCAATTGTTTGAATTGCTATGGAAAAAGAAAAATTACCATCAATGTGCCAATGTTTTAGATAAAATTGAGGATGCTTTTTTAAATGGAGATACAGCAAAACAAGTCTTACTGACATTGCGCAATCCCTTAAAAGAATATGCCCAATTTCAACTTCAAAAAGATAAGCAAGACAGTTTGAAGAAAATAGCATTGCTATCAAAAAAAGACAGAGAAAGTTTTATACTTAAAAAAGCGAAAGCAAAAGAAAGCGAGTTGAAAAAAAACATTAATACCAAAAAGCAAGAAATTGCTTTTGAAAAATTTGCACAGTTGAAAAACAATCGATCGGTTGAAAATAAAGACAAACAAAACAATGACATCCAACAGTTTAATATAATATGGGGCAATAGAAAAAACGTTGATCATTGGAGAAGAAAAGCAGCGATTGGTTTGAATGATTTTTCTGCTGACAATAATGGCGTTGTGGTAAAGCAAGAAATTGACACAATAAAAAGAGGGTACTATAAAACCTTATTAGAACAAATCGAAAATGAAATTCCGCTGACTGCAGAACAACAAGTAGCATCAGACGAAATCATATCTGACGCTCTTTATCAAATGGCAAATATTGCTTACTTAAAATTTAAAGACAATTATCAAGCAGTAGAATTTTACAAAGATATTGTTACCTTATATTCACGAAGTAAAGCGGTTGAAGATGCTTATGCCAACTTGTATTTTTTGTATAAAGAAATAGGCGTACAACAAGAAACAATCAACGCTTTAAAAGAAAAATATGTACATCAGTTTGCTCAAGGAAAGTTCACAAATTTATTCACAAACAATTTGTCTCATACAACCAAGCCCAATGAAGACAAAGAGTATGAAACAATTTATGACTTGTATGAACAAAAAAAATATAGTGCTATCAATACCGCATATCAAGAATTGACACAACACTTTCCACAATCTATTTATCAACACCAAGCAAAACTTTTATTGGCACTCGCTCATACAAGGTTACGGCAATTCGATGTGGCACAAAACATTATTGCCGAAGGAATAAAACATATTTTACAAGAGAAAAAAACCGAAGCAACTCAAAAAGTTTATGAAGCATTTAAAAAATTAGAAGGCGAAAACAAAAAAGCAAGTCGCTTTTAAAAAGATTCTATATGTAAGCGGTCCATGCAACTCGTTGATTTTAAATGCACTTTTCTATTCATTTGTAATACTTGATTAACCAATTTTTGATATGATTATCCATTTAAAAAATCTTGAACTATATGGCTTTCATGGTTTGTATGAAGAAGAAAAACAAATTGGCAATTGGTTTATTCTGAATATTTCGGTTCAACTCAAAACTCCACAAACCCTCATTGTACAAATCAACGAAACGCTTGACTATGTATTATTGTATGAAAGTGTAAAAACAATTTTTAATCAACGCTATGATTTACTAGAAACGCTATGCCAACAAATCAATACGCATTGTTTAACTACATTTCCTCAAATTCAAGGCCTCACAACGAATATTCAAAAAAAGCACTTGAACTTAGTTGGCTTTCAAGGAAACATGATTGTTGAGCTTTATACACAAAGAACATAAATCATATCGTTTGATGCCATTCTGTTAGTGATATAATTTTTTTTGAGCCAAAAAATACATTTTTTCATGTTAACAGCGACATTCTTTCGTCATTTTTTTTGCGGTATCTTTCTTGCTTTCTAAAAAGCATAAAATCATTTTTCACAATTTAAATTTACATTTTTCTTATGGCAAAAAAAATCAATATTACACCCCTACACGACAGGGTTGTTGTTAAAGCAGCTCCCGCAGAAACAAAAACAGCAGGAGGAATTATTATCCCTGATACCGCAAAAGAAAAACCACAACAAGGAACCATTGTTGCCGTTGGTGGTGGAAAAAAAGACGAACCGATTACGGTAAAAGTCGGTGATACTGTTCTGTATGGTAAATATGCAGGCACAGAATTGAACCACGAAGGAGAAGAATATTTAATTATGAGAGAATCTGACATTCTCG
This sequence comes from Chitinophagales bacterium, assembly GCA_031539345.1. Classification (GTDB taxonomy): domain Bacteria; phylum Bacteroidota; class Bacteroidia; order Chitinophagales; family Chitinophagaceae; genus JAVKMO01. The sequence continues at coordinate 54,826 of JAVKMO010000014.1, read as the reverse complement.
CTATTGTTTAAACTTATTCTAACATTTTTTTATTCATTTAATAATATAAAATAGAACTATCTATGGCTAAACAAATATTTTTTAGTACAGACGCAAGAACAAAAATTAAAAAAGGTGTTGATACACTCGCAAATGCAGTGAAAGTAACCTTAGGACCTAAAGGTCGTAACGTTGTCATTGAAAAAAAATTCGGTGCCCCAAACATTACTAAAGACGGCGTTACTGTTGCAAAAGAAATTGAATTGGAAGACGCAATTGAAAACATGGGTGCACAAATGGTTAAAGAAGTAGCGTCAAAAACTGCAGATTTAGCAGGAGATGGTACAACAACAGCAACAGTACTTGCACAATCAATGATTGGCGAAGGCTTAAGAAACGTTGCTGCAGGCGCAAATCCAATGGACTTAAAAAGAGGGATTGACAAAGCGGTTTTAAAAGTTGTAGAACACCTTCAAACGCAAAGTCAATTAGTAGGCAATGACAATAAAAAAATTGAACAAGTAGCGACTATCTCTGCAAATAACGATAACGTGATTGGCAAATTGATTGCAAATGCAATGCAAAAAGTAGGCAAAGACGGCGTAATTACCGTTGAAGAAGCAAAAGGAACAGAAACAATTGTTGATGTGGTAGAAGGTATGCAATTTGACAGAGGGTATGTGTCGCCTTACTTTGTTACTAACAGCGAAAAAATGATTGCTGAATTAGAAAATCCATACATCTTAATCTATGATAAGAAAATTTCTACCATGAAAGAAATTTTACACATCTTAGAAAAGGTAGCACAACAAGGAGCACCGCTTGTAATTATTTCAGAAGATTTAGACGGTGAAGCATTAGCAACTTTAGTGGTGAACAAATTACGCGGAACGTTAAAGGTAGCTGCAGTAAAAGCACCGGGTTTTGGAGATAGAAGAAAAGAAATGTTGCAAGACATTGCCATATTAACAACAGGGACAGTCATTAGCGAAGAACAAGGCTTTAAATTAGAAAATGCAGACCTCACTTATTTGGGACGTGCAGAAAGAATGACCATAGACAAAGACAACACAACCGTTGTTGGAGGAAAAGGTAAAAAAGCGGACATTACAGCACGCATCAATCAAATCAAAGCACAAATTGAAGCAACGACTTCTGATTATGACAAAGAAAAATTACAAGAACGTTTAGCAAAATTAAGCGGTGGCGTAGCTGTATTGAAAGTTGGAGCCGCAACAGAAGTTGAAATGAAAGAAAAAAAAGATAGAGTAGATGACGCATTACACGCAACAAGAGCCGCAGTGGCAGAAGGCATTGTGCCTGGAGGTGGAGTAGCATTTATTAGAAGTATAGAAGCAATATCAAAATTAAAAGGCGCGAATGAAGACGAAAACACAGGTATTTCAATTGTTCGTAGAGCTTTAGAAGAACCACTTCGCCAAATTGTTGCCAATGCAGGAATAGAAGGTTCTATTATTGTTCAAAAAGTAAAAGAAGGCAAAGCAGACTTTGGATATAACGCACGCACGGAAGAATTTGCAAACCTACTTTCTATTGGCGTTATAGACCCTACTAAAGTAAGTCGCGTAGCCATTGAAAATGCAGCATCTGTGTCAGGCATGCTCCTTACAACAGAATGTGTAATTGCAGACAAACCAAGCAAAGAAGTTACCCCTTCAGCAGGAATGCCAGGAATGGGCGGTGGAATGCCAGGAATGGATTATTAAAACTCCTACTTGATAACATTAAAAAGGCTCTGTTTCTACAGAGCCTTTTTTTATCTCTTTACATTTCAAAACAAACTCCTTTGCATTAAAATAAGCATTCTAAAAAAAACTCCACAAGATTTATGGGTTACCTTTTTTGATATGTTGTATAAACTTGTATAAAAATTTTTATTTAACAATTAAATTCAAACAAAATGAAAAAAATTTTCGCAGTATTAACAATTGCAACAGTATTCGTAGCTTGTGGTGGTGGAGAACAAGCTCCAGCAGCAGCTGAAACTCCAGTAGCTCCAGCAGTAGATTCAACTAAAAAAGATACTACAGCTCCAGTAGCAGCTCCAGCTCCAGCAGAAGCTAAAAAACACTAAGTAGTAAACTATTGTTTTATTGCCATTGCTTATTTTTAGGCAATGGCTTTTTTTTTGCAGTAAAGTCTTATTTTTTATCTTGTACAATCAATATTTTCATTTTTAACGCTTTTTTAGTCTTCACTTTTGCATTGAAAAAATATGAAAACAATTACCAAAGAACTTTTATCAGAAAAATTACAACGTAAAGAACCGCTTGTATTAGTCGATGTTAGAGAACCTGCCGAACACGATGAATTTAATATTGGAGGAATTTCGTTGCCTTTAGGAAAAATTCAAGTTTTTGAAATTGACGGGATATCAAATTTTAAAAATGAAGAGGTCATTTGTTACTGCCGTAGTGGTATGCGTAGCGGAAATGCCTGTATGATATTACAGCAATTAGGGTTTACAAATGTGTCCAATTTAGTTGGGGGAATGCTTGAATGGCAAAAGTAAATAACAACAAAGGCGAGTATAGAAATGCCTTTTTGTAATAGATATAATGTTCTTTTTTGTCTATTTTTTATCTGTCGTATGTTTATTCAAAATAAAATTTAAAATTGTAACGTTCTGTAATTTGAATTCCAAATTCGTTCCGTTTGAAATTATACTAAACAACAAAATATTATTTTAATCATTCGTTTAAAATCTAAAAAAATCCTCACTATGTTTTTTATCAGCAAACAATTCACTCACAATTTCAAAACACGCTTAAAATTTTTGTTTTCATTGTTGGTAGTCGCTTTTGTTTTGCCGTATTGTTCTTCTAAAAAAACAGTCAAAATAGAAAAATTAGAACATACTGTTGGGGCATCTTTCTCGATAGATACAATCAATGTCGTTGCAAGTAAAGAAGATGTTGCATGGAAAATTACAAGCGATCAATTTTGGTTATTGATAGACAGCCAATTACAATTTGGTTCTAAAGAATTTTTATTTAATGTTTTAGACAATTCCGATACGGTAGAAAGAGAAGCTAGAATATTTGTTACAGGACAAGACGTTGATACGGTGTTTATAAAACTTAAACAATACAAAGGATCTGTGGGGTTAGTAAAAAATCAACCTAATGTTGAAGTGTCGGCATCTGACAATAGACAATCCACTAAGTCAAGTAAATCAAGTAAAAAAATATTGATAGAAGAACAACCTGTAGAAGATATTTCAGGTTCTGAAGGAACAGCAGGAACAACAGGAGCAGTTGCTGCTTCAGCATCAAAAACTAAAAAAGAAAAAAAAGAAGAATCTGGAAGTGCCGATAGTCAAGATGAAAAAACAAAAATAGAGCTTTCTGTAGACCAAGTTACCTTAGGTGCCGCAAATAATTTACTCGGCAACCAAGTTACTATTGATGCCAATACAGCATGGAAAATTAACGCCAATACAATTCCTAAGTGGTTGTCTGTTGTTTCTGTTGCTGATGGTAAAGTTTTAACAGAAGGAAGTGGTGGAACAAACATTAAATTTAAAACCAAAGAAGCGAATACAGAGTCAATTGCACGTGAGGCTGTTGTTGAATTTCAAGCAGGCAAATTGATAAAAACTATACAAGTGGCTCAAAAACCGACAGAAGCAGACATCGTATTAGAACCTTCAACTTTAAAATTATCTGGAGAGCCAGAAGAGCAGGGATCTGAAGTGCGTCTTAAATCCATAAATACACAATGGACGATAACATCTCCAATTCCTGATTGGTTGAAAATAAACCCAAGTAAAGGCAATGCAGGGCAATCGTCTATTAGCATAAAAGCACTCAATAACGAAACTCCAAATGTAAGGCAAGCTACCATAACCATTGTTTCTACAGGCGAAACAATTAAAAAAGAATTGACTATAACACAAGAAATGCAATCTGTAAAAATTCAAGTAACCGCAATGTTAGATGCCTTAGGAAGCAAAGCAGAGTCATTCTCTACCTTTACCGTTAATTCGACTACAGAATGGCAAATTGTTAAAAACGAAGAAGTTACTTGGTATGATGTTGATGTTACCAATGGAACAGGCGGAGAGGATAATGTTGAAACTGTAACTGTAACAGCTGTTGAAAATAATCCAGATATAGAAAGAGTGGATACTTTGTATGTAGTTTCTAAATCAGTTAAAAAGAAAGTCGTTGTGATACAACGTGGTGCCAAATTGAAGCCTGTAAGTTTATCTGTCAATGTAGATACTATAGACTATGATGTTGATTTACTAGAAACAAAAAATGCACCAATAGCAATTACGTGTAATGATAGATGGAGTATAAAAGGTCTTCCTAATTGGTTAATTGCAATTGGTCAAGTGTCAAAACAACCTCTTACGAGTGGATACGGCGATGAGAAAATTGAGCTAAAATTAGATGACCCTAAAGATTCTATCAAAGCTTCAAAATTACAGTCATTTACAATCCAATCTGATTTAGATCCTACGGTGAAAAAAATCATTTTTATTAAATCTAAATTGGCAGTTGCTAAAAAAGAAATTAGTGTAACAGGGTTGTCTTCAGGTGTTTATATTCCATATTTAGAAATTGGTAATATTTCAAAATCTGTATCTAAATCAACTACAATACCAACATCTACAACATTTAGCGTATATGCAAGTGTAGATTTTATAATCAAAGAAGATGCCAATAAAGAAAGTACGCAAGAAAGTTTCTTTGTGATGAAAGTAGATAAAGAAGATTACGTATTAGGAGATGTTATTCCAAGCGGAAATCATGAAATTACAATTACTGCACAAGGAGATAATATTATAGAACCATCTCGGTCTAAAATTAAAATATTGACTTTTGTAGTAGAAGGGGAAATGCTTCCATTCAAAGATAATTCTAATAATAAACAAGACGTATTGCAATTTCAAATTAAACAAGAACCGTTTGTTTTAGATGAATCAAAGCCAAAAATATTGGTAGATCAAATTAACTTTAATGGCTATAATAGTTATGTTTTATTAGGTAATCCATCTGTTAAAAAAGCTGCAGATACTGAAAAAACCGAATCTCCTAAAAAAACTGTTAAATTGAAAACCAATAAACCAATTACGTTAAATATGGTAGAAGATTTAACTCCATTTTTTAATGTGTATTACGGTTCGTCTCCAGACAAAGCAAATACATCTTACAAATTGGGTAAAATTATCAACCCAGGAGAATACTATTTTTCATTTGAAAGTAAAAAGAATTATACAGATCCTAATGGATTCAAATCAAGACAAACGCTTACATTATTTTTTCAATCTGCCGTTGAATCAAAAACAAAAAATCCAGAAGAAGGTGAAGATCAAAGTCCTAATTTAATGTTTATTGATTTGAAAAATAGAGATTATTCTGGCTTGCATTTTAGAACAGAGTTTTTAATAGAACAAGAAAGTTTATAGCTCATATTGTTCTTTATTCATATTGTTGTAAGCCTACAGATTTTATTCAAGCGATTGTATGAAATTTGTAGGCTTAATTATTTATTATTGTATTTCAAACTTGTTTTTATGATTATGAAATGTACTCAACTTTTATTTGTACTGGCATTATTTACACAACTATCTTGTATTCGATCGGTCAAACCAAATCATACTGCGGAAATGCCATTCGACACAGGAACAATCAATACAAATATTTCTCCGTTTAAAAATTTTGACGCTTTTGCAAATGGTAAATGGAAAGACACGGCAACAATTCCTAAAGGTTATTCTCGCTGGGGATCGTTTAATATTTTAAATGAAAAGAATGAGAAAAAAATAGAAAATCTCATCCTTAACTCTGTAGGAAAAAATAATAAAGTAAATAGTGAAGAGCAAAAAATAGCAGATTTATATTTATCCTATTTAGATACAGTAACAAGAGAAGAAAAGAAACTGCAACCTTTGCAACGATTTTTTGATGAAATTGAAAGAACCAATTCTGTAGAATCTTTAATGGGTTTGTATTTTTTAAAATATCAAACACACATTGATAATGCTATAAATTTTAGTGTAGACGCCGATGCGAAAAATAGCAAAATGACTGCCGTTTATCTGTATCAAAATGGACTTTCTATCGGTGATAGAGATTATTATTTAGAAAAAAATGAGAGGAATGAAACAATACAAAAAGAATTCAAAAATTTGATTGTAAAGATTTTTAAAGCACTTCATAAAAGCGATAAAGATGCCACTCAAATTGCTCAAGACATTTATACGTTAGAGCATGATTTGGCATGGTGTCATATTACAAAAGAAGAAAGGCGCGACCCTGTAAAAACGTATAATAAAACTTCAATGAATACGCTGATAAAAAATTATCCGATTCTTCAACTTGATAAGCTTCTTTTTTCTACACATGTATCATTTGATACTATTGTTGTAGAAAATCTTGATTACTTAAAACATGCAGCTATTGTTTTTAAAAGAACCCCTTTAGCTACACTGAAATATTGGTTTGAATTTAAATTTGTGAATTCGTATGCATCGTATTTGCATAAAGATATTGTCGAAGCGGATAGATATTTTTACAAACAAGTCATGAATGGCGTAAAGACAGAAATGCCAATCGAAAAAAAAGCCATCAAATTCGTCAATAATGAGCTTGGTAATATGCTTGGAAAATTATTTGTTCAAGCACATTTCCCTGAAACAGCAAAAAAGAAAGTAGAAGAGATGATAGAAAACATGAGGTCGGTGTATAAAAAAAGGATAGAGAAAAACACTTGGATGGGTGAAAAAACAAAAAAAGAAGCCCTAAAAAAATTAGCCGCTTTTACATATAAAATAGGGTATCCTCAACAATGGAAAAATTATGCCGAAGTATCTATTGATAGAAAAAATTTGCTTGAAAATATAATGAACATAGATAATTGGCGGTTCAAAGAAAGGGTTAAAAAAATTAAACAGCCCGTTGATAAAAATGAATGGTTGATGGCGCCACAAGAAGTGAATGCTTATTATAATCCTTTGCTGAATGAAATTGTTTTTCCTGCTGGCATTTTACAGCCTCCTTTTTACAATATTGCAGCAGACGATGCAATCAATTACGGTGGTATTTTAGCTGTCATTGGACACGAATTTACACATGGCTTTGATGACCAAGGTTCACAGTTTGATGAAACAGGAAATTTGAGAGTGTGGTGGACTGAAGAAGATAGAAAAAACTTTAATGAAAAAGCTGAAAAATTAGGAGCGGCTTACACAAATTATAAAGGCTTAAAAAGTCATTCGACCATTAACGCAAAATTTACAATGGGTGAAAATATCGCCGACCTTGGCGGAATAACTTTAGCGTATTATGCTTTGTTAAAAGCCATAGACAAGAAAGGTGCACCGAAAGACATCGATGGATACAACTATAAGCAAAGATTTTTCTTGAGCTGGGCACAGGTATGGCGTTCTATTCATACTGTTGAATATGAAAAAAATCAAATCATTGGAGACCCTCATGCTCCCGCGAATGCACGTATTAATGTTACAACTTCCTTACTTAAAGAATTTCAAGAAGCTTGGAAAGACAAGCAAAAACCAAGTGATATTTTAAATCAAGATGTTGTGATTATTTGGTAACGCTCATTTTATTTTTGCTTAGAACCGTTACTTTGTTACCATTAAGTAACGGTTCTTTTTGCATTTAATCACATTGTATGCATTCCTATTTTTTTGAACAGATTACAAAAACAATTGCATATCAAAAGTGTGTTCTTCGCATTACAGGAATTCCTATTCGCTATTTGGCATTTGATAGTCGATACATTGTTAATTTTTCAAACACGCTATTTTTTGCATTAAAAAACAAAAACCGACATGGGCATATTTATGTTAACCAACTTTATGAAAAAGGAGTAAAGAATTTTGTTGTAGAACCTTCTTTTGATAGTACTAATTTTCCAGACGCTAATTTTTTATTTGTTGACAACCCGCTTGCAACACTTCAAGACATTGTTTTTCAACATCGTAATCAATTTAACTTTCAAACAATTGGTATTGCAGGCAGCAATGGGAAAACAATTGTTAAAGAATGGCTATCACAAATGTTGGCAAGCGACTATGATATTGTAAAAACGCCACAAAGTTTTAATTCCCAAATTGGTGTGCCGATTAGTTTGTGGAATATTTCGACTATCCATAATTTGGGGATTTTTGAAGCGGGAATTTCGCGGCCGAATGAAATGCAAATATTAGCCCAATTGATTCAGCCCAACATTGGTATCCTTACAAATATTGGTGAAGCCCATCAAGAAAATTTTAACTCGACAGATCAAAAAATAGAAGAAAAATGCAAGCTGTTTGTAACAGCGGAAGTTGTTATTTATGATGGTGATGATGTTCGTATAGAGCCTATTTTGTCGAAACAATATCCTCATGTACGACAATTTACTTTTGGATTTAATGAACGGGCTATTGTATCGATAAAAAGTATTGTACAAAAAGCCAACAATACAGAATGCACACTTATTTATCAACAAAAAGAGTGTGTGTTTGTATTACCTTTTACTGACAAGGCATCTATTCAAAATGCTTTTATCTGCATTTGTGTTTTGTTTTATTTTAATCAAAATCAAGTTTCCATACAAGAAAAAATTAACAGACTTTCTACTCTGCCGATGAGGCTTTCTGTCATGCAAGGAAAAAAAAATTGCACGCTAATCAATGACACTTATTCAAACGACAGAAATGCATTAACCGTTGCACTTCAATATTTACAGCAACGAAGTGAGCATATAAAAAGAAGCGTTATTCTTTCAGATATTGTTGGCACACAAAATGCTCAAGCGATAGCTGATTTAATCAATGAATATGAGCTTGATAAATTCATTGGAATTGGAGAAATCCTTTTTGCCGATCAACATTTATTTCTAAAAAAAAATAAAAATCAGATTGCTTTTTTTCGTTCAACTCAATCTTTTATAGCACATATTCATGAGTTTGATTTTACGAATGAATTGATATTATTAAAAGGAGCAAGACAATTTGAATTTGAAAAATTATTAGAACACTTCAAACAAAATATTCACGAAACAATTTTAGAAATCAATCTTTCTCATCTGAAAGAAAATGTTCTATACATTCAACAACATATTGGCGATGAGGTGAAAATTATGGCTGTGGTAAAGGCTTTTGCCTATGGTAGTGGGAGTGTTGAAGTGGCACGTGTATTAGAAAAAAGTAAGGTTGATTATTTGGCTGTTGCGTATATTGACGAGGGAATACAATTGCGAGAAGCGGGTATTGTAACGCCCATTATGGTTATGAATTGTAATGAAAAAGTGTTTGAATTTTTAATTCAGTATCGTTTAGAACCAGAACTTTTTTCTTTTGAAATCTTTCACGCATTTGTTTCTTTTTTATCTCAGAAAAATATTCATGACTATCCGATACATTTAAAAATAGACACAGGTATGAATCGCTTGGGCTTTAAGCATAATGATATCGATAGTTTATTGATAGAACTCAAAAGAAATAAAAATCATTTTCGCGTTGCTTCTGCATTTAGTCATCTTGTTGGCAGTGAAGACCCTGCATTAGATGGATTTTCAAATCAACAAGCACAACAATTTATTGCCATTGCAACACAAATTGAAAAGACTTTGGGTTATTCAATCATTCAACATATTGCGAATAGTTCTGCTGCATTGAGGCACAAGCATTTGGCGTTGAACATGGTGCGTCTTGGCATTGCGATGTATGGCATTTCGCCTGATGCAAATAATGTTTTTCCGCTTCAAAATGTATTGACTTTAAAAACAAGTATAGCCCAAATTAAAGACGTGGAAATAGGCGAAACAATAGGCTATAATAGGAAAGGAAAAGTGCAAACAAAAACTCGCATTGCTGTCATTAGAACGGGCTATGCAGAAGGATTTATGCGTACCAATGGAAACGGAAATGGTCAAGTGCTTATTCATCATCAACTTGCACTAACGATAGGAAATGTTTGTATGGATATGACGATGATTGATATTTCAAATATGAAAAATGTTGTTGTTGGTAACGAAGTTATTTTGTTTGGTAAAGATTTGCCCGTTCATCAAGTTGCAAAATGGAATGGAACAATAGCACATGAATTAATTGCAAATATTTCTCAACGCGTACGCAGAGAATACGTTTATTAAATACGACACTGATTAGCAAAATATTTTATCACATTTTTTATTTTTTATGACACATTCTTTTTTAGACAAAAACAAACAACAAGAAGTTATACAACGAATAAGCAAACTCACGAGTGACCAAAAGCCGATTTGGGGAACAATGACAAGTACACAAATGCTTGAACATTGCTTGCGTGTAACACAAATTTATCTCGGCAACTTTCAACCAACGCCTCCCAACTTTATATTGAAAATTGTTGGTTATTTCTTTAAAAAAATATACACAAAAGATAATCGTGCATTTGGCAAAGGGTCGCCTACTGATAAAAAACTCCTTGAATACACAATAACGTCTTTTCAAGAAGCACAAGACACGTTGCGTATTCAATTAGAATTCTTTTTTGAACGAATAGAAGCAAAGCAACTTCAATTACAGCATCCCTTCTTTGGCAATTTGACAATTCAAGAATGTGCAATTTTAAATTACAAACATTTAGACCATCATTTAAGACAATTTGGAGTGTAACCGATGGCTGAATTTATTTATACTTTAGAAACTATTAAAACCATTTGCGAACCTTTATGGACGCTCATTGAAGAACATCGCATTGTGTTGTTGAATGGACAAATGGGGGCGGGAAAAACAACCCTTGTAAAATATTTGTGTGCCTATAAAAATATAACATCACTCGTCAATAGTCCAACATTTAGTATTGTCAATGAATATGTAAGTGAACAAAAAAACACAACCAATATTTTTCATTTGGATTTATATCGACTAAAAAACGAAAACGAATTGTTTGAAATTGGCATCACAGAAATCATCAATAACGGTGCAATTTGTTTTATTGAATGGCCGCATTTAGCAAAAATTTTTTTACCACAAAAACCAACTCTTCATGTTCAAATTGGTTTGTATGGACAACATGATGAACGCATTTTGCAGACTTCTTTCACCTCACTTTAAATTAGATTATGCTCACAAAAGCAAGAAAAAAAATCAACATTATTACTTTAGGATGTAGTAAAAATTTAGTTGATAGCGAACAAATGGCGATGCAATTGCAAGCCAATGATTTTGATGTTGCACACGAAAGAGAAAAAGTAAATTATGACATTGCCATTATCAATACTTGCGGATTTATTGCGTCTGCAAAGGAGGAGTCAATAGAAAATATTTTGCATCAAGTAGAATTGAAAAAGAAAAAAAAGATTGAAAAAGTCTATGTAACTGGCTGTTTGAGTGAACGCTATAAACAAGATTTGGAAAATGAAATTCCTGATGTTGATGCTTTTTTTGGAACAATGGAACTGCAAGAATTATTGCAAACCATGAATGCAGATTACAAAACAAAATTACTTGGAGAAAGGTTATTGTCCACGCCAAAACACTATGCCTACTTAAAAATTTCTGAAGGTTGCAATCGTACTTGTTCTTTTTGTGCCATACCTTTAATGCGAGGAAAACACTTGTCTAAAACAATAGAAACAATTGTTGAAGAAGCCAAACAATTGGTGCAAACAGGAACAAAAGAAATTTTGTTGATTGCACAAGAGCTTACGTATTATGGATTAGACATTTACAAAAAGCGTAGCCTGCCAGACTTGTTAGAACAATTGACAGCCATTCAAGGTTTGAAATGGATTCGTTTGCACTATGCTTATCCATCTTTATTTCCGATTGATATTATTCAAACGATGGCAAAGCATGATAATATTTGCAAGTATTTAGATATGCCTTTACAACACGCCAGCGACGCCGTTTTGCAAAGAATGAAACGACAAATTACCCTTGCAGAAATGCGTGATTTGTTGAACAAAATACGAAGTATAATTCCTACGATTATTTTACGTACAACTTTTCTCATTGGCTTTCCTGGTGAAACAGACGAAGACATTGACGTGCTTTGTGCGTTTATGGAAGAGCAACAATTTGACAGAGTTGGTGTTTTTCAATATTCGCATGAAGAGAATACCTCTGCACATGGTTATGTTGATGATGTGAGTGAGAGTCAAAAACAAGAACGGTATGAACGCATCATGAATCTTCAACAAGAAATTTCTACACAAAAAAATCTTGCCAAAGTCGATCAAACTTTATGTGTATTGATTGATAAAAAAGAAGCTGGAAAATATATCGGCAGAACAGAAGGCGATAGCCCAGAAGTAGATAATGAAGTAATTGTTAATAGCACACAAAAATTAACGATTGGAAGTTTCTACAATGTGAAAATTACAAAATCGTATGATTATGATATTGAAGGTGTTGTTGCAAATAATAGTCCTTTGCCATCATTTTAAAAATAAAAAACAGACCTGTTGTTAGGCTTATTACTTTATGTATAGAAGAATGAAAAAAGTTGTTGTATTGTCTTTGTTGTCTGTTCTCTCCATTTTTTCTTTTGCACAAGAGCAGAAAAATCTTACTACGCAAAAAATCAAATCTGCTATTCGTATAGATGGCATTTTAGATGAAGACGTTTGGAACAATGTGCCAACGGCAACAAATTTTATCGAACGCACACCAACATTTGGTCAAAAAGAAACACAACCTTCTTGGGTAAAAATTGTGTATGATGATGAGGCAATTTATGTTGGTGCTTTTTTTGAAGATGCCAACCCTCAACAAATTCCTATTCAACTGACGACAAGAGACAATGAACAAAATCAGAATGTCGATTTATTTTATATCGCTTTTGATACTTATCATGACAAACAAAATGCTTTTGTTTTTGGTGTTACTTCTGCTGGCGTACAAACTGATTTTAAATATGGCGAAAATACTTTCATTCAAAGTGCTGATGGGTCAAGCACAAAAGAAGACAGGAGTTGGGATGCGATTTGGGAGAACGTTTCTAAAATTAACGATAAAGGTTGGGTTGTAGAAATGAAAATTCCATTTGCAATTTTACGTTTTCCAAAAAAAGATATTCAAACTTGGGGTTTGCAAATGGTGCGATATCGTCAGCAAACAAGGCAGTCTTTTTGGTGGAATGAAACCAATCCACAAACAAGTAATTTACTTTCTCAATATGGAACATTAGATAACTTAAAAGGTATTCGACCGCCGCTACGTTTGTTTTTATATCCTAATGCGTCTCTTGGTGGAACGCGATCTTTTGACGACAATCAAAAAACGCTCTTACAAAAAAATTACAATGTTGGGCTTGATATCAAATATGGTTTGAATGAAAGTTTTACTTTAGATATGACCCTTGTGCCTGATTTTGGGCAAGTCTTATCAGACAATAAAGTTCTCAATATTTCTCCTTTTCAACAGCGATTTGATGAACGCCGACCATTTTTTACAGAAGGTGCAGATTTATTTACGAAGTCAAATATTTTTTATTCACGCCGTATTGGAAAAGTCGGTAGTTCGCCAGAATTATATGAAAGTATTCAAAATGATAGTTTGAAAACGAACGAGAGAATTGTTGCTAATCCTTCTCAAGTACAACTTTTAAATGCAAGTAAAATCAGTGGACGAAACTCAAAAGGCCTTGCTATCGCTGTATTGAATGCCATTACAAAACAAAATGAAAGCATCATCGAAGACACGATGACGCACATGAAAAGAAATATTATTTCAGAACCACTAACGAATTACAATATTGTAATTGTCGATCAGTCGATTAAAAATGGCGGCTCTTTCACATTTGCAAATGCGAATGTATTGCGACAAGGAATTTTTAGACAATCAAATGTTACCTCTTTCAACGGAACTTTTTATGATAAGAGTCAAAAATACATGTCATGGTTTTCGCATCAATGGAGTTTAATTTCACACCCTTTTACTAATCCAAATAATTATTTAGTAGGTGCTTCTAATAATCTTAACATTGGTTTGTCGCACTACATGGGCGTTGCAAAAATTAGTGGCAATTGGCAAATAGACGCTTTTGCAGGTATGATGACAAACAAATTTGACCCCAATGATTTGGGCTTTATGAATGTCAACAATATTTTTGAACAAGGCATTTCTGTTAAGCGATTATTCACAACGCCTACAAAACACCTCCTCAAACATACGTATAGCATTGGCTACAATAACGTTAATATATTAACGCCGCTTTTGTTTAGCAATCTTGAAACTTATGCAGATGCAGAATGGCAATTCAAAAATTTTTATACGCTCGGTCTGAACTTATATAGTAAACCAATATGGACGACAAACTTTTTTGAAGCACGAGAACAAGGCAGAATTTTTAAACAAGTACCTTTTTTATTTGGCGAAATAAGACTCTTAACAGATGAACGAAAAATGTTCAGCACCTCTATAGCAATTGGTTTTGCAGAGTCAGAATTGGATAACGACCCTTATTTTTCATTCAAGATAAAACCATCGTGGCGCATCTCTTCAAAGGCAAGCATTTCATGGAATTTTTCAGTACAATATAATCAAGCAGGGTGGGGCTATGCCACAAAACTGAATGCAGATAGCATCTTTGTTTCTGGTAGATTTATACAAACTTACTCCAACACAATTACAGCAAAATATTTTTTCTCAGAATTTATGACGCTTAATTTACAATGCAGGCATTATTGGTCTTCTGTGCAATACCCCAAATTATATTTTTTAAAACCCAATGGCTTTGCGGAAAACACACTCTATCAAAGTGATCATTCGCTCGACAAAAACTATAATACATTCACTATTGATTTTTTATATTCATGGCAATTTCGACGAGGAAGTTTTTTTAATGTGTCATGGAAAAATTATGTCAATTCAGAACAAGTAACAAATTTTAACCTCAATTCTTATGCCGATAATTTTACTAAAACATTTTTCACTTTGTCGCATACGAATGAAATTTTATTTCGCTTGATTTATTTTTTAGACATCAAAAATATTTTACCTAAAAAATCCGTTTCGTTGTAGCACTTTTTATTTTTTTTTCATTGGTTTTTTATGTTATAGATATTGTTTTCTTGCATTCATTTAGTCCTCAAGAAATCACCATCACTCCCATTGATTTTATTTTATGAAGTTTCCTCTACAACACATTATAGCATCATCACAATTTGATATTAAAGCAATGATGAATGTTTTTTCTCTTGCCACAGAAATGGAGGAAATTGTTCAAAAAGGCGGAACAGAATTGGCAAAGCATCACATTTTGGCGACTTTATTTTATGAGCCATCAACGCGCACACGT
The DNA here is from genome assembly GCA_031539345.1 of Chitinophagales bacterium. Classification (GTDB taxonomy): domain Bacteria; phylum Bacteroidota; class Bacteroidia; order Chitinophagales; family Chitinophagaceae; genus JAVKMO01. The sequence goes on along the minus strand of JAVKMO010000014.1, from coordinate 39,578 downwards.
TTAAGTTTTGAAACCGCAATGTTGCGACTTGGCGGTGCTGTTATTTCTGAAACAGACATCAACTTTTCTTCTGCCATTAAAGGAGAAATTTTACAAGATACAATACGCGTTGTCGCTTCTTATTCTGACGTGATTGCCATTCGGTCAAAACATAAGGGTGATGCTTTACTCGCATCGCAATGTAGTTCAGTGCCTATCATTAACGGCGGCGATGGAATTGGAGAGCATCCAACACAAGCCCTCTTAGATTGCTTTACAATTTACAAACAATTTAAGCAACAAATTAATCATCAAAAAATCAAAGTTGCTTTTGTTGGAGATTTAAAATATGGACGCACGGTGCATTCGTTATGTCAATTACTTCGCTTGTTTAGTAATGTAGAAATCACTTTTGTTGCACCACAAATTTTACAAATACCAGATGAATATAAAACACCCCATGATGTGATAGAACAAGATTTAACGCAAACAATATTACAACAAGCAGACATTGTTTACATGACAAGGATTCAAAAAGAACGGTTTCAATCTCTTGCAGACTATGAAAAAGTAGAAGACATTTTTCATTTAAGTGTTTCAAAAGTTCAGCAAATGAAACAAGGTGCTATTTTGATGCACCCTTTTCCACGGGTCAAAGAAATTGATTTAGCCGTTGATGCTTTGCCACAAGCCTATTATTTTGAGCAAGTAAAAAATGGGTTACCTATTCGTATGGCATTGATTGCAAAAGTATTGGGGTTGGCATAAAAATTTCTTTATTTTAAAATGATGTTCAACGTATTTTAAAATAGGATTGAACGCTCTTCTACAATTTTCTTTTTTTGTGTATAAAAAAGTAAACAATTAACCCAAGCGCAAGAAGCAATAAACCAAAGAGCGTGTTTTGAGGAACGTAAATAAACAATCCAATACAAATGACACTCGTAATTAAAATGTATAGCAAGGGAAGAATTGGATATCCTACAGTTTTGTAGATGCGTTCTTGTTGCGGCATTTTCTTTCTAAAAATGAAAACAGCAATTACACTTAAAATAAAAAAGATTAAGACGATAGAAATCACATAATCTAAAATTGTGCCATAAGAACCACTAAAGCAAAGAAGAGATGCCCAAATTCCCTGTAACCATAACGCATTTTCTGGAACTCGATTTTTATTTAGTGTTCCAAATTGGCGTAAAAATAATTTGTCTTTTGCCATAGAATAATACACACGAGCACCGGCTAAAATAATTCCATTGTTGCAACCCAAAGCCGATATCATCATCATAATAGAAATAACAATAACGCCAGTTGGTCCAAATATTTTTTGTGCTGTTAATAAACCAAGGCTACCCGTTTTTAAGTTTGCAATTTCTTCTTTTGGAATAATGCCAATGAATAAAAAATTGATGATGAGATAAACAATAGCAACTAAAAGCGTCCCAAAAAAAAGACTCATAGGAATATTGCGTTTAGGGTTTTTAATTTCTGCGGCTATAAACGTAACATTATACCACGCATCGTTAGAAAAAAAAGCCCCCACTAAGGCTGGAATAATCAACGCAAAACCAGCACTGAAACTAAGTTGTTGAAAGGTGAGAGTAGAAAAATTCCACGCTTGTAAAGAAAATGCGTTATGCCAATTGTGTTTCCAAATTTGTATGTCAAAGGCAAAATAAAACCCACAACCTACTAACAAAGCAATGTTTGCTAATTTTGTTAGCGTTAAAATGGTTTGAATTTTTTTTCCTCCTTGAATCCCTTTTGTATGAATGAATGTTGTCAATAAAATAGACAAAACAGCAATAAAAGTCGCCATTGAAATGGGCGTATTGCCGACATAAAATAAAATATTTTGCTCTGAAAAAACAGGGGTCAATACAGAAAAAAACTTTGCAAACCCATACGCTACTGCAGCAATTGTGCCACTTTGAATAACAAAAAAAGTACACCAACCATATAAAAAACCAACAGCAGGGTGATATGCCTCTTTTAAATAAATGTATTGTCCTCCAGCAAAAGGAAAAAGTACGCCAAGTTCTGCATACGATAAAGCGGCAATAATGGTTAAGCAACTTGCCAATAACCATAAGCCAATAAACCAGCCCGTTCCACCCACTTTTGCAAACATGTCTGCACCAACAATGTAAACTCCTGTGCCAATCATAGAACCAGCAACAAGCATTGTTGCATCAAATAAACCAACTTTTGGAATGAATGTGTTTGTATTGCTCATATTTTTTTTGATAAAAATATTTTATTGTTTTTGAGGAAAGCGAAAACTTTTGCGATGATAAATTGTTGTGCCATATTCTTGCAATGCAGCAACGTGCTTTTTTGTTCCATAGCCTTTGTTTTTGTTCCAATTATAAGACGGAAAATCTTCATGCAATTGCTCCATATATTCGTCTCTGTATGTTTTGGCTAAAATGCTTGCCGCTGCAATGCAAGAAAATTTACTGTCGCCTTTAACAATGCAATGGTGCGGAATGTGTTGAAAGGGTTTGAAATAATTTCCATCAATCAATAAGAGTTCAGGCTGCAATGTCAATTGCTCCAAACAGTTGTGCATAGCTAAAATGCTGGCTTGTAAAATATTGATTTTGTCTATCATGTTATTGTCAATTGATTGAACAGAAAAAGCAAGTGCGTTGTCCATAATAAAAGATTTTAAAATCTGTCTGTTTTCTGCACTCACTTTTTTAGAATCATTTAACAAAGGATGGTAAAAATCTTTTTTCAGAATAACGGCAGCAGCTACAACAGGTCCAGCAAGGCACCCTCTGCCCGCTTCGTCTAATCCACATTCTATAAGACTTTGATTAAAATATTGTAGTAATACCATTTTTTTTGCATAAAAAAAGAGAGTAAAAATACTCTCTTTTTAGTTTTTAAGTTTGATTACAGATGATTACAATCTGTCATTTTCATCGTATTGCCCTTCAAAGTTAGAAGTTTTGGTTGGCGTAAATTCGGCGTTTTCTTGTGTGAGTTCTTGTGTTGATTCTTGTCCATCAAAAGGTTTTCTTTCTCTATCAAAAACCGAAAAATCAAAATTAGGCATTAACTCTGTTTTTACATAATCAACAGCGTCGGTCAAGCCTTTTACAAATTTGTTGAAATCTTCTTTGTATAAAAAAATCTTGTTTTTATCAAAAGCTTTGTCATCATCAAACTTTTTTCTTCTTTCTGTGATAATGATATAATAGTCTTTTGTTTTGTTTGTTTTTACGTCAAAGAAATACGTCCGTCTGCTTCCTGCTTTTACTCGAATGTTAAAAATACTGTTTTGATTTTCCGATTTATTGGGATTGAAATTGTCATTCCCTAGTGCATTCAAATCGGTACTGAAATCTGTGTTGTTCATTGTCTAAAATTGAAATAAATAAAAAATAAAAATCTGTTCAAATGTAATTTTTAAATTTCTAATCATAACTCTTTACCAAGTTTTATTTTCTCCTTAGCATTTAAAAAAAAAATAGAATAATAGATTTGTATAAATTTGTCGATATGGATAAAAATATTGCTATTCGCGTTCAACATTTAACGAAACAATTTGTCGTTGCAGACACAACAGTCAATACTGTTAAGCAACTTATTTTTAGTTTTTCGCAATCTCGTCAAACCAAGTTTTTTACTGCATTGAAAGACGTGTCTTTTGAAATTCAAAAAGGTGAAAAAATTGGGTTTATTGGCAGAAACGGAAGTGGAAAATCTACGCTCACAAAAATCATTGCCAACATTTATATGCCTACACAAGGTAGTGTGGAAGTCAATGGCAGTATTATGTTAATGAACTTAGGCTTGGGAATCAATCAAGAATTAACCGCAAGAGAAAATATTTATTTATCAGCATCGATTTTGGGGCATACAATTAAACAAATAGACGCCTTCTTTGACGAACTGCTTGCGTTTGCAGAATTACAAGAATTTGCAGACAGAAAAGTCAAATATTTTTCTTCTGGAATGCAGTCGAGATTGTCGTTTTCTATTGCTTTATATGCACGTGCTGATACGATGATATTAGACGAAATTTTTGCAGTAGGTGATGCTAAATTTATTGACAAGGCAACACGCGCATTAGAAGAAAAAATCTTAAAAAACGCAACCATCATTTTAATTAGTCATAGTGATGCCATTATAGAAAAATATTGTTCTAAAGCAGGTTATCTGAAAAATGGAAATCTTGTTTTTTTTGGCGATACAAAAACAGCTTTAGAATTATATAAAAATGAACAAATATAAATGTCACACCGCTTTGAAGAATTAGATGGGAATTTGTCTGCTGAATGGCATAACTTTGAAGTGCAATGGAAAAAACGGTTTAACAAAAAACCAACTGTAGAAGCCATTATTTTTTTAATTGGTATTCAAGAGGGGCAATTGGAACAACTCGACTATGCGAGAGAAGAAAAGAAAGACGTTATGCATATTGGAATATGCAGCCTTTTGGCACAAGAAGGATATTATGCCGTTGAAAAAAAAGATAAAGATGGTTGGCCTCACTTTAAAAAAATAAAAGAATTTGAGCATTTAAATTTAGAAGAACAAGAATTGATTTTACAAAAAAACATTTTAAAATATTTTCAAGAAAAATGGAAATAGAGTTTTGTCGTTTTACTGATTTAATTAGATTAGCCCCCTCATTTTAAAATCATGGAGGTCGTAGCTCAGTTGGTAGAGCATCGGATTGTGGTTCCGAATGTCGTGGGTTCGATCCCCATCGTCCTCCCCCTATTTTATCATTCTATTTTTTATCTCCTTCGGGTTTTAACATGCACTTTTTTTTATCAGATAAGATAGTTGTTATTACTGGAGGTTCTGAAGGAATTGGAAAAGCTTTAATAGAAAATCTTATTCGTGCAAATGCAATAGTTGCAACTTGTGGCAGAGATGCGAAAAAACTCAAACAATTAAAGGAACAAATTGTGAGTGATCGGTTATTCACCTTTACTTGTGATGTAACAAAAAAAAAAGATTGCCAAGATTTTATTAAAGCGGTTATTCAACGATTTGAAAGAATCGATATACTGATTAACAATGCAGGAATTAGCATGCGTTCAGAATTTATAGACACCGATATTGAAGTGTTTGAAAAAATTATGAATACTAATTTTTATGGCACAATGTATTGTACAAAATTTGCATTACCTTATTTAATCAATAGTCAAGGAACGCTTGTTGGCATATCGTCAATTGCAGGATACAGAGGAACGCCAGGACGAAGTGCTTACTCTGCATCTAAATTTGCCATGAATGGTTTTTTAGAATCTTTGCGAGTCGAATTGAAGCACCATAACGTGAGTGTGATTACAATAGCACCGGGTTTTATCTCTTCACAAATTCGCTACAATGCTTTAGATGGAAAAGGTGCTCTTGTTAATGAAACGCATTTAAAAGAGAAAAAATTGATGACGCCGAAACAATGTGCAGAAAAAATCGTTGATGCCATTAAAAATAAAAACACACGCGTATCATTTACTTTATTAGGAAAGGTAACTGTTTTCTTAAATAAATTTTTTCCACGGTACTCAGACCTATTAGTGCGTAATTTTTATTATCATAAAAATAAGTTGGTAAAATAAATGCCTTACCAAAAAACGCTTAATCAAGACTTAGGTAGAAAGTCAATGACTGATTTTCATGCAGCAAAAAAAAATCCACTTGTTTTAGTTTTGGATAATATCAGGAGTATGCAAAACGTAGGTAGTTTTTTTAGAACTGCTGATGCGTTTTTAATTGAAGAAATTTTTTTATGTGGCATTACTCCATGCCCTCCCCATCGTGATATTCATAAAAGTGCACTTGGTGCAACAGATAGTGTTGCATGGACATATTGTAAAGATATTGTAGAGCAATTGCAAGTTTTGCGTTCAAAAAATTATACACTCATTGCCATAGAACAAACACCTTCAAGTATTGTATTACACAACTACGTTTTTGACTCCAATAAAAAATATGCTTTCATTTTTGGCAATGAAATGCATGGCGTACAAGAACAAGTTTTTTCTTCGATAGACGCATGCATAGAAATTCCACAATACGGAACAAAACATTCTTTGAATGTGAGTGTGTGTGCGGGAATTTGTTTGTGGGATTTTGTCCGTCAAACTAACAGCTGATTGAGACAAATCGCTTTTGCACCAATTGCAATAAAATTTCAACTGCTGTATGGTCTTTAGGCAAATTTTGTTTTTGAATAATTTTTGTTTTTATCCATTCTGTTGCCTCATGTAAATTTTGCATTTGATTGAGTGTCGCCATACTTTTGGTATAATTATCTGCGTTGTGGTCAAACAGTTCTTGTATCAAAACAAATTTTGTATTTGTGTCAATGCCTGTTGTAATGTCGTTGATACGTAGCTTGTCTAAGCGTTGATGAATTTCTACGCTTAATTGACTTTCCATTTGTTCGTTGAGCGAAAGTGTTTTTTCATTTTCTGTAACAAGTGGTGTAGTCTTTTCTGGTGGAATAATTTTTTCCACAACATTGATAACAGGTTCTGCTTGACGAGGCACTACTTTTTCTTTTGTAGGCACGACAATTGCGATAGAAGATTTTTGTGTAATTGTAGGAGTAACAATGGCGGGTTTTTCAGTTGCAAGCTGTTGTTTAATTTCTACAAGTAAAACTTTCTGTACGTCTTGTAGCGTTTCTAATAGCAAAAACACATCGCGATTTTGATGATATTTTTCTATTGCATTTTGTAATACGGTAGTGATCATAAACAGAGCAGGTATCTATGAGTTTGGTTTGTGCTGCATAGGATTTTTATTTGTTGAATTGGCAAACGATCGATTTGGTTTTTTGTGTTTGCTTTTCGTATTGCGCTTACTCAAATCAGCCAATTTAATTGACTCTACATTTCCAAAGCCTGTTCCTGTTTTTGTTGTCTCATTGTTTGAATTTTTCCCTTCACTTGCAACAAGGGCTACTGCCGTTGGAATAGATCCGTTTTTATTTTCTTCTAAAATGCGTTGCACTTCTGCCATGTCTAAGACTTTTTGTACTGTACTGTCAGCAAAATAATACGTCATCGTTTTTTTGAAAATGTCTTTTTTGATGAGTTTGCCAATACCTTGATTTGTTTTAATGAGTTCTGCGTGTTTAGGAAATAAATTAATCGCTTCTACATAAGCGTCTAATTCATAATTTAAGCAACACTTGAGTCGACCACATTGACCGCTTAATTTAACTTGATTGATGCTTAAATTCTGATATCGTGCAGCCGTAATATTGATGGATTTAAATTCATCAAGCCATGAACTACAACACAATTCTTTGCCACAACTTCCAATTCCGCCAATCATGCTTGCTTCTTGCCTTGCACCAATTTGCTTCATTTCTACTTTCAAATTAAATTCATTTACAAGGCGTTTAAGTAACTCTCTAAAATCTACGCGATCGTTTGCGAGAAAATAAAATACACATTTTTTTCCATCAGCTTGTAATTCTACAGTTGATATTTTCATATCTAATTGTAAAGATTTTGCAATTTCTCTTGATTTAATCAATATTGTTTGTTCGCGTTTGGGTTTTTGTTCCCATTTGACGAGGTCTTCGGCGGTTGGTTTGCGAAATGCTTTTTTTGAGTCTTGTACTGATGAATTAATTTTCTTTTTTTTCATTTGATAAGTTACCAAATGCCCAGTTAAACTGACTAATCCCATATCAAAACCATACGTGCCTTGCACCACAATTAAGTCATTTGTTTTGACATCTAAGCGATGTTCATTCAGAAAATATTCTTTTCGTGTGCCGTTTTGAAAAGACACTTCAACAAAAGGACAGTCGTTTTCCATTGTGGCAACGGGAATGTCAGACAACCAGTTCCATACGTTTACTTTATTGCAACTTGGGGTGCCGCAAGATCCACAGCCACTATCCGTTTTTTTGTTTGTATTTGCTTGTATCGTTTGTTCCATAAAGGATATATGAAGTGCTAAAAATGAGTAATGCGTCTAAGCTATTTATATTGTTGATGTGCAGTATAAAAATACGATAACATGAGAATAATAAAAACGCCAGAACCGACTATGCAGGGTGAAAAAAAAGATAGCTAATAATAATTGCAGCAATAATGCCAATTAAATCAGCAAGGAGCGAAAGGGCAATCGTGTATCTGATATTTTTGATTTGTACTGTGCCAAAATATAAAGCAACAATATAAAGCGTTGTATCTGAAGAGCCTTGAAAAACGCAGGCTAAATTGCCAACAAAAGAATCGGGCCCGTACGTTTTCATCGTGTCAATCATCATGGCTCTAGCACCGCTGCCGCTAATTGGTTTCATTAAAGCGGTTGGTAATGCAGCACAAAAATCAGTATTCATTCCCAACAATTGGAATAGCTTTTGCAAGCCTTCAACAAGTAAATTGAAAATGCCTGAAGTTTTAAATACGCTAATCGCAACGAGCATGGCGATTAAATAAGGAATGAGTTGAATGCTTGTTTGGAAGCCTTTTTTTGCCCCTTCTATAAAAGTTTCAAAAACGTTGATTCGTTTTTTAAAGCCCGCAAGAATGAAAAAAACAAATAGAAAAAAAATCAAAAAATTACTGCCAATAGAAGATATACGAACAAGTTGATGTTGAGGCACAAAAAAAATAAACGCTACTAAAAGTGTTGTTAACCCCACAATAACACTTAAAACAATTGGATGTAAAAGATTTAATTTTTGTTTGATACCAACAAAAATAATGCCTGCAATTGTAGCAAAATAAGTTGCCAGCATACAAGGAATAAAAATGCTTGTAGGTTGAGCCGAATGTAAAATGACGCGTTGTGCGATGATGCTCATTGGAATGAGTGTTAAGCCCGAAGCGTGTAAGACAACAAATAAAATTTGACTGTCTGATGCGGTATCTTTGTTTTGATTATGGTCTTGTAAATTTTCCATTGCTTTTAATCCAAATGGCGTTGCAGCATTGTCTAAGCCTAATAAATTGGCAGAAAAATTCAAAATCATATTTCCAATTGCGGGAGAATCTTTGGGTATAGATGGAAACAATTTTGAAAAAAAAGGAGAGACAAGTTTGGATAAACCTTGGATTAAACCAGCACGTTCAGCAATTAACATAAACCCCATAAACAGTGACAGCATACCGACAAGCCCGAATGAAATTTGAACGCCAGTTTCTGTTGTTTCAAAAAGTTGTGTAATAAGTGTTTGGAAAATATCGTGCTGATGTAAAATAAAAAACTCATACAAAGCACTAATTGCCCCAATCACAAAAAAACTAATCCAGATATAGTTTAAAGCCATTTGATACGTGCATTAGGTAATCTGCCAAGTTTCTTTTCCTGTAATCAATTGTTGCAAATTACCCTTCCCTTTTTTTGTCGTTACGGCATTCATTTGGTCTTGTAAATCTTGTTCATAACAAGTTCTTTCTTTTTTATACAAAACACCAAAAGGGCGAGGAAAATCTTCAGTATTAAAAAATTCAGATAAAATATGTGCCTTAAAAATATCTTGTTCATCATGAACCCACAAGTCATTGATGCTGATTGCGTCTTTTTCTAAATCTACAACACGAGGTTTGTAAGCGTCTAATACAATACCTTTATTTTTTGTGTTACCAAATACTAAGGGCTGACCTTGTTGTAAATAAATGCTTTGTAGATTTTTTTGATTTTTATCGATAAATACATCAAATGCACCATCGTTGAAAATATTGCAGTTTTGATAAATTTCTAAAAAAGAAGTGCCTTGATGTGTATTGGCTTGTAACAAAGTTTCTCTCAAATGTGAAGTGTTTCGGTCTAAGCTACGTGCAATAAAACTAGCGTCAGCTCCAAGTGCCAATTTGATTGGATTGAATGGGTGGTCTAAACTGCCATATGGCGTAGATTTGGTTGTTTTATTTTGTTCTGATGTTGGCGAGTATTGTCCTTTTGTCAAACCATAAATTTGATTGTTGAACAACAATAAATTGACGTTGAAATTTCTACGAAACAAATGCATCGTATGCCCTAATCCAATCGATAAACCATCGCCGTCGCCACTTACAATCCAGACATTCAAATCTGGTCGTGCAGCTTTTAATCCACTTGCAATAGCGGCAGCTCTGCCATGGATAGAGTGCATACCATACACATCTAAATAATAGGGAAATCTAGACGAGCAACCAATGCCAGAAATGAATACAATTTTTTCTTTCGGAATATTGATTTCAGGCAAAATAGTTTGCACTTGTTTAAGAATAGCATAATCGCCACAACCAGGACACCAACGAATTTCTTGGTCGCTTTCAAAATCCTTCGCGGTTAATTTTTCTATAATAGAGTCTGTTATCATTTGTTTTTTTTGTTGCGAATTTATTTTTTACACTCAACCAAAAAAGAAAAAGCATTTTATGTCATTAATATGAAGAATGATAGTTGATTTTATAGACGTTGAATAAAAATATATTTGGCACACTTGATCATTTTTTTTAAGCAAATTATTTGACACGTTCTATCAAATTGGATACAAACGTTCATGACGATTTCTGGCAATGTCTTTTATGACTATACACAACAAAGAATATAGCACCACCAAGAATAAGTTGTTTAACTACGCTTTTTATTATTGCCTTGTAGCATTTTTATGCTTGATGTTGACTTCTTGTTATTCAGTAAAAAATTACACACAAGGTTCTACGCTAATTGTTACGAATACAATCAAAAACACGAACGCCCTAAGCATCAATCCGTATCAAAATGCATTGATTAGTAATGCGTATGCATCCATTGAAGAAAGCGTGTTTCCCAAAGCAAAACAACGGTTACCATATTGGTATATTTTAAAAGCCCCCCCGAAATTTGACGAATTAAAAATTGCACTCAGTGCACAAAACATCAACAATTATATCAATGCGAATGGCTATTTTGATAATACGATTTCGTATCAAACTGTAACCAAAAAAAAATCAACTTATACACGAGCAGACATTATTTACAATGTTCAATTTAATCAACCTTATTACGTTAATACCATTCGCTATTCTTTATCAAAAGATGTTGAGCAATCATTACAAAAACAACAAGCAAACAATGAATTGACCTTAATAGAAAGTGAAATTTTCAATACAGTCAATCTTGAAACAACGATTGGGCAAATTGTCCAAGCACATAAAGAACTGGGTTATTACAAAATAAAAACTGATGATATCAAAGTAGAATTAGATACCCTTATCAATCAATATCGAGGTAAATACAAGTATGTAAACGTCCGTTTTTATTATCAAGAAAATCTAGATTCTACAGCCTTACAACAATTTTTTATTGATAAAATTTATTTTATTACTAATCATAAAACGACAGATACAATTGACAAAAAAATCAATTTTGATAGTTTTAAAAATGTGTGGTATGCGAAAGACAATAATATTTTAAAGCCAAAGGTGTTGTGGCTTTTTAATAATTTAGAACAAGGGAAATTTTTTACCGAAAGTGCGTATCAGCAAAATATTCAGAATTTATATCGGTTAAATATTTGGAATACAATCAATCTAAAAACGGAACATTTAATGGATACATTTTTGTTCCAGAAAAAATATAGTCGCATTTCATTTTATTATTTATTAGAAAAAGCACCTGAGTATAATTTTAATGTAGAAACTGGGTTTAGTTACAATTTTTTTCCCTTGGGTTTTCAAGATGTCAATTTTGTAAATCAAAACTCGTGGGGCTTAAATTTCTCTTCCATTTTTACGATTAAAAACACATTTAAAAAAGCCATTGAAACAACAGTGTCTGCTCGTGCGGCGTTAGAAAGTATCATTACAACAAGCAATTTTTCATTTGCAACCATTGATATCAATACAGATTTTAGCCAAAAAATCCCCTGGCTTTTTCCGTTTAATATTTACAAAACAACAAACACAATTCTTAGTTCAGATTATGCTATTGGAGGACGATTGACCGAAAGAATTAATTTTTATACACTGACAAGTGTCAATGCAAAATTGAGTTGGAACATTGAAAATCAAAAAAAACATTTTCAAATAGAAGTAAAACCAACCTATATTTCGCTTATGTTTTTAAATAAAACACAGCGTTTTTTAGACAATGAGGCACAAAATCCTTATTTGAAATATGGGTTTAACGAAGGTTTTACTGCGGGTATAAACGCATCTATTACAAAGCAATTTTTTTATAATCGTTTACCACATTACAGCTCTGTGTTGAATATTTTTGTAGAAGAGTCTGGAAGCACTTGGGCATTTCCGATTAGTCTTCAAACCGCATATCCTATTTTTCAATATGTGAAATTGTCAGGCTCTTTGTCTCATCAAATTAAATTTCTCAAACAAAGTTGGCATGCAAGAATAAAAGCTGGCTATGGTTACAGTTATGGACAAGATTCCATTGTCAATAAAACACTGCCATTTTTTAAACAATTTTTTGCTGGTGGTCCCAACAGTATGCGTGCTTGGAACAGTGGGCGTTTAGGGTTGGGTACATCTTCATCGTCCGACACGACCGACTTTAAAGACCGTTATGGCGACATTGCTTTAGAAGCAAATTTAGAATATCGTTTTAACCTTTTTAAGATTAATGCCGCCAAAATTGAAAGCTGTTTATTTATCGATGCTGGAAATATTTGGAATCGAAATTTTATTGCAACAGAAACAGAAAGGAGTGTTTTTGATGTTAATAAATTATGGAAAGACCTTGCCATTGCTGGTGGAACGGGCATTCGCTTGGCGTTTAGTTTTATCGTTGTTCGTTTAGATGTAGGTATAAGAATTAAAGACCCGATTAAAAACGTATTGTCAAAACAATTTTTACACGCTGATAATCTTCAACTTAAAAACTTAGCATTACAATTAGGTATTGGATATCCGTTTTAATAAGCCGTCAATTTCTTTCAATAGGTTTTCATATTCCGATGGCAATAAAATATCATAAATGCCAACGACTTCTAAATTATGATTGACCAAAGCGACAAACTGTGTATGTAAAAATTGGTCTTCAATTTTACCTACATTATTATTTGGGTCATCTAAACGATAACTTTCACGTGCTTGAGTGTATAACGCAAGTTTATTACCCGTTAGAAAAAGCCAATTTTTATTTTTTAAATCAAAGCGTTTTGAATACGCTAATAAAGCCTGAATGTTATCTTTTTCTGGTTCTACAGTATGTGATAAAAGAAGTAAATGATTATCCATTGCATAGCGTTGATGCATTTTTTCCATTGCGCTATTCATTTTGGGACAAATGCCATCACAGGTTGCAAAGAAAAATTCTGCAAGAACAATTTTCCCTTTAAGATGATGTTGTGTAATCGTGTCTCCATATTGTGATACAAATGAAAAGTCTTTTACTCGGCTAATTTTTTTTTGCGGATGGATAGACAAATACGGGTTGTCATATAACACCATCACATAAAAACCAATCAATAGTATCGTTCCAAAAACAAGATAAAATAAGGTCTTTTTACGCATAGCAGAAAATGAAAATAGGTTTAAAAATGAGAGAAAATTTGTTCTTGTAACATGGCAGTATGAATAAAATGAGCTCCAAAATTTTCTTTTTTGTGTTCTGTGTGCGAAAATTGATGTAACACATTTTGAATAGAAAAGGAGCGATTGATTTCAAACGAATGATTCGGTTTTTGTATGCCATTTTTTTGCATAAAAATTGTTGCTATACTGTTTTTAATTTCAAGTTTTAGGCAAGTGTCTTTATTGCTTATATAGAAAATCAAAGATGTTTGAGGGCTATGATTGATAGAATCTAAAGAGAAATAAATATGAGATTGTTTAAGGCTCATATGAAAATGAAATAAGCCACTGTTGTGTTCAATTTGAACGGGTGTTTGTGGCGTAAAGAAATGTTGTATCAAAGATAAATAGGGATTCCAAATATCAGAAGGGTTGGTCGCCTCTTGCGATTCGATTTGAATCTTGATTAAGTGTGGATTCGTTATTTCTTGTTGCTCTAAAATTGCTAATAACCAATCATAATTATTTTTTACAACGCATCGAAAATGAATTTTTGCCTCTTGGAGTAAGTCATTTATTTTTTTTGCCATTTTAAATTCTGGCATTTTTTGAACGATGTATAAAACTGGTTTTCCTTCTTGCACAAACTTGTTGAAGAGCAAAAAGTCGTCTTCAGTTGAAATGTTGTTTTGATACACAACATAACCATCAACTAAAGAAAGGAACGATTCAAAATGATTTTTTTTTAATCCGTCAAGTAAAATTTCATTTGTGTTCTTGACACAAAAAACGTGGTCAATATTTTGGAATTCAGAAAAAACTATGGCATCATTTTCATCCTTGTGGCTAACTGCCAATAATCCCCATATCATGCCGTTGATGTTTAAATTGTAATGCGTGCAAAGTAGCTTGTTCGTGCTATCAATGTGCCAACACTTATCCACTTTTTTTCATAAAAAAAGAGCAACGATAATCGCTGCTCTTTCGCATTTATTGTTCCTTTTTATTAACCATTAAAATCAAACTTTCCTGTTGCTTTATCTTTATCGATTCCTTTGCCGTTGAGGGTAAATTTTACTTTTGGTTTTAGGGGGGTGCAAGTACCGCGACCAACTGTTTTTTCACCATGATTAACCGTTGTTTCCACTTTTGTTCCACCTTTTGTAACAGAAAGTGTTACTGTGCCAGAATTGATTTTTCTTCCGCCTTTACATAAACCTAATCGAACAACGGGATTGCTTGAAGCAATTGTGGTTGTCCATGTTGCCCCTGTGCTACTTGAAACATTTAATTCTCCAGTTGTTTCAAATACATCATCAGTTCTCACTAATGTTGTTGAACCTGCCACCATTTTTGTGGTTAATGTGCCATTTCTTGTTAACACTTCACCAGTGGCAAGTGTGATTTTAAAATCTTTTTCTTGTAATGTAAATGAAGGCGTATCGATTGTTGAAGTGTTTGTTAAAACCGCAGTGCCACTAATCAAAACAGAGTCTATTTTGTAATTTTCAAATGTTGTTGTTGCCGTTGCTCCCTTTGTTGCATTTGCACCTCTAATTTTTCCGGTATATACGGTTATCATAATGCCTCCACGTTTTAAATTATCATCAGCATCTGTTCCTTTCATCTTTGTAAAATCTCTGTTGATGGTAATAGGATAATCGCCATTTGTTTTTGTAATTGTAATAATAGCACCATTGTCTTCTGTGATTTTATACGTTCCAATTGTGCTTGAGTCCACTGTCCTTCCTGCTGCGGGATTGGTAATTAAAGTTGCTCCATCAAACGATTTGCTACTGACATCAGAAGCCGCCGCGTCTGCTACAGAGGTAGAGGTAGTAACATTGTCGATGGTTGTTTCTGTTATCTCATCATCTGCTGTCGATTTTGAGCAATTTGCAAAGAATAAACCAATGCTTGTTAGTGTAGAAAGAGTAAGAATTTTAAAATGATTTTTTTTCATAAGTCAATTGTTTTAAATAATTTAAGATAAAAAAATTTAAACTTGAGAGTAACTAGGCACAGAGAAGTTTAATGGGAGAGGCGTTTAGATGCAATCAAAATTTTTATGCTATCAAACAAGTTGCCTTCTTGTAGATTGAAAAAGCATTTTAACAATCTGCAAGTTGTGTGATCCCGATTGGATTCGAACCAATGACCTACAGCTTAGAAGGCTGTCGCTCTATCCAACTGAGCTACGAGATCGTATAAAATATACCAACGAAGTGCGAATATAAGAACGCTTTGCAAAACTCATTTCTTTTTTCATTTATTTTTTTATCATACTCCAAAAGGAACTGTTAAGTCGTGTTTGTATAAAAATTTTGTTATTGTATTCTATTGTTAGCTGCGATTCTTTGACTTTATTTATCCAAATAATTTCATTTCTATTTTTTGAAATAGTTTTACCTTATTCGTAGGTTTTCATTTTAATATTTGTTATGCTGGTAAAAACTTTTGGTGGTGCAATTTATGGTGTAGAAGCACATACGATAACGATTGAAATTGACATTTCAAATGGCACAGAATATTACATCGTTGGGTTGCCAGACAATGCTGTGAAGGAAAGTTTGCAACGCATTGAGTCTGCCATTAAAAGTATTGGCTATAAAATGCCACGTACAAAAATTGTCATCAATTTGGCACCAGCGGATTTGCGTAAAACAGGAACAGCTTTTGATTTGCCGATTGCCATTGGCATTTTGGCGGCATCGGGACAATTACAATTTCCTGAAAAAATCGAACAATGTATGATTATGGGAGAGTTGGGTTTAGAAGGAACAATAAGATCTATTCGTGGTGCTTTGCCTATTGCCATTAAGGCACGAGCTGAAAAATTAGACTATTTTATTTTGCCAGAAGAGAATGCAAATGAAGCCGCTATTGTGAATCAAATTAAAGTGATTGGCGTGAATGATTTATCGTCTTTGATTGATTTTTTGAATGGCGTAAAAGATATTTCACCAACTTTAGAAAATACGAGAGATGAGTTTTTTACGCAAACGGAAAGTTTTGGTTTAGATTTTGCAGATGTGAAAGGGCAAGAAAATATTAAGCGTGCTTTAGAAATTGCAGCAGCAGGTGCACATAACGCCATTTTGATTGGTCCGCCAGGTGCAGGAAAAACAATGTTGGCAAAACGTTTGCCGAGCATTCTGCCGCCATTTACTTTGCAAGAAGCCTTAGAAACAACAAAAATTCATTCTGTTGCTGGCACTTTATCTAACCGAACACGCCTTGTTTCTAAGCGTCCTTTTCGGTCTCCTCACCATACGATTAGCGATGTTGCCCTTGTGGGTGGCGGCGGCAATCCGCAGCCTGGTGAAATTTCTTTGGCACATAATGGTGTATTGTTTTTAGATGAATTGCCAGAATTTAAACGCACTGTTTTAGAAGTTATGCGTCAGCCTATGGAAGAAAGAAAAGTCAATATTGCAAGAGCAAAAATTTCGGTTGATTTTCCTGCTAACTTTATGCTTATTGCGTCGATGAATCCGTGTCCTTGTGGATATTACAATCATCCACAAAAAGAGTGTTCTTGTGGACAAGGCGTTGTAGCAAAATATTTAAATAAAATTTCAGGGCCGTTATTAGACAGAATTGATTTGCACGTGGAAGTTACGCCAGTGCCTTTTGAACAATTGAGCAATTTGGCAAAAGGAGAATCGAGTGCAGCCATTCGAGAGCGTGTCAATAAAGCAAGAGAAATTCAAACTGAACGTTATAAAGATATTTCTGAAGTGTATGCCAATGCACAGATTCACGGCAGTATGTTGCAAGCTTTTTGTCCCTTAGAACCAGTAAGCCAAAACCTCTTAAAAGTGGCAATGGAAAAATTAAATTTATCGGCACGTGCTTATGACAGAATTGTAAAAACGGCACGCACAATAGCTGATTTAGACAGGGCCGCTCAAATTAAACCCCAACATATTGCAGAAGCAATTCAATATCGAAGTTTAGACCGAGACAATTGGGGTTCATAAAAAAAGCCTTTGTGAATGAACACAAAGGCTTGGGTTGTAGTATAATTTTTTTGTTACAAAGCCGTGTATGTTATTTCAATAGTATCCCTTTCATATGTTTCCGCCATCGTCAAACTGCTACAATCAAAGGCAGTTACTTCTGTTTTTTTAGCTTCTTCTCCTGGTGGATTTACATTAATATAATTTTTGCCATTTTCTGTAGTTAGCTTATAATTTAGAGCAATAGAAGCCGCTGCTAGGTCTTCTGCACTCATTGTGCAGTTAGAAGGAAAAAGCGGTTTAATGGTTGTTTCAGTAAATTGTATAGTAACATTGGAGCATGGGCTTTGAGCAAGAAATAACGCTGTCATGTCAGTTTTTACACCAAGTTTAACGAGTATAACTTTGCTGACTTTTAATGATTTTCCATTCAAACTTGCAGCAGACAAAGAACATAATTCGGCATCTTTTTTACAACTGATGATTGTTGATGTCAATGCGATGAAGATAAAAATGAAGTTGAGGATTTTCATAGCGATAGATTTTATAGTGTGAAAGAAAATTAAGATGAAATAAAAACTACAAACGAATGTATTTTTATTGATGGAATAGTTATTCGCTTTTTTTTATTAGTTGATAATACTCTGTTTGATAATTGTTTTCAGTGTTATGTCGTCTATTGTATCAAATTCAGATTTGTCATAAATTGTCAATAAATAAACTTCTTTATTTTCATGTACAACATATGTAATTGTTCTTGCTCCGCCACTTTTTCCAGTGCCTTTACTTTTAATTGCAACTCTTATTTTATAAAAATTTTTTCCAAGTGGAATCCCCATAGTTGGGTTGGCTTGTAAAAGTGTCCCTAATATTTGGAGTTCTTCTTTAAGCGAAGGATATTTTTTAATCAAACGTTTTGCTTCCTTTTTAAATTTTTCAGCAGGTATAATATTAAAGTTTATGAAGAAAATCTGCGAATTTTTGTTTTTTACCAGTTGATTTTTTTAACTCACTCACTTCATCAAAAGCTTCTTTAATATCACTTTTTATTTGTAATGCTTGTTCATATTGTTTCAACTTTCCGATTAGTTTTTTCCACGCTGTAAAAGGAATTTGAACAGACTTTTTTTTTCCTGTGTTATCGCTAACATATTGAAGTGCAATTTTCATAAACCGAATATAAAGTTTGCGATGTTTTTTTCGTGTTTCAAGTGTTGATTATATTTAAAAAAAAAGGTATGCTCAGTATAAGACCGAACATACCTTCAATAACATTTCTTTTTTTAGTATCTATACATATCTGTTTTAAACGGTCCTGCGACAGGAATGCCTAAATATTCGCTTTGTTCTTTTGTTAATTCATCTAAGGTAACACCGATTTTTTCCAAGTGTAAATGGGCTACTTTTTCATCTAAATGTTTTGGCAGAACATACACTTCATTTTTATATTTAGAGATATTAATCCATAATTCTAATTGTGCCATTACTTGATTAGTGAAAGAGGCACTCATTACAAATGAAGGGTGTCCAGTTGCACAACCCAAGTTAACCAATCTGCCTTCTGCAAGAACGATAACGTCTTTTCCATTGATGGTATATTTATCTACTTGGGGTTTGATTTCAACTTTTGTGTTGCCGTAATTTTTGTTTAACCATGCCATGTCAATTTCAATATCAAAGTGTCCAATATTGCAAACGATGGCTTTGTCTTTCATCAATTTGAAATGTTCTGCAGTGATAATATCTCTGCATCCTGTTGTTGTTACAACAATGTCGGCTTCTTGCACAGCGTCTTTCATTTTTTTTACTTCATAGCCTTCCATCGCTGCTTGTAAAGCACAAATTGGGTCTATTTCAGTAACAATGACTCTTGCACCAGCGCCTTTTAAAGATTCTGCAGAGCCTTTTCCAACATCACCAAAACCTGCCACCACAGCCACTTTTCCTGCAATCATCACATCTGTTGCACGACGAATAGCATCAACACAACTTTCTCTGCAACCATATTTGTTGTCAAATTTTGATTTTGTTACCGAGTCGTTGATATTGATGGCGGGTAAAGCCAGTGTACCTTTTTTCATTCTTTCGTACAAGCGGTGAACGCCAGTTGTTGTTTCTTCGCTAAGTCCTTTAATGCCTTTAATCAATTCAGGATACACATCAAAAACCATATTTGTTAAATCCCCGCCGTCGTCTAAAATCATATTGAGCGGTTTGTCGGCACTGCCAAAAAATAGGGTTTGTTCTATGCACCAATTAAATTCTTCTTCATTCAATCCTTTCCATGCAAAAACGGGTATGCCAGCTTTTGCAATTGCTGCTGCTGCGTGGTCTTGTGTAGAAAAAATATTACAAGAACTCCAACGAACTTCTGCACCTAAGTCAATCAATGTTTCTATTAAAACCGCAGTTTGAATGGTCATGTGTAAACAGCCCGCAATGCGTGCCCCTTTTAATGGTTGTTTACCTTTATATTCTTTGCGAAGCGACATTAAGCCGGGCATTTCTGCTTCGGCAAGTTCAATTTCTTTTCTGCCCCATTCTGCCAAAGTCATATCTTTTACTTGATAAGGTAGTTTGAAGTCAATTTTGGTTTTTGTTATTGTTTGCATCATGTGAATTTTTATGATTAATAAAATGAAGCCTCAAAGATAAAAATTAGAACTGCTTTAGATTGATCTTCACAAATTTGATTGATAACCTCAAAAGGCGTTCATCAATCAAGTTTTCTGAACCCTGCAATGCGTTTTTTGTAATACGTGTCATTGATATTGCTCACAATTACCCCTTGAGAAGAAGATGCGTGAATAAAATACGTTTTGTTTAACAGTATGCCCACGTGTGATATTCGCCGTCTGCGTCTTCTGTTGAGTTTAAAAAAAACTAAATCGCCTTGTTGTGCAAATTTTTCTTTTTGTTTTTTTAAATGATCATATTGTTCGTTTGCGGTACGCGGAATAGAGATTTGAAAACAAGCAAGAACTATTTTTTGTGCTAAGGCCGAGCAATCAATACCGCCTTCATTTTTGCCTGCATATTTATATTTTGTACCCACCCAATACATCATTTGGTCAAACAAGTTAGGGATAACAAAAGAAAGCGTGTCTGTAGCTAAGTTTGAATGTGTAGAAAGAATAATCTGCTTTTCTATTGTATCAAAAAAAATGCCTTGTTGTAGTGAATTTAAACCTGCATTTTCACTATCATCTTCTTGTATAAAATATGGAGTTGAGTCTGTTGTGGAAGAATTTTTAAGTGCTGTATGATTGACTTCACGGTTCTTGTTTGCATGTTGATTTTGAGCAACACTATTTTGGAGCGTTAAAAAGGCAATCAATCCAATAAAAAAAAACTGCTTAAGTGTCATAATTTGAATTGATATTCTTGGACAGGATTTTGAATTCTTGCGTTCCATTCTTGTTTGCCAATTTGCAATTGAATGAGGTGTGTTTGTTGTTCTTGGGTTTGATATAAAACGCTGTTGCTAAACGAAAGATTTCTTTGAGGAGTTTTTGTATTAGGCACAACCAAATAGCAAATGATATTGCCGTGTTCTAATTCATAACCTAAAAAATCTATCGTTTGCGTGCTGTCATCGATGCTAATTTTCATTTTGTTCAATAGATACTTTTTGATTTTTTCTTTTTGTGCAATGCTTTCTTTTCTTGTAATGACAATAGATTCTCCTTGATAATATTGGCTTAATGCTTTTTCAAAATCATCTAAAAAATATTGTGAAGTAATTTGTAGTTCTTGTGTTGTTGTTTCATAAAACAAATTGCTTTGAGAAACAAAATAGGGGTGTAAGAAAAAAGAAAAGAGAATGGATAGAAGCATATTGCTATCGAATTATACAATAGAAAAATAATTAGTCGAGAATTTGGGTTACAAATTGTTGCACTTTTTTGGTTATTGTTTTTGTATTTGCGTTTTTAATGTGTTCAACAAAAGCACTTCCAATAATTGCTCCATTGGCATAAGTGGTTGCCATTGTAAAATCATCTTTTGAGCGAATGCCAAACCCAATGAGGTAATGGTTTTTAAGTTTCATTTTATTGAGGCGTTGAAAAAAAAGTTGCTGCTGTTCGAGTTGAACTGTTTTCCCAGTTGTGGCACTTGCAGATAAAACATAAATAAAACTGTTGCTCAATGCGTCTATTTTTAGAATGCGTTGTTGTGTAGTTTCTGGTGTTACTAAAAAAATATTAGACACGTGATATTGTTGATAGAGGTGTTGATATTCTTGTTCGTAAATATCGATGGGTAGGTCAGGAAAAATCGTTCCTGCAACGCCAACATTTTGGCATTGTTGTAAAAATTTTTTGATGCCGTATTGCATAACAGGGTTCAAATATCCCATTAAAATAATGGGCGTTTTTGTTTTGGTTGTATTGTGTTTGAGTTGTTGAAAAAGGGTTTCAATATTCATGCCGTTTTCTAAAGCAATGCGACTGCTGTTTTGAATAGTTGGTCCGTCTGATAAGGGGTCGCTAAAGGGTATGCCAATTTCTACGATGTCGCATGCGGTTGTTTGAATTGCGTTGAGTACGTCGGTGGTTGCTGTAAGGTAGGGATACCCTGCAGTGTAAAACAAATTAAGGAGTTTGTTTTTTTTTTGTTGTAAGAGTTGTTGGAGTGTGTTGTTCATTTATTAAAGTGCTTTAAATACCATTGAATGTTGAAAAAATAGAACTTGTCCGTGGGTGAAAAAAAAGAAAAGCTGATTGATACTCCTTCCTATCACTAATGAAGTTGTTTATTTTAGATGTTTGTTGATGAGTTCGTTCCATTTTTCTTTGTGTATTTTTTGTATTTCTGTATCCTTCTGAACGAGGTTGTCATAGTTGTTTAAAAATTCATCTAAGGATGTAATCAAACGTAAATAATATTTGATTGTTGGTAAGAGACCGTTGATAATAATTTGGCAACCGTGTTGTATTCGTAGTGCATTTATCAAGTTGGCAATTTCTATTTTATCGCTTTCCTTGATGCCGATATAAGACAAAATGTAATATCTGTCTGGATTGTAACGAGCAATTTTTTCAATAGCAATTCTTACTATTGTTACATCAATTTCCTTGTCTAATTTGATTTCTATTGCTTCAAATAATTTCTTCTTTTTGAAAATTTCAATATCCCCCGCAGATTTTGAAGTTCTGTCTGATGCGGTATGACTGCCTATTTCAGCTAATGTACAGCCTTTATATCTGTCAATTTCTTTTATGAGACTTTTATAGATAGCAAAAAATGCTAAAACTGGAAGTTTAGACCCACCGTGCGTTCCATATCGAGTGTGAAAATGTTCGTCTAATGCCTTTGTAATATTGTCAATTGTCAGGTTATCAGGATTTTCTAACCTTACAATTTCTACTATTGCATCATTTTTTGAGGCTATTGCTTCGGCTAATAAAAGACGAAGTATATTGTTTGCTGATTGAGGATTTTTTTGAATAAAGTCTAGCACATTCAGAAATGCTTTTTTGACAATTTTGTGGCTTATTTTTCCGTTATAGTCTAAATTGTAAGGGTAGGGCTGTTCTAAAGAACGAGTGAGCCAACCACTCTCTGCCATAGAAGGTAAGCCAAGTTCTTTTAAAGTCGGTGTGATATAAGTCGTATCAATAGAGCGACCAAAAAATCCTCCTTTCATGCTTGTTTGGTGTTTTCTAATATCTTGTTTTGGGGCTATAATTTTATGCGTCAACAATGTTACCAATACAGTAAAAACTCCTTTTTGTGTATTGATTTTTGCTCCAATAGATTGGATAAAATCTTTGGTCTCTTTATTGACATTTTTAATATCACTAAGCAAATAAGAGCGGTTGAACACCTCCAGCAACTTTTCTTTGTGGTTCATTGATTAATAATTTTTGTTCTTTGATGCTTTCTGCAATTGCTCTAATGACAGGAATTGCAACAGAATTTCCAATTTGTTTATATTGTTCACCAAGATTTGAATGTTTTATAAAATTAGATTCAAAGCCCATTATTTTATAGCATTCAGTGATTGTTAATTTTCTAACTGCATCTAACTCTGGGATGTAAATAAAAAAACGTCCTGCTGTTTCTTGTGATGGAATTGTAGGATGTGTGCCGTCAATAGAATAAATTCTGTTGGGTTGTCTGTGTACTCGTGAAAGATGTTCTGTATTAGCTCTAACTCCTTTTTGCCAAATATTTTTATTTCTATAACCAACGAAAATCAAACCGCTTTCTTGATGCTTTGGCTTTTCAATTAAAGTGTATTCTGATTTGTCGATAAATTCAAAGTTTCCTTCTGACTCTAAAAAATCCCTTAAAATGACTTTTTTCTCCCTTTTCAGTTGTGCAAAATTGAAGTAATAATTTTTTGTAGCAATGATAAAAATTCGTTCTCTGTTTTGAGGTACTCCAAAATCCTTTGCGTTTAAAATTTTATGTACTACGTTGTATCCTAAGTCTATCAAAGCGTTTTTGATGACTTTAAATGTATTTCCTTTTTGGTGATGAATGAGATGTTTTACATTTTCTAAAACAATAACACTAGGTTGTTTTTTTTCAATGATTTGGCAAATATCAAAAAATAAAGTTCCACGCGTATCTTCAAAACCCATTTTTTTGCCTGAAATACTAAAAGGTTGGCAAGGGAATCCGCCAAGTAAAATATCAAAGTTGGGAATATCTGTTGGCGCGATTTGGGTAATATCTCCAAACGCTTTGTCTCCAAAATTTGTTTCATAAACTTGTTGGCATTGTGTATTGATTTCAGAGGTAAAGACGCATTTGAACCCCGCATCTTGAAAGCCTTTTCTGAATCCGCCAATACCTGCAAATAGATCTATGAATTTATATTCCATCTTGATTTATTTTTTCTTCTATAATAATACAGTATGTAAATATATTGTAAATGCTGTTTGACGTGCATGTTTATATCTATTCTGAGTCAAAGTTTGTGGATTTTTATTTTTTGAAAGTATTTTCATGGATGATATTATACCGTGATGAACAGCGTACTAAGCGATAAACGGAGCGTCGCAACCAAGATCAATCAGGGCTTTGGGTTTGACTCATAAAAAATAATAAGGTATAAAGAGTAGGGTTATTTTTTTTTTTAGATGTTAAAATGTTTCATGTAAGTGGGCAAATCTTTGTCTCCTCTGCCGCTTAAACAAAGGACGATGGTGTCGTTTTGTTTGAAGTGTTTTTTTTCAAAAATGGCAATGGCGTGAGCACTTTCTAATGCAGGAATAATGCCTTCTGAACGACTGCAAAGGAGGGCGGCATTGAGGGCTTCGTCGTCTGTAATGGGAATATATTTGGCTCTTTTAGTTTGGTGTAAATGCGCGTGGAGTGGCCCAATGCCTGGATAATCTAAGCCGGCGCTAATAGAGTGTGGTTCGACAATTTGACCGTCTTTGTTTTGCATCATGATGGTTTGACTGCCGTGAATAATGCCTGTGCTGCCTTTGGCTAAAGTGGCGGCAGTGTGTTCTGTGTGTACGCCAAGTCCCGCCGCTTCTGCGCCAATGAGTTGTACTTTTGTGTCATTTAAAAAATGATAAAAGCTGCCTGCGGCATTACTTCCGCCGCCTACGCAGGCGATGATATAATCGGGTTTTGATTTGCCTGTTTGTGCTTTGAGTTGTGTTTTAATTTCTTGGCTGATGACGCTTTGAAAGCGAGCCACCATGTCGGGGTAGGGGTGTGGACCAACAACGGAACCAATGATATAATGTGTGTTTGTAGGGTTGTTGATCCAGTCTCGTAAGGCTTCGTTGGTGGCATCTTTGAGGGTTTTTGTTCCGCTTGTTGCCGGAATTACTTTTGCACCTAACATTTTCATTCTATAGACGTTGGCAGCTTGGCGTTCGATATCGACTTCGCCCATATAAACGACACATTCAATGTTCATTAACGCACATACCGTTGCGGTTGCTACGCCGTGTTGTCCTGCACCTGTTTCGGCAATAATTCTTTTTTTGCCTAAGGCTTGTGCAATTAAAATTTGTCCAATTGTATTGTTGATTTTGTGCGAACCTGTATGGGTTAAATCTTCTCTTTTGAAAAAAATTTGTGTGTTGTATTTGGCGGATAAATGCGTTGCAAAATAGAGTGGCGTAGGCCGACCAACATAGTGTTGTAAAAGCTCTTGAAAGCGTTTTTGGAATTTTTTGCCTTCGATGATGTTGAGATAATTTTTTTGTAAAAAATCAATATTAGGAAACAGCATTTCTGGAATAAATGCACCGCCAAAATTGCCATAAAAGCCTTTGTTATTAATGTTTGTCATGGTAGAGAAGGAATGAAGTGATGTTGAAAAGATTGTATCAATGGAATGTTTTTAATGCCTGCTTGTGTTTCAAATTTACTGTTAATGTCTAACCCAAATAAAGGTAAATGTTTGTGTTGTTGAAAGGCGACAATTTTCTGTATATCGTCAATGCCAATGCCGCCACTAAGGAAAAAAGGTTTTGAGAATTGTAAATCATTTAATAATGTCCACATAAATTGTTTGCCACTTCCGCCGTGCTGATTTGTTTTTGTGTCGAATAAAAAATAATCAACTACAGCACCATATTCATCGAGTAATGCTTGCACAGGTGTGTCTGCGTCGATGCCAAAA
This sequence comes from Chitinophagales bacterium, assembly GCA_031539345.1. Lineage (GTDB taxonomy): Bacteria > Bacteroidota > Bacteroidia > Chitinophagales > Chitinophagaceae > JAVKMO01. Next base: position 13,599 of record JAVKMO010000014.1, on the reverse strand, counting down.
GCTTTGATGATTTTAAAACCTTGGTGTTGTAAATATTGACAAGTTTGTACACTTTCTGTTCCGTGTAATTGAAGGTATTGAATCTGCGTTTCTTTTGCAATGCGAATCATTTTATCGGTTTGTTCATTGACAAAAACGCCCACTTTGCGGGAAAAAGAAAACGATTGAACCATGCTTAAATCAGACACAAAACGTTTTGATGGAGGATAAAAAATAAACCCAACAAAATCAACACCAATACTTTGTAAAGCCTGTGCTTGATGCAAAGTAGTCATGCCACAAACTTTAAGATGCAAGGGATACACCATAACTATGTTTTACTTGCTTTTTTGTGGCGATTTTCTAAAATGTCGATAACGTTTTCTAAAGATGTTCCTTTTGCTTTTAATAAAATGAGGTAGTGAAATAGCAAATCTGCGGCTTCGTTTAAAAATTTTTCGTCGTCATTATCTTTGGCTTCAATCACAACCTCAACGGCTTCTTCGCCAACTTTTTGAGCAATTTTATTGATGCCTTTTTGAAACAAAGAAGAAATGTAAGACACTTCAGAAGAGGCTTGTTGTCGCTGTGCAATAATGTGTTGCAGCTGATGTAAAAAAGAAAAAGAATTTTTGCTTTCCGTGTTGCCAAAACAAGTCTCTTGCCCTGTATGACAAACATTGCCTTCAGGCAAAGCGTGAATCAGCAAAGTGTCTGCATCACAATCTATTTTAATGTCTATAACGTGCAAAAAATTGCCACTCGTTTCACCTTTTGTCCATAAGCGATTTTTCGTTCGACTAAAAAAAGTAACCTTTTTTTCAGCCATTGTTTTTGTGTATGCCGCTTCGTTCATAAAGCCAAGCATTAAAACAACTTGATTGTGGGCGTGTTGTACAATAACAGGCAATAAACCGTTCTGTTTTTCAAAGTCAAGTGAGTGATTCATAATCGAAAATAGTTGCGTGTGTAGAGCGAAGAAATGTGTCAATACTAATTTCTTTCAGCATTGTTTTTGTTGGCTTGAAGAGTAAGTTGCGTATAAAATTGGGACACAAAAAAGCCTAATGTAGTGCCTATAATAGCACCACAAAAAATATCTAAAGGATAGTGTACACCAACATACACTTGTGCATAGCTGACAAAAAAAGCCCATACAAAAAATGCCACGGCGTATCGTTTAAAATAATCACGTAGCGAGACATAAAAAAAAATTGCCATACCAAAATGATTGCACGCATGAGACGATGTGAAACTTGATGTGCCAGAACAATACGTTGTTAAATGCCTTACTTTTCCCCACCAAAGCGGATTGTAGCATGGACGCATTCGATAAATGAGGCTTTTGATGACATGGCTGCTTATCGCATCACACAAACTAATAACAACAACAAAAGCAAGAACCCAGTATAAAAAATGTTCACCCGAAAATTGCTTTGCGGCAAATAAAATTAGAAATAAATACAGCGGTACCCAAACAATAGGAATACGCAAAAAAGGGAGCACATGGTCTAAAAAGGCACAATGAAAAATTTGATTGATGCCAATGAATAAAACGTAGTCGAATTGAATAATGTCTTCTATCATAACTGTTGCGAATGAGTTGCAAAATCGCCATAAACATAATAACTACAATTACAACGCAAGAAGAAATGCTCGTACAAGAAAGCAAGAAATAAATTGTATAAAAAGAGAGAATGAGTTTATCTCTTATTCACCAACTTATCACAAAGCCAAAATGAAGGCGGCCGTAACCAAAACGTTATTGTTTCGCCATTCATCACCTTTAGCAAAAATTGCTTTTTCGGCATGAATCCAACGACCTTCAAGGCGGAGTAAAATACTTTTCTCTGGGCTATAATCTGCATTGAATGAATACGCAGTCAGCCTTACAGGTTGTATAGTCGTAATAATTACATTCTTTTTATCATCATAATATTCGCCACGACAAGCCAATGTCAATTGTTCATTCACCTTCTTTTTTACCATCAAAGACGCACTCGACCAAACATCATAATTGCTCTTGTCGCCAGCTTGTTCTTGACAACCCACATCAAAAGCACAAATCACCGACCAACTTTTTGAAAGGTTCGCCGTAACATAAAAATCATGAAAATAACGCCAACGTGCAACAGCGTCTGCAAATTCTGATCCCACAAAAGTGCTACTATTCAAAGACCATTTTTCATTTGGCGTAAACACAATTTGCGTACCAAATGCAGGCGTAGAATTGCCATCGATACGTTTAATTCTTTGCCACCCCGTTAAATATAAAGCACTCCACGCCCATTTTTTTGTGCCACAATATAAACGCAAACCTGTTTCGTAAAACGGCGTATTATCTGCCATCAAACTCCGCATTACATTGTAATTTGATTTTCCCATGCCCGACTCTGCCCCAATATGCGAAGGCAAAATGCCCACATCAAACCACACATTTTTATTTTTAAAAAGCTGCATGCCAAAATTCGCCTCATACAAATTTTTAAACGCCGCAGGTTCATTCGCATAATTCACATCCATATACGTCCCCGACCCAATCCCAAAACGCCCACGTACACGCTCGTTGTCATAATCTGCACGCACCAAAAGCAAGTGAGGGTTCAACTCATTATGCCGCACATAATCATAAATAAAAGCCGCACTTTGATGGTTGCTCGGCGTATTCAAATTGTATTGATAAAACAACTCTACATAACCACTCAACTTCAATTTTTTGCCCACGCTATCTTGACAAAAAACCGTTTCTACAAAACACAAACAACTACAAAAAAACACTCTCAATAGCATACATCAAAATTTAATTTACAACAAAATGATTTTTGTTATCACCGCAAAACCCCTGATTGAACATCGTTGCGGCGCTCCGTTCATCGTCCGCCTTTCTATTGAGCTTTGCTTTCTTGTCGCCCCTTTAAACACTTACAAAAACTCACCATGCTGACTTCTGTCCAAGCCTTCTTTTTCCTCCATTGCACTTACACGTAGCGGACTAATTTTATTCGTAACCCATAACAATAACCACGTTCCAAAAAAAGAAAACGCAGACACACCAAGCATCACCAATACATGAATGGTAAACAATTTAGTTTCTCCAAAAATCAGTCCATTCCCTGTTGTATTTGTTGCATTAACCGCTTGATTGGCAAAAACGCCCGTCAGCAACATGCCCACCATACCGCCCACCCCATGCGATGGAAACACATCAAGTGTATCGTCAATATTGACTCTTGCACGCCAATGAATCATCAGATTAGAAACAATACTGCTCACAAAACCAATGACAAGAGAATGAGAAACGCTCACAAATCCAGCACCAGGTGTAATGGCAACCAAGCCCACCACAGCACCAATACAAGCACCCATTGCCGTTGGGTGTTTGCCCCTTGTGGCATCAAATAAAATCCATGTTAAAGCTGACGCCGCAGAAGCCGTTGTCGTTGTTGCAAGTGCAGTAACCGCAAGTCCATTTGCACCAAATGCAGAACCCGCATTAAAACCAATCCAGCCAAACCAAAGTAACCCTGTCCCCAATATGACGTAAGTAATTCTTGCCGGTGCATGATGAACAGGTTGTTCATGACGACGTTTTAAAAATAACGCCCCGGCCAAAGCCGCCCAACCCGCACTCATGTGAACAACTGTTCCGCCAGCAAAATCTAATACGCCAAGTTGAAATAAAAGCCCTTTAGGGTGCCAAGTAGCGTGAGCCAAAGGCGAATAAATAAACAGACTAAACAACACAATAAACAAAACATAAGACGTAAATTTTACCCGTTCTGCTAAAGCACCTGTAATTAACGCCGGCGTGATAATCGCAAACTTGAGTTGATAAAACGCAAACAGCAATAAGGGAATGGTGGGAGCTAAAGACCAAGGTTTTTCACTATTGATGTTTTTGAGCATAAAAAATGTTGTCGGATTGCCAATAATGCCATAAAAAGAATCGCCAAAAGCCAAACTAAAACCAATAATTATCCATACAATAGAAATAATTGCCATACAAACAAAACTCTGGAACATTGTAGAAATAACATTTTTCTTTTGTACCATGCCGCCATAAAAAAACGCTAACCCCGGCGTCATAATCAATACTAACCCCGTTGCGGTTAGCATCCATGCGGTGTCTGCCAAGTTCAGGCCGTCCATTTGCACACTTTGTGTTGGCTGCAAAGAAGGCAATAAGGCAAATGCACAAAAAAGGACTAAAATGCCAAAAGGTATCCACGTGATTGTTTTTTTCATATTTACACTATATTATTTGTTTATTTTGATAATATAAAATATTATCACGCAATGATAATAAAAAATAAAACTTTTTAAAAAAAAGTAAAACATTTTATTTTTATTAATATTGTTATTGTTTTGTTATTTTAGAATGTGAAATTCGTTCGATAAAAATATTTTATGCCATTCATTTTGTTTTGATTTTTTTGCACTTGTACCATATTTTATTTTGTCCATGTTTAGCCCACAACAAGGAGCACAGCGTAGTTATATTTTGCAACTTTTTGTCATTGCTTCAATCTCTATTGTCTTTTTGCGTTTTTTTTATTTGCAAGTGATTACATCGAAATACAAAATCATTGCTTTTGAAAACGCCGTGTATAAAAAAATTATATACCCTGATAGGGGCATTATTTTTGATAGAGAAGACAAACCACTTTTAAATAATATGAGTACGTATTATTTAGTGATTACACCGAAACTGTTTAAAAATATGGACACGTCTTATTTCTGTTCTATTTTAGAAATCGACATTGAGTCGTTTAAAAAAAAGCTCAACGCATTGATTTACAAAAACGGAATTTATCGCCCTGTGATTTTTCAAACCGTTTTTTCTGAAAAAATTTTAGGCAAATTGCAAGAAAATATGCACCAATTTAATGGCGTAGAGTTAGAAGAAAGAACGATGCGTTATTATCCATCAAGGGTGGGTTCGAGTGTATTGGGTTATGTGGGTGAGGTTGACTCGGGCATTTTGAAAAAACACAACACCTATGCTTTAGGAGATTATATTGGATTGTCGGGATTAGAGAATTTTTATGAAAAAACATTAAAGGGCGTAAAGGGTATTAGTTATGTGATTAGAGACAATAAAAACAGACAAATTGGTGCGTATGAAGGCGGAAGCAAAGATCTGCCAGCCTTGCCCGGAAAAAATTTACGAACCTCAATATCACTGCCCATACAAGCTTTGGCAGAACAATTATTACAAAATAAAATTGGCAGCATTGTTGCTTGCGACCCTCAAACAGGTAGCATTATTGCCATGGCGTCAGGACCAGTTTATGACCCAAATTTATTAACTGGTCAAAATAGAAACGTCAATTTTAGCACACTTTTTAAAGATGAAACATCACCTTTATTAAATCGTTGTATTAAAGGCACCTATTCGCCTGGCTCTACTTTTAAACCTATAGAAGCAATTATTGGTTTGCAAGAAGGCGTGATTACGCAAAACTCAGGCTTTAATTGTTATGGTGCTTATACCTATTGTGGAAAGCCCTTTTCTTGCACTCATAGCAGTACTGGGCATGCGGCGAATTTGCGATTAGCCATTTCTAACTCTTGTAATTCTTATTTCTTTCATTTGTTTAGAATGATTGTAGATAATAAAAAATATAATGACCCTGCACAAGGATTAGCCGCATGGAAAAAATATTTGAATGATTTTGGGTTAGGCAGAAAACTGCAAGTTGATTTGCCTTATGAAGTGAGTGGATATGTGCCAGACTCGATTCGATATAATAAATTTTTTATTTCTCGTTGGAACTCTTGCAATATTTCTTCTTTAGGAATTGGACAAGGAGAGTTATCCCTCACCCCATTGCAATTGCTCAACTTAACAACCATCATTGCCAATAAAGGATATTACTATACGCCACATTTTGTCAATAGCATAGATAATAGTAACGAAGACGAAGAGATGATATTATCAAAATATAAAAAGAAACACGTTGTAACGAATATTCCAGCAAGCGTTTATCAAGATATTACCGATGCGATGGAAGACGTTGTGTTGTTTGGAACAGCACGTTCTGCGGCTATTCCTGGTGTAAAAATTTGTGCCAAAACAGGTACAGTAGAAAATAAACAATTGGTGAATGGAGCAGTCGTTAAATTGCCCAATCACTCTTTATTTATTGCGTTTGCACCAAAAGATACCCCAACAATAGCCATTGCTGTTGCGATAGAAAATTCTGGCGGATTTGGAGCAACTTGGGCCGCACCAATGGCATCTCTTTTGATAGAACAATATCTCAAAAAAGAATTACGCCCAGAACGCCAATTACAAGCAGAAAAAATTGCAAACGCAAACCTTATTCCGCAATATTTATTGCAGAAAAAAAAGGTGCGAGAAAGTACAGAAAAGCAAGCAGCAGAAAACAATCTAAAAGCAGTAGCAACTGACTGATACAAAAAAACGCAATGCGTAAAATGGTTATCTTTCTTTACAATATGTTGAATTTTTGATTTTTAAATTTAGTTTGAAAGTGGAATGAAAAAATGATACTATTGCGTATATTTACGTGTTGGCTGCTATTTTAGAGCGACAGTACCAAGACAAAAAATAATGAAAATCATAACGGGAAATATATTTTGTACTGAACATCAAACAATAGTAAACACAGTAAACTGTTTTGGAATTATGGGTGCTGGAATTGCATTAGAATGCAAGTATCGTTATCCAGAAATGTTTATTCGTTACCAAGAAATGTGTGACAAAAAACTTCTTGACATTGGTAAACTCTATCTATATAAAACAAATCAAAAGTGGATTTTAAATTTTCCAACAAAATATCATTGGAAGTATGAAACTAAACCTGAGTATTTAGAAAAAGGATTGCAGAAATTCAAAGAAACCTATAAAGAAAAAGGTATTATTTCAATTGCATTCCCACTCTTAGGGGCTCAAAACGGTGGTTTAACGAAAGAACAATCACTTCAATTACTTCAAAAATATTTAGTTGATATTGATATTCCTGTGGAAATATATCAATTTGATGCTAACGCATCAGATGATTTATTTGACAAATTCAGCAAATCATTTCGATCTCGAAGTAACATTGAATTAAAAAAAATATCACTTCTCAAAGAAGATAAAATAAAAAAAATAAAAGAAATTCTTGAAAATATAGAACTTAAAAATATGGGACAGCTTGCTACTACTAAAGGTATTGGCGAATCAACAATTCAAAAATGTTTTGATTTCGAAATACGTATTGATACATTAAACATTCAAACAAACCTTTTTTAAAATGGATATTCAAAAAGCAAAAGAAATTTTAGCAAAATCAATTCAAAACCTTCAAACAAGAAGAGGACAAATAACAATGGTAGATGTTGAAGCTGAAGTTATCAACAATGCTTGTTTGTCTATTTTAAAAAATAAAAACAATGCTAATGCAATGAGTTATGCCAATATTTTTACAAAAGCTGCATCAGAGCTTATTACTCAATATTCAGAACGTGAGGCTGTGTCTGCAATGATGGGAATTCCTCAAAATGTACAGTGGGAAGGAATGTGGGATTTTTTAAGAGATTATTTTCAAAAAAATCACGGCTTTCAAATTGATAGTATTGAAACCATACCAAGTATTTTTTATTCTACAAAACATAAGAGATATGAGGTTTTGACATCAGAAAGCGAAGTTGAGAGAACAATAAATATAAGTTTCATTAATGACAAAAAAGAAATTGTTGTAAGTATAGAACCTTCATTATCACCTAAAAAAGGATATGTAATTAGTAAAAATCAAAATCAAATGCAGTTTAAAGGTTTTGACCCAGATTATCTTTTTACTGTTTCCTTTGACACATTTAATGAAGTTGATACTTTTGTTCTTGAAATGCCAAACAGAAATTTAAAAATAGTTTACTTTGAATAATGGCGAAAAGTTTCTTGAAGTATATAATCAGAATATTTACATAAGTATTCTTAAATCACTTTACTCTGAACTATCAAATGTTGAGCAATTTTTAAAGTCTGTTGGCGAAGATGAGAACTTCAAAGAAATTGATGTTTTAGAAGTCTACTATAATAAAATTTTTCAGATAAGTACTATTTCAAACCACATCAGTTTTAAAATTAAAAAAATATACAAATCATTATATCTAACAAATCCAGGTCTGCATAACAAAGGAAATTCATATTTCCATTTAACACTAAAGTTAAGGTCAGAAGAAATTTTATTACTTGATGGATTTTATAATTACATTTTATCCAACTTACTAAAATTCTATAAACATCTTTTTTCTAAAATAGACAACTACTTTATATCCCTTAATTCTGAACAACTCGACAAATTCAATGTTCTTTTAAACAGTACTAAATTAAGTGTTAAAAAGTTTATAGACTTTACAGAGCATAGAGATGTAATATCAAAAAGACAAAAACTAAATGAACAGCAATTGAATAATTTTCCATTTGGTGGACTTTTTTATATTACTCATATTGATAATTTAAAGAGCATTTTAGAGTTAGGTATTGTTTCACATAACATAGCTGATAAATATAATTTAAGAAATGTTGACATTTCAAATAAAAGTGCTAATGCCAAGAGAAATAGATTTGAAGAAACTTTAGGTGGAAATATACACGATTTTGCACCTCTTTATTTTAATCACAAGAACCCAATGCTTTTAGCTTTAAGCAACAAAAGAAATAATGCTGAACTAATTTTGCTTAAAGTAAATCCACATATTTTGTTATCAGACAAGGTGTTCTTTTCAAATGGAAATGCAGTTAACAGTTCAACTAAATTTTTTAAAAATGTGGAAGATTTAAACAAAATTAACTGGACACTAATAAAAAAAGGCAGTTGGAAGTATTATGAATTAGGCGAAGTAGAAGGCAAACGAATTATGTGTTCAGAAGCATTGGTTCAAAATAACGTACCAATTCAATTTGTAGACGAAATCTATTTATTTGACAATTCCAAACTAGATATTGTTTTGCAATTAAATCCAAATCATTTAGGGATTAAAACTTTTATAAATAGAGACATTTTTAAGTTTAGTTGGGAGAATACAGCGTGAATAAAAACAGCAGCCAACATTAGGTTTGGCATTATTGGGGCTTGACGAATATTGCCTCATCATTTGTATTTCAATTTGGCTTCAGTTCCAGCAGGACGTTATAAATTTGGCTTATGAATAAAACATCAGCAATATTGCAATCATTGGGCTTCAGTTATGGGCTGACGGAATGCTAATTCCCCAACAACGCCAAGCCTTTTTCGTTACAAGCAACCCAAAAAGAAGACACCCAGTGCAACGATTAGAAATACAGAAAAAACGAAAGACCACCAACCCTTCGCAAAATTAAAAGAGGTGTTTTACCAGCCCACAAGCCGACACAAAAACACCACATTTAATTTTGCCCAACCGCACCCAAGCCCACCACCCTACAAGTGGACAGAGTGAAATTTTGAAACAACATAGTAGCAAACAACCCATTTTAAAAATGTAAATTTGCGACTTATAAATAATTACAAATTAGACTGATGTCAAAAGAAGCAAAAGCAAGAATTAAAATAAACAACCTACTTGAAGAAGCAGGTTGGAGTTTCTTTGATGCAGATACTGACAAAGCAAACATTTTATTAGAACATAGAACTAAAAAGGCAAAGTTTGACAACTCAAAACTTGGCGAAGACTTGGAAAATGCACCTGATGGTTTCATTGACTATTTATTATTGAATGAATTGTCAAGACCAATTGCATTAGTAGAGGCTAAAAGAGAAAATATTGACCCATTAAATGCAAAAGAACAAGCAAGAGAATATGCAAGGGCTCAACATATTAGACACATTTTTTTATCAAATGGAAACTTACACTATTATTGGGATTTGGAATATGGCGAACCAACTGTAATATCTAAATTTTTAAGTATTTCACAACTTAATGAAGCCATAAAATGGTCGCCAAGTCCTGAAAAAATGAATGATTTGCAGATAGATGAAAACTATATTGCAATTTCACAAGATGCAAAATGGCTAACTTATACAGAAGCACAAAAACAAGAAGCAAGAACAAACAAAGGAATTAAGCAATTAAGAGATTACCAAGTTCAAGCAATTCAAAAATTAAAAGGAGAATACATAAATGGTAAAAATCGTTTTCTGTTTGAAATGGCAACAGGAACAGGAAAAACGCTTTTAAGTGCAGGTATTATAAAAATGTTTATTCGTTCTGCAAATGCCGACAGAATTTTATTTTTAGTTGACAGAATTGAGTTAGAAAGACAAGCACACAGTGCTTTCAAAAAATATTTAGAAGACGATGCAATCCAATGCGTAATTTACAAACGAAATAAAACGAATTGGCAAAGTGCCAAAGTCGTTGTTTCAACTATTCAAAGTTTGGCTTATGACAATCGTTTTCAAAAGGAATTTAGTCCTTCCGATTTTCAACTTATCATTTCAGATGAAGCACACAGAACAATTAACGGAAACAACAGAGTAATCTTTGATTATTTTATTGGTGCAAAATTGGGTTTAACTGCAACGCCAAAAGATTACTTAAAGAGTGTTTCCATTGATGAAGCAGATCCAAGAGAAATGGAAAAGCGTTTGCTTTTAAGTACTTATGAAACCTTTGGTTGTGCTGATGGAGTGCCAACTTACAGATTTAGTTTAGAAGATGCAGTAAAACACAAACCACCCTATTTGTGCTTACCAAAATTATTAGATACAAGAACAGACATTACAACCGAACTTTTAAGTCAACAAGGTTGGACACATAAATTTACCAATGAAGAAGGAGACGAAGAAGAAGATACTTTTTATAAAAAAAGATTTTATGAGAAAATTCTTTGCTCACGAAACAAATAAAAAGTTCATTGAAACCTTTTTGAAATACGCCAAGAAAGACCCAATTAGCAACGAAATTGGTAAAACAATTTTCTTTTGCGTTTCAAGAGCCCATTGCAGAATAATGACAAAACTTTTAAACGAAGAAGCGTCTAAATTATATCCTGAACAATATGGCAGTGGTTCGTTTTTTGCTTTGCAAATTACTTCCGACATTATGGGTTCGCAAGACCGAACTACAAGATTTTCAAATAACGATTTGAATGGTCATAGTAGTTTTAACCCAGAACTTTTTGATTACGAAAGTAGCAAAACAAGAGTATGTGTAACTGTTGGTATGATGACAACAGGATATGATTGTACAGATGTTTTAAATGTGGTTTTGGCAAGACCAATATTTTCGCCTACCGATTATATTCAAATTAAAGGTAGAGGAACAAGGCTTCATACATTTGATTACAAAGAAACAAGTTTATCAAAAGACAACTTTCATTTGTTTGACTTTTTTGCAAACCACGAATATTTTGAAGATGAATTTGATTACAAGCAAAAAATAGATTTACCAAAAGAAACAGAAAACGAGAAGAAAGGAGGAAATCCAAATCCACCAAAGGTTGATTTGAATTATTTGGGTGCTGACGAAGTTAAAACGGTTACAGAAGAAGAGTTTTCGGCTGTCAAACTAATGAAAGTGGATAAAGAAGCCTTTTCAAAACAATTTGAAGATGCAACAGTTGAAGAAGTTCAAAAAAATCCTGAATTACAAAAAGCAGTTGAAGAAGAAGATTGGAATTCATTAAGTGCCTATGTGCAAGAAAACATTTTTGAAAAACCAACCGAATTTTGGAATTTAGATAAATTACTAACTTCTTATGGAGTGGACAGACGAGCAAGTTTGAAAGAAATAATGATGAAAATTTTCTTGAAAGATTACAAGCTAAAAACAAGAGAAGATTTAGCCAACGACTACTTTCAAAAGTTTATTTCAGAAGCTCAATTTGACAACTCAAAATACAATCCTGCCAAAAGATTGTGGGATAGTTACTTGTTATATGAGGACATTAGAGAAAAAATTAACAGCAACAGCCCAGACCCAAACGATGCTCGTTTTGGTTTACGAGAAATGAAAGAATTAGGAAAAGACAACCGAATTCAGATTGTAAACTACATTAAAGACAACATTTCAATCAATCAATTTTTACCAAGATAAATTATGCTAACAAAAGAAACGAAAAAAAGGATTGATGATGCAAGAGATACCTTGGTTGGAGTTTTGCCTTTACCTACTGACCAAATTGAATTAATCACCATTGGATTGATTTATAAATTTATGGACGACCAAGACGAAGAACTTCGTCAGAGTGGTTTTGATGAAAAGTTTTTTAAAGGAACTTTAAAAGATTATTCTTGGCAACAACTAATGAGCAATCAAATTAGTGCCGACCAACGAGTAACAAAATTCATAAACGGCATTGAGCAAATTCAAAAAGCAACAGGAATTCCTTTTCTTTTTAAAGAGATTTTTCAAAACGCATTTTTAAAATTTAGAGACGGAAAGGTTTTACAACGCTTTTTAGATTTGATAAATGGTTTTACATATTCACATAGCGAAGAGTTAGGTAATGCTTTTGAGTATTTACTCAAAACAATGGGTTCACAAGGCGATAATGGACAATTTAGAACACCAAAAAATATTATTGATTTTATAGTTGATGTGGTTAATCCATTAAAAACCGATACCATACTTGACCCAGCTTGTGGTACAGGTGGATTTTTAGTTTCCTCGTTCAAACATTTATTAAGAACCAACACCAAAGGTTTTGAACATACAAGATTTACAACTAATCATATTGACGAAGAAAAAATTTATCAAAACCTTGGCGACAAACTAACCACAGACGAAAGAAAAAATATAGAAAAAAACATTGCAGGTTACGACAATACGCCTTTAATGGTAAGATTGGCAAGAGTAAATTTATACTTGCACCATTTCAATAATCCAAAAATTCACGAATACAATACCTTAATTACAGATACTCGTTGGAAAGATAGATACGATTGCATTTTAGCCAATCCACCTTTTATGACACCAAAAGGAGGTATTGACCCACACGATAAATTTAGAATTCCAGCCAACAGAACTGAAATTTTATTTTCGTCTTATATTCTGCAACACTTAAATTCCGAAAAAGGAAAAGCCGGTTTTATAATTCCCGAAGGAATTATTTTTACCACCAGTGGCGATTATGTGTCTTTGCGTAAATGGCTTTTATATGAAGCTGGTTTATGGGCTGTGGTTTCTTTGCCAGCAGGTTGTTTTCAACCTTATTCAGGTGTAAAAACTTCTATTTTGTTTATTGACAAAGAAATTGCAAGAAATCGAACCGAAGTCCTAATGCTAAAAATTGAAAATGATGGTTTTTCTTTGAACACAAATCGTAATGAAATAAAAGACAACGATTTGCCCGAAGCGTTGCAATGGTTAGAATTAAGCAAAGCCAATAAAGAAGAATTCGAAAAACAGTTAGAAGCAAAAAAAGATGATGCTTTTACAAAGAAAATTCAATTTTTACACCGAGACGAATTTGCCAAATTAGATGCTTATAAAAGTAGTAGCTTGGCTTACAATTTTTGCATTAAATTGTATGAAGGAATTATAAAATTAAAAGAACCCTTTGCAAAAGCCATTTCTTGGTTAGGTGCTTTTTAAATTAGGTTGTTTTGAGGATTTTCGTTTTAAAAAGCATGATCATAAGCATGAATTACTGTTTATTTTTTGTTGTTTGAATGGGTTTGCTTGTTT